>NZ_CP045920.1:2400000-3026245 GCF_009660225.1 Pseudactinotalea sp. HY158
GCGGCGACTGCTCATCGGGCCCGCCGCCAGCCGTCGCCGTGCCGGGCGACCTTCCCGGCCAGTTCGAGCACCCCGAGCGCGCGGATGACGGCCGCGGGGGCGAGCCCGGCGACCCGCACGAGCGCGTCGACGCCGGTCGCCGCGCGCACGGGCAGGGCGTCGAGGACCTGCGCCGTCTCCGGATCGAGGTCGTCGAGGAGCCCCGCGGGCACCTCCGCCGGGCGCGGGTCGACCGAGCCGATCGGTCCGGCGAGCTCGAGCAGCTCCTCCTCGTCCGTGATGCAGGTGGCGACCTGGTCGCGCAGGAGCCGGTGGCAGCCCGCGCTGGCCGGCGAGGTGACCGGCCCGGGCACGGCCCCGACGGGCCGGAGCAGGCCGGCGGCATGATGGGCCGTGCTCAGCGCGCCGCTGCGCCAAGCCGCCTCGACCACCACGACGGCGGCCGTGGCCGCGGCGATGAGGCGGTTGCGCTGGAGGAATCGCTGGCGCATCGGCGCCGAGCCGGGTGGCGCCTCGGAGACGACCGCGCCGCGCTCGATCACGGACTCGAGCAGCGGGGTGTGCGCGCCCGGGTAGAACCGGTCGACTCCCCCGGCCTGATAGGCGACGGTCGTGCCGCCGACCTCGAGGGTGGCCCGGTGGGCGGCCGCGTCGATGCCGAACGCGCCACCGGAGGTGACCACGAGCCCGGCGTCGGCGGCCGCACCGGCGAGCCGGCCGGTCACGTGCTGCCCGTAGTGGGTGCAGGCGCGCGCGCCGACGAGGGACACGGCCGGCCGGGAGATCGCCTCGATCACGCCGCGCACCCACAGGCACGGCGGCGCCCCGGGGCCCAGGTCGGTCAGCCCGGCGGGCCACCCGGCCCCCTCCGGGGTGAGCACGGCACCGGCGAGGCGGTCGATCGCGTCGTGTTCGCGGCGCGGGTCGAGGTCGCGCAGTCGGGGCCGCCAGTTGCGGGCGCTGCGGGCCCAGGCCGCATGTGGGGGCATCCCCGGGGGACCGTCCGCCCCGCCGGTGGCCAGCCAGTCGAGGGCCGCGACCGGGCCGATGCCCGCGAGGAGGCAGCCGGCGACCCGATCGCCGGGTTCGATGATTCGCGACCAGGCGATCCGCGCCAGCAGCGGATCGGTCGCGTCATATGAGAGCGGGGTCATGTTCGCCTCCAGAGCGCAGCACGAGGGCGGTGCCGAGGTGGTCGACCCGCGGGCGTTCGGCACCGGCGAGATCGGCGACGGTCCAGGCGAGCCGCAGCACCCGGTCGATGCCGCGCAGGCTGAGACGGCCCTGATCGAGCTGGCGCTCGAGCAACCGGAGGCAGTCCGGAGCGACCTGCTTGGTCTGCTCCCGCAGCCACGGCCCGGGCACCTCGCCGTTCGTGCCCCACGGGGTGCCCGCGAGCCGCTCGCGCTGGCGATGGCGGGCCCGCCGCACCCGAGCCGCGACGGTCGCGGTGTCCTCGCCGGCGCGGGCGGCCTCGACGCGGGTGATCCGCCCGACGGTCACCCGGATGTCGACCCGGTCGAGGAGTGGGCCCGAGAGTCGGTTCTCGTACCGCCGCCGCACCTGCGCGGAGCAGGTGCAGTCGATGCCCTTGCCGCTCCCCTTCCCGCACGGGCAGGGGTTGGCGGCGAGCACGAGTTGGAACCGGGCGGGGTAGCGGGCGCTGGCGTAGGAGCGCTGCAGCACGAGCTCACCGTGTTCGAGCGGCTGGCGCAGCGAGTCGAGCACGTGCGGGGCGAACTCGGGCGACTCGTCGAGGAAGAGCACGCCGAGGTGGGCGCGCGAGGCCGACCCCGGCCGCGGGATCCCCGATCCGCCCCCGACGATCGAGGCCATCGTGGCGCTGTGGTGCGGTGCCTCGAACGGCGGCCGGCGAAGCAGGCCGCGGGCGGGGTCGAACGTACCGGACATCGAGTGGATCCCGGTCACCTCGATCGCCTGCGCCTCGCTCAGATCCGGCAGCAGCCCCGGCAGCCGGGCCGCGAGCATCGTCTTGCCGGTGCCCGGCGGGCCGCTCATGAACAGGTGATGCCCGCCGGCAGCGGCGATCTCGAGGGCGGCCCGGGCCTCGTGCTGACCGACCACATCGGCCAGGTCGGCCGGGCCGGCCAGGCCACCGGCGGGTGCGGCGGGTGCGAGCGGGGCGGGTGCGGCGGCTACGGGAGGGGCGGGGGCGTCGTCCGCACGCCCGCCGTGCAGGCGCACGACCTCGGCGAGGTGACCGGCGCCGACCACCCGGGCGCCCGGAACGAGCTCGGCCTCGGCACGGTTCGCGGCCGGGACCACGATCCGCGGCCGGCCACGCGCCACAGCGGCGGCCACGGCGGGCAGGATCCCGCGCACGGGGTGCAGGGCGCCGTCGAGACCGAGCTCGCCCAGATGCACGTGCTCGCCGCCGCCCGGCAGGCTCCCCTGGGCGCGGAGCACGGCCACGGCGATCGCGAGGTCGAAGATCGACCCGGACTTGGGCAGTTCCGCGGGGGTGAGGCCGACGGTGATCCGCCGCAGCGCCCAGGTCAGGCCGGTGGACTGGATCGCGGCCCGCACCCGATCGCGCGCCTCGGCGAGTGCCGTATCGGGCAGGCCGACGATCCGGAACTGCGGCAGGCCGTCGCTCACCTGCGCCTCCACCCCGACGATATCGCCCTGCAGCCCCACGAGCGAGACGGCCATCGTGCTGCCCAGGCCCTGCCGGCTCATCCGATGCCCCGCACGTGCTCGAGCCGCACCGGTCCCGACCGGGGCGCAAGGATCGCGATGAGGTCGAGGCGGATCTCGGGGGGCTCGTGTTCGTGGCTCGCGAGCCATGCCGCCGAGAGTCGACGCAGCCGGGCGAGCTTGCGCGCGGTGATCGCCTCGAGCGGGTGGCCGTGGGCGGTCGAGGTGCGCGTCTTCACCTCGATGAACGCGAGCACCGTGCCCCGGGAGGCGACGAGGTCGATCTCGCCGTACCGGCAGTGCCAATTCGCGTCGTGGATCCGCCAGCCGCGCTCGCCCAGGTAGGCCCGGGCGACGCATTCCCCGGCGCGCCCGATCTGCAGTGGCTGCATCCCGATCACCGCCCTCTCGCTCGATGTCCCGTCATCGTGGCGCAGCGCGGCCCGGGCGTGCGGCGCGGGCCGGCCGGGCTGTGGATCGAGAGGTCGCCTGTGGACGGCGTTGCTCGCCCGGGACGGTTCGGCTCACCCCTCAGGGGTGGTACCGCGGGTCAGCCCGCGGGCGGACGCGCTCCGAGACTCGGGCCGCTCACGAGCCGTTCCAGCAGCCGGTAGAGGGCGTAGAGCACCGCGATCGCCACGGTCACGTGCAGGAGGAACGCGAGCGTGATCCCGGCGATGACGCCCGCGGGCGCGAGCCGCCGTCCCCAGCTGAGGGCGAGCACGGAGGGGATGACGAGCGCCCCGGCCGCACCGCCGAGGATCCGGGTCCACAGCGGCCCGTGCCCCATCCACGGCACCCCGGGCCCGACCCCGAACAGGTCGCCCGTGGCGAGGGCCCCGAGCACGACGACCGCCGCGATGAGCCCCGCGACGACGCCCCGCCAGTACCAGCGGGCGCGCGGCCGCGACCACAGCGTGGCCATCGTGACCGCCGCCCACATGAGCCAGCAGCGGATCACGCCGGTGCCGAGGTCGCGGGCCGCGCGGCGGAACAGCCGGTCGGCGCCGGCGCGATCGAGGTACGGACCGGTGTAGCAGCGGCGCACGGTCGCATCGTGCAGGACCGCGGCCGGCAGGAAGATGCCGCTGCGGGGCACGAGCCAGGTGAAGATCCACGGCACGGAGGCCAGGTCGGTGCGGAACGTGTCCGGATCGGACGGCGCCACGAACGGCTCCTCGTATTCCGCGCTGACGTAGGCGAACCGGCGGAGCACCTGGAAGTCGTGGCCGTCGATGCTGCGCAGGTCCAGCCGCAGCGGGCCGCCGTCCGCGGCGTCCTCGAATCGGCCCCCCGCCGTGCTCACGAGCGGCCGTGCCTCAGGGGAGTTCCAGGTCGGCCTTGGCGAGTTCCTCCACGTTCACGTCCTTGAACGTGACCACGCGGACGGACTTGACGAACCGGGCGGAGCGATAGACGTCCCACACCCAGGCGTCGGCCAGGGTCAGCTCGAAGAACACCTCCCCGCCCGCCGAGCGCACCTGCAGATCCACCTGATTGGCCAGGTAGAACCGGCGCTCGGTCTCGACCACGTAGCTGAACAGATGCACGACGTCGCGATACTCGCGGTAGAGCTCGAGTTCGGCGTCGGTCTCGTACTTCTCCAGGTCCTCTGCACTCACGTGACCCATCATCCCCCATCCGCCGCCGGCCGCGGCCTCGAACGCGGGATCGTGTCGAGGTCCGGCCCCGGTCACCTCGACGGAATCCCGCGTTCGGCGAGGCTCCCATTCGCGGCGGGGCTCCCGGGCCCGGCCGGCCGCGCCCCCTACCCTGGTCGGGTGCCCGATCTCGCCGCCGCCCTCTCGACCACCCTCGTCGCCCTCGGGGCCGAACCGTGGGCGGCCGGCGAGCCGCTGCGGGCAGAGTACGCCGCCTTCCTCGCCGCCGATCCGGGGCGCGTGCACCGCACCGGCCCCGAGCACTTCACCGCCTCGGCCATGGTCTTCACCCCCGACCTCGCGCAGATCCTGCTGTGCCTGCACGGCAAGGCCGGCTTCTGGGTGCAGCTCGGCGGCCACCTCGAGGCCGACGATCCCACCCCGCTCGCGGGGGCGCTGCGGGAGGCGCGGGAGGAGAGCGGGCTGAGTGACGTCGTCGCGACGCGGGATCTGCCCATCGACCTGAACCGGCACGAGCTGGCATCCGAGTTCGGCCGGTGCCGGGCCCACTGGGACGTGGTCTATGCGCTCACCGCGGAGCCGCGGCCGCCCGTGGTGAGCCCGGAGAGCAAGGACGTGCGCTGGTTCCCGACCTCGAGCCTGCCCCCGAACTGCGCCCCGGGTTTCGAAGCTCAGGTCGACGCGGCCCTGGCGCGACTGCGGCCCGCGCAGCACCCGGCTCGCTGACCGACTCGCCCGGCCGCCCGACGAGCCCGGCTGGCGGGCTCGGCTGGCGGGATCGGCTGGTGGGCTCGGCTGGTGGGCTCGACTGGTGGGCTCGGCTCGTGGGCTCGACTGGTGGGCTCGAGCACCCGGCGACCAGGGTGGAACCCCGGAAATCCCGGCCGAAACCGCTGCCTTCGCCCTGGTCACCGACGAGAATGACGATTCGGCCCTGGTCGGCGCCGAGAACCATGGAACGACCCTGGCCGCCGGCGGGAACAGCGGAACGACCCTGGTCGCTCGACCGACCGGCCCGCCGACCGGCTCGACCAGCCGCCGACCAGGGTGGAACCCCGGGAATCTCGGCCGAGACCGCCGCCTTCGCCCTGGTCACCGACGAGAATGACGATTCGGCCCTGGTCGGCGCCGGGAACAGCGGAACGGCCCTGGTCGGCGCCGGGAACCATGGAACGACCCTGGCCGCCGGAGGAACAGCGGAACGACCCTGGTCGCTCGACCGACCGGCCCGCCGACCGGCTCGACCAGCCGGCGACCAGGGTGGAACCCCGGGAATCTCGGCCGAGACCGCCGCCTTCGCCCTGGTCACCGACGAGAATGACGATTCGGCCCTGGTCGGCGCCGGGAACAGCGGAACGGCCCTGGTCGGCGCCGGGAACAGCGGAACGGCCCTGGTCGACGCCGAGAACCATGGAACGGCCCTGGTCGGCGCGATACTCAACCGCCTGGGGCGCTAGTCGAGCAGGCCGGCCTGCACGAACGTGGGCTCGACGCCCGGGAGCCGCCACGACCGCCGGTGCAGCGGCGAGGGGCCGAGGCGCCGCAACGCGTCGGTGTGGGCGGCGGCCGCGTATCCCTTGTTCGAGTCCCACCCGAAGCCCGGATACGCCTCGTGGTGGCCGACCATCATCTCGTCACGCTCGGTCTTGGCGAGCACGGAGGCGGCGGCGATCGCGCTGATGCGCAGGTCGCCCTTGACGTGGGTCTGCACCGGCGGGCAGCCCAGCGGTGCGGACTCCCGGCCGCCACGTGCCGGCTGGCCGCCGGCGCCGTCCGACTGCACCGTCCCTGGCCGGATCTGCCCCGGCCGGATCTGCTCCGACTGAACCGCACCCGGCAGCACCGCACCCGGCAGCACCGCACCCGGCAGCACCGCACCGGGCAGCGCCGGCCCCGGCAGCGCCGGAAGCACGGGCACCTGCGGCTGCACCGGGGTGAGCCAGTCGTGCACGCCGTCGAGCAGCACGAGATCCGGCACGCAGCCGGCCCCGCACACCTGCGCCAGCGCCCGGTGCCCGGCCAGGCGCAGCGCCGCGATGATGCCGTACGCGTCGATCTCGGCCGGGCTCGCGTGCCCGACCGCGCCGGCCACGCACCAGCGGCGGATCGGATCCAACAGTCGCATCCGGGCCTCGGGGGTGAGGAGCTTGGAATCGCGCAGCCCGGCCGGCAGCCGCCCGGTCGAGCCGTCCACGACCACGACCCCGACGCTCACCGGCCCGGCGAGGGCGCCCCGGCCGACCTCGTCCATGCCTGCGATCCGCGCGTGGGAGGCCAGCAGCTCCTTCTCGAGCGTGCGCGTGGGGGCGGATGCGGGCATGGCTCCTACGGTAACGCGGGCCTCAGTCGCCCGCGGTCTCCTGGTCCGGAGCCGGTTCCCGGGTGCCGGGATCGGGCACGTCGGCGAACGTCTCGCCCGAGCGTCCGATCATGCCGAGCCGGTCGAGCGGCCACACCCGCACCCAGGCGGTGCCCACAACGTTGTCGATCGGCACGAAGCCCCCGCCGACCGCGCCCTGGGAGTACCGCGAATCCTGCGACCTGGGGCGGTTGTCACCCATGACCCACAGGTGTTCGGCGGGCACGGTCTCGTCGAAGGTCTTCTCGCTCGGCACCGCGCCCGGCTTGATGTACGGCTCGTCCAGGGGCGCGCCGTTGACGGTCACGCGGCCCTGGTCGTCACAGCAGGCCACCTCGTCGCCGGGCAGGCCGATGACCCGCTTGATGAGGTGCTCGCCGGCGTCCGCGGGCAGCAGGCCCACCCACGTGAGCACCTGCTGGACCACGGTCGGCTCCTCGTAGTGCGGCCGCAGCCAGCCGCCCGGGTCCACGAACACCACGACGTCGCCGCGTTGGATGTCGAGCGGGCCGGGCCGGAGCTTGTTCACGATGAGGCGGTCGTCAACCTTGAGCGTGTCCTCCATCGACTCGCTCGGGATGTAGAACGCCTGAGCGAAGAAGGTCTTGATCACGAGGGAGATGACGAGCGCGGCGACCACCACGATCGCGGCCTCGCGCAGGAACCCGAGCACGCCCTGACTCTGCGCACCCGGCCGACCCGAGGCCGTGCCGCCACGTCGCTGCGCGGGAGGCTCCGTCGTCCCCGATCGACCGACGATCACCTGTCGGGGTCGGTCGGCCGGCGGGAGCCGATGCGGATCCGCGGGCGGGAACGACGGCGGCCGGGAGGGGACGCCGTCCCCGATGGGGTCGACATCCTCCTGCCCGGCCGAGTCAGGACCTTCGTAGGTCAACTCAGTTCGCGGTCTCGCGCAGTTCCTTGACGCGGGTCGCCTTGCCCTTGCGATCGCGCAGGTAGTACAGCTTCGCGCGGCGCACGTCACCGCGGGTGACGACCTCGATCTTGTCGACCGTGGGCGAGTGCAGCGGGAACACACGCTCGACGCCGACACCGAAGGAGAACTTGCGCACGCGGCACGTCTCCCGCAGGCCACTGCCCTGGCGCCCGAGCACAACGCCCTGGAAGATCTGCACGCGCGAGCGGCTGCCTTCCACGATGTTCACGTGCACCTTGACCGTGTCACCGGCCCGGAACTGCGGGATCTCCTT
Organism: Pseudactinotalea sp. HY158; assembly: GCF_009660225.1. NCBI lineage: Bacteria > Bacillati > Actinomycetota > Actinomycetes > Micrococcales > Cellulomonadaceae > Pseudactinotalea > Pseudactinotalea sp. HY158. The sequence continues at coordinate 2,407,851 of NZ_CP045920.1, forward strand.
GAGGGAGCCCGCGTCGATCGAATCCAGTTTCTGCATGGTGTGCCTTCCCGCGCTTGCCTCGGGTCAAGAGCGAATGTTCGGGCGGTGGTTCCGCCGTGATCAGGGTGGGCCGGTGATCGTGTGGATGGTCGCTCCCCCGCGGCAGAGCGAACCGGCGGCTCACCGGGCCGTCGCTGAAGTTTGTCACACCCCGGGCCGCGGTGGAAATCCATCCGGGTCGAGCGTGCGCTCCATCACGTAGTCGTCCTCGACGCGCGCGCCGACGGTGAACGTGCGCTCCCCCGCGACGGCGAATGAATGACGCCGGTAGAAGGCCTGGGCGCGGGCGTTGCGTTGGTTCACGCCGAGCCACAGGCGGGCCATCCCGGCCGCGGCGGCGCCCTCGATCGCGGCCTCGAGCAGCCGGTCCGCGACGCCGCTGCCGTGGTGCTCGGGCAGCACGTAGACCTTGTTCAGGTCGCCGACCCGGCCGGCCGGCCCACTCGGCCCAGTGGACCCGGTCAACACAGTGGGCGCGAGGGGGCCCCGGTGGTCGAGCACGACCATCGCGTAGCCCACGACGGCCCCGGCGACCTCGGCGAGCCAGAGCTGTCGCCGCCGCGCCTTGGCCCAGCCCCGGAACGCGGCCGCGGTCAGGTTCTCCGCAACGAAGGCCGCCGCCTCCGCGGGCGGGAATCCGGGCGGGCAGGCGAGCGGGAAGGTGCGGGCCGCGACGTCGGCAAGGTCGGCGGCGTCGGAGAGCCGGGCGCGGCGCACGCTCACCTCGTGGGCGGCCAGGAGGTCGGGGCGGACGGCGGCCGTGCGGGCCACGGCCCGGGCGCGCCGCCACCGCTCGATCCGGCCGTGGTCGCCGGAGCGCAACACCGCGGGGATGTCGAGTCCGCGCCACTGCGCCGGGGCCGTGTACACGGGGTACTCGAGCAGGCCCGCCCGGCCGTGCGACTCCTCCACGAGCGAGTGCGGGTTACCCACGACCCCGGGCAGGAGGCGCCCGATCGCCTCGATCATCACGACCGCGGCGACCTCGCCCCCGTTGAGCACGTAGTCGCCGATCGACAGCTCCCGCACGCGCACCCCCGCCGCGGCGTAGTGGGCGCCCACGCGGGCGTCGATGCCCTCGTACCGGCCGCAGGCCACGATCAGGTGGGCCCCGCCGGCGATCTCGGCGGCGATCTCCCCGGCGATCCGCTGGGTGAACGGCTCCCCCGCCGGGGTGGGCACGACGAGGGTCGCCGGCGCGCCCGGGTCCGAGCCTGTGAGGAGGTCGTCGATCGCGCGCCCCCAGACGTCGGGGCGCATGACCATGCCCGCACCGCCGCCGGCCGGGGTGTCGTCGACGGTCCGGTGCCGGTCCGTGGTCCAGTCCCGCAGATCATGGACGCCGACCCGCAGGTCTCCCTGCGCGCGCGCCTTCCCCAGGAGCGAGAGCTCGAGCACGTCGAGGAACGCCGGGAAGATCGACACGATGTCGATCTTCCCGGCGTTCGGGCCGTCCGGTTGCCGCGCCTCGGTCACGGGCGCTCGTCCGTGTCGGTGGTGTCAGCTCTGTCGGCTGTGTCGCCGGGGTCGGCAGTATCGGCAGTATCGGCACTGTCGTCGGCATCACCGGCGAGCAGACCCGCCGGCGGGTCGATCACGACCCGCCCGCCGGGAACGTCGACCACGGGCACGATGGCGGCGACGAACGGCACGAGCGTGCGCGCCCCGGAGGTTTCGGCGAGCACGAGCACGTCGTGGGCCGGGTAGTACTCGAGCCCACGGATCTGGCCGAGCACCCGGCCGGTGGGATCCTCCGCCCGCAGCCCGGCGAGCTCGTGCGGGTACCACGCGTCGGGTTCACTCTCGGGCTCGGTCAGGAGCTCGACGCCCCGGAGGCCCTCGACCGCAGTGCGGTCCTCGTAGCCCTCGAAGCTCGCGTACCAGTGGGATTCGCGCCGCAGCAGTGCGGCGATCGTGAGCGGGCCGGCCGCGCTCGTCAGCGTCGTGCCCACCGCGAGCCGCTCGGTCGGGCGGTCGGTGTGCAGGCGCAGCCGTGCGAGCCCGCGCAGCCCGTTCGGGGCGCCGATCGTGGCGATCCGCAGCAGCATCGGTTCCTCAGTCACCGCCGGCGATTCCTTCCGCTCATGCGAACGGGCCCGCACTGTGCAATGCGGGCCCGTTCACGGCTGATCTCAACGACGATCGACGTCCACCACGTCGACCCGCACGGGGCCGTCGGTGGAGAGCGCGTTCATCACGGTCCGCAGCGCTCGCGCGGTGCGGCCCGAACGGCCGATGACCCGACCGAGATCGTCGGGGTGGACCCGGACCTCGAGCAGGTCCCCGCGGCGCAGCGACCGCGCGGTGACCTGGACGTCGTCGGGCTTGTCGACGATCCCGCGCACCAGGTGGTCGAGCGCGTCGGTGAGCATCAGTCCTCGCTGTTCGAGGTGTCCGCGGACTCGTCGGCGGGGGCCTCGGCAGCCTTGGCCGCGGCGGCGGCCTTGGCCTCGGAGGCCCGGGCCTTGCGCAGTTCGGCGTCCGCCTCGGCGGCCTTGACGGCCTCGGCCGGGTCGCCCTTCTCGGCCTTGACCGTCAGGGTGCCCTCGGTGCCGGGCAGGCCCTTGTGGGTCTGCCAGTCGCCGGTCACCTTGAGGAGTGCGAGCACCTGCTCGGTGGGCTGTGCGCCCACGCCGAGCCAGTACTGCGCGCGCTCCCGGTCGATGTCGATGAGCGAGGGCTCCTCGGTCGGGTGGTACTTGCCGATCTCCTCGATCACGCGACCGTCGCGCTTGGTGCGCGAGTCGGCGACGACGACACGGTAGTAGGGCGCCCGGATCTTGCCGAGACGCTTCAAACGGATCTTGACAGCCACGTGTTGGCTCACTCCTGGTTCGTGGGGGGTGAATACCGCCGCCTGCAGGTGGGGCCAACCGGCGGACGATCTTCGTGGACGCGTGTCGCATCAGTGAGAGGGCTGAGTGCACACGGGTACAGCGGGTTAGTCTGCCAGATGCCGGGGGCCTGCTGCCACTCGGCCCCTCCCGCGGGACTGTGGCGCGGGTCACAGGCGGCGACCTCGCGCGGGCAGATGGCCCAGGTGTCCGGCGCCACGGGGCCCGCGCCGGGGCCATCCAGACGAGCGAACGGGTCAGGTCGCGGCGCGTGAAGTGTTCAGCCATGCGCGCTCAGTCGAGTCGTCGTAGAGAACGACATGCACAGACTCGGCGGCGTCGGAGGGGTCATCCAACCCGGCCGCGCTGAAGAACTTCTCTCGAACTTCACCCTGCGTCAGAACTGAGGAGCCACCGTTGAACCAGTAGATGATCAACTCTGGTCGATACTCGAACCGTTCGTCATCCGTGGAACGCTCTCGCCCAAGCGACTCCGCGATGTGCCGCCACCACCAGCGATCAGATTCGCCGAGCGAACAGCCGAAGATGATGTAGAGCTCCGTGTCAGCGAAGAGGTGCTTGTAGCGGCGCTCGTTCTGCGCCCAGAACGGCTTCGCGAGCCGCAAACCGCGGTCCTGATTGCCGGCCGTTCGCACGGGCTCATCGATCCCGAACAGGAGTGATCGCGGAATGCTCTGGTGCCCGTGCGGGTGAACAACGTCGGTCATGACGTAGGAGGAGAACGTGTCTCCCGGCCGAACGTGGGCGTTCGCCACCTCGGACGGGTTGCCCTTGAAGACGAAGTTGCGATCGACCGTCCGGTACGGGAGTGGATCGAACTGCTTCTGATCCAGGTAGACGAAGTCATCAAGCAACGGCGTGTAGTTGAAGTTGACGAACAGGAAGTTGTACACGTCGAAGTTCTGCACGCGCCCTGGAAACCCCATGCGGCGATAGACCTCGGGCTCGAGGTCGCCGAGGAAGCCGCTGAGGGACCCCACCGCCAACGATCGGTCCATCGAGTCCGATCCCAAGGCCGTGAGCAGGTCGCTCGGAACTGCGAGACTCAGGAACTCCGAGAACTCACCCTGCATGTCCCGGAGGGCCTGCGAAAGGTCAGTCGCGCGCCAAGGGTCCCGCGCCAACAGGTCGGCAACGACGCCTTCGACGTCACTCCAGTCCTCCTTCCCTTCTTCGCGGAGCTTCTCCATCTCCTGAAGGATCGGATTCCCCTCATCGAATGAACGAAGCTTCAGGAAGTGATAGAAGCTGACGTACCTCGTGTCGACAGCCGAGCCGTAGTCGGATAGAGCCTGAACGTCGAACCCGTTGCCGACGAAAGCGATGATGTTGTGCTGGTTGCCTGGACTGTCGAAGCCCGAGGCCCGGTACTCGCGATGGCCCATCTTCTAACCCCGACGCTCATCGGGGCACGGAACAACAACGCAGTCGGTCAAGGTATCCCTCCACAACTCGAAGACATGGTCCATCTCGGCCGGATCGACGAACGTGTCGAACGTCGACTTGGCGCGCTCGACGTTCACTCGGTCGCGGAGGACCCCGGCCGTCCACTCGATGCTCTGGCGGACGTCCGCCCCGACCTCGGCGTGGTCGGCGAACTCGGCGATCACCCGGGCCGTGTCGACCGGATCGGCCACGGCCATGAGCCGCCATAGGTCGCCGAGGTCCTTGTCGCGGACCTGCCCCGTGCGCGGCGCCCGCAGCCGTTCTCCGATCTTGGAGCCCTTTGCGAGGATCAGCGCAGGGACCTCGGCCACGTTGACCCGCGCCGACAGTCGCGCGTCGGCGAGGTCGGTGATCGTCAGGGGTGATCGATTGAAGGCCGCAAGCTCTAGACCCAAGGCGTTTCCGACCGCGAGCTTGCCGTGCGCTGGTTGCAGAGCGGGCACCCCCCGCCTGGTCCGGCTCGCCGTGCCCGACAAGCCGTGCGGCGCGAGCAGGTCGATCTTCTCCCGGAACGCCCGCGTCCCGTCCGGCTCGTCGTACGACTCTCGCCCCCACAGTCCCGGCCGCGCCGTGGTGCGATGTTCGTAGCCGGCTTCGGCCAGCAGTGCCTCGATGCTGGGCACATCGCCGACCAACCCCGGCGTGACGCCGAGGTCGCCGTCTCCGGTCGGCATCCTCGGCACGTCGAGGTCCATCGTGCGCAAGAGGACGGCGTGGGCTCCGACCAACGTCAGCGATTCGGCATGGGCCGCAAGGACACCGACGACGTTGATGATCGCACGGCGGCTCCACTCGATCTCGGTGCGCGGCGCCTTGAGGTCCCTCATGCCACTCGCCGCCCCAGCAGGATGTCGGCCTGTTCGGCCATGCGGTCGATGCCGCCGTAGGCGTCGATGACGACCTGGTCGCGTGCCACCACCGTGACGTCATCGATCGTGGTGCGCCCGAGCTCACACACCCCGTCGAACGGGATCAGGGTGACGCGCATGCCGAAGGAGACCGGGTCTTTGCGCACCAGGCCCGCAGTCTGGGCTGCGCGTTCGACGTCCTCGACGTAGAGGACCGGCCATGCCTCGCCCGCGCTGGAGCGATAGAGGTTCGCAGCGGCATCGCCGGTCACGGCGTAGTCCACGCCTGCGGGGCCCAAGGCATCGGCAAGCTCGAATGCGGTCGCGCCGGCCTTGAAACCGACCGCTCCGGCCCGACGAGTCAGCCGAGCGGCGCGCCCCGCCCGAAACAGGAGATCGGCTTCTTTGCCGGCGACCGTCCGGCCGCGGTCATCGATGAGCCCGATCCGCGCCCAGCGCTGCCGCCAGGCGTCGACGGCCGGCGTCATCTCGATGCCCAACGTGGGATCGAAGGCCAACCGGGCGGCTGCGATCGCCCCGACGTCGGCGGCACCGGTGAATCCGATCGGCTCCCCCAGGACCGTCAGGATCTCCTGAGCCAGATCGAACGACGGGCTGACCGCACCGGACTCGATCCGGGTCACCGTCGTCGGGGCAACGTCGACCAACGCCGCGAGTTGTCGAGCACTGAGCCCGTTCACGCGACGCAGCATCGAGATGCGCTCCGCAAGGTCCACGAGCCAAGCCTACAGCGGCGTTGCAAATACGCAACATAGTCGAAGGGTCCGGGGCTCTTCGCTGTTGACGGTCTGCGGGTCGTCGGCACGCTCCGGGCCGTACACACCGTCCTGATAGGCCTCACGTTGTGTTCTCGCTGAACATCACGAAGCTCTCGAAGAACGTCAGCGCACTCGCCGGCCCCGCAGGAAGACGGCGCTCGGGCGGGCGAGCACACCGATGTCGGTCCGCGGATCCTCCGGGTAGACGACGACGTCCGCCGGCGCCCCCTCGGCGATCCCGGGCGCCCCGAGATACGTGCGCGCGGCCCACGTCGCGGCGGCGAGGACATCGGCGGCGGGCACCCCCGCGGCCACGAGCTCGGCGGCCTCGTCGGCGATCCGGCCGTGCCGGATCAGGCCCCCGGCGTCGGTGCCCACGAGGATCTGCACGCCGGCGGCGTGCATCGCGGCCACCTGCTCGTGGCGGCGGGCGTGCAGGCGTCGCATCCGTGCGGCATAGCGGGGATACCTCACACCGGCCTGGTCGGCGATCGCGGCGAAGTTGGCGATCTGCACGAGCGTGGGGGTGACGGCGACACCCGCCTCCGCGGCCCGGTCGAGCTGGGCGGGTGTCATGCCGGTGCCGTGCTCGATGCAGTCGACGCCGGCGTCGAGCAGATCCTCGACCGTCTCGGTGGCGAAGGTGTGCACCATGACCCGGGCGCCGTGGCCGTGGGCCGCCGCCACTCCCTCCCGCAGTTGCCTCGCCGTCCACAGGGGCCGCAGGTCGGCGGCGGCGCCGTCGCTCCGGTCGATCCAGTCCCCCACGATCTTGACCCAGCCGTCGCCGGCGCGGGCCTGGGCGGCCATCGCGGCCGGCAGGTCGTCCGGGTCGTCGAGCTCGTGGGCGTAATCGCGCACGTACCGCTTCGGACGCGCGAGGTGCCGGCCGGCGCGGATGAGGCGGGGCATGCCCGTCTCGCGCCGGATCCACGCCGTGTCGGCCGGTGACCCGGCATCGCGCACGAGCAGCACCCCGGCGCGCACGTCCGCGTCCGCCTGGGCGCGGGTCGCGGCCTCATCGATCGCGCCGAGTGGGCCGAGGCCGAGGTGGCAGTGCACATCGACGAGTCCGGGGGTGATCCAGCCCAACAGCGACTCGGGCGACTCGGGCGCCTCACCCGACTCCCCCGACTCCCAGCCGGCAGCGGACGCGAAGGTGAGCCGGTCGCCGTCGATACGAACCCGCTCGCGCTCCACCCCACCCGTGAGGACGACGCCGCTCAGCGTGGTCACGGGCGGCTAGTTCTTGAGGAAGTCGCCGAGGTCGCTCGGGAGCTTGCCCGGGTCGAAGTCCGCGGGCTCGGGCGCCTGCCCGAACGCCGACCCGGCGCTCGCCTGGGATTGCGAGGCGGCCTCGCGTTCCTGCTGGGCGCGCTTGGCGGGATTGCCGGACTTGCCCTTCTTGCGCTTGGGCGCCGGCGCCATCCGGCCGCGGGACTTCTTGCCGCTGCCGGGCAGGGACCCCATGCCGCCCGCACCGGGCATCCCGCCCATGCCGGGCATGCCCCCCATGCCGGGCATCCCACGGCCCCCGCTCTTGGCCATCGAACGCATCATGGTCTTGGCCTGGTCGAACCGCTGGAGCAGCTGGTTGATCTCGGTCACGGTGGTGCCGGATCCGCGGGCGATGCGGCTGCGGCGGGAGCCGTTGAGGATCTTCGGATTGTCGCGCTCACCGGGGGTCATCGAGTTGATGATCGCCTCGATCCGGTCGACCTCGCGCTCGTCGAAGTTCTCGAGCTGGTCGCGCATCTGCCCCATGCCGGGCAGCATCCCGAGCATCTTCTTCATCGATCCGAGCTTGCGCAGCTGCTGCATCTGGGCCATGAAGTCGGCGAGGGTGAAGTCGCCGTCGCCCGAGATCTTGTGGGCGATCTCGGCGGCCTGCTGCTCGTCGAAGGCCTTCTCGGCCTGCTCGATCAGGGTGAGGATGTCGCCCATGTCGAGGATGCGCGAGGCCATCCGGTCCGGGTGGAAGCGCTCGAAGTCGGAGAGCTTCTCACCGGTCGAGGCGAACAGCACGGGGCGGCCGGTGACCGTCCGGATCGACAGGGCCGCCCCGCCGCGGGCGTCGCCGTCGAGCTTGGAGAGCACGACCCCGGTGAAGCCGACGCCGTCACGGAAGGCCTCGGCCGTCGTCACGGCGTCCTGGCCGATCATCGCATCGACCACGAAGAGGGTCTCGTCGGGGTTCACGGCGTCGCGGATGTTCGCGGCCTGCCGCATGAGTTCCTCGTCGACGCCGAGGCGTCCGGCGGTGTCGACGATCACGACGTCGTGGAGCTTGGCGCGGGCGTGCTCGACGCCGGCGCGGGCCACGAGCACCGGGTCGCCGACGCCGTTGCCGGGCTCGGGCGCCCACACGGCCACGCCGGCCTGCTCGCCCACGACCTGCAGCTGGGTCACGGCGTTGGGTCGCTGGAGGTCGGCCGCGACGAGGAGCGGGGTGTGCCCCTGCTCGCGCAGCCAGACGCCGAGCTTCCCGGCCAGCGTCGTCTTCCCGGCGCCCTGGAGGCCGGCGAGCATGATGACCGTCGGCGGGCGCTTCGCGAGGGTCAGCTCCCGGGACTCGCCGCCGAGGATCTCGATGAGTTCGTCGTTGACGATCTTGACGATCTGCTGACCGGGCTGGAGCGCCTTGGACAGGTCGGCGTCCTTGGCCTTCTCCCGCACCGCGCTGGTGAAGGCGCGCACGGCGGGCACGGCCACGTCGGCGTCGAGCAGGGCCCGGCGCACCTCGCTGATCGTCGTGTCGATGTCGGCGTCGGTGAGCCGGCCCTTGCCGCGCAGGGACTTGAGGCTGGCGGTGAGCCGGTCGGAAAGGCTGGCGAACACGGATGCGGTCCTTCGAGGCGTCGGGTATCGGGTCGTGCTGCTACAGGATAGGTGCTCAGCTCAGGAGGGCGTCCACGAAGTCCGCGGCGCTGAAGGGCGCGAGGTCGTCCGGGCCCTCCCCCAGGCCGACGAACTTCACGGGCACGCCGAGTTCGCGCTGGACGGCGATGACGATCCCGCCCTTGGCGGTGCCGTCGAGCTTGGTGAGCACGATCCCGGTCACGCCGACGGCCTCGGCGAAGACCTGGGCCTGGCGCAGGCCGTTCTGGCCGGTCGTGGCGTCGAGCACGAGCAGCACCTCGCTCACGGGTGCCGCGCGCCCGACCACGCGGGCGACCTTGCCGAGTTCGTCCATGAGGCCGGCCTTGTTCTGCAGCCGGCCGGCCGTGTCGACGATCACCACGTCGGCGCCGTCGGCGCGACCGGTGGCGACCGCGTCGAAGGCGACGGCGGCCGGGTCGGCGCCGTCCCGGTCGGAGCGGACGACGGGCACCCCGACCCGCTCGCCCCACGTCTGCAGTTGGTCGGCGGCGGCGGCCCGGAAGGTGTCGGCGGCGCCGAGGACGACGTCACGCTCCTCGGCCACGAGCAGGCGCGCGAGCTTTCCGGCGGTGGTGGTCTTGCCGGTGCCGTTGACGCCGACCATGAGGATGGTCGCCGGGTGCGGCTCGCCGTCGTCGCCGAGGCGGGTCGCGGTCTCGAGGCTCCGGTCCATGGCCGGGTTCACGAGATCGAGCAGGAGGGTGCGCAGTTCCCCGCGCACGGAGTCCGGGTCGAGGGCGCCGGCCACGCGCGAGCGGGTGCGCAGCGCGCTCATGAGCTCATCGGTCGGGGCCGAGCCGACGTCGGCGATCAGGAGGGTCTCCTCGAGTTCCTCCCAGTCGGCCTCGGTCAGGTGGTCGCGGGAGAGCACCGCGAGCAGGGCGCTGCCGAGGGCCCCGGAGCGGGCGAGCCGGCTGCGCAGACGCTCCATCCGGGTGCCGGCGCTCTCGGGGCGCTCGAGGGTAGGCGCCGCCTGTTCGATCGCCCCGTCGATGTCGACGGTGTCGAGCACGCCGGCGGACTCGTCGCCCTCCGGCGGCGCGAGGGTGTCGACCCCGCCGGTGCCGGGCCCCTCGCCGTCCGACTCGGGTCGCTCAGCGGTGCCGGCGGGCGGTGTCTGCCGGGTCGGCGGCACCTCGGGGCCGCGCCGGCCACCGCGGCCGGGACGCAGGAACACGACCGTGCCGACCACGAGCACGACGATGGCGAGGGCGATCCACAGGAGCCAGGAGAAGGTATCCGTCACATCCCCTAGTCTGCCTCAACGACCGCGCGCCACCGAGCGGGGACCGATCCCCACACCCCGGGTGGTCGTCCTCCCCACTCACGAAGCAGGGCCCGTTCCCCGCACGAAGCAGGGGCCGTCGCGGTCAGGCGCGTGGGTGCGGCTCCGCCTCGCCCAGGGTCCACAGATCGCCGACCCGCAGATCACCCGTGCGGGCGGCGGGCTCGGCGATCGCGGCGGCCTCGGCCCGCACGGAGGTGAAGGCGGATCGGTCCCGCAGTGCGCCCCGATAGCGCGACCAGGCGTGCTTCCAGTCCCCACCGCGCGTCCCCAGGATCACGACGATCACGATCAAGGCGCACACGATGGCCGAGACGGTGGCGAGGACGGCTGCGGTCATGTTCCGATTCTCACCCGCCCCGCCGCCGCGCCGGACACGGACACCCGGCCCGTCACCGAATCTTCACGTGACCTCGCCCACCCTCACCCATCCGCACTCAGGGGCGGGCTCAGGCGGGTTCCCCCTGACCGAGCCGCTGGGAGATGAGGGTCGTGACGCCGTCCCCACGCATCGTCACGCCGTAGAGCGCATCGGCAACCTCCATCGTGCGCTTCTGGTGGGTGATGACGATGAGCTGGGAGTCCTCGCGCAGCTCGCGGAAGATGTCGATGAGGCGCCCGAGGTTCGTGTCGTCGAGCGCGGCCTCGACCTCGTCCATGACGTAGAACGGGCTCGGCCGGGCCTTGAAGATCGCCACGAGGATCGCGACCGCCGTGAGCGAGCGTTCCCCGCCGGACAGCAGCGAGAGCCGCTTGACCTTCTTGCCGGGCGGGCGCGCCTCCACCTCGATACCGGTGGTGAGCAGGTCGCCGGGGTCCGTGAGCAGGAGTCGGCCCTCGCCGCCGGGGAAGAGCCGGGCGAACACCCGCTCGAACTGCACCGCGGTGTCGGCGAACGCGTCGGCGAAGACCTGCTCGACCCGCTCGTCGATCTCGGCCACGATCTGCAGCAGGTCCGCGCGCGAGGACTTGATGTCGGCGAGCTGACGGCTGAGGAAGTTGTGCCGTTCCTCGAGCGCCGCGTGCTCCTCGAGCGCGAGTGGGTTGACCTTGCCGAGGAGCGCGAGGGCGCGCTCGGCCTTCCGGAGCCGCTTCTCCTGCTCCGCGCGGACGAACGGCACGGGCGCGGCCTCCGCGTCGTCCTCCGCGCCCGCTGTGCCCGACGGGCCCGAGGTGGCCGGGATCAGCAGGTGCGGGCCGTAGGACTCGACGAGTTCCTCGGGGTCGAGCCCGAGCTCGTCGGCGGCCCGGGTGGCGAGCGCCTCGATCGTCGCGCGCTGGCCGGCCCGCGCCACCTCATCCTTATGGACGACGTCCGTCAGCTCCGCGTGTTCCCTCGCCAGGGCGTCGACCTGGGTGCGGACGGCGCCGAGTTCCGTCTCCCGGGCGGTCCGGGCCGCCTCGGCCTCGTCGCGGGCGCGCTGGGCCGCGGCGAGGGAGGTGTCGATCGCCGCGAGTGCGCGTTCGGCCCCCGCCTCGACGAGGTCCGCGCTCACCCGTTGGGCCGCCCGGCCCGGGCGCGCTCGGCGGCGGCCTGGCGGTGCGGCGCTCGGTGGCCGCGACCGCTCGAGGGCGGCGGCGCGCCCGGATCGCGCGGAGCCGTTCCTCGAGGGTGCGCATGACGAGCCGGCATCGGTCTCGGCGCCGCGCGCGGTCGTGGCGGCGACGGCGGCCTCGTCGCGGGCCTCCGCCGCGGCCGTGGCCGGGTCGACACCGGCGGCGGGCCCGGCACCGGCGGCGGGCTCGTCGCGGGCCTCCCCCTCGGCGGCGGCGAGGGTGGCCGTGAGTTCGGCGAGCTCGGCGGCGATGGTCGACCGGCTCGCGTTCGCGTCCTCGATCGCCCCCGCGGTGCGCTCGGCCTCGGCGTGGCCGGCGCGCATGGTCGATCCCAGCTGCGCGAGGCGTTCGGCCACGGCGGCGAGCGCGGCGTCGGAGTCGTGCAGGGCGGCCAGGGCGGCATCGGCGTCGGACTGGGCGAGCTGCAGCGCCTCGCGCGCGGGCTCGAGGGCGGTCTCGATCCCGGCCAGTTCCCGCTCGGCGGCCGTGACCGCGGACGCGGCCTCGTCGCGGGCGGCGTGGAGTTCGAGCACGCTCGGGGAGTCGCCGGCGCCGCCGCTGGCGCGCGTCGCCGTGACGACGTCGCCGCCGCGGGTGACGGCGACGACGCCGGGGTCGCCGGCCCGGGCCACGTCGGCGGCTTCGGTCAGATCGTCCACGACCACGACCCCCTCGAGGAGGAGGAGAACGGCCCCGGCCACGTCGGGCTCCGGCGTGACGAGGTCGCTCGCCCACTCCCCCGCGACCGGTGCCGGCCGCCGCGCCGGCGCGCCGTCCCCGGCGATGACCAGGTGGGCGGTTCCGGACTCGTCGGCACGGACCCGCTCGAGCGCCGCGGCGGCGTCGTCGATGGTCTCGGCGACCGCGGCGTCCGCCCAGGTGCCGAGCGCCGCGGCGATCGCGTTCTCGTAGCCGGCGCGGACCTGCAGCCGGTCGGCGAATGCGCCGAGGATGCCGGGCACGTCGCCCTCGAGCAGGGTGCCGGTGGCGTCGCGGCGGGTGAGGCTCAGGTCGAGGGCGTCCCGGCGGGCCGTCCAGGTGGCGAGCTCGCCGCCGGTACCGCGGCGTCGTTCGGTCAGGCTCGTGACCGTCTCCTCCGCCGCAGTGAGCCGGGCCAGGGCGGCCTCGTGGGCGGTGTCGAGGTCCTCCTCGCCGGCCTCGGCACCGACCGCCTCCTGTTCGAGTCGGGCATAGGCGGACCCCGCCTCCTCGGCGCGGGAGCGGGCCGCGGCATGCCCGGCGCGCAGCCGCTCCACCTCGGCCTCGGTCGCCTCGAGTCGGCTGCGGGCCGCCGCGACCCGGCCCGTGAGGCGTGCGAGATGCTCACGGCGGTCGGCGGCATCCCGGTGCACCCGGGCGAGGGCCTTCTCGGCCTCGGCCGCGACCCCCTCCGCGTGCCTGCGTCGTTCGACGGCGGTCTCGAGCGCGGCAGCGGCCGCGGTGTGCTCGGCGGTCAGCTCGCCCTCGGTGCCACGGGCGCGGGCGGCCTGCGCGTCGAGGTCACGGGGATCCGGCCCGGTGACCGGTGCCCGGTCGTCCTCCTCGAGGAGGCGGCCCCGCTCGGCGGCGAGGGTGGCCGTGCCGCGCAGCCGTTCGCGCAGGCTCGAGAGCCGGAACCACATCTCGGCGGCCTCGTTGAGCGCGGGGGCGGCCGCGGCCGCCTCGCCCTCGAGGGCGGTGAGCCGGGCCCGGGCCTTGAGCTGGGAGTCCTCGACCTGCTCGCGGCGGGCCCGCAGGGCGTTCTCGTCGGCCTGCTCGGCCTCGAGGGCGGCCGTGAGCTGCACATAGTCGTCGGCGACCAGCCGCGCCTTCGCGTCCCGCAGATCCGCCTGCACCACGTGGGCGCGGCGGGCGATATCGGCCTGCTTGGCCAGCGGTCCGAGTTGGCGGCGGATCTCCGTCACGAGGTCGCCCACCCGGGCGAGGTTGGCGGCCATCCCGTCGAGCTTGCGCAGCGCCTTCTCCTTGCGCTTGCGGTGCTTGAGCACGCCGGCGGCCTCCTCGATGAAGCCGCGCCGGTCCTCGGGGGTGGCGCTGAGCATGGCGTCGAGGCGGCCCTGGCCGACGATCACGTGCATCTCCCGGCCGAGGCCCGAGTCGGAGAGGAGCTCGGCGATGTCGAGGAGCCGGCACGAGGTGCCGTTGATCGCGTACTCGCTGCCGCCCCCCTGGAACAGCGTGCGCGAGATCGTCACCTCGGTGTAGTCGATGGGGAGGGCGCCGTCGGTGTTGTCGATCGTGAGCGAGACCTCGGCGCGGCCGAGCGGCGGCCGCGACGAGGTCCCCGCGAAGATGACGTCGGCCATGTTGCCGCCGCGCAGGGTCTTGGCCCCCTGCTCGCCCATGACCCAGGCGAGCGCGTCCACGACGTTCGACTTGCCCGACCCGTTCGGCCCCACGACGGCGGTGATGCCCGGCTCGAAGTGAAGGGTCGTCGCCGAGGCGAAGGACTTGAATCCCCGCAGCGTCAACGTCTTCAGATGCACGGGCTCAGCCTACTGGGCGCCGGGGCGACGTTCGTGGACCCGGCCGACTCCCCGTCGGCTACAGGTCGGTTACAGCTCGGCTACAGGGCCGGGAACCAGAGCGCGATCTCGGCCTCGGCGCTCTCGGGCGAGTCCGAGCCGTGCACGAGGTTCTGCTGCACGGCCAGGCCCCAGTCGCGCCCGAGGTCGCCCCGGATCGTGCCGGGCGCGGCGCCCGTGGGGTCCGTGGACCCGGCGAGGGAGCGGAACCCCTCGATCACCCGGTCGCCGCTCACGACGGCGGCCACGATCGGCCCGGAGAGCATGAACTCCACGAGCGGCTCGTAGAACGGCTTGCCCTCGTGCTCGGCGTAGTGCTGGGCCAGGAGCTCCCGGGAGGCGGCACGCACCTCGAGGGCGGTGAGCACGTAGCCCTTGGCCTCGACCCGGCGCAGGATCTCCCCGGTGAGGGACCGGGCGACGCCGTCGGGCTTGATGAGGACGAGGGTGCGCTCTGTAGTCATGTCCCTCACCCTATCGCCGGTCACCACGCCCGCGATCCCGCCCCGAGCGGGGACCGTTCCCCAGACGCGAACGGGCCCCGGCCGCATTGCGACCGGGGCCCGCTGTTCGCCGAGACGGCTCAGTGGGTGAGCGAGCGTCGTCGATAGGCGAGCGCGAACGCGCCCGCAGCGAGGAGTCCGAGCGCCGCCGCGAACCAGGCGGTCGCGCCGCCGGCACCGGTGTCCGGCAGTGCGCCGCCCGGCGCGCCGTCGGCACTGTCGGCACCGTCAGCACCGGCGGAACCGTCGGAACCGTCAGCACCGTCGGCGGCATCGGAACCGTCGGAACCGGACGTGTTCGTCCCGTCCGTCGGGTCCGGGTCCTCACCGGGGTCGGTCGGCTCCGTCGTGGGGTCGGTCGGCTCGTCCGTGGGCTCGCCGGTCGGGGGCTCGGTCGGCCCCTCGTTCTCCGGGTCGAGGAGCATGTACAGGTGGGCGGCGCTCCACGTGAAGTTCGTCGCCCCCTGCATCGCGCCCGTCTCGGGGTTGTAGTTCTCCCGGATGGGCTGATCGCCGGCGAGTCCCTGCGCGTTGGCGAAGAACTTGTCGGTGAGCGCCTCCGCGTCGTCGTCGTAGCCGTAGTTGCTCAGGGCGGTCACGCCGAAGTAGAACTGGTCCACCCACACGCGCCCACGCCAGTAGATCTCGGGATCGTAGGCGGGGTTGGTCTGGGAGGCGGTGCCGAGCGGGACGAGGGTGTTGAACTCGTTCTCATCGAGCATGACCTCACGCACGCGTGCGGCCTGGTCGGCCGGCGCGATCCCCGTCCACAGCGGGCTCCAGCCCTCGGGGCCCCGGCCGCGGTCGGTCAGCAGCGCGCCGGAGCACGAGCCGGCCTCGGCGGCGTCCTCGGCGAGCTGACGGTCGTAGTAGAACCCGCTCTCCTCGTCGAACATGCACGTGTTGACGTACTGCGCGATCTCCTCGGCGTCGCGGCGGTCGGCCTCGGCCTGGTCGGGCTCGCCGAGCAGCACGGCCATGTCGGCCAGCACGTTCTTCTCCATCGCGAGGTAGGCGTTGAGCTCGACGGACTCCTGGTTGATCGAGAAGCCGATGAGGCTGCCGTCGTCGGCCCGGTTCTCCAGGAAGAGCACCTGCCAGTCCTTGCGGGCGCGCTCCAGGTCGCCGTCGTAGGCCTCGTCCGCGTACTGCTCGAGCTGGTCGTTGTTGATGAAGCCGAACCGCGCGGCGTTGTCCATCCCGGACTCCCAGCCGGCGCCGTCCTGGGCACCGACGGAGAGCGAGTTGTAGCCCCCGGCGGCGAGCACCGCACGATAGAGCTCGTCGCCGGCGCACGCGAACACGCCGCGCGACTCCTCACAGCCCGTGAAGTCCAGCCCGGCGGGCGGGGTGCCCGGGTAGCGCACGTCGAAGGTGATGTTGCCGTTCTCGTCGTTGTGGGCGGGGTGCTTCGTGGCGCCGTACTCGGCGATGCCGTTGCCGTCGTGGTCGCGGGCCCGGTACCACCAGTCGTGGTAGGCCCGCAGCTTCGGATACATCTCGGCCACGAAGTCGACGTCGCCGGTCGCCTTGTAGATGTCCCAGATCGCCCACGCGGTCAGCGGCGGCTTCGTGTTGCGCTCGTTCCAGTTCCCGCCGTCGCCGCCGCGGTCGGCGAGCTTGTTGTAGAAGACGGCGTCGATGACCATGCCGGCGTCCTGCGGGCGCACCGGGTCGTCGGCCTGGATCTGGGAGTCGAACATGGCACGGATGGTGTCCTTGGCGATCTCGGGGTTGAACTCCCCGAGGGCGGCCGCACCCTTCCAGGTGTCCCAGGCCCACAGTCCGTCGAACCAGCGGGCGGTGTTCGAGGGGGTGATGCCGTTGTGCTCGATCTCCCCCGCGGGCGAGCGCCAGTTGCCGTTGAGCGTCTCGACCGCCTTGACGGTCACCCGGCGGCGCTCGGCCGTGGCGGACTCGTCGATCAGGGCGGCGGCCAGGTAGCCCTCCCACCGCTCGATCGAGGCGTCGAAGTAGGCGTCCGGGTCGGCCTCGATGTCCGCGATAGAGCCGTCCAGGTCCGCGGCCTCGGTGTCCGAGTGCACGTAGCTGTGCAGCGTGTAGAACTCACTCGAGCCGTCGGCGGGGACGTCGATGCTCGAGGTGCTGGCGTAGCTCAGCTCCGCCTTGTCGATCGTCGTCTCGGCGGCGATGGTGCGGTCGATCCGGTACTCGGCGCTGCCGCTCTGCATGATGGTCCACGTGCTGCGGAGCTTCCCGAACGTGAACCGAACCCCGTCGTCCGTGGCCTCGATCGACCGCGTCCAGTCCGGGTAGGTCTCGGCGACCGTGGCCGTCGGGGTCCACTGGTCGAGCAGCTCACCGGTCCAGGTGAGCTCGAGCGCCTGGGTCGAGGCCGTGTGGTTGACGAGCCGGGTGCGCACGAGCGCCGTGCGGTCGTCGGCGAACCGGAGTTCGAGCTCTAGCCCGAAGCCCTCGAAGTCATAGCTCTGCACGAGGGCGCCCGGGATGGCGAAGATCTCCTGGGAGGTCGCACTCGACAGGTCGACCGGGTCCCCGTCGGCGCTGATCGTGAGCCGGTCGAGTTCGTGGGCGAAGAAGACGCTGTACTCCTCGGCGATCACCATCGGTCCGGTGAAGCCGCCGTACTCGCTCGGCTCGGCCGGCAGGGTGAACCCGTGCCATGCGCCCGCGTCGAGCAGGGGGTTGAAGCGCTGGTTGCCGACCCCGTCGAATTCACGGAACGCGAGCGGGCTCCCGGTCCGGTCGAGCACGTCGCGGTACTGGGAGGCGAGCCGGGGAAGTGGCCGGTCGGCACGGTTCGACTCCCCGTCCGCGGCCGCGGGGACGGCGCCGTTCGCGGCTGGACCGGTGTCCGCGACGGCCGCCTCCGACGGCAGGACGACGGCGGCTGCGAGGAGTGCCGCTGCGGCGGTGGCCGCAAGCATGGATCTCATGAAGCTCCTTGTGGCAGGTTGTGGCAAGAATGTGATGAGTGTCGGCGACTGGGCATGGCCGAGGTGGCCGATGGCAACGATGTCAGGCCCAGCGCGTCCCCCACGATAGCGGGCTCCGGGGGCGCCCCTCTCCCATGTCATCGCATGCGTCACGGCACGCATGTCACGGCGCGTATGTCACCGCACGCATGTCACGGCGCAGCACCGCCCGGACTAGTCGTCCCCCGGGCGCCGCCGCAGTCGCTTGGTCTCGGACCGGAGCTGCTTCGCCGCACGCCGGCGCCGGACCGATCCGCGGGTGGGCCGGGTGGCGCGCCGGGGCGCGGACGGCGGACGCAGCGCCGCGCGCAGCAGCTCGGCGAGCCGGGCGATCGCGACCTCGCGGTTGCGCAGCTGGGAGCTGCGCTCGGAGGCGGTCACGGTCAGGGTCGTGCCCACGAGCCGGCCGGCGAGGCCGCCCTCGAGCCGGCGCCGTTGGGTCGGGCTGAGCACGGCCGAGGTCGCGATGTCCCACGACAGCTCGACCCGGCTGTCCGCGGTGTTCACGTGCTGGCCGCCGGGCCCGGAGGAGCGGGAGAACCGCCACCGCAGCTCCGCCGCCGGGATCGTCAGCGCCGGCGAGACCTGGACATCCATGCGTCCAGCCTCGCACACGCTATCGGGTGCGCCCGCCCGCCTCCGCGGCGGCGTAGGCCGCCTTCTCACGGTCGATCTTCGCGCCGAGCACCATGGCGAGGATCCACAGCGCGGCGAAGACCGTGCCGAGGATCCACATCATCGGGATGATCAGTCCGGCGAGGATGCTCACGACCTGCACGAGGGAGCCGAGGATGCGCCCGGGCAAGCCCCGCAGGAGCGCCAGCGCCGCCAGGCACAGCGCGACCGCGAACCCGACGACCGGCCAGATGACCTCCGGCGGCGCGAGCCGCAGCCCGTAGGCCACGAGCCCGGCGAATCCGAACACGAAGACCTGGGTTCCGAGCGTCGCAACGGCGAACAGGTGCCGGACGGATCGGCCGGCGGGCGCCGGCAGGCCGGGGCGGGCCGGCGGGGAATCGGAGGAGGGCGCGGTGGTCACGACCTCACGGTACCCCGGGTCGGCC
This sequence comes from Pseudactinotalea sp. HY158, assembly GCF_009660225.1. NCBI lineage: Bacteria > Bacillati > Actinomycetota > Actinomycetes > Micrococcales > Cellulomonadaceae > Pseudactinotalea > Pseudactinotalea sp. HY158. The sequence goes on from NZ_CP045920.1 coordinate 2,426,589, forward strand.
TAGTCCTCGCCGAACCCGTTCTCGAACTCCTCCTCGAGCCGGGTGAGCACGTCGCCGGCCTGCGGGCCGCTCGCCCGCAGCGTCGCCTCCGCCCCGCCCGTGAGGCCGAGCCCCATGAGCGCGAGGACGCTCGCCGCGGGGGTCTCGTTGATCGTCACCTCGGCGTCGTGATCGGCGACGATCCGCGCCACCTGCGCGGCGGGTCGCGCATGCAGTCCGAGGCTGTTGCGCAGCGTCACGGTCCGCTCGAGGACGTCGGAGCTCGCCTCGTGATCGTCCGTCGCCTCCGCGGCGGCCGGGGCCGGGGTGGCCGGGGCCGCGGTGTCGGCCGTGCTGTCGGTGGCAGCAGAGTCGCCGCCAGGGTGGTCAGTGTCGTCGGCAGAGTCGGCAGCATCGGCAGAGCCGCCGGCGAACGCATCGATCGCGGTCCGCGCCGCCGCCGCGACCTGCGAGGCACTCGAACCGGTCTGGGCCGCGACGGCCGCCGCGACGGCGCCCTCGACGAAGGGGGCGTCGACGATCGTGACCCCGCCGTCCAGTACCTCGGCGACCGATTCGGCGGTGAGGAGCGCGGAGCCGAGGTCGGAGAGCACGACGGCCTCGGCCCCGGCCTCCCGAACCCGTTCGACCATCTCCATGACCCGGTCGAAGCTCGTGCCGATGCGGTTGTCGTCGGTGCCGCCGGCGGCATAGATCGGCACGTCGGGTGCCATCTGCGCGGCGACCTCGGCCGCTCCCTTGGCGAGGTTGCCCGAGTGGGAGACGAGCACGAGGCCCACCGCGATCGTCACGGCGTGTCCCGCGCTGCGGCCGCCGCGGCCGCGAGCAGCATGGCCGAGGACTGCGCGCCCGGATCGCGGTGCCCGGCCGAGCGCTCGCCGAGGTAGGACGCCCGGCCCTTGCGGGCGACCATCGGTTCGGTGGCGCGGGCGCCGGCCTCCGCGGCGGCCGAGGCCTCGGCCCACACGGCGACCGGATCGGACCCGGACTCGGCCGCGGCGCGCGCGGCCGTGGCGGCGGCGTCCCACGCGTCCACCATCGTCTTGTCGCCGGGCTCGGCCTTGCCGCGGGCGACGAGGCCGGCCAGCCCGGCCTCGAGCAGCTCGGCCACGCCGGTCGCGTCGAGCCCGCCGGCCCGGTTGTCCGCCTCCCCGGCGGCCTTGCCGGCGCGGAGGAAGGCGGTGCCGTACAGCGGACCGGCGGCGCCGCCCACGGTCGACATGAGGGTGGTGGCCACGAGCTTGAAGGTCTCGCCCAGCTGGGCCGGGGCGGCGGAGTCGAGCTTCGCCGCGACGGCGGAGAAGCCCCGGTCGAGGTTCTCGCCGTGGTCACCGTCGCCGATGGCCCGGTCCAGGTCGTTCAGCGCCGCGCGCTCATCGGACGTGATCCGGGCACAGGCCTGGATCCAGGCCACGGCCCACTCGTTGCCGAGCACCTTCTCACTCATGTCTCACTCCTCATCGCCGGTGTCTTCGCAGGGGCATCCCATAGCGTAGTGAGTTCCTCGTCGAGGTGGAGCACCGTGACCGAGCAGCCCTGCATGTCCAGGGCCGTCGTGTAGTTGCCCACGAGCGACCGGGTGACCTTCACCCCGGCCGCGGCGAGCCGCTCGGCCGCCCGGCCGTAGACGATGTACAGCTCGGACAGCGGCGTGGCGCCCATGCCGTTGACGAACAGCAGCACCTCCTCGCCCCCGGACAGACCGAGGTCGGTGGTCACGGCGTCGAGGAGCCGATCGGTGATGTCGTCCGCGCCGGCCATCGGGATCCGCTCGCGGCCCGGTTCGCCGTGGATGCCGATGCCGATCTCGATCTCGTCCTCGGCGAGCTCGAACGAGAGCTCGCCCGCGTGCGGCACCGTGCACGCGTGCAGGGCCACGCCCATGCTGCGGGTGCGCTCGTTCACCTTCGTGGCGACGGCGGCGACCGTGGCCAGGTCGTCGCGCCGCTCCGCACTCGCCCCGGCGATCTTCTCCACGAGGACCGTGCCGGCCACGCCGCGGCGACCGGCCGTGTACAGGGAGTCCTGGACGGCGACGTCGTCGTTGATGATCACGGCCGCGACGTCGATGTCCTCCGCGTCGGCCAGCTCGGCCGCCGTCTCGAAGTTGAGGACGTCGCCGGTGTAGTTCTTGACGATGTGGAGCACCCCGGCGCCGCCGTCGGCGGCCTTCGTGGCCGCCAGGATCGGACCGGGCGTGGGCGAGGTGAACACGGCGCCGGGCACGGCCGCGTCGAGCATCCCCTCCCCCACGAAGCCGACGTGCAGCGGCTCGTGCCCGCTCCCGCCGCCGGAGACGAGACCGACCTTGCCGGGCACCGCCCCGCCGCGCCGGTGGACGAACAGTTCCTCGGGATCCGGTCCCGCCGCCACGAGATCGGAATGGGCGGCGACGAAGCCCGCCACCGCCTCCTTCACGACGTCGTGTGGATCATTGATGAGCTTCTTCATGGCCAACCTCCAGTGGAGCTACCGAACTCACTGCCGATCCTACTGCCCCACACGCACGCTGTCTGGTGCCGGTCACGACCCGTCGCGGTACGCCTCGAGCAGGCGCAGCCACACCTCACTCACGGTCGGGAAGGCGGGCACCGCGTGCCACAGCCGCGCGATCGGCACCTCGCCCGCGATCGCGATCGCCCCGGCCTGCGCGAGCTCGGCCACGTCCTGGCCCACGAACGTCAGGCCGACGATCACCTGCCGGTCGGCGTCGACGACCATCCGGGCAGCGCCGCGGTAGCCGTCGGCCATGAGGGCGGCCCCGGCGACGGCGCCCAGGTCCACGTCGACCACGCGGGTCCGCACCCCCTGCTCCCGGCAGTCGGCCTCGGTCAGCCCGACGGAGGCGACCTGCGGATCGGTGAAGACCACGGCCGTGGCCGCGCGCTGGTCGGCGGTCGCCGCGTGCGCGCCCCACGGGGAGTCGTCGATCCGGGCGCCGTGCCCACCGGAGTCTGCGCGGGCGGCGCGGGCCATGATCGCCCCCGCCGCGATGCGGGCCTGATACTTGCCCTGATGGGTGAGCAGCCGGCGGCCGTTCACGTCGCCCGCGGCGTAGAGCCAGTCGATCCCCGCGCCGTCCGGCCCGGTGACCCGGAGGGTCTCGTCCACCGCGAGCCATGCGCCGTCGGTCAGCCCGACCACGGCGAGCCCGAGTCCGTCGGTGCGGGGCCCGCGGCCGGTGGCCACGAGGATCTCCTCACCGGTGACGCGCTCGCCGCCGGAGAGTTCGACCGTCACCCGCGCATCCGGCGCCGCGGCGTCGTCCCGGGTCACGCGCGTGGCCGTGGCCCCCGTGTGGAAGCGCACCCCGCGGGCGGCCAGGGCGGAGCGCACATGCTCGGCCGCGACGGGTTCGAGCGTTCCCAGCAGCCGGCCCGCCTCGATCACGGTGACCTCGGCACCGAGGTCGGCGTAGGCGCAGGCCGACTCGCAGCCGACGACCCCGCCGCCGAGCACGATGAGCGAGCCGGGGACGGCGCGCGCGGACGTCGCCTCGCGGGAGGTCCAGGGCCGGGCCTCGGCCAGGCCGGGGATCCCCGGCACGATCGCACGCGATCCGGTGCAGACCACGACGGCGAGGCGGGCCTCGAGCGCGACGGGGCCCTGCGTCGTCCGTACGCTCACCCGCCTCGGGCCGCTCAGGCGGGCGGTGCCGCGAACGAGGTCGATGCCGGCCCCGCGGAGCCAGTCCACCTGGGCCGAGTCGTCCCAGTCGCTCGTGAATTCGGTGCGGCGGGCGAGCGTGGCGCGCGCGTCGACACCGGCCGTGACGGCCTCGCGGGACCCGCCGACCGCGCGGGCGGCGCGCAGGGCGGCGCCGGGGCGCAGCAGCGCCTTCGAGGGCACGCACGCCCAGTAGGAGCACTCGCCGCCGACGAGTTCGTGCTCGACCACGACCGCGTTCAGGCCGCCCGCGACGACCCGGTCGGCGACGTTCTCGCCGACCGGCCCGGCGCCGATGACGACGACGTCGTAGGTGCGTTCACCCTCCTGGGAATCGATCCGGGCCATGCCTCCTCCTGCCGTTCGGGCGGTCGCCGGGGTTACCCTCGGTCGAGGGCCCGTGCACCCGCCGGTCCCCAGTCTGGAACACCGAGCACGGCAGGGGAAGACGATGACCGAGGACGACGCCGCGACCGCCCTACTGCTCGACGCGTTCGGCCGGATCGCCGGCGGGGTGGCCCGGGTGCTCGACGGCCTGAGCGCGGGCGACGCCGGCGCCCAGCTCGACGGCGCGGCGAACTCGATCGGGTGGCTCATATGGCACCTGACGCGGGTGCAGGACGATCACGTGGCCGAGCTCGCGGGCGTCGAGCAGGTGTGGACGGCGGGCGGCTGGGCGCGGGCGCTCGACCTGCCGTTCAGCCCCACCGCGACGGGCTTCGGGCACACGGGCGAGGAGGTCGCGGCCCTCGCCGCGGTGGCCGTGGGCGACCTCGCCACCTACCACGAGCAGACCCAGGAGGCGACGGCGGCCTACCTGCGCGGCCTGCGTGCCCGCGATCTCGACCAGGTGGTCGACGAGGGCTGGGACCCGCCGGTCACCCTCGGGGTGCGGCTCGTGAGCGTGGTCTCCGACGGCCTCGAGCACCTCGGGCAGGCCCAGTTCGTGCGCGGCGTGCTCGCCCGGCGCAGGGACGGCGCCTGGTCACCGATCGGCTGACGGCTCACCGTCCCGCTCCACCCACCGACCAGGGCCGACCCCCGCTCCGGTCGCCAACCAGGGCCGAACCCCCGCTCCACCCACCGACCAGGGCCAAACCCCCGCTCCACCCACCGACCAGGGCCAAACCCCCGCTCCGCCCACCGACCAGGGCCGAACCCCGGCTCTGGCAGCGGATTTCAGGGGTTTCACCCTGCTCGACCGTGGAGGAGTCGCCGGATTCACCGCGGACGGATTCACCGCGGACGGCGGCGGGGCGTGAACCGGCGGGCTACCCGCGACCTGTCCGCTCGCTCCTGCCCGCGAGCGTCAGGAGCGGCAGCGACACGGATACGACGACCGCGAGGACGAGCCACCACGGGTCGACGATGAAGCTCAGCACACCCGCGACGATGCACGTGAGTGCCGTGACCACGGCCTGCCGCCGGTTCATGCCCCGAACACTACTGGGCACGCTGCCCGCCGGCACCGCCGACCAGGGTCGAATCCCGGGTGTGACGCCCGAGAATGGCGATATCACCCTGGTCGGCAAGACGGGGGTCGGCGAGTGCCAGGGGGCGGCGCGAACGATGCGATGAAAGGCTCTTTCAGTCGGTAGACATTGATATGGAACTTCTCGTAATCTGAGGCTAACCCGGGGCACCGCAGCCACGGACACCGACCAAGAGGAGCAAGGATGCCCAGAGCTACCGGAACGCGACTGCGCACGCTTCGCGCCGGCCTCGCCGCGACGCTGACGATCGGGCTGGTCGGCGCCGGGCTCGCCATGACCGCGAGTTCGGCGACCGCCGCGGCGGATCCGACCGATGTGGCCTCGTACGCACCGGCGGGGACCGTCAACCTCGCACCGTCCGCACGGGTGACTGCAAGCAGTTCGCAGGGTGGGCTCGCCCCGGACGTGCTGAACGACGGGAACTCCGGCAGTCCCGACTTGAACGTCTGGGTGGCGGCGGACACGGGTGTGGACGCCGGCGGGTTCGTGCAGGTCGATCTCCGGAACGAGTCCGCCATCTCACGCATCGTCGTCTTCCCCCGCGGAGACGCGGACTTCTACGGCGTCTACTACCCGACCGAGTTCACCGTGACGGTCACCGACGCGGGCGGGCAGAACGTGTTCGAACAACGCATCACACACGAGGACGATTTCGACGGTGTCGTATCGGAACCCGATGTGATCGACCTGGAGGCCCCGGTCGACGCCGTCAGCGTGCGGATCGACGTCATCACGCGACAGTCCCGCGAGGGCGGAATCCTGCAATTCTCCGAGATCGCGGTCTTCGGCACGTCGACCGAGATCCCGGACTATCAACCCGCCGGCACCGAGAACCTCTCGGTCACCTCGAGGGTGACAGCATCCTCCAGCTACGAGAAGCCGGACGAGTCCTGGGCCGCCGCCTTCGCGATCGACGGCGACGTCGGCCGCACGAGTGGCTGGAGCACCGACCCGTACGAGAAGGTGCAGGACCCACACGAGGACGCGACACTCACGCTGGCGCTCCGGTGCGAATCCGAGGTCGCACGCGCCGTCGTGTTCCCCCGGACGAAGGCCTTCCCGCGTGACTACCGCATCGAGGTCTCCGCGGACGGAACGCAGTGGACGCCGGTCGCCGAGAGCGTCGACAATCCCGCGGATCAATCCGATCCCCAGGTCTTCGACATGGACCCCGGCACGATGGCACATCACGTGCGGCTCGTGACCGACGTGCGCAACGGCCCCGCCGGGGTCGACGGCTACCTCGTGCAACTCGCCGAGTTCGCGGTCTACGGAACGAGCGAAGGATGCATCGGATCGGTCAAGCCCGCGTTGCTCCTCGAGCCCGGAGCGAGCGACTCGCACTGGTTCGAGGACTTCGGTGGTGACACGGGCGACTACGCCGTGTCCTCCTCGGACGAGGCCGTCGCCACGGTGGCGCCCGATGGAACGATCACCGCGGTCGCGTCGGGGACGGCGACGGTCACCCTCGTCTCCGGCGAGACGACGCTGAGCGTCCCCGTCGAGGTCGCCGAGGAGGTCGAGCGCATCGGCGACGACTTCATGATCACGGTCTTCTGGGCGCCGTTGCCCGAGTATGTGAACGACGAACAGTACGACTACCTCGCGAACGCGGGCATCGACGTCGTGCAGGCCTCGCAGCTCACGGCGACGCCGGCGGTGAACCACGAGATGGCCCGGCTCGCGCACGAGCGCGGGATGCAGACGATCGTGCAGGACGAGAACGCCTCGGGCCGGTTCACCACGATGACCCCGGAGCAGGCCGCCGCATGGGCACAGCGCTACACGAACATCCCGGGCGTCGGCGGCTTCTACCTCGTGGACGAGCCGCTCGATGCGACCGCCTACGCGACCGCCTTCAACGCCATCCGCGAGGCCGCTCCCGAGTACTACTCGCACCTCAACTTCTTCCCCTACTCGTTCTACGGCTCCGAGGAGGCGAACGACGCCGCCATGCAGGCGTGGCTGGACGCGACCGGTCCGCGCACGATCGACGACCGCGACTACCTCATGTACGACCTGTACCCGTTCCAGGAGGGCGGCACCGGTACGGCGTCGTTGCTGACGAACCTCAACACCGTGCGCGAGCTCGGGCTCGAGAACCAGGTCAAGACCGCGATGTACCTGCAGAGCATCGGGATCCCCGGAAACCTGCGCCGCCCGGTGCCGGCCGAGATCCGCTACGAGGCCAACCTCGCCCTCGCCTACGGCTACAAGCAGCTCTCCTACTTCACCTGGTGGACCCCGACAGACCGGGGCGAGCCGTTCACCGACGGGATCATGACCGCCGACGGCGAGCCGACCGATCTGTACGCGCCCGTCACACAGCTCAACTCCGAGATCCACGCGCTCGGACCGACCCTCATGGGCCTCGACGCCACCGAGGTGTACGTCGCCGGCACCGCTCACGGCCAGGAGCCCGTGCCGGCCGACTTCTTCGTGCAGCCCCGCAGCGACGCCGACCTCGTGCTCTCACACCTGGTGGAGCGGGCCGGCGGCGAGGACTATCTGTTCGTGGTGAACAACAGCTTCACCGGTTCCCACGAGGCGGTGCTCGAGTTCGCCGACCCGTCGGTCGCGCTGCAGGAGGTGAGCCGCGCGGACGGTTCGCTCGGCCGGGAGATCGAGCTGCCGGATGGAACCCTGACCCGCGAGCTCGCGCCGAGTGAGGGAGTGCTCTACAAGGTGGTCGACCCGTCCGAGCAGCCCGGCGACGGGGACGACGGCTCCGACGGCGACGGTTCGGATGGGGACGGTTCAGACGGGGACGGTTCGGACGGGGACGGTTCCGACGGCTCCGGTTCGGACGGGGACGATTCCGCAGCCGACGGCGCCGACGCGGACGGCGCTGCGAGCGGTGACGACGATTCCGCGGGTACCACCGGCCCGGGGGACGCCGACTCGGGCGCCGGTGACGCCACCGACGGGTCCGGGGCCTCCGGCACGAGCGCCGGCGATTCCGGAGGGTCCAGTGGACCCGACGGACCCAGCAACTCCAGCGACCCCAGCGACCCCAGCGATCCCGACGCCGCGGCGGGCGGGGCCGGGAGCGACACGGCGAATGGGTCGGGAGAGGCCGCCGCGCCCGGGGCGCTGCCGGTCACGGGGGTGGGCACGGGCCTGGTGCTGCCGGTCGCACTTCTGCTGCTCGGGGGCGCCGCGCTCGCCGTGCGACGTCGATCGTCGCGATCGGTTTCGTGATCCGACCGGTCCGGCGATCAGCGCGATCGCCGGACCGGCCGGCCCAGCCGGGCGACGGCGGCCCGCGCCTTGCCGGCCTGCTCGGCCGATCTGGCCCGGTCGTGCCACGAGACGAGCAGGTAGAGCAGGTCGGCGGCGAAGACCTGGGTGTGTGACGCCGTCAGTTCGCCCAGATCGCGGTAGTCGTCCAGTGGCGCCGTGCGGATGACGACCTCCGCGGCCTGGGCCAGCGGTGAGCGGTGATCACTCGTGATCGCGATCGTGCGGGCCCCCGTCTCGCCCGCGACCGTGAGCATCTCGACGGTCTCGCGCGTGATTCCGGAACTCGAGACCCCGATGGCGACGCCGCCCGGATCGAGTCGGCAGGCGCTCATGACCCCGAGGTGCAGGTCGCTCCACCCGCGGGCGTTGATGCCGACCTGATAGAGCCGCTCGACGAGGCCGTCGGCGACGGAACCCGATCCGCCGACGCCGTAGACGTCGACCCGGTCGGCGGCGGCGACGAGCGCGGCGGCCTCCCTCATGACGTCGAGGTTCGTCAGATCGGCCGAGGCCTGGAGCGCCTGCACGTGGGTGGCGAGGAAGGTGCGCAGCAACTCCCGATCGTCCATTCCCGGATGGACCATCGCGCCCGGCTCACCCGTGAGGCTCTCCTGGCCCGCGGAGCGCCCCGCGTCCGCGGCCGCGCCGATGCGCAGCTGCACGAAACCGCCGTAGCCGAGCAGCTTGCAGAACCGGGTGAGGGTCGGGGGCGAGACGCCGGCGCGGGCGGCGAGGTCACTGCTCGAGAGCATGACCGCCAGCTCGGGCCGATCGAGCAGGAGTTCCGCGAGCGAAGCCATCCGCTGCGTCAGGTGCGGCGTGACCGCCTGGAGCCGCGCACGCAGCCCGAAATCGGCCGGGAAGGCCGCGACGGGTGAGGGCTGCTCCATCCCGACCCGCCTCAGTCGCCGAGTCCGACGATCGCTCGCGCCTGGGCCGCCAGCAGCACGGAGCCGGTCACGAGCACGCCGGTGCGGGAGGCGATCGCGTCGACCTCGCCCTGCTCGGCGAGGTCGGCCGCGAGCGTGATCGCGTCCGACAGCCCCGCGGCCACGTGGACCACGTCCTCGTCGAAGACGTCCCGGGCGATCTCGGCCAGATCGCCCGCGTCCATCGCCCGCGGGGTCGGCGCCTGGGTGAGCACGATCTCGTCGAGAAGCGGTTCGAGCACCGACAGCAGCCCCTCGGCGTCCTTGTCGGCCATGACCCCGACGACCCCGACGAGCCGGCTGAAGGCGAAGGCCTCCTCGATCGCGTCGACGAGCACGACCGCGGCCGCGGGATTGTGGGCGCCGTCGACGAGCACGGTCGGGCTCGACCGGATGACCTCGAGCCGGCCCGGGGAGGTGACGGCGGCGAAGCCGGCCTCGACCACGCCGGGATCGAGGGTGCCGCCGCCGAGGAACGACTCGACGGCCGTGAGCGCGAGCGCCGCGTTCTCGGCCTGGTGGCGCCCGTGCAGCGGCAGGAAGATCTCGGTGTAGAGCCCGGCGGGGGTGCGCAGGTCGATGAGCTGGCCCCCGACGGCCACGTGCCGGTTCGCCACCTCGAGGTCGTAGCCGGCGGCGACGATCCGCGCCCCGGCCGCTGCCGCCGCCTCCGCGAGCACCGGGGCCGCCTCCTCCGGCTGCTCGGCCGTGACCACGACCTGGGAGCGCCCCTCGAGGTGCTTGATGATCCCGGCCTTGACGCCGGCGATCTCCGCGGGCGTGTGCCCGAGCCAGCGCTCGTGGTCGCGGGCGATCGGGGTGACCACCGCGACGTCGCCGTCGATCACGTTGGTCGAGTCCCACGACCCGCCCATGCCGACCTCGATGACGCCCACCTCGATCGGGGCATCGGCGAAGGCCGCGTATGCGAGCCCCGTGAGCACCTCGAAGAAGCTGAGCCGGGACTGCCCGGCCTCGGCGAGCTGCGCGTCGACCATCGCCACGTACGGTTCGATGTCGCGCCAGACCTCGACGAAGCGCACCGCCGAGATCGGGGCGCCGTCGATGTCGATCCGCTCGCGCACGCTGTGCAGGTGCGGGGAGGTGAACCGGCCCACCCGCAGCCCGAGCTCGGACAGCAGCGCGGAGATCATCCGGGCCGTGGAGGTCTTTCCGTTCGTGCCGGTCAGGTGGATCGCCCGGAAGGAGTGCTGCGGGTTCCCGAGCAGGTCCATGAGCGAGGCGACCCGGTCGAGGGTCGGATCGAAGTCGTGCTCCGGGTTGCGGGCGAGGATGCCGGCGTAGATCGCCCGGGCCTCCGCCTCCGCGGCCGCCTCAAGGGCGGCGGCCCGGTCGGTGGTCCGGTCGGTGCCGCCGTCCCCGCCGGCGCGCGGGCGGCTCACGGCTCCACCCTGGCGAGCTCGATGCCGACCTCGTTCTCGACCCGGCCGTCCCCGGGAGCCGCCTCGACCACGCTCGGCCCCTCGTCGACGGTCACCGAGACCGCGAGGGTCTCGGCGGCGATGAACTCGGCGCGCTCACGCACCGCACCCGCCCAGTCCTGCGGCACGAGCAGCGAGAGGGTGATCCGGTCGGTGATGTGCAGGTCGGCGGCCTTGCGGGCGTCCTGCACCTGCCGCACCACGTCGCGGGCGTAGCCGTCGCCGAGGAGCTCGTCGTCCAGTTCGATGTCGAGCACGAGGAAGCCGTCGCCGGGCAGCGTCGTGGCCGCGACGCTCGCGTCCCCGTCGTCCGCGACCTCCGTGGTGAGCGTGTACTCCTCCTCGGTCAGCGCGATCCCGCCGGCGTAGACGACGGCCTCGTGGATCTCCCAGTCCCCCGCGCGGGCGGCCCGGATGACGGTCTGCACGTCCTTGCCGAGGCGCGGCCCGGCGGCCCGGGCGTTGACCGTGAGCTTCGAGTAGAGCCCGAAATCGTCGATGCTCACCTGCCCCAGGTCGAGCAGTTCGACCTCGTGGAGGTTGACCTCCTCGGCGATGAGGCCGGTGAACGGGGCGAGCAGCTGCGGGTCGGGCACGGCCACCTGGAGGGTGCGCAGCGGCTGGCGCACGCGCAGCTGGTGGGCCTTGCGCAGGCCGTGGGCCGCAGAGACGACGGTCCGCACCGCGTCCATCGCCGCCACCAGCTCCGGGTCGGCCACGAGCGCGGCCGCGGCCGCGTCACCCGGATCCCCGGGCACCGGCCAGTTGGTCAGGTGCACGGAGCGCCCGCCGGTCAGGCCCCGCCAGATCTCCTCGACGACCATCGGGGCGAGCGGGGCGGTGATGCGGGCGAGCACCTCGAGCGCGGTGTAGAGGGTGTCGTAGGCGCCGCGGTCCTCGCCCCAGAACCGGTTCCGGGAGGTGCGCACGTACCAGTTCGTGAGCACGTCGAGGTGCTCGCGGATGTGCGCGGCCGCGGCCGGCACGTCGTAGGCCTCCATGTCGGCGCGCACGGCACCCACGAGGTCGTGGGTGCGGGCGAGCAGGTAGCGGTCCATCACGTCCAGGCCCGCCACCTCGGCCGGTGCGGGCGGGGAGGCGAGATACCCGCCCGCGGGAGCTGCGTCGTCCGCACGCTCACCGCCCCCGACGGCGTTCGCGTACAGGCTGAAGAAATACGCGGCGTTCCACAGCGGCAGGAGCACGCCGCGCACCTGCTCGCGGATGGCCTCCTCGGCCACGATGAGGTTCCCGCCGCGCAGCACGGGCGAGCTCATGAGCGCCAGGCGCACGGCATCCGAACCGTAGGAGTCCCACATCTCGGTCGGGTCCGGATAGTTGCGCAGCGACTTGGACGCCTTGCGGCCGTCGTCACCGAGCACGATCCCGTGCGAGACGACGGTGCGGAACGCGGGCCGGTCGAACAGTGCCGTCGAGAGCACGTGCAGCAGGTAGAACCAGCCGCGGGTCTGCCCGACGTACTCCACGATGAAGTCGCCCGGGAAGTGATGCTCGAACCAGTCGGAGTTCTCGAACGGGTAGTGCACCTGCGCGAACGGCATCGACCCGGAGTCGAACCACACGTCGAGCACGTCGGGGATGCGGCGCATGGTCGCGCGTCCGGTCGGATCGTCGGGGTTGGGGCGGGTGAGCTCGTCGATGAACGGCCGGTGCAGGTCGGTCACCGGGACCCCGAAGGCCTCCTCGAGCTCGGCGAACGAGCCGTACACCTCGGTGCGGGGATAGTCGGGATCGTCGCTGACCCACACGGGGATCGGCGTGCCCCAGTACCGGTTGCGCGAGATCGACCAGTCGCGGGCGCCGGCGAGCCACTTGCCGAACTGGCCGTGCTTGATGTGCTCGGGCACCCAGGTGATCTGCTCGTTCAGCTCGACCATGCGATCCCGGAATCGGCTCACCCGCACGAACCAGGAGCTCACGGCCTTGTAGATGAGCGGGTTCCGGCAGCGCCAGCAGTGCGGGTAGGAGTGGTCGTAGGTCTCGTGCCGCACGACGACCGGACGCCGCTCGGGTGCCAGTCGTGCCAGGGCACCGGTGCCGGCCTTGAGGTCGGTGATCACCTTCGGGTTGGCGTCGAAGACCTGCAGCCCGGCGTAGTCGGACACCAGCGGGGTGAACCGGCCCGCGTCGTCGACGGGCACGACCGCCTCGATGCCCGCGGCGGCGCAGACGTTCATGTCCTCCTCACCGAAGGCGGGGGCCATGTGCACGAGCCCGGTGCCGTCCTCGGTCGAGACGAAGTCGTCGACCAGGATCTGGTGGGCGTTCGGCTGCCCCTCGAAGTACGGGAACGGCGGGGCGTAGGTGCGACCGGCGAGGTCCGCGCCGCTCGTGCTCGCCACGATCTGCGGCTCCTCGCCGAGCTCGCGGGCGTAGGCGGCCAGCCGGCTGCGCGCGAGCAGCACCCGCTCCCCCGCGAGCGGTCCCTCCGCCGGGGTCACGGTCACGTACTCGATCTCGGGACCCACGGCGATGGCGAGGTTCGAGGGCAGGGTCCACGGCGTCGTCGTCCAGACGAGGGCGAGTTCGCCGCTCTCGAGCCGGAGCCCGACCGTGAGCGCCGGATCCTGGCGCATCTGGTAGACGTCGTCGTCCATCCGCAGTTCGTGGTTCGACAGCGGGGTCTGGTCGTTCCAGCAATAGGGCAGCACGCGATAGCCCTCGTAGGCCAGGCCCTTGTCGTGGAGCTGCTTGAACGCCCAGATGACCGACTCCATATAGGTGGGGTCGAGGGTCTTGTAGTCGTTCTCGAAGTCGACCCAGCGGGCCTGGCGGGTGACGTACTCCTGCCATTCGGCGGTGTAGGTCAGCACCGAGGAGCGGCAGGCCGCGTTGAACGCCTCGATGCCCATCTCGTCGATCTGGGACTTGTCGGTGATGCCGAGGACCCGCTCGGCCTCGAGCTCGGCGGGCAGCCCGTGGGTGTCCCAGCCGAAGCGGCGCTCGACCCGCTGCCCGAGCATCGTGCGAAAGCGCGGGATGACGTCCTTGACGTAGCCGGTGAGCAGGTGCCCGTAGTGGGGCAGCCCGTTCGCGAACGGCGGGCCGTCGTAGAAGACGTACTCGTTCGACCCGTCCTCCCCGGCGGGGCGCTGATCGATCGAGGCCTGGAACGTGCCGTCCGCGGCCCAGTAGTCGAGCACCGCGCGCTCGAGCGCGGGCAGGTCCGGGGAGCTGACGGGCTCACCACCGGCGTGGCGTGGGTAGCGGGCCTCTGCGGGGGTGGGCGCCATGGGAATCCTTCGGGGTGGGCGTGCTTCTCCCCGAGGACGATCTCGGCCGATGGCCGGAACCGCGGTACCACCTCGGTTACCGCCGCCCGCCGACCCTTCGGGAGCCGGCTTATGGACGACGATCGCTTCCTTCGGCGGTGACGGCGCCGTTCCCGTCCGGTTCTACTGGGCGCCCCCTCGGGTGGGGGCGGCTGTTCTTCCGGAAGGCTCACCGGTGATGGCCGGGTCGATGCCTGCGGGAAGTCTACCCGGCCGGGGCGACCGGCTCGTCAATCCCGCGGGCGGACGGGATCGGTCACGCGCAGTCCCAGGTGCGCGGCGACGGTCGTCATGGTCGAGTCGTGCGTCGCCACCGTGACCGGCTCGCCGAGCAGGACCGCGGTCGCCAGATGGAGCGCAGCATCAGGGGATGCGGGTCATGGTCGGATCAGGGCACCGTGTGGCCCGCGGCGCGGAAGAGTTCGTACCACTCGGCGCGGGTGAGCGGGAGGTCCGAGCCCTGGGCGGCGCCGGTGACGCGCGCGGGGGTCGTGGTGCCGAGCACGACCTGCATGGTCGCCGGGTGGCGGGTGATCCAGGCGGTGGCGATGGCGATCGGGGGCACGTCGTAGGCGGCGGCGAGCCGGTCGATCACGGCGTTGAGTTCGGCGTATTCGGGATTGTCGAGGAACACTCCGGTGAAGAATCCTGCCTGGAACGGCGACCAGGCCTGCACGGTGATGTCGTGCAGGCGACAGTAGTCGAGCGTGCCGGCGTCGCGGCTGATCGACTGGTCGAGGCCCGCCATGTTCGCGGCCACCCCCTGGGCGATGAGCGGGGCGTGGGTGATCGACAGCTGCAGCTGATTGACCACGAGCGGCCGGGTCACGGACTTCTTGAGCAGCTCGATCTGGCCGGGCGTGTGGTTGGAGACGCCGAAGTGGCGCACCTTGCCGGCGGTGTGCAGCTCCTCGAAGGCGCGGGCAACCTCGTCGGGTTCGACGAGGGCGTCGGGCCGGTGCAGCAGCAGGATGTCGATGTAGTCGGTGCCCAGCGCCTCGAGCGAACCGTTCACGGCGGCGGTGAGATGGTCGTGGGAGAAGTCGAAGTACGGGCCGTCGCCCACGATCCCGGCCTTCGTCTGGATCGTCACCTGCTCGCGCTCGGCGGGGCCGAGCCGCAGCGCGCCGGCCCAGCGTCGTTCGCACTCGTGCGTCGTGGGGCCGTAGACGTCGGCATGGTCGTGGAAGTCGATGCCGGCGTCGCGGGCGGCGGCGACGAGGGTGCGGATCTCCTCGTCGGTCTTGTCGGCGATGCGCATGAGCCCGAGCACGACGTTCGGGGCCACGATGTCGGTGCCGGGCAGGGTGAAGGTTCTCATCGGTGAATCCTTTCGTTCACCCCCAGCCTGTCACGCGCCGGGCGTCTCGGGTCCAGGCCTCTTGAAAATCTCTCCCCCTGATAACACATCGGATGTCTGCTTCTGATCGGTTCGAGTGATTCACTGGTTCTCTCGGCCCGCTCTCCGCTACCTTGGAGCAGTTCCACCCATAGACATCCGAGGTGTCACGCGACGCTGACCGTCCCACGCAGCGTCGTCACCGTCATCCAGTGTCGTTCGGGGTGGACGACGCGTCACGCACTCAACGAGGAGATCGATGTACCAGGATCATGCGTCCAGGGGCGCCCGCCGACCCCGCGCCACCGCGCTGCTCGCCGCAGCGGCCCTCTGTCTGCCGCTCGGCATCGCGGGCGTCTCCGGCGCGCAGGCCGAACCGACGATGGGTGCCGACGCGGATGCGTCCGAGACCACCCCGCTGCGGCTCTGGTACGACGAGCCCGCCCCCACGAGCTCGACCCCGCAGGACGCCGGAAAGGAGGACTGGAGCTGGCAGGACATCGAGAACGGCTGGCAGAAGTGGTCGCTGCCGTTGGGTAACGGCTACCTCGGTGCCAGCGTCTTCGGGGGCACCGACACCGAACGGATCCAGATCACCGAGAACAGCCTCCGCCACCCGTACACGTCGAGCAATTCGGCGACCAAGTACAACAGCGGCATGAACAACTTCGTCGAGACCTATATCGAGTTCGGTCACGACGACGTGAGCGACTACTCCCGCGACCTGGTCCTCGACGACGCCACGGCACACGTGAGCTACGAGGCGGGCGGGGTGATGTTCGAACGGGAGTACTTCGCGAGCCATCCGGACAAGGTGCTCGTCATGCACTTCGAGGCGTCCGAGCCCGGCGCGCTCACCTTCACGCTCAAGCCGCAGGCGCCCTACCTCAAGGACTACAACCGGGTGCCGTCCGACGAACTGGCCAAGACGGGAAGCGTGACCGCGGCCGGCGACACGATCACGGTGGCGGGCGAGCTGTCGCACTACGGGATCGAGTACGAGGGGCAGTACCGGGTGCTGCCCGAGGGCGGCGAATTGAGCGCCGCCGAGGTCGACGGGCGCGGCGAGCTCACGCTCACGGGAGCCGACAGCGCGACGGTGCTCCTCGCCGTCGGCACGAACTACGAGATGGAGTCGCGGGTGTTCACCGCCCCCGACGACGAGAAGCTCACTCCGTACCCCGGCCCGCACGACAAGGTCAGCGCGATGATCGCGAGCGCCGCCGCCAAGGACTACGAGGCGTTGCGGGCGGCCCACGTGGCGGACTACGCGCAGTTCTTCGACCGGGTCGATCTGGACCTGGGCGGGGCCGTGCCGACCACGACCACCGACGCCCTCCGGGCGGGATACGCGGGCGCCTCCGATTCCGATCGCGCCTACCTCGAACAGCTCTACTTCCAATACGGGCGCTACCTGCTTATCTCCTCCTCGCGCGCGGGCTCCCTCCCCGCGAACCTGCAGGGAATCTGGAACGCCTACGACAGCTCCCCCTGGGGAGCCGGGTACTGGCACAACATCAACGTCCAGATGAACTACTGGCCCGCGTTCACCACGAACCTCGCCGAGATGTTCCTCTCCTATTCCGACTACAACGGCGCCTACCTCGCCAGCGCCCGCCGAAACGCCGACAGATACATCGCCGCGGTGAACCCGGACGGGCTGGCGCCCGCCGGACAGAACGGCTGGGCGCTGGGCACCTCGACCACGCCGTACGAGACGACCGGGCCGAGCCCGACCTCGCATTCGGGTCCGGGTACGGGCGCCTTCACGTCGCTGTTGTTCAAGGACTACGTCGACTACACCCAGGACCTCGACTATCTGCGCGACGTCGCCTACCCGCGGATGCTCGGGATGGCCCGCTTCCTCGACAAGACGCTCGAGCAGCACGGTGACAGCTACCTCGTCGAGAAGTCCGCCTCCCCCGAACAGATCGTCGGCGGGTCGTACTACCGCACGACCGGGGCCGCCTTCGATCAGCAGATGGTGCACGAGAACCTCGCCGCCGTACTCGAGTACGCCGAGCTCCTGGGCTACGACAATGCGGAGCTCGACGCCTGGCGCGAGAAGGTCGATCACCTCGATCCCGTGCTCGTGGGCACCTCCGGTCAGGTGAAGGAGTACCGGGAGGAGCAGGCGTACGGCGAGATCGGCGACCCGACCCACCGTCACATCTCCCAGCTCGTCGCGCTCCATCCGGGAAGCACGATCAACTCGACGACGGACGCGTGGCTCGATGCCGCGCGTGTCACGCTCACGAAGCGCGGCGACTCCGGGACCGGCTGGTCGAAGGCCCACAAGATCAACCTGTGGGCACGCGCGCATGACGGCGACCACGCATACAAGCTGCTCGGCACCCTGCTGCGGGACTCCACGTTGCCGAACCTGTGGGACACCCACCCGCCGTTCCAGATCGACGGGAACTTCGGCGGCACGAACGGCATCGCCGAGATGCTGCTGCAGAGCCACGAGGGGGCGATCGTCCCGCTCCCCGCCCTCCCGAGCGCGTGGCCGTCCGGCTCGTACAGCGGATTGACGGCGCGTGGCGGCTTCATCGTCGACGTCTCGTGGTCCGACGGCGAACCGACGACGATGGCCGTGGAATCGAGCGCCGGCAGGCCGGCCACCATCCGCCGCGCCGGCATCGCCGCCGGTGACGAGGTGCGCGTGGTGCGCGAGAGCGACGGCGCCGAGGTCGAGCTCGAGCGCCACGGCCGGGACGAGATCCGCTTCGAGACGAGCGCCGGCGAGCGCTACGTGATCACCGACATCCCCGTCGAGACGCTCGCCGATGCGCCCGCCACACTGGCCGCGGAGGCGCTCGGCGACGGGCGCTACCTGCTCACCTGGCCCGACGTGGCGGAGGCGACCGACTATTCGGTCCTCGCCGCCACGGGGAACGCCCCGTCGTACGCGCCACTCGCAACCGTCGACGTGCCGCGCGCGATCGTCGAGGTCCCGGGCGGCCTCGCCGAGCCGGTCACGTTCAAGGTGCGGAGCCGTTCGTCGACAGGCGCGCTGGGCCCCGACGGCCCGACCGCCCGCATCACGGGTGCGGCCACGGACCCGAACGTGCTCCGCGGGAAGTCGATCACAGCCAACCGCTCGGCGATCAGCGGGTCCTACGCGGTCGCGAACATGGTCGACGGCAATCGCACCAGCAGGTTCGCCTATCTCGACGGCACCAGCGCCGACCCGCTCGTCGTCACCGTCGATCTGGCGGGCACGTACGACCTGAGTGAATTGACCCTGGTCGAGTTCGTCGACTCCCGGCAGGACTACTCCTCGCGCATCGAGTCGTTCACGGTGGAGGGCCGGGATGATTCGGGCTGGCGGGTGATCGGCACGGGCGGCGACCCCGGCAGCAGCGACTCGACGACCCTCGAGCACTCCGTCGAGGTCGACGCCGACGGCATCCTCGAGCTGCGATACACCTTCGAACTGAAGTCCGCTGCCCACAGCCCCACGATCTGGGAGCTCGAGGCCACGGGGACCCGGGTGACCTCCCGGATGAACGTGCTCCTCGGGAAGCAGGTCACGGTGAATCAGCCGCCGTACGACAGCCGCTTCCCCGACCGGAACCTCGTCGACGGCGATCCCGGCTCACGATTCGCCTATCGCGACGGCAACGCGGGCACCCTCGAGGCGGTGATCGATCTCGACGGTTCGTACGAACTCGAGTCGGTGACGATCGACGAGTTCGTCAACGCCGCCCCGAACAATGCCTCGCGGATCGGGGCGTTCACGGTCGAGGCGTTCGACGGGGCGGACTGGGCGGTCATCGCCGAGGGCACCGACACCGGCCGCGGCGAGAACGGACACCGACGAAACACGCTGGCGGTCTCGGCGAGCAACGCCCAACAGGTGCGCTTCACGATCGTGCCCAAGTCGCCGGCGCAGGCACCGAGCGTCTGGGAGCTCGAGGCCGCGGGCACCTCGCTCATGCTCGCCCGACCACTCGGGCTCGACGTCGCCTCAGCGGCGCCGGGGCAGCGGGTCACGCTCCTCGGCCTGGGATTCTCCGGCGCCATCACGGGCCTACGCCTCGGTGACGACGAGATCCCCGACTTCGAGATCCGCAGCGAAGCGGAGATCACGTTCACGGTTCCGGACCTCGCGCCGGGAACGTACGACCTGATCGTGAGTGAGGGCGAGGCGGCCGCGACAGCCGTGCCGGTGGTCGTCGTCGCGGACGACGACTCCGACGACGACGCCGACGGAACCGATCAGGCCGACGGCACGGACGACGCCGACGGAACCGATCAGGCCGACGGCACGGACGACGCGGACACGGCCGACGGCACCGACCAGGCCGATGGCGCGCACGACGCCGACGGAGTGGACGGAACCGACACGGCCGACGGGGCCGACGACACCGGCCAAGCCGGCGGCACGGCCGATACCGACGGGACCGACGGAACCGACCAGACCGGCGGCACGGACGACACCGACGGAGTGGACGAGGCCGACGCCGGGGCAGGTGCAGGAGCAGCCGCTGATGGCGGCACCGACACCGCTCCCGCCGACGCCGACGCTGCGGCGGGCGATCGAGCTCCGACGGTCGATCCGCTGCCCGCCACGGGCGCTGCGATCACGCCGCTCGTATTCATAACGGCGCTGATGAGCCTCGTGGCCGCGGTCCTCCTCGTTCGTCGCGCCCGACCCGGCGCCGGGCGCGGCTGATCCGCTCCGCAGGTGGGGGACGGGGCCGAGGATCACCGGCCCTGTCCCCCGCGCGTATGCCGGACGTAACATCGAAGGAAGGGACGGCAGCGAGCACAGGGGCGAGAAGTGGAGCAGATGATGACCAATAAGCAGCGCTTGTCGATCAAGGACGTGGACCCCACGGCCTACCAGGCCGTGCTCCCGTTGCAGAAGTACGTGAACTCGGCTCGGCTCGACGCCGGGCTCGTCCCGCTCCTGGATATTCGCGCCTCCCAGCTCAACGGCTGCGCGTGGTGCCTCGACATGCACACGGACGACGCCCGCGAGGCCGGCGTCGATCAGCGACGGATCGACCTGGTCGCGGCCTGGCACGAGGCCGGCGACCTGTTCAGTGAGCGGGAGCAGGCGGCGCTCGCCCTGACGGAGCAGATGACGCTGCTGTCCCGCGGTGGCGTGAGCGATGCCGTGTGGGAACGCGTGCGCGATGCCTTCGACGAGCAGCAGATCGTTCAGTTGATCATGGCCATCTCGGTCATCAACGTGTGGAACCGGATGAACGTGACGGCGCGCACCTCCCTGCCCGCCAAGCCCTGAGGCTAGGCGCCCGCGACGCGCCGCACGACCTGCGGGAGAGACTTTCAGCGCAGACCGCCCCGAGAGGCCCACATGTCCACCGGCTTGCCACCCTGGTTCGAAATCGGTTCGCTCATCGTGCTCGTCGCGATCCTCATCGCGGACCTCGTCGTCGTCACTCGCCGGCCGCACCGCCCGAGCGCGAAGGAGTGTGGGATCTGGGTCGGCGTCTACGTCACCCTCGCGCTGGTCTTCGCCGCCTGCATCCTGCTGCTCGGCAGCGCCGAGTACGCCAGTCAGTTCGTGGCCGGCTGGCTCACCGAATACTCCCTGAGCATCGACAACCTCTTCGTGTTCGTGCTCATCATGACGCGGTTCGCGGTGCCCGAACATCTCCAGCAGGAGGTGCTCATGGCCGGCATCCTCATCGCGCTCGTGCTGCGCGGCGTGTTCATCCTCATCGGCGCCCAGCTCATCGCCAGCTACAGCTGGATCTTCTACCTCTTCGGCGCGTTCCTCGTGTTCACCGCGATCCACCAGGTCACCGGCTCCGAGGACGAGGGCGGCAGCGACAACGCCCTGATCCGGCGCCTGCGCTCGCGGCTTCGGATGACCGACACCTACGACGGCATGCGCCTTCGCACGATGGTCGACGGCCAGGCGATGCTCACGCCGCTGCTGCTCGTGCTCCTCGCGCTCGGCACCACGGACCTGCTCTTCGCGCTCGATTCGATACCCGCGGTCTTCGGCATCACGAACTCCGCGTTCATCGTGTTCACGGCCAACATCTTCGCCCTCATGGGGCTGCGGCAGCTGTACTTCCTGCTCGGTCACCTCATCGAGCGGCTCATCTACCTCAAGTACGGGATCGCGGCCATCCTCGGATTCATCGGCGTCAAGCTCGTGTTCCATGCGATGCACGAGAACAGCATCCCGTTCCTCAACGGCGGGCAGCCGATCCAGTGGGCCCCCGAGATCGGCACGGGGCTCTCACTCGGCGTCATCATCGCCTCGATGGTCGTCGCGACCCTCGCCAGCCTGCTGCGCACGGATCGCTCCGCACGCGACCTGGGCGGGCCCGGGAGGAGCGCTTGAGGGCAACCGCCGGGACGAGATCCGCTTCGAGACGAGCGCCGGCGAGCGCTACGTGATGAGCGACATCCCCGCGGACACGCTCGCCGATGCCCCGACGGAGTGGACGAGGCGGACGATCGAGTTCCGCCGCCCGCCTTCGTCCGGAGCGTCAGCTGTTCACGTTCGACGGGGCCGCCATATGCCGATGTCCAGCAGTGTCGGGCTCGACCCCAGGCGAGTCATAAGTCGAGCACGAATCGCAGGGCTTGATCAATGGCGCGCATCTCCACTGGGCCGACCGCACCGATGCGCGATCGCAGCCGCTCGAGGGAGATGGTGCGGATCTGATCGCAGCGGGCGAAACTGGCGTGGTCGAGGCCACTCGCTCCGGACGTCAGTTCGATGTGGCTGCGCAAGCCGTAGCTTCGACGGAGTCCCACACGCGTCGCTCTTCCCTGTACTCGGCGAGTAGTCGCGGGTCGTCTCGCAGCTTTGAGTAGTCTTCGGTGAGTCCACGCAGAAACTCCTGTCGCTCGAGAGCGTCGATGGCCGCGTGGACCACGTCGATCACAGGTGTCTGGCGCGCGTCGGCCATGCGGCGTAGGCGCTCCGAATCCGGCTCACGCACCCTGATCGTCGTCGTCTTCATCGCCATACGATGATGGTAGACGGAAAGTAGACAAGCGGACAGGGCTCACATGTCGCCCCCTGCCATCCTGAGCCGAAGCGTCCCGTGGTCGGCCGAGCAGCCCGGGCGTACACTGAGATTCACGCGGCATCGGAGGCGAGCGGCGTCCTTCGAAGCAGCGACGGCAGCCCCGGAGCGAACCGCGCACCGGCGCACCAGACCCGATCCCGTGAGCAACAATCGACCGGAGCCGCTTCCCGGCCGGCCCTCGACATCGCCGCTGAGAGGAGAGATCGTGTCCGACTCTCAACGGATCTCGATCAGCGACGTGGACGCCGCCGCCACGCACCGACGTGCCGGGCCGGCACGGGACTCCGGCCGATTGACAGCCTCGTGACGCCCCTCCCCCTCCTCCTCGACTGTGATCCGGGCATCGACGACGCCCTCGCCCTCGCGTACGGTGCGGCGCACGGCGCCGAGTACGTCGCCTGCACGGTCACCCACGGCAACGTGCCCGTCGAGACCGGGGCCCGGAACGCGCTCACGGTGCTCGACGTGCTCGGTCTCGCCGACGTGCCGGTGCACCTGGGCGCCGCCCGGCCCCTCGCCCAGCCGCTTCGTACGGCGGAGGCCGTGCACGGAGGCGACGGCCTGGGCGATACCGGCCGGGCGCCGTCCACACGCTCGCTCGCGGGCACGCTCGCGCCGGTCGAGCTCGTGCGGCTCGCCCGCGCCCACCCCGGCGAACTCACCCTCGTGGCGATCGGGCCGCTGACGAATCTCGGCATCGCGCTGCTGCTCGACCCGGAGTTCGCCGGCCACGTGCGCCGAGTCGTGGTCATGGGCGGGGCGATCCTCGTGCCGGGGAACGCGACCGCGCTCGCCGAGGCGAACACGTTCTGCGATCCGGAGGCCGCCCAGCTCGTGATCGACGCCCCGTGGGACCTGACGTGGGTCGGGCTCGAGGCGACCCGCCGGACCGCGGTCCCGCCCGAGCTGCTCGACCGGCTCGCGACCACCGCGACGCCGCACGGGCGGTTCCTCTGGGCCGCGATGCAGCACTACCTCGACCGGTACGAACGCACCCTGGGCCGGCGCACGTGCCTGCTGCACGATCCGCTCGCGATGGCCCTCGCCCTCGACCACCGGCTCGCGAGCTACCGGCTCGTGCGCACGGGCGTGGAACTGCGCGGGGAGCGCACCCGCGGGCAGGTGACGGCCGATCTGCGGCCGGGCCGGCCCGATCCGGAGGATGCGCGCGAGCCCGGGGTCGTCCGGATCGTCGAGGACCTCGACGTGGCGGCCTTCCACGACCGCTTCCTCGGCTCGCTCACGGGGTGAGCCGGTGCACCCTCGTGGCGCCGGCCTGGGCCACGGGGTTGATCTCGAGCAGGTCGATGTTCACGTGCGCCGGCCGGCTCAGGGTCCAGGCGATGGCCTCGGCGACGTCGGCGGCGTGCAACGGGCCCGGAACGCCGGCGTACACGGCCTCGGCCCGCGCCCGGTCGCCGAGGCGGCGCAGCGAGAACTCCTCGGTGTGCACGAGCCCGGGCGCGATCTCGATGATGCGGATCGGCTCCCCGAGGAGCTCCATCCGCAGCGTGGCCGGGATCGCGCGCTCGGCGTGCTTGGCGGCGGTGTAGCCGGCGCCGCCCGGATAGAACTCGCGGGCGGCCATACTCGTGACCACGACGACGTCGCCGCCGCCGGCCCGCAGCGCCGGCAGCAGCGCCGTGACGGTCCGCAGCGTGGCCACGACGTTCATGTCGTACATCTCCCGCCACCGGCCGATGACCGCCTCCGCCTCCTCGCCCCCGGCGGCCTCCACGGGATCGACGCCGCGGGCTCCCCCGGCGTTGGCGACGACGGCCGCGAGCGCCCGGGCACCGACGTGGTCCGTGAGGGCGCGGGCCCCCTCGGCCGTGGCCAGGTCGGCGGCGACGACCTCGCAGCCGACCTCACCGGCGAGCGTCTCGAGTCGTTCCCGGCGGCGCGCCACGGCCACCACCGGGGTGCCGAGGCCGCGCAGGTGCCGCACGGTCGCCTCGCCGATGCCGGACGAGGCGCCGGTGACGACGACGAGGTCGGGCGCGTGGGTGTCGTTCATGGCTGCCATGCTGCCACGCGGGCTCACGCGAGTCAGTCCAGGGCGTCGTCGTTGTGGATGCGGCCCGCCCGGGCACTGAGGGTCTCGCCGGTGCCGCCCCAGCGGCGCGCGATGATCTCGGCCGCGATGGACACCGCGGTCTCCTCGGGGGTGCGGGCCCCGAGGTCGAGCCCGATCGGGCTCGACAGCCGCGCGAGCTCCGCGGCCGTGAGCCCCCGCTCGCGCAGCCGCTCGAGCCGGTCGTCGTGGGTGAGGCGCGAGCCCATCGCACCGATGAAGGCGATCTCGCGCAGCCGGAGCGCCACCTCGAGCACGGGCACGTCGAACTTCGGGTCGTGGGTGAGCACGGCGATGACCGTGCGCCGGTCGATCCGGCCCGCGTCGACCTCGCCGGCGAGGTAGTCGTGGGGCCAGCGCACCACGACCTCGTCGGCGTCGGGGAACCGCGCCCGGGTGGCGAAGACGGGCCGGGCATCACAGACCGTCACCCGGTAGCCGAGGAACGCGCCCTGCCGGGCGAGCGCGGCGGCGAAGTCGATCGCCCCGAAGACGATCATCCGCGGCGCCGGGGCGAAGCTCGAGACGAACACCCGCATGCCCTCGTCGAGGCGCTGCCCGTCGGGGCCGTAGGTGAGCATCGCGTTGCGGCCGGCGGCGAGCAGCCCACGGCCGTCGTCGATCACGGCGTGGTCGGCCCGCTCCGAGCCGAGGGTGCCGGCGGCCCGGTCCGGCCGGATCACGAGGTGACGGCCCGGCCAGGTGGGATCGGGGTGGTCGACGACGGTCGCCACGGCCACCGGCCGGCCCGCGCGGATGTCCGCGGCGACGTCGCCCAGCTCGGGGAACGTCGCGTGCGAGACGGGCTCGACGAAGACGTCGATGATCCCGCCGCACGTGAGGCCGACGGCGAAGGCGTCGTCGTCGGTGAACCCGTAGCGCTGCAGGCGCACCGGGCCGCCGGCGAGGGTCTCGTTCGCCGCCTCGTACACCGCGCCCTCGACGCAGCCGCCGGAGACCGAGCCGCTCACGGCGCCGTCGGCGGCCACGAGCATCGCGGCCCCGGGCAGCCGCGGAGCCGACTTGAACGCGCCAACGACGGTGGCCAGCCCGGCGGTGCGCCCGGCCTCCCACTGCGCCATGAGATCCTCGAGCACGTCACGCATGGGGCCTCCTCCCGTTCCTCGCAACCGGCCCCTCACTCGGGCGGCGCCGCGCCGAGTCGCCCCGGGCCGCGCCGATCGTTGCGAGCAGTTCCTCGAAGGCCGCGATCGAGTGGCCCGCCACGAGCGCGTCGAGATGGGGCAACGCGGCCACGATCCCGCTCTGGACCGGCTCGTAGCCCTCCTTTCCGGCGTGCGGGTTCGACCACACGACCCGGTGGGCCAGGCCCGCCAGCACCCGCAGCTGCCCGGCCAGCCGCTGCGGATCGCCGCGCTCCCAGCCGTCGCTGGCGATGACCACCACGGCCCCGCGGGCCAGGCCGCGACGCCCCCACCGCCGCAGGAAGGCCTCGAGCGCGTCGGCCAGCCGGGTGCCCCCGGCCCAGTCCGGGATGGTCTCGCCGGCGGCGACGAGGGCCGCGTGGGCGTCCGGGCGTCGCATCGCCTCGGTCACGCGGGTGAGCCGGGTCCCGAGCGTGAACACCTCGACTCCGCCGGCGGGGGCCGCCCGGCACACCCGGTGGGCGAGCCGCAGCAGCGCGTCGGCGTAGGGCTTCATCGATCCGGAGACGTCGATGAGGAGCACGATCCGGCGCGCCCGTCGGCGCCGGCGGGCGTGGCGCAGCGGCCCGGGCTCGCCCGCCCGGCGGAGCTGGTCACGCAGGGTGCGCACCCGGTCGATCCGGCCATGACCGGCGACCTCGAGCCGGCGGGTCCGGCGGGTGGGCAGGCGCACGGGGAGGGTGTCGAATTCGTGTTCGAGGAGCGCCCGCTCGGCCGCGCTCAACTGGGCGATGTCGCGGTGCCGGAGCCGCTCCGCCATCGAGGCGAGCGCCGCGATCGCCTCGGAGTCCCCGGCCGCTCCGGGGTGCACCCCCGCCCGGCGCTCGGCCCGTCCCGACTCACCGGGCCCGGCCGGCGGCGGCGCGTCGAGACCCGCGAACCACGCCTCGAACGCCCGGTCGTAGGAGGGCAGGTCCTCGGCGCGGGCGCAGAAGGTGGCGCGGCCGGCCCAATAGACGTCGGCGCGGCGGCCGTAGTCGAGGTGGGCCACGGCGTCGACGAAGGTGGCCGTCGCCTCGGTCGTCACGGCCAGGCCGGTCTCCCGCAGCGCCCGCGAGAACCCGGCGAGGATCTCCACGGGGGTGCGGGCCGGCGCGCCGCCTCCTGGGCCCATGTCAGTTCCGCAGCAGCCGGTCGAGCGAGGCACGCACGACCTCGACGTCACCTCGATGCTTGCACACGGCACCGACGGTCGCCGCGGCCGTGGCCAGGTCGAACTCCGCGCGGCCCAGGTGCGCCAGCGCCGCCGCCCAGTCGAGCGTCTCGGCCACGCCGGGCGGCTTGACGAGCCGCTCGTCTGCCCGCAGCGTCTGGACGGCGCCCGCGAGCCTTCGCGCGAGTCGCTCGCTCACGCCGGGCAACCGCCGCCGGACGATCGCGACCTCGCGTTCGAGGCCGGGATGGTCGATCCAGTGGTACAGGCAGCGGCGCTTGAGCGCGTCATGCAGCTCGCGCGTGCAGTTCGAGGTCATGACGACGATCGGCGCCACCTCGGCGCGGATCGTTCCCAGCTCGGGAATCGACACCTGGTTCGTGGAGAGCACCTCGAGCAGGAAGGCCTCGAATTCGTCGTCCGCCCGGTCGATCTCGTCGATGAGCAGCACGCACGGCCCCTCCCGCAGCGAGCGCAGGATCGGCCGGGCGAGCAGGAAGCGCTCGTCGAACAGGGAGGTCTCGATCTCGCCGATCCCCGCGGCCGCCTCGCCGCCGGGGCCGTCCCTCCCGGTGACGGCGGCCGCCTCGAGCGCCCGCAGGTGGAGGATCTGCTTGGTGAAGTCCCAGTCGTAGAGCGCCTGGGAGGCGTCGATGCCCTCGTAGCATTGGAGGCGGATGAGCGGCACGCCCAGGCCGCCCGCGAGGGATTCGGCCAGCGCCGTCTTCCCGGCACCGGGCTCCCCCTCGAGCAGCAGCGGGCGGCCCATCGCGATCGCCAGGTAGGTGATCGTCGAGAGGCCCTCCTCGCTCAGGTACCCGGCGGAGTCCAGCGCCGCCCCGACGTCGTCGATCGAGGCGATGCTCTTCATCCGTGCCTCACCTGTGCCACGCCGCCAGGATAGGCCATCTCACCGAATCCGAGACTTTGCCCACGCCGGTTTGACATGCGGCGTATCGTATGCAGTCCGAATGTCGGGCGGGTCGGATGGTTGCTGGTCGAGGCGAAGGAGCGCGAGGATGGCAACGGGAACACGAACGATCACGGTCACGGTCGACTCGGTCGAGTACACCGATCCGGTGGAACCGCGGATGCTGCTCGTGCAGTACCTGCGGGAGGTGCTCGGCAAGACCGGCACGGCCATCGGCTGCGACACCACGAACTGCGGAGCCTGCACCGTGCTGTTCGACGGCTACGGCATCAAGTCGTGCACGATGCTCGCGGTCGAGGCGGACGGGCACGAGATCACCACGATCGAGGGGCTCACCCCGGACGAGGGGCTGCACCCGCTGCAGGAGTCGTTCAACGCCTGCCACGGGCTCCAGTGCGGCTTCTGCACCCCGGGCATGATCATGCAGTCCGCCTCGCTGCTGGCGGAGAACCCGCACCCGAGCGACACCGAGATCCGCGCAGGCCTCGAGGGGAACCTGTGCCGCTGCACCGGGTACCAGAACATCGTGGCGGCCGTGCGGACCGCCGCCGAGGAGGGGGCATCACGATGACCGTCACCGACTCCCGCCCGCCCGAGATCGGCCGGGCGCGCCTGCGCAAGGAGGACGCCCGCCTCACCACCGGCCGCGGGCGCTTCACCGACAACATCTCCCTGCCCGGCACCCTCTACCTCGGGCTCGTGCGCAGCCCCGTGGCCCATGCCCGGATCGCCTCGATCGACGTGTCGGCGGCCCGCGACGCCCCCGGGGTCGTGCGCGTGTTCACCGGCGCCGACCTCGCCGACGAGCAGGGCTCCCTGCCGAACGCCTGGCCGGTCACCCCCAATCAGTTGGCTCCCCCACACCCGGCGGTCGCCGTCGACACGGTCGCCTTCGCCGG
The DNA here is from genome assembly GCF_009660225.1 of Pseudactinotalea sp. HY158. Lineage (NCBI taxonomy): Bacteria > Bacillati > Actinomycetota > Actinomycetes > Micrococcales > Cellulomonadaceae > Pseudactinotalea > Pseudactinotalea sp. HY158. The sequence goes on from NZ_CP045920.1 coordinate 2,455,245, forward strand.
AGAGATCGTCGCCGTGGTCGTCGCCCGCTCCCGGGCCCAGGCGCGGGACGCGCAGGAACTCGTCGACGTGGACTACGAGGAGCTGCCGCTCGTGCTCGATCTGGAGGAGGCGGCGACCGATTCGACCCTCGTGCATCCGGACCTCGGCACGAACGTCTCCGCGACGTGGGTCTTCGACTCGGCCGAGGCGGGCACCGGGGGCGAGATCGAGGCCGCCCTGGCCGAATCGGACGTCGTGGTCGAGCGGACGATCCGCCAGCAGCGGCTCATCCCGGCGTTCATGGAGCCGCGCTCGGTGCTCGTGGATCCGACCGGGGAGCAGATCACGATGTGGTCGGCCACGCAGATTCCCCACATCGCCAAGCTCATGCTCGCCCTGACCCTCGGCATCCCCGAGAGCAAGCTGCGCGTCATCGCCCCCGACGTGGGCGGCGGGTTCGGCGGCAAGCTGGCGGTCACCCCCGAGGAGGTCATCACCATCCTCGCCGCCCGCAGAACGGGCAAGCCGTGCAAGTACACCGAGACCCGCAGCGAGTCGCTCATGGGTGCCCACCACGGCCGCGACCACGTCCAGCACCTGCGGATCGGGGCGAAGGCCGACGGCACCGTCACGGGCCTGGACGTGCGGATCGTCGCCGACATGGGCGCCTACCTCGGCCTCATCACCTCGGGCATCCCGATCCTCGGGGCATTCATGTACAACGGCATCTACAAGTTCTCGGCCTACCGATTCGAATGCCGCAACGTGTTCACGAACCGGGTGTGGACCGACGCCTACCGCGGGGCCGGGCGGCCGGAGGCCACGTTCGCGATCGAGCGGATGATGGACGAGCTCGCCACCGAGCTCGACATGGACCCGATCGCGCTGCGGGAGAAGAACTGGATCGCCCACGAGGAGTTCCCCTTCGACACGGTCGCCTCCCTCACCTACGACACCGGCGACTACGAGGCCGCGACCGCGAAGGCGCTCGAGCTCTTCGGCTACGACGAGCTGCGGGCCGAGCAGGCCCGCCGCCGGGAGAGCGGCGACCCGATCCAGCTCGGGATCGGGGTCTCGACGTTCACCGAGATGTGCGGGCTCGCCCCCTCCCGGGTCCTCGGCGCGCTGAACTACGCGGCGGGCGGATGGGAGTACGCCCAGGTGCGGGTGCTGGCCACCGGCAACGTCGAGGTCGTCACCGGCACGAGCCCGCACGGGCAGGGGCACGTGACCTCCTGGAGTCAGCTCGTGGCCGACCGCCTCGGGGTGCCGTTCGAGAACGTCGAGGTGCTCCACGGCGACACCCAGATCGCCCAGAAGGGCCTCGACACCTACGGGTCGCGCTCGCTGTCCGTCGGCGGCATGGCGGTGCTCGCCGCGGCCGACAAGGTGATCGAGAAGGCTCGGATCGTCGCCGCCCACATGCTCGAGGCCGCGGCCACCGACGTCGAGTTCACCGACGGCCGGTTCTCGGTCCGCGGGACCGATCAGGGCGTGAGCTTCGCCGACGTCGCATTCGCGACCTTCTCCGCACACGACCTGCCGGACGGCTTCGAACCGAGCCTCGACGCGGACGCCACGTTCGATCCCGAGAACTTCTCCTTCCCGCACGGCACCCACCTCGCGGCGATGGAGGTCGACACCGAGACCGGGCGCGCCTCCGTGCGCGCGTACGTGTGCGTCGACGACGTCGGCACCGTGGTCAACCCGATGCTCGTCGAGGGCCAGGTCCACGGCGGGCTCGCCCAGGGCATCTCGCAGGCGCTCTACGAGGAGGCCGTCTACGACGAGTTCGGCACGCTCGTCACGGGATCGTTCACGGACTACCTCGTGCCCTCGGCACCCGACCTGCCCGAGTTCGTCACCGATCGCACGACCACGCCGGCGACCTCGAACGAGCTCGGGGTCAAGGGCGTGGGCGAGGCCGGCACGATCGCCTCGACCCCCGCGATCGTCAACGGCATCCTCGACGCGATCCGCCACCTCGGGGTGACCGACCTGACCATGCCGTGCACCCCCGCCCGGGTCTGGCACGCACTCGAGGCGGCCCGCAGCACCGGCACGGCCCCATCCGCAACGGAGGCAGGAGCATGATCCCCAGCACGTTCGACTACGAGGCCCCCGCGACCGTCGCCGAGGCCGTCACGCTGCTCGCCCGCGACCCGATGAACACGAAGATCCTCGCCGGCGGGCAGAGCCTCATCCCCGTGCTCAAGCTGCGGATGGCCGATCCCGAGCTCGTCATCGGGCTGCAGCACATCGACGGCCTGCGCGGCATCCGGGTCGAGGACGACCGGCTCGTCATCGGGCCGATGACCCGCCACCACGACATCGCCACCGACCCGCTCGTCGCCGCCCACGCCGGACTGCTCGCCCGGGCGGCCGGCACGGTCGCCGACCCACAGGTGCGCCACCGCGGCACGATCGGCGGCGCGATCGTCCACGCCGATCCGGCCGGCGACATGTCCGCCTGCCTGCTCGCGCTCGAGGCGGAGCTGACGATCACGGGGCCGGCCGGTCCCCGCACGGTGAGCGCGGCGGACTTCTTCGTCGACTACTTCACCACGGCGGTCGGCGAGGACGAACTCCTCACCGAGATCCGCGTCCCGCTCTTCGACGGCTGGGGCTCGGCCTACGAGAAGTTCACGCGGGTGGCCCAGCAGTGGTCGATCGTCGCGGTGGCCGCGTGCGTGCGGCTCGAGGGCGAGGCGATCGCGGGGGCCCGTGTCGCGCTGACGAACATGGGCTCGGTGCCCGTCCGCGCGGCCGAGGTGGAACAGGCCCTCGTCGGCGGCCCGGCGACGCCCGCGGCGGTCACGGCCGCCTGCGCCGCCGCCGGAGCGGGCACCGAACCGCCGTCCGACCTCAACGGCGACGAGGCCTACCGGCTCCACCTCGCGACGGTGCTCGCGCGCCGGGCCGTGCTCGCGGCCGCCACGCCCCGGTGACCGGGAGGCGCCACTCATGGATCTCACTCACCAGTTCACCGTGCCGGCCCCGATGGCGCACACGTGGGCCACGTTCAACGACCTCGAACAGGTCGTGCCCTGCTTCCCCGGGGCCGCCCTGACGAGCACCGACGGCGACGGCTTCGAGGGCTCCGTGCGGGTCAAGCTCGGCCCGATCTCGATGGCCTATAAGGGCGAGGGCCGCTTCGTCGAACGCGACGAGGCGGCCGGCCGGGTCGTGATCGAGGCCTCCGGCACGGATCGGCGCGGGAACGGCGTCGCCTCCGTCACCGTCACGGCGACCCTCACCGCGGCCGAGGAGGGAACCTCGGTCGAGGTGCTCACCGACATGGCGATCACGGGCAAGCCCGCCCAGTTCGGCCGCGGCATCATCCAGCGGGTCTCGGACAATCTCCTCACACAGTTCGTCGACTGCATGCGGCAGCGGATGTCAGCCGGGAACGCCTGAACCGCCAGATCCCTCCGGGCCGTCGAGGCCCCCCGCCGCCCGGTACTCCTCCGGGGTGTCGACGTCGCGCCCGGCGGCCAGGTCGCCCGCCTCGATCAGGACCGTCGCGTGCTCGCGCAGGTAGGCGCGTGCGCCCCGGTCCCCGGTCGCGGTCGCCGCCGCCGGCGCCCAGTGGTCGCGCCCGAGCAGCACGGGATGGCCGCCGATCCCGTCGTAGGCCGCCCGGGCGAGCGCGCCTGCACCGGTCGAACCTGCCGAACCTGCTGCACCGAGGAGCCGCCGGATCACGCGCGCATCCACGTCCGGCAGGTCGACGAGCTGGATGACGGCGACGCTCGCGTTCGAGCGCTCGCGCAGGTGGCGTAGGCCGCACCGGAGCGACTCCCCCTGGCCCTGCGCCCAGCGCGGGCACTCGATCGCGCGGACGCCGGTCGGCGCCGCGGCCTCGAGCCGGCGGCGGGCCTCGCCGGCCGCGGCGCCGAGCACGACGAGGACCTCGGCGCAGCCGCCCTCGAGGAGCGCGCGGGCCGCCGCCTCGAGGTAGCCGGTGCCGTCGGGGCGGGTGAGCAGCGCCTTCGGCCGGCCCATCCTCGTGCCGGCGCCGGCCGCGAGGAGGAGGCCGTGCGCCACCGGGCCGGGCTCGAGCGTGGTCATGAGGCCAGCGTCTCATATGCGCAAGTGCCGGCTTACCTAAATCGGGGCGGGGCGGTATCGTCGGTGCCGTCAGGGGTGTTGTACCGAATCGTCCCGCCACCACCAGACGCCCTCCCGGCAGCGGCCGGCGCAGGGCGCCGCCGATGGCGCCCAGCCTCCAGGAGCCCTCGATGACCTCCGCCCCCGAACGCCCCGGACCCGTGACCGGGCCGAACGCCGCCGCCCTCGAGCGGGCCGCGCTCAGCGCCGCGAGCCCGTCCGGGCTGCAGGTGATCGTCAAGCAGGAGACCCCGTTCCTGCCGAAGGTCGCCTTCGTGCTCATCAGCCTCGCCTCGCTCGCCGGGGTGACCTTCACCGGCGCGATGGCCGGCCTCGGCCCGGGGGCGATCGCGGCCCGGTGGCTCGGCCTCTGGGCGATCGCGCTCGCGGGCGGGTTCGCGGCCTGGCGAGTGCTCTACCTGCGCCGCAGCGACCGGGAGGCGGAACAGGGCGCGCTCGAGGCGCTCAACGCGACCGCGCTCGCCCGCGCCCGCACGATCGGCCGCCGGGTGGCCCCGATCGCGCTCGCAGGCGTCGCCGGGCCGCTGGCCACCGGCTACCTGGCGCCCACCCCGCTCGTGCGCTGGGCGCTCGTGGCCTGCCTCGTGGCGCTCGCCGCGGCGCTCGCGGCGGGGGTCGACCGCCGACCGGCCGGGATCGCCGTCTGCCTGCTCGCCGTGGCCGCGATCGCGCTGTGGGCGTACGCCGACGCGGGCGCCGGCTGGCACGGCTGGATGCGGGCCGCGCACCTGGCGGCCTTCACGCTCTGGCTCGGCGGGGCGCTCTGGAACATCGCGGTGGCGATGCCCGCGGGCCGCGCGCACGCGAACGTCGACGCCGTCGTCGCCGGGGCGCACCAGCTCGACCGGTTCCGGTGGGTCGTGCGGTTCGCGCTGCCCACGATCATCGTGACCGGCCTGCTCATGGCCGGCGCCTACCGCACCCTCCCGGCGACCTGGTGGGCCGCCTTCCCCGGCGCCCTCATCCCGGGCAAGGTGCTCGCGATCATCGCCCTCGTGGTCGTCTTCATCACCTGCCCCCTCTTTCGGCACTGCTCCCCGGTGCAGGGCGTCTGCGACCTCCACGACCTCGAGGACCCTGAAGACCCTGAGGACCCTGAGGACCCCGAGGACCGCGCCCACCCCGCACCCCCCGCGAGCGCCGCGGGCCGCGCCGAGAGGACCGCGCCATGACGGGCCCGTCGGCGCCGGCCGCCGTGCTCGACAACCGCTCCGCCCCGTGTGCGATCGGGCTCATCCGGGCCGCCGAGCGCGTGCGGGCGCTCGCGCCGGGGCAGGAGCTGGAGGTGCTCAGCCGTGACCGGTTCGCCCCGTACGAGGTGCCGCTGTGGGCCGAACGCGATGGGCATGCCCTGCTCGCCCAGGAACGCACCGGGCTGTGGCCGCGCCGGTACTGGCGCTTCCGGATCCGCCGCGGCTGAGCACACCCCGAACGGGACGTTCTACCCAGGGTGACCGGGACCCTCGACCCGGCCGGGCGTCGTCCGTACGCTTACCGTGGGAGGTGCGCGAGATCCGCGCCGTTGCACACGCAGCTGCAGACACAAGGAGCGCATCATGACGAAGTTCGCGGGCAGGGTGGCGATCGTGACCGGGGGCGGTTCCGGACTCGGGGAGGCGATCTCGAAGGAGCTCGCGCTCGGCGGGGCCTCGGTGGTCGTCTCGGACATCGACCTCGCCGGCGCCGAGCGCGTGGCCGGGGAGATCGCGGCGGCGGGCGGCACGGCCTCGGCCTTCCGGCAGGACGTGGCCGACCCGGAGCAGTCCCGGCTGGCGGTGGAGTACGCGGTCGAGACCTACGGGGGGCTCCACCTCGCCGTCAACAATGCGGGCATCGGCGGCGTGAGCGCGCCGGCCGGCGAGGTCGACCTCGCGGACTGGCAGCGGGTCATCGACATCAACCTGAACGGCGTGCTGTACGGGATGCGCTACCAGATCCCGGAGCTGCTCAAGGATCCCCACGGCTCGGCGATCGTCAACATGGCCTCGATCCACGGCACCGTGGCGGCTCCCGGGAACGGGGCCTACACCGCGGCCAAGCACGCGGTCGTGGGGCTGACGAAGAACGCCGCCGCCGAGTACGGTGCGGCGGGCCTGCGGATCAACGCCGTCGGGCCGGGATACATCGTGACCCCGCTGCTCGAGAAGAACCTGCCGACCGAGGCGCTCGCGCTGCTCGCGACCAAGCACCCGCTGGGGCGGCTGGGCCGGGCGGAGGAGGTCTCGGCGCTCACGTGCTTCCTACTCTCGCCGGCGGCGAGCTTCATCACCGGCAGCTACCACCTCGTCGACGGCGGCTACACGGCCGTGTGAGGTCGGCATCCCGCGGGGCGGCCGCACCGCCCCGCGGGTTCACGGGGTCACAGGTAGGCGCAGGCGCCGCCGGTGTCGCTGTGGCCGATGAACACCTTGCGCCAGAAGTGCATCGAGTAGCTGCCGGTGCCCAGCGCCGTGGTGATCGAGGACCGGTCCCCGTAGCCGAGCGTCGAGCTCCCGCTCGTGGCCATCGTCGTGCCCCGCGGGCAGCCCGACAGGGAGGAGATCTTGTACAGGCGCGAGAACCCGTTCGTGGTGCCGGAGCCGTAGTAGGTGTAGGAGCCGGTCACATACGAGCCCGACCGGGAGATGCAGGCCCGCCCGCCGGTCACGCCCTCGCACGAACCGGCCGCCGCGGCGAACGCGCCGGCCGGCATCGGGGCCTGCTGCGTGAACGCGCCGGCCGCGAGCCCGGGCGCGCAGTGCTCCTCGCGTTCCACCACGGGCAGCGCGAGGTCCGCCGGGGCCCCGAGCGCCTCGTTCGCCTCGGGGTCGACCACCTCGGTCAGGGAGACCGACGTGAGCTCGCAGCCGGCGGCCCGCGACAGCGCGGCCCAGTCCGTGCCCTCGAGCTCCGCGCGCAGGTCCCCGGCCCACGCCTGCCATTCGGCGTGGCTTCGGGTATGGACGACGCCCGCCGCCTCGCCGGGATCCGCCGCCTCACCGGCGGTGTCGGCCGCGGCCGGCAGCGAGGCCGCCGTGGCCGCGAGCGCGAGCCCCGCGAGGATGGACACGGTGAGTCCGGCGCGTCTGCGGGCCGGGGTCGAGTGGCTCATGGGTTCCCTGATCTGCTTGACTTCATGGATTCGGGTGGTCGAGCGCCCGCACCGAGCGTAACGGGTCACCCCCTCACGCCGGAGTGTGACGCAGGTCACTGTAAGGATTCGTCGGGAGCCGACATGTCATAGGTATGGGTGGGACGGGAACGGAATGGCGGCCAGCAGCCACGCGAGATTCGATGAGCTTTGGGCTCATCACCGCGAGCTGCTGGCCTTCATCCGCCGCCGCACCGAACCGGACATCGCCGAGGACGTCCTGGCGGAGACCTACCTGGTCGCCTGGCGCCGAATCGACGAGGTCCCATCCGAGGAGCGGCCGTGGCTGTTCACGGTGGCGCGCAACATCATCCGCAACAACTACCGGGCCGCGGCGCGCCGGCGAGACACCGCGGTCCGCATCGCAGAAGGCATCGTGCCCGACGACGGGATCGAGGGGGCCATCGCGACCAGGGCCGACCTGGTCACAGCGTGGAAGCGGCTCACGGCCGGCGAGCAGGAGGTCCTGGGCATGGTCGCCTGGGACGAGCTCTCCCACCGCGAGGCGGCCCAGGTTCTCTCCATCAGCTCGAGCGCGTTCGCGGTCCGGCTGTTCCGGGCCCGACGGCGACTGCTCCATCTGATCGAACACGGTCGAGGGGAGACGACATGAGGCAGGACCAAGCGGGCCAGGGCCCGCTGCTCGACGCCCTGGGGGAGCTCGACCCGGCGGCCGGGCTCACGGTGGACTCGGCGGCGCTGCGCGCCCGCATCGACGCGCGGATCGCGGCCGACGAGGTGGTCGACATCGAATCGATCGTGCCCGCCCGCCGCAGCCGGCACTCCATGCGGCTGGCGCTCGGGGCGGTCGGAGCCGGGGCCCTGATCGTCGCCGGGGCGATCGGCCTGAGCGGCCTCGGCGGCTCGACCGCGTATGCGGGCTGGACGGCGACGCCCATCGAGGTGGACCCGCAGGTGATGGTGGCGGCGTGCCCGGACAGGTTGCCGCCCTGGAACGTCATGGACCCCGACGCCGACGACATCCACCTCTCCCCCGTGCTCGCCGAGCAGCGCGGGCCCTACACCCTCGCGGTCATGCTCGGCCGGGACGACGCCACGGGCCACGATCCGCTCGGGCTGTGCATGGTGAGCCAGCGCAGCGACGGCATCGTCGCCCCGTTGAGCACGACCTATCTCGACGTCGCCGCGGCCCGCGCCGAGGCCGATCCCGTGGCCGTGCAGGAGATCGTGCTCGGCTGGGGCGCCGAGGGCGGCGCGGGCACCTTCAGCGCCGTCGTGGGCACGTACGCGGCCGGGGTCACTCGGGTGCAGATCACGGACGGCGCGGGCTCGCCCATCGAGGCGAGCCTGAACGAGGGGTGGTGGGTCGCCTGGTACCCGGGCGACAACGCCCCGGGTGCGGAGCTGACGGTCACCGCCGACGGGTCGGTGCGCACCCTCGAGCTGGACTCGGTCGACTTCAGCGGCCCCGGCTGAGCCGGACGGACCGCGGGCCCGCGGGGTCGATCCTCCCGGCTCGGATCGGGCTATCGTTGACCCCGGACACCGGGCGCTCGTGCCCGCGGAACTCCGGCTCGATCTGGCCGCGACGTCCCCGGCAGAACTGCCGGCGACCCATCCGCCTGCCTTCCACGAGGGATGTCCCGTGCCCGATCTCTCCCGCCGGACCCGCCTCCTGACGGCCGCCGGCGCCGCGGTATTACTCACCCTCGCCGCCTGCCAGGGCGGACCGGATCCCGCCGCGCGCCCCTCCCCCACGCCATCGCCCGCGAGCAGCGCCTTCCCGCTCACCGTCACGAACTGCGGCGTCGAGGTGACCCTTCCGGCCCCGCCCGAGCGGGTGGTCACGATCAAGTCGGCGGCGACGGAGCTCGTGCTCGCCCTCGGCGCGGGCGATCGGCTCGTCGGCACCGCGTTCGCCGACGGCCCGGTGCCGGACCAGTGGGCCGAGGAGGGCATCCCGGTGCTCGCCGAGAAGCTGCCCGCCGCCGAGGTCGTGCTCGCGGCGGAGCCCGACCTCATCGTCGCCGGCTGGGAGTCGAACCTCACGGCCGACGGCGTGGGCGAGCGCGACCACCTGGCCGATCTGGGCATCGCCGGGTACGTGCTCCCGGCCGCATGTCAGGAGCCGGAGTTCCAGCCGAATCCGCTCACGTTCGAGCAGGTCTTCGACCAGATCACGGAGGTCGGCCGGATCCTCGACGTCCCCGGCGCGGCGGCCGACCTCGTGGCCGAGCAGCACCGGCTGCTCGAGACCATCGAGCCCGCCACGGGCGATCTCACCGCCCTCTGGTACTCCTCCGGATCGGACACCCCGTTCGTCGGCGGGGGCATCGGGGCTCCCGAGCTCATCATGTCGACCGCGGGCCTGACCAACATCGAGGCGGGGATCGACGACACGTGGGCCTCGGTCTCCTGGGAGGCGGTGGCCGCGGCCGATCCGGACGTCATCGTGCTCGTCGACTCGACCTGGAACACGGCGGAGCACAAGCGTGAGGTGCTCGCCGGCAATCCCGTCACGGCCGCCCTCGACGCGGTCGCGAACGAGCGCTACCTCGTGGTGCCCTTCCCCGCGAGCGAGGCCGGGGTGCGCACGGCCTGGGCGGCGGCCGACCTCGCCGAGCAGCTGGACGCCCTCGCGCAGGGATGAGCCGATGACCACGACCCAGCGTCCCGATCGCGGATCCAGCGCCGCGGCCCCCGGGGAGGCGGCCCCCGGGGAGGCGGTTCCGCGGCGCCGGCCGCCCGCACGGGGCCGCGGCCGGGTGGCGCTCGCGGGCTGGATCGTCGCCGGGCTCGCGCTGCTGGTCGCCTCACTCGTCGTCGCGTTGACCATCGGGCCCGCGAACTCGACCGCGGCCGGCTCGATCGAACCGCTGCGGCCCGCCGACGTGCTCGCCTCCGCCGCCCACCACGTCCGGGAGGCGCTCGCCGCGATCGGCCTCGGCGGGGATCCCGGCCCGGGCCCGCTCTCGGCCATCCGGGAGGCGATCGTCTGGCAGGGCCGCGCGCCGCGCATCCTCGTGGCGGTCTTCGTCGGATCGGGGCTGGCGCTGGCCGGGGCCGTCATGCAGTCGGTCACCCGCAACCCGCTGGCCGACCCGTATCTGCTCGGCCTCAGTTCCGGCGCCTCGCTCGGCGCGGTGCTCGTGCTGCTGCTCGGCGTGGGGATCCTGTTGCCGGTGGCCGCGTTCGCCGGCGCGATGGCGGCCCTCCTGCTCACGCTGAGCATCGGGGGCGGATCGGCGGCCCCGCACCGGCTCGTGCTCGCCGGGGTGGCCGTGGCCCAGGGTCTCTCGGCGCTCGTCTCGTTCGCGATCTTCACCACCGCCCGCGGCGACTCCTACCGCGACATCCTCGGCTGGCTGCTCGGCTCCCTCTCCGGTGCCACGTGGGCGGCGGTGGCGATCGCGGCCGCCGCGACGATCCTCGTGGGCGCCGTGCTCGTCGCCTCCGCCCGGACCCTCGACTCGTTCGCGTTCGGGGAGGTGACCGCGGCCTCCCTCGGCGTGCGGGTCGTGCGCTCCCGATGGCTGCTGCTCACGGCGAGCGCGCTGCTCACCGGGGCGCTGGTGAGCGTGAGCGGCTCGATCGGGTTCGTCGGCCTCGTGCTGCCCCACATGGTGCGCCTCGTCGCCGGCACCCGGCACCGGGTCGTGCTCCCCCTGGCCGCGCTCGGCGGCGGCATCTTCCTGCTCTGGGCCGACACCGCCGCGCGCACGCTGTTCGCGCCGCTCGAGGTGCCCGTGGGCATCCTCACCGCCGCGATCGGGGCGCCCGTGTTCGCCGTCCTGCTCGCCCGCCGACGTCGAGGCGGCGGCCGATGAGCGCCGCGACGTCCACCGATCTGCGTGTCACGGACCTGTGGGCCGAGCGCCTCACCTACGTGATCTCGGGCGCGCGGGCGCGCCATGAGCTGCTCTCCCGGGTCGATCTGAGCATCGCCGCCGGCCGGATCACCGGCGTCCTCGGACCCAACGGCGCGGGCAAGTCGACGCTGCTGCGGCTCGTCATCGGTGCCCTGCGGCCGAGTTCCGGCGACCTGTGGTTCGGGGAGGCCGGCGGCATCGGGCGTCGATCATGGACGACGCTCCCGCCCCGGGTGCGCGCGCGTCAGCTCGCGATGGTCGAGCAGGATGCCCAGCCCCACGAGGACCTGACCGTGGCCGAGGTCGTCTCCCTCGGGCGGCTGCCGTTCCAGTCGCGGCTGGCCACGGCGACCGCGGCGGATGCCGAGCTCGTGACGGCCGCGATGGAGCGCACCGGGGTGCACGCGCTGGCCGACCGGTCGTTCACGACCCTCTCCGGCGGCGAGCGGCAGCGAGTGCACCTGGCGCGGGCGCTCGCCCAGTCACCGCGGGTGCTGCTGCTGGACGAGCCGGCCAATCATCTCGACCTGCGCGCGCAGCTCGATCTGCTCGAGGTCATCGGCGCGGTCGCCGCCGCCGGGGCCGGGGTGCTCGTCGCGCTGCACGACATCGCCATGGCCGCCGAGATCTGCGACGAGGTGGTCGTACTCGACGCAGGCGCCATCGCGGCGATCGGGCCGCCCCGTGAGATCCTCACCCCCGGCCTCATCGACCGGGTGTGGGGCGTGCGGGCCGAATGGGTGCACGGCGCCACCGGTTCGGCGCTCGTGTTCAGTCCGCGCCGCTGACGCCCCTGCGGAACAGGTCCTCATCGGCGGTGCGCACAGCGGCGGTGGCGCCCGGGCCGTCGTCCTCGATCACGTGGGAGTGGAGGCCGCGCACGACGGCGACGGGACGGCCGGTGGTCTTGCCGCGCACGAGCTCGGCGGCGGCGGCGATCTCGTCGCCGACGGCCATGACGGTGGCCCGCAGCTCCCGGCCCTGAAGGTCGACCTGCCCGCGCAGGTCGTCGAGCACGTCGATCCCGGCCGCTCCGATCGCGATGTCGGCGGCTCCGCGGCGCCAGGGACGCCCGACGGTGTCGGTGACGAGCACCCCGAGGCGCAGGTCGAGGCGGGCGCGCAGTCCGCGTCGGAGCCGGCGGGCCGAGGCGTCCGGATCCTGCGGCAGCAGCAGCGCGGTGCCGGCCGGAACGTTCGAGGTGTCGATCCCGGCCGCGGCCGTCACGAATCCGTGCCGGGTCTCGACGATCCGCAGCACCGTGCCGTCGGGATACTCGCGGCGGGCGACCTCGCGGACCGATTCGGCGTCGATCGCCTCCTCCCGGTCCTTCGCGGCGATGAGCCGCCCCTCGGCCCGGGCGATGATCTTCGAGGCGACCACCACGACGTCTCCGTCCCGCAGCCCCGAGGACCCGTCGGGCCACGTGAGGGTGGCGAGCGCCGGGGTGAGGAGCGCGGCGACGTCGTCACCGCTCGTGAACACGGGGAGGCCGTCGGGGGCCTGGGCGAGGAGCATCACGGCTCCATCCTGGCAGGTACGTGACGTGCTCGATGCGCCGGGCGTGGCCGTGCGCTCCGCCTGACGGCGGGCCGGCCGACCTCATCGGCAGGCGCCGCCCCAGCGGTGATCCCGGTCAGTCGCGCCAATAGTTGTTCGCGGCCGCCACGGTCTGGAAGTTCGTGGCGATCACCTGCGAGGCCGCGGTGAGTGCATCGGCGTCGTTGGCGTACCCTCCCCGCAGTGCCTCCCGAGCCTCCGGGGAGGGCTGGGTGTACCCCACTCCCTTCCGCGAGAGCGTGATCGCCAATTCGAACCCCTCCTGCGGGGTTGCCGTGATGAGCGATTCCAGCCACACTGCCATGCCGTTCTCCACTTCTCCTGGGGTGCGTGCGGCTCGCTCGGTCCCCCGGGCCATGGGGCCGGTGGACGCTGTGACGCGGACCGCACGCGGGTCGACGCTCGTCTCGCCATCCTCGTCAGTATTCCAGGTCGGGTACTCGGCTTCTGGGCCTATCGGGCCTTGCGGCCGCGGGCATCGGGTGTGATCCGCCCCAGGGGTTCTGTGCTTCCGGTCGGCCGGCGCCCTCCCACAGCGTCACGTTCCTCCCGTAGCGCCACGTTCCTCCCGATGTCACGGTCACGACCGATGTCACGGTCACTACCGATGCCACGGTCACTGCCGATGCCGACCACCCTCGTCGCGGCGGCCCACGTCGCTTCCGGATCGTCCGCCCTCGACGTCGATGCCACCGCGGCCCACGCCGAGGCCGGTCCCGGCCGCGTCCCACTCACCCGCCCGGATCATCGACGTCAGACCGCCCGCACGTCGACCATCGCTGCACCTCGACCATCGCTGCACGTCGACCAACGCTGCACGGTTCCCTTCGATCGCTTGGAAGCCCGCCGACCTGCTCGACAATTTCTTCGAGTTGTTTCCCCGGTCGCGTTCCTGGGTGTCCTTGTACGGTTGGGGCCGGGGGAATGTCGGTGGTCGCTGAGACCATGATTGGTATGGAACTTCAGCAGCTGGTGGGCGAGGTGGGCGATGACGCCGGCCTGGTCGCTCGGCTGCGTCAGGGCCGCGAGGGGGTGGATCGGTTGAAGCTGGAGCAGCTCGCGTTGGCGGCGACGTGGGTGCAGTGGCATCCGTTCGTGATCGCCGATGACTATGACGGCGATGAGGACCTGGCCGGTGCGCCGCGGCTCGTGGCCGAACGCGCCCATGCCCGCAACGCGATCTGGGAGCAGGAGGGCCACGTGGTCACCCCGGCCACAACCGGATCCGGCACCGGGGCCGACTCCGGGGCCGTGGCCGGCGCGGGAGCCACGGGCTCTGATTCGATGGATGCCCCGGCGACCACCACCACGCCGCCGTCCTCCAGCGAGTCCGCCACCGGCGGTGACGCCACCGCCGCGTGTGCCGATCCCGCGCCCTCGGCCAGTGGCACGCTTGCAGGTGCTTCCTCCTCTCCCGCGGCCGGCGAGCCGGCCACCTCCAGCTCCGGGGCCGGGGTCTCGAGGTTCGTGGTCTCGGGTGGTGAGCACGGGGCCGATCTGGGGGTCGATCCGGGCACGGGGGTGCGGGGGTTGTGGACGGTGGAGGAGTTCTCGATCTCGACGTTCGCGACCGCGGCCGGGATGGGTCTGGGCGCGGCCGAGCGGCTGCTGCTGGAGGCCGAGCAGTTGCGGGTGCGGCTACCGCGCCTGTTCGCCCGGACCATGGCCGGGCGGACGCGGGTGTGGCGGGCCCGTACCCTCGCCCGGGCGACCCTGTTCCTCTCGGAAGAGGCATGTGGCTACGTCGATGCCCAGCTCGACCTCGTGCCCTTGAACTTCGGGCAGGCCCAGCTCGATGGCCTGATCAAGCGGGCCCTGATCGAGCACATGCCCGAGGAGTACGAAGACCTCGAGGAACGCTTCGCTACGCCACCGGCACGAGACGTCGTGTTCAAGCACGCACGCAACGGGACCGGGGACACCAGCGTGCAGGCCGTCCTGCCCGTCGTGGAGGGCCGCATCCTCGAAGACGTCATCGACCACCTCGCCGCCACCCTCACCGCCCAGGGCTGGAAACTGACCGCCGGCGAGCTGCGCTCCTACGCGATGGGCGACCTCGCCCGGCTCCGCTACGACGGCCAACACCCCCTCACCCCACCCCAGACCCCCACCAGCGAGCCGAACAGCGGGCCGAACCGTGGGCCGAACAGTGGGCCGAACAGTGGGCCGAACGGTGCCCAGCTGCCCGACAGACCGCCCGGTGGGCCGAACGATGGGCCGGCAGGGCCGAGTTGGTGTGGGGATCCGAACTGCACCGGCAACCGCCACGACGACGACCCGGCCGGCACATCGGCCGCATCGAGTGCTCTGAGCGTCACGCTCGAGGCCGGTCCGGCCGGTCCGGAAGGCCCGGTGACCACGGGCGGCCCGGTGACGATGGGCGCTCCGGTGACCACGGGTGGGGCGGGTGTGCCGCGTGGCAAGATCTTGATGTACCTGCACGTCCAGGCCCGTGACCTGTTCCCCTTCGGCATCCCGAACACCGGCCCACCACCACCGCCGGCACCTGGCGGCGGCGGCGCCGGCGCGGATCACGGCGATGACGCCGCCGGCAGGCCCGCCACGCGCGCATCCGCGCCACAGACCGGGCCGCCGACCGGGCCGACTGGGTCGACTGGGTCGTCGTTGGGGATCGATCCTGGCCGGTTGCGGCGGACGCCGGTGCGTATCGAGGCCCGCGGCATCCCGGCCGGCACGTTCATCAGCGCCGCTGAACTCGCCCCGATCTTCTACCGCCCATCCGCGCTCACCCCGCACGGACGCCCCTGCACCGGTGACTGCCTCACCCGGCCCACCGGCCCACCCGACGGCCCGCCCGCGGGCCCGATCCTCGACCGGCGCAGGCACCGATCTGGCAGCAGCCGATCTGACGGCATTGAGGGGACAGCCCTGCCCGGAACCGGCGGGACCGACAGCACAGGTGTGTCCACCGCTCCCGGAACCACCGTAGTCCCCGCCGAGGCCGGCGAGACCGTCCTGCCCGGAATGGGCGGGACCGACAGCACAGGTGTGTCCACCGCTCCCGGAACCACCGAGGTCGCCGCCGGGGCCGGCGAGACCATCCGGCCCGGGGCATCGGTCGACCGCCCCGGCTCCGGTGCTGCCGGCGCTACGGGCACTGCCGGCGCTGCCGGTGCTACGGGCGCTACGGGTGCTACGGGTGCGGCCGGTAGCGGGTTGGCGTGTTTCGCGCCGGAGATCATCGTTCGTCCGGTCCTGGACCTGGACGAGCCACTCGCCACGGACTGCTACACCCCCTCCGAGCGGCTGCGTGAACAACTCGTCCTGGCCGAGGATCGATGCGCCTTCCCCTGGTGTACCCGCACCGCCCGCGCCTGCGACCTGGACCATATCCATGCCTGGCACACCACCCGGCCCCGCACCGGCCCGAACGCCGGCGCCGAGGTCGCCACCGGCGGGGCGACCTGCCTGTGCAACCTCGCCCCGCTGTGTCGCGCGCACCACCGGCTCAAGACCCACGCCCGCGCCGACGCCGCGTCCCGCGGCCGGCATGCGGCCTGGACCTACGTCAAACTCGATACCGGCACCTACCTGTGGACCGGCCCCCACGGCCTACGGCTCCTACGCACCCCGTGGGGCACCTACGACACCCAGAACACCGGCATCCACGAACCAGACGAGCCGGGTCAGACGAGCAAGACGAGCGACCACCGTGACTCGAACGACCCAAACGGCGTGGGCGGCCCGACCGGCTCGAACGGTCCGACCGGCCCGACCGACGCGACCGGTGCGACCGGCGCGACAGGCGCGACAGGCGCGACAAGCGCGACAAGCGCGACAAGCGCGACAAGCGTGGGTGGCGTGGGCGGCGCGACCTGTGCGACCGGCGCAACCGGCCCAACCGGCGTGACCGGCGCGAGCGAACGGTCCGCGACGGGGTCGATGTCCCCGCAGCGGGAACGGGCGAACCGGGCCCACTGGTCCGAGGGCACACTCGAGAACCGGGACATCCTCGAGGCTTGCAACCACGACATCATCAAGAGAGCCGACCAGGCCCGCACCGCCAGACGCCTGGCAGAAGACGCCGCAGCCGACGCCTGCCGGCCCGACGAACCACCCTTCTGACCACGCCGGCCGTCTGACCACGCCGGCCGTCGGCCCGACCGGGTGACCGGGTGACCGACGTAGCAGCCGTGGGGCGATGCTCTCGCCGACAAGCCTTCTCAGTAACGCAGGCCCGGCATGATCTGTTCGCCGAGCACGTCGAGCCAGCGGTCCTGATCCGCCCCCACCTCGTGCAGATACACGTGGGTGAAGCCGATGTCCAGGTAGCGCTGGATATACGCCTGGTGCTCGAGCGGATCAGCCGACACGTGCACGAAGTCCCCGAAGTCTTCGGCGCGCACGAGCCGGGCGAGCTGGGCGAAGTCGAACGGCGAGCGCAGATCGGCCTTCGGGAACCTCATCGCCCCGTTCGGCCAGCGCGCCAAGGCCTGCTCCTCCGCCTCGCGACGATCCGGAGCCCACGACAGATGCAGCCGCACGACCGTCGTCGCGGCCGCCGGATCGCGGCCGGCCTCCCGCGCCCCGAGCCGGAACCGGTCGAGCAGGCCTGCGAGCCGTTCGGGCGGGCCCCCGAGGGTGATGAATCCATCGGCGCTGCGGCCGGCGCGGCGCGCGGTCACGGGACCGGCCGCGGCGATGAGCACCGGCGGGCGCTCATCGGGCACGCTCCACAGCCGCACCGGTTCGAGGCGGACATGCGGGCCGTCGTGGCTCGTGTCCTTCCCCGCGGCCGAGTTCGTGAAGAGCCGGCCGATCACGTCGGCGGATTCGAACAGCCGGGCGATTCGCTCCGCCGGGCGCGGCCAGTACTCCCCCGTGATCGCATCGTTCAGGGCCTCCCCGGCGCTCAGCCCGAGCCAGTGTCGCCCCGGGAAGAGGTCGGCCATCGTGGCCGCGTGCTGGGCGACCACGGCCGGATGCCACCGGTACGAGGGCGTGAACACGGCGCCGAGCGCCCCGCTCGTATGCTCGGCCGCCGCGGCGAGCACCGGCCACAGCGCCCCCGCCTCCCCCTGCACCGGCGTCCACGGCTGGAAGACGTCGGCGAGCATGACCCCGCCGAGACCGACCTCGTGCGAGCGGCGGATGAGGCGCACCGCCTCACGCGGCCCGACCTGCTCGAGCATCGGCGCATAACCGAGCACCCGGCCGCCCGCGCGAGTCAGGGGCGCGGCGCCCTCGCCGGCCTGCGCGACCCGGCCGGACGTCGTCCCCACTCTCGCCCGGGCCGGCCCGGCGCGTCGGCCGGCGCTCACGGGTTCGTGAGCACCCGGGCGATGAGCGGCTGGGCGGCGATGTAGTCGTCCACGAGACCGCGGGCCACGGCGACCGAGTCGACGAGCGGATGGCTGCCGAACGCCCGCCACGCCAGCGAGCGCGAGCCGGTTCGGGCCGCCTCGATGAGCAGCCGGTCGGCGCCCTTGACCGCGGTGACCAGACCGAGCTCGTCGAGGCCGAGTCGGGCGGCCGGCAGGATGGGATGGACCCCGGCCGCATCCACTCGGCAGGGCATCTCGACCACGGCGTCGTCGGGAAGATCCGGGATCGCGCCGTCACCGGGCACGTCGAGGATCATCGCGTTCCGCTCACCGGCGAGCAGTGCCGCCATGAGATCGATCGCGACCTCGTGATAGCCGCCGCCCTGGTCGGCCTCCTCGCGCTCCTCGTCGGCGCCGCGGGCCTCGGCCATATACGTCGCCTCGCGCTCGTCGAGCGTCGTCTGCCACAGCTTGTGGGCGATGCCCGGATGCTCGGCGACCTGCGAATAGAAGCCGCTCTGCTGGACGTCGAGGAACTCCCCCCGGGTCGCCGCGGCACCGCTGACGGAGGCGGTGACCTCGCGCGCGAAGTAGTAGTAGTACAGGTACTCGTTCGGCAGCGCGCCGAGGGTCTGCACCCACTCGAGGCCCAGCAGGCGTGCCTCCTCGATGCGCTCGAGCAGCCCGGCATCGGCGAGGAGCGCGGGCAGGCGATCGACGCCGTCCACGATCAGCTGCTTGAGCCACCCGAGGTGATTGAGCCCGAGGTAGCCGACGTCGACCCCCGACCAGTCGCCCAGGTCGAGGTCGAGCACGCGGGCGACCCGGCGCACGAGCCCGATCGGGGTGTCGCAGATGCCGACGACGCGCGCATGGTGGGCGCGCATCGCCTCGGTGATCATGCCGGCCGGGTTCGTGAAGTTGATGACCCACGCATCCGGGGCGTGGGTGGCGATGAGCCGTGCGAGGCGCTCCATCACCGGCACGGTGCGCAGCGCGTAGGCGAGCCCGCCCGCCCCGATCGTCTCCTGGCCGAGCAGGCCGCGGCCGAGGGCGACGCGTTCGTCGAGCACACGCCCCGCGGTACCGCCCACGCGGATGGCCGCGAAGACGACGTCCGCTCCCGTGATCGCCTCGACCTCGCTCGCGGCCAGGCGCACCGCGGGCGCCCCGGGGTGGTCGCCGCGGTAGTCCTCGAGCACCCGGCCCATGGCCGCGAGGCGGGCCGGATCGCTGTCGTGCAGCGTGACCTCGGTGATCGGGACGCGGTGCCGGGCGGCCGTCACGGCCGAATACACCAGCGGCACGCGGAACCCGCCGCCGCCGAGGATCGTCAGACGCATGGGGCCACGGTACCGCGTCGCACCCGCGCGCCGCCCGGTCGATCTGGCAGGCTGGTCGTCACCATGACCGAACCCTTCGACGTGCTCCTCTCGGGCACCGTCTTCTTCGACATCGTCTTCACCGGCTTCCCCCATCCCCCGGCGCCCGGCACCGAGGTGTGGACCTCCGGCATGGGCTCCTCCCCCGGCGGGATCGCCAACCTCGCGGTGGCCACGGCGCGCCTCGGCCTCACCACCGGTCTCGTGGCCGGATTCTCCACCGACCTGTACGGGGACTGGATGTGGGAGACCCTCTCCCGGCAGGAGGGCATCGACCTGAGCCACTCGTGCCGGTACGCGGACTGGCATACGCCGGTGACGGTCAGCCTGGCGATCGACGACGACCGCTCGATGGTGACCCACGGCCACCCCACCCCGGAGTGCGTCGGGGACCGGATGGGCGACCCCCCGCCCGCCCGGGCCGTGTTCGTGGACATGGGCGACCCGATCATGCGGGATGCGCCCTGGTGGCGCACCGCGGCCGACCGCGGGTCCCTCGTGTTCGCCGACGCCGGCTGGGATCCGGCCCAGGAATGGGACCGGGCACTGCTCGACGGGCTCGCCGGCGTGCACGCGTTCACCCCGAACGCGGAGGAGGCGATGGGCTACACGCGCACCGGATCGGCGCGTGCGGCGCTGCACGCGTTGACCGAGCACGTGCCGCTCGCGGTCGTGACCGACGGGGCGCGCGGGGTGATCGCGATCGACTCCTCGACCGGGGAGGAGGCCCGGGCCGAGGCCCTGCTGGTCAACGCCGTGGATCCGACGGGCGCCGGGGACGTGTTCGCCGCCGCCCTGGCCGCCGGTACCGTGCGCGGCTGGCCGCTCGAGCAACGCCTGCGGTTCGGGGTGCTGTGCTCGGCGCTGGCGGTGCAGCAGTTCGGCGGGAGCCTCTCGGCGCCCGGCTGGGGCGACGTGGCCGACTGGTGGCACAGCGTGCAGGCGCAGGCGGCCGCCGGGATCCCCGGGGTCGATCACACGAGGGCCGAGTACGGGTTCCTGGCGGACTGCCTCCCCGGTGAGGCGCTGCGCGCAGTGCGCCGGGCGGAGGCGACGATCGCCGCATTCTCCGACGCCGACCTCCATCATCACCCGCTCCCACCACGGGTCATCCGCGACTGAGCGACCGCCGCCCCACCGCGGGCAGGCCCGCGCCGATCCGTGCCACACTTGAAGCATCAATCACGTCTGCGCGGGCAGAGGACAAGGATGGTCGAGATGACGTCTTCGAGATGGATCGGAATCGGCGGCATCGCCGCGGCGGCCCTGGCGCTGGCGGCCTGCGCGCCGGGCGCGGGCGACGCGACCGGCTCGGGTGAGCAGGAGACCCCGACCGAGG
The DNA here is from genome assembly GCF_009660225.1 of Pseudactinotalea sp. HY158. NCBI lineage: Bacteria > Bacillati > Actinomycetota > Actinomycetes > Micrococcales > Cellulomonadaceae > Pseudactinotalea > Pseudactinotalea sp. HY158. The sequence continues at coordinate 2,475,882 of NZ_CP045920.1, forward strand.
TCTCCACCGACCTCGCCTCCCTCGGCGAGATCACCCTGACCGTGTGGGACCAGGAGGTCCGCGGCGGGCAGGACGAGCAGATGACCCGGCTGAACGAGGCCTTCCAGGACGCCTACCCGAACATCACGATCGAGCGGAACTCCCAGAGCTTCGACGACCTCGAGACCACCCTGCGCGGCGCGCTCACCGGCAACGACGCCCCGGACGTCGTGCAGGCGAACAACTCCCGCTCCGTCATGGGCGCCTTCGTGGGCGCGGGACTGCTGCGCGGCCTCGACGACTACGCCGACGCCTACGGCTGGACCGACCGGTATGCGCCGTCGGTGCTGGCGATGAGCTCCTACTCCGACGACGGCACGACCTTCGGCGAGGGCCACGTGTACGGCCTGCCGCAGACGGGTGAGGTCGTCGGGGTGTTCTACTCCACGTCGGCGCTGGCCGACGCCGGCCTCGACCTGGCCACGGTGACCGGGTCGTGGGAGGACTTCACCGACTCCCTCGCCACGATCAAGGACTCCGGGGCCACGCCGCTCGAACTCGGCAACCTCGACGGCTGGCCGGCGGTGCACGTCTTCGGGCCGATCCAGGGCCAGTTCGCCGACCCGCAGGAGATCGCCACCCTGGCGATGGGCAACGCGGGCGGCACGTGGCTCACCGACGCCAACGAGGAGGCCGCCGCGACCCTGCAGGGGTGGGTCGAGGACGGCTACTTCAACGACGGCCCCAACGGCACGGACTACGACGCGGCCTGGGCGGACTTCTCGAAGGGGAGCGCCGCCTACCTCATCGCCGGGTCCTGGCTCGCGGCCGACCTCGAGGCCGCGATGGGCGACGACGTCGGCTTCTTCGCCCCGCCGGCCCCAGCCGGGCGTGATCTCGCCACGACCGGCGCCACCGGCCTGCCGTTCGCGATCACCGCGAACAGCCCGCACGCCGACGCCGCGGCCGGCTACCTCGACTTCATCACGAGCCCGGACGCCATGACGATCCTCGCCGAGACCGGCAACATGCCCGTGAACGACACCGCCGCCCTCGCCCCGGCCACGGGAGTGAACAAGGACGTCTTCGCCGCGTTCGGCGAGGTGACCACGACCGGGCACCTGCTCCCTTACCTCGACTGGGCCACCCCGACGATGGCCGACACGATCGGCGCCGCCCTGCAGGACCTCATCGGCGAGCAGTCGACCCCCGGGGAGTTCCTCGACACGCTCGAGGCCGACTACGCGGCCTTCGTCGGCTGAACCCGGTCCCCGACAGCGAGGCCCCGCGCGACCATGCGCCACCCCCGACACCTTCCCTACCTGTACCTGGCCCCGGGCCTGGTGATCTTCGCCGCGTTCGTGCTCTACCCGCTGGCGCGCTCGGCCCAGTTCTCGCTGTACGCATGGGACGGCCTGGGGGCCTCCACCTGGGTCGGACTGGCGAACTACGCCGACCTGCTCGCCGATCCGGTGCTGCGCGCGGCCTTCGGGCACGCGTTCGTGCTCATCGGCTTCTTCTCGCTCGTGCCGCTCGCGCTCGGCCTCGCGCTCGCCGCGATCCTCACCCACGGGCGGGTGCGCGGCCTGGGCATGTTCCGCACGGTCGTGTTCCTGCCGCAGGTCATCGCGATGGTCGTCGTCGCGGTCGCCTGGCGCCAGATCTACGCCCCCGACGGCACCCTGAACACCGCCCTGCGCGCGATCGGCCTCGACAACCTCGCGATCCCCTGGCTCGGGGACTACACGTGGACCCTGCCCGCGGTCGGCGTCGTGGGCACGTGGGTCCAGCTCGGGCTCGTCACGGTGCTGCTCATGGCCGGCATGGCGAAGCTCCCGAAGGAGATGTACGAGGCGGCCCGCATCGACGGCGCCGGCCCCGTGCGCGAGTTCTTCGCCATGACCGCCCCGAACGTGCGCGCCGAGATGGCCGTGGCCCTGACCCTGACGATCATCGCCGCGCTCAAGACCTTCGACCTCGTCTACGTCACCACCGGCGGCGGGCCCGGGAACTCGACCACGGTGCCCGCCTACGAGGTGTACACGCGCGCCTTCCGGGAGGGCGCCGTCGGCTCGGCCGCCGCGATCGCCGTCACGCTGGCGATCCTCATCTTCGGCATCAACCTCATCGTGAACAAGCTCGTCGACCGGCCCGCAGGGTGAGGCGGCGGTGATCGTCTCCCGGCCCGAGCGGGTCATGAACTACGTCGTGCTCCTCGTGTTCGCGGCCTTCGCCCTCGCCCCGATCCTCGTGATCCTCACGACCGCGCTCGCCCCGAGCACCACCTCGCCGGGCGGCCTGGCCACGTTCGCGAGCGCCTGGACGCAGGGCCGGTTCGGGCATTACCTGAGCGTCTCGGCGCTCGTCGCCGTCGTCGTGGTGACCACGGCGACCCTGTGCTCGATCCTCGCCGGCTACGCGCTGGGCACGATGACCTTCCGCGGCTCGGGGATCGTGTTCTCGCTGTTCCTGCTCGGGCTCATGATCCCGACCGAGGCGATCGTCGTTCCGCTGTTCTACGACCTGCGCGGCCTCGGCCTGACGAACACGCTCTGGGCGGTCGCGTTCCCCCAGATCGCCCAGTCGATCGCCTTCGGCGCCTACTGGATGCGGGCCTATTTCCGGGCCGCGCCCCGGGCGCTCATCGAGGCGGCGACCCTCGACGGCGCCTCCCCGCGCCGCGTGCTCTGGTCGATCCTCGTGCCGATCGGGCGCCCGGCCGTGACCACGCTCGTGCTGCTGACGTTCATGTGGACCTGGAACGAGTTCCTCATCCCGCTGGTCATGAGCCCCAACGGCGCGTTCCGCACCGCCCCGCTCGCGCTCGCGCTGTTCAAGGGGCAGCACGTCGAGGCCACGGGACTGCTCGCCGCGGGCGCGGTGCTCGTGGCCCTGCCCGTGGTCGTCCTCTACCTGTTCCTCCAGCGGCATTTCATCCGCGGCATGATCGAGGGGGCGGTCCGTGAATAACGAGCGTATGGACGGCGCCCGCTCGCCCCGGCGCGGCGTCGTCGCCGTCGATCTGGGGCCGGGTGTGCGCGCGTTCTTCACCACCCGGGCCGGGGGTGCCTCCGGCGCCGGGTTCGCCGGGCTCAACCTCGGCCACCACGTGGGCGACGACCCGGCGGCCGTGCGCGCGAACCGGGCCCTCGTCGACGCGTGGGCCGGGGCGCCGGTGGCCTACGCGGACCAGGTGCACGGGGTGCGCGTGCTCGACCCGGCCCGCCTCCCCCACGCGGACTCCCGCCACATGCCGATCTCGCCGGGGTCATCGCGGCCGGCCGGCTCGAATGCGGCACCGCCGACCGGGGACGCCTGGTGCACCGCCTCGACCACGCCGGTGGCGATCATGGTCGCCGACTGCACGCCGCTGCTGCTCGCGGATCCCGAGGCGGGTGTCGTGGCCGCCGCGCACTGCGGCCGGGCGGGCCTGGCCGCCGGCGTCGTCCCGGCGACACTCGCGGCGATGATCCGCGCGGGCGCCGCACCGGATCGCGTCCGGGCCGCGATCGGCCCGGGGATCTGCGGCGAGTGCTACGAGGTGCCGGCGAGCCTGCGCGCCGAGGTGAGCGGCGTCGTCCCCACGACCGGTTCGACCACGAGTTGGGGCACGCCGGCGATCGACATCCCGGCGGGGATTCGCGCGCAGCTGGCGGCCGCGGGCGTGCGCGACGTGACCGATACCGGCCTGTGCACGCTCACCGACGAGCGGTTCTTCTCCTACCGCCGCGCCGCCGGCGCCCCGACGGGCCGCTTCGCCGGGGTGATCGGGCTCCTCCGCTAACAGGTGATCGGTCGAACAGCAGATCCGGCACCTCGGTCACCCGATCCGGGGTCCGGATCTACCGTTCGTCACGCCATCTGCGTATTCGAGTCACTTCAAACTGTGATGTACGTCAGTCCTCCCTGTAAGCCAACAACCACGCGGGCTCAACCATCCTCGGCGCCAGTAGAGAAGTCAGCTACATTGACCAATTCCATGTCCCCGTCCAATCGAGAACATCGATGATTGCTGAGTCACTCGTCCCATCGGCGAAGAATACGTCACATTCAATAATCGATCCCACTGGGGCGATTGCGGGATCTGGACACGAAACGCGTGAATTGGGAAGCAAATAGTACTCTGCCAGATCCGACTCTATCTCATCTTCAAGAAAATCGGCCTCGTACTCAACACCACCCGCAATGGCGACGAGCGGCATCATTGCGATGGCCAGGAGGAACGACGCGACCCAGAGCGACGGTATCCACCATGTCTGCTTTGACCGCAGCGTCCGAGACACAAGGTAGGCGGGCACGAGAAAAATTGCAGCAAACCACGTGGATACCCTCGGCGCAAGGCCCGCCTTCCGTAGGTTCATGACATCCCAGGCACAGAGCAGACTATTTCCCGCGAAAAATATCAGCATCGCACCCGCACTTACACTCGAAAAACTCATTTGAAGCAATGCGATGGAGACGAGCTGCCACAATATCGGCGTAGCCACAAGCGCCCACGCCGCGATATTCTCAATCTTCGTAGGCGCCCACACGAACGGTGTCCATGGCGTCGCCGGGGAGGGCTGGCCGTACGGAGGCGCCTGCCCGGGATGCCAGGGCGGGGTTGGTGATTTCTGCGGTGCGCCCGCCACGCTACCTGGCACGCCGTACTCGTCCGCGACGTAGAATTGCCACCCAGGTGGAGCCGGCGGCCAATAGGGATCGGGCTGCCATCCAGGCGGGGGCATCCATCCTGTGGGCACTGGGGGCCACCCGGGGGCAGGATTGAATCGCATTCGGGCTCTTTTCTGTCGGTGGACGATGACGAGACTGTTGACTCAGACCCATTGAACCAGTTCCTGATCTACCCGGCGGCACTCCATCTCGAGAGCCGGCACAAGTTGCGCGAAGTCGCGAGCTACATGGGCATGCCAGCCCAACGTTATCGGCACACCGCCACGCAGAATTTACGCACTGGAGGCAACTTCTATCGATGCTGCCCTCCAGGCACCGGCAGCGGCCAATTGGCCGCTGGGGCACATCGGGGATAGATGCCCCGGCGGGGCTCCGCGCGCACCTGGCGGGCACGGGTGTGCGCGACGTGACCGACACCGGCTTGCGACCCCTGACCGACGAGCTATTTCTTCTCCTACCACCGCACCGCAGGAGAGCCGACCATCCCCTTCGCCGGGGAGCTCCGGCGGCCGCACCAGTTCCCTCTCAAGATCAAGGTTATCGTCGCCTTTCGATGCGTTCACTACGACAGCCTCATTCTCGACCGAGCCGGAACAGCTGGACGCGTCCGGTCGCAGGTCGAGGTGAAGCCGGAGTGCGACATCCAACCTCTAAGAACACGGCCGGCAGGAGTCCCGGCCGGGGTCCGATCGGCTCGACGCGGACCGCACCAATCCGCTTCTCCTACGCCACGGAGTCGCGATCGATCCCGGTCTCGACCGCGGGCCGGGCTGCCTGGAACGGGAACATGCGAGACACGTAGCTCGTGAGCGGGACGACCATTGTCGCGCCACGTCCGACTCGGGTCACCGTCACGTTCGTGCGGTCGTTGCTCACGACGCAGCCAACCTTCGCCTAGTCGCATCTCACGGCGGAGCATCAGCGAGTCCGTCCTCGGACGTGGCCGCCCAAGCGGTCGCCTCACCGCTCGACGACCACTCCTCCCATGCCGCGGCGTAGTCGCCTTCGAGGTCCGGATGACGGAGGAGCCCGATGGCCCGGCGGACCGCCGCAGACCGCGACGGCAGGCCCGCGCGGCGAACGACGTCGTCCAGGACTGCCAGGTCCTCGTCCGAGAGGCGGATAGTGATCTTCATACCCGATCCTACCGAGGCGCCCCCGCTCGCAGGGGTCAGGGGGTCGGTGCGCGCTACGCCCCCACGATCACGGCGATGCCGGAGACGATCGCGAAGCCGAGCACGACGTGGCGCAGGAGTGGTCCGTCGAGGCGGTGATGCACGAGCGAGCTGGCAAAGGAGCCGGCGAGCAGGAACGGCAGCAGCGCGGCCGTGAGCCGCAGTGTGCCGAGGTTGATCTCGCCGCCGATGCCGAGCACGACGAGGGAGAGGATCTCGCCGACGAGGAAGCAGACCGCCACCGTGGAACGCAGCGTGGGGCCGGGCCGGTGCTGATACGCGAGCACCAGCGGCGGGCCGCCGACCCCGGTCGAGGTCTCGGTGATGCCGGTGACGAGGCCGACGACCGCGAACGCGGTGCGGTTCGGGTCGAAGGCGGGGGCCGCCAGCGCGATCACGGCGGCGATCACGGTGGACCAGCCGATGAGCAGCGCGAGCTGGTGCAGGTCGACGACCATGAGGATCCACAGGCCGACGAACGTGCCCGCGAACCGGCCCACGCCGACCCACGTGACCCCGCGCCAGTCGAGCGCGGACCGCTCGCGCCAGGCGATATGGGCGTTGAGCGGGATCATGAGCACGAGCAGCATGACCGGGATGAGCGAGGGATCGAGCAGGCTCACCACCGGCGCCGCGATCATGGCGAAGCCCATCCCCGTCGAGCCCTGCACGAACGCGGAGACGAGCACGGTCGCCGCGAGGATGATGAACGCGGCCGCGCTCATACTCCGGCCCCGCCCCGGCGCGCGCGGCGCCCCCATTCGCGGATATCGGCGAGCCTCGCCATCGGCCTCCTTCGCCGCCGGGGCTCGCATCCGAGCAGCGCGCATCGATTCTGGGCGCCGGCGACGCTATCGAAGTCTCGAACCTCGGTCAATCGGCGCGGGGACTACTCGTGCCGCAGATCCTCCGGACGGATCCGGGACCGTGTCAGCGGCAGGGTCGCCAGGGAGGCCGTCAGCGCGCCGATCGTGATGACGACACAGACCGTGATGAGCGCCGAGCCGTCCACGGGCAGGCCCGCTCGCTGCGAGGTGTCGAGCCGCAGGAGGGCGGTGAGCGCGGCCCAGCCCAGGCCGAGCGCCATGGCGATGGCGGTGGCCAGCGGCACGGCGGTGGCCAGCGCCTGCGAACCGCGCAGGATGCGGGCCGGAATCCCGACGGCGACCAGTCGGGCGCGTCCCCTCCTCCTGGCTCGTGCCCGGTCGATCGAGGCCACGACGAACACCAGCAGCGCCACCGCGATGCTCGCGCCCACGACCGTCCAGACCGTGACGCGCATCGTGACGACCTGCTCGTAGTCCGGCATGGCCGGTGCGAAGACCTGCATCCCGTATTCCTCGGCCAGGCGCTCGACGTCCCCACGGACCTCGCCTCCCGCCGACGCGATGACGTTGACACTCGGCGGTTCCGGGGCGCCGTTCTCCCGGGCGATCGAGGACGGCACGAACAGGTCGATACGTTCGGGGTGCCACCACCGATCCATTGTCGCCCGCACGTCCTGGGTGAGGACCGAACCGACCCGTGCCGAGAAGGACTCACCGGTGTCGCCGATCGACAGTCCCACCCGGGTGGGAGCGTGAGCGGCGTCCACCTCCCACAGGTGTGCGAACAGGTCGCCCGGCGCATCCGCGTGGGTGATCCATGCCGCCCGCCCGTCCGCACACCCGGCCACGGCCGCGACCAGGGCGAGCTGCGAGCAGGTGCCGACGAAGACTCTCGGGCACACGCCGCCGCCGGCGGCACAGGACGCCGGCGAGACCGTGGGCCTCGGGATCACGCCCTCCACGGCGGGAAGCGCGGCCAGCCGCTCGCTCAGGTCGGCCGGCACCGGTTGCTCCCCCGGTGAACTGACCCAGATCTCCTGCGGCCCCTCCTCCACCTGGTGGACGTAGGAGGCTCGCACACCACTGGACTCGTACAGGCCGAGATAGCCGATCGCCACGAACGCGATGAAGGTCGTGACACCCAGGGCCGTGACCCGCCGGGAGATCGCCACGCCGTGGGTCTCCATGGACCGACCGGCGAGCATCACCCAGGTCGCGTGGCCGCGGGCGAGCATCCGGGCGACCTGGGAGGTGAGGAGCGGCACGGACAGCACCACCGTGGCGGCCGCCGCGACCGCGGCTCCGAACAGCGCGTACGCCGTGCGGACGCTCACGTGGTCCGGTGGCGTGACATACACGGCCAGGAGGAGTCCGAGGGCGATCGGAAGCGGGGTCAGCCGCCAGAGTGAGGGCCGCAGCACCACCGCCTCGAAGACGCCTGCTCCCAGGCCGCGCAGTCGGCGCACCGGGGCGAGCGCCAACACGGCCGCCAGCGCCACCACCGCCGCCGCGACCACCGCGAGGCTTCCCCCGACCGCGATCGGTTGAGCCAGAACGGGCGCCGCGACCGCCGTGAGCACGAGCCGCAGGAGGAGGAACACGCCGACGCCGAGGGCGCTGCCGAGCAGCGCGGGAATAAGGATCTCGACCGCGGCCACCAGCAGCACCCCGCGGCGTCCGAGCCCGAGCAGCACGAGTGCTCCGAGGCGCCGATCGCGCACCTCGGAGGACAACCGCCCGACCGCGAGGATGAGCGCCACCACGGGAGCCGCGATCACGGCGAGCGTGGTCGCGACCGGACCACGGAGGGGATCGACCATGAGCGGGTCCGGTCCCGCCGGGAACATCGCCTCGGGCAACTCCCATGCCAGCGTGAGAAGCGCGACCGCGAGGGCACACCCCACCACGACGCTGAGGAATCGCAACCGGCCACCGGCCCGCGTCAACCGAGCACCGAGCACGACCAGGGCGGCCATCAGGGAGCCTCGGGCAGGTGCGCCGCCGGCGTGCGCAGGAGCCCATCGCGCATCTGCACGTCCCGATCCGCGAACGCGGCGACCGACATCTCGTGGGTCACCAGGATGACCGCGGCCCGCGTCTCCCGCGCGGCTCCGATCAGCGCCTCGAGCACCTGCTCACCGGCGAGGGTGTCGAGGGAGCCCGTGGGTTCGTCCGCGAAGACGACCTCGGGGGAATGGATGAGCGCCCGGGCGACGGCCGCGCGCTGCGCCTGCCCGCCGGAGACCTCGTTGAGTCGGCGCCCGGCAAGGTCCGCGATGTCCAACGTGGCCATGAGGTCCAGGGCGAGCCTGCGCGCCGGTGACCGTCTCTGCCCCAGCAACCGCAGCGGCAGCTCCACGTTCTCCACGAGGGTCAGTTCCGGCACGAGGTCCCCGAACTGGAAGACGAATCCCATCCGCCGCAATCGTGCCTCGGCCCGGGCACGCTCCGTGCGGTGGTCGATGCGCTCCCCGCTCAGGTGAACCTGGCCGTGATCCGGCGTCAGCAGCCCGGCCAGGAGATGCAGGAGGGTCGACTTCCCGGACCCGGAGGGCCCCATGAGCGCGACGATCTCCCCGGAGCGGACGTCGATGTCCACGCCGCCGACGGCCTCGTCCCTGCCGTAGGCGTATCGCAGCCCGCGGCCGCTCACGGTGATTCCCGGGCCCCGGTTCATCGATCCTGGCCCAGCACTCGTGCCACGTCGTCGCGGATATCCGCGAGCCGGGCCGCGGCGAGTTCGATCCAGCGCATATCGGCCTCCAGGTGGGCCATCTCGAAGTCCGCGGCGATGCGGTCGATGACGTCCCCGGCCGATCTGGCCGCGGTCAGCTCGCGCATGCGCGCCAGGTAGACCTCGCGCTGCCGGTCGAGGATCCGATCGACGGGCTTGCCTCCCGCCAGCGCGAGCACGACCCGGGTGAACAGTTCGCTCGGACGCCCCGCGGGAACATTCGGGGTCAGCAGCCAGCGATCGAGCTCCGCGATCCCGTCACCGGTGATCGCGTAGACCTTCCGGTCGGCTCCCTCGCCGGGCTCGAGGCCCACGCCGTCGGCCAGGCCATCGCGTTCCAGCCGGGCGAGTGTGGCGTAGACCTGACCGAACCGCAGCTCGCGTTCCTGCCCGAGCAGGCCGTCGTACCGGCGCTTGAGGGCGAAGCCGTGGGAGGGGCCGATCTCCAAGAGGCCCAGGAGCGACATCGGAATACTCATGCCCACAGTTCACCATGTGTATACCCTCAGTGTCTACCTGGAGTGGCTGGACCCGTCACTGGCCGTGCCTGCCGCAGCACACTACGGTCTGTGACATGGCGACGTATTCGATTCGCAGTACGGCGGAGGTTGACCACGCCCTGGCGCTTCTCACCGATGAGGGACAGTCTCGGTCCGCGGCGATCCGGCAGGCCATCATCGAAGCGGCGCGCACTCGCCGGCGGGCTCGCCTGCGCGCCGAGGCCGAGCGACTACGTAGAGATCAGGCCGACGTCACGGCGGCGCGTCGGCTCGAGTCGGAACTGGACCACATCTGCGCGTGGTGACCTCGGAATCCGCCGGCCCCCGGCGGTGCGCGGGCATGGGTGCGAATCTGGGAGAATCGGGCCCATGACTACTGCTTCCCGCCACGCCAAGGCACGCCCGACCGCCCCGGTGCGCGACGTCGTCCATACGCCGGACAAGGTGAGCCTCGAGGGACTGGAGGCGCGGTGGGATGAGGCGTGGTCCGAGGCGGGGCTGTTCGCCTTCGACGAGCGCACGACGCGCGAGCAGGTCTACTCGATCGACACCCCGCCGCCGACGGCGAGCGGGTCGCTGCACGTGGGGCACGTGTTCTCCTACACCCAGACCGATGCGATCGCGCGCTACCAGCGGATGGCGGGCAAGAACGTCTTCTACCCGATGGGCTGGGACGACAACGGGCTGCCGACCGAGCGGCGGGTGCAGAACTACTACGGCGTGTTCGTGGACACGTCGCTGCCGTACGAGGAGGACTTCGAGCCCCCGTTCCACGGCGACATGCCCAAGAGTGCCCGGCAAGTGGGCATCTCCCGGCGCAACTTCGTCGAGCTGTGCCTGCGGCTGACGACCGAGGACGAGAAGTCCTTCGAGGAGGTCTTCCGCCACCTCGGGCTGAGCGTCGACTGGGCCCAGACGTATCAGACGATCTCCCCCACCTCCCAGGAGGCCTCGCAGCGGGCGTTCCTGCGCAACCTCGCCCGCGGGGAGGCCTACCAGATCGAGGCCCCGACGATGTGGGACGTCACGTTCCGCACCGCGGTCGCCCAGGCCGAGCTCGAGGACCGCGAGCGCCCGGGCGCCTATCACCGGGTCTCCTTCCACCGGGCGGCTGCCGACGGTGGAGAAGGCGCGAGCGAGCCGGTGTTCATCGAGACGACGCGCCCCGAGCTGCTGCCCGCGTGCGTGGCCCTCGTGGCCCACCCGGACGACGAGCGCTACGCCGACCTGTTCGGCACGACGGTCACCTCCCCCGTGTTCGGGGTCGAGGTGCCGGTGCTCGCCCATGCCCTCGCCGACCCCGAGAAGGGCTCGGGCATCGCGATGATCTGCACCTTCGGCGACACGACCGACGTGACCTGGTGGCGCGAGCTCAACCTGCCCGCCCGCACCGTCATCGGCCGCGACGGGCGCTTCCGGCCCGAGGCCCCCGAGGCGATCACCTCCGAGGAGGGCCGGGCCGCCTACGCCGAGCTCGCCGGGCTCACGGTGTTCTCGGCCCAGAAGCGCGTGGTCGAACAGCTGACCGCCTCCGGGGACCTGCACGGGGAACCGAAGAAGATCACCCACCCGGTCAAGTTCTTCGAGAAGGGCGAGCGGCCGCTCGAGATCGTCTCCTCGCGGCAGTGGTACCTGCACAACGGCGGCCGCGACGACTCGAGCGACGGCCTGCGCGCCGGGCTGCTCGAGCGCGGCGAGGAGCTCACGTGGCACCCGCCGTTCATGGCCTCCCGGTACGCGAACTGGGTCGGCGGGCTCAACGGCGACTGGCTGCTCAGCCGGCAGCGGTTCTTCGGCGTGCCGTTCCCGCTGTGGTACCGACTCGACGCGGACGGCGAGCCCGGCTACGACGAGCCGCTCACCCCGCCGGAGAGCGCGCTCCCGATCGACCCGAGCATCGACGTTCCCGCCGGCTACACCGAGGACCAGCGCGGCGTCCCGGGCGGATTCGCCGGCGACCCCGACGTCATGGACACGTGGGCCACCTCCTCCCTCACCCCGCAGCTGGCGGGCCGGTGGGAGCGGGAGGGCGACTTCTTCGCCAAGGTGTTCCCGATGGACCTGCGCCCGCAGGCCCACGACATCATCCGCACGTGGCTCTTCTCCACCGTCGTGCGCTCGCACGCCGAGCACGACACGCTCCCGTGGCGGCACGCGGCGATCTCGGGCTGGATCCTCGACCCGGACCGCAAGAAGATGTCGAAGTCGAAGGGGAACGTCGTCACCCCGATCGGGCTGCTGCACACCCACGGCGCGGACGCGGTGCGGTACTGGGCGTGCTCGGCCCGGCTCGGCGCGGACACGGCCTTCGACGAGCAGCAGATGAAGATCGGCCGGCGGCTCGCGATCAAGGTGCTCAACGCCTCGAAATTCGCCCTCTCGCTCGGGCCGGTGCGGTTGGACGGCGCCCTGGTCACCGAGCCGATCGACCGCGCCCTGCTCGCGGGGCTCGCCTCGGTGGTCGAGACCGCGACGGCGGCCTACGCCGAGTACAACTACACGCGCGCGCTCGAGGTGACCGAGACGTTCTTCTGGACGTTCTGCGACGACTACCTCGAGCTGGTCAAGGACCGTGCCTACGGTCACGAGGACTCCGGGGCGAGCGCGGCGCAGACGGCCTCGGCGCAGGCGACGCTCGCGATCGCGCTCGACGTGGTGCTGCGGCTCCTCGCCCCCGTGCTGCCGTTCGCGACCGAGGAGGTGTGGTCGTGGTGGCGCGAGGGCTCCGTGCACGCGAGCCCGTGGCCGGGCGTGGAGGTCCTGCGCGACGCCGGCGGGGCGGCCGACCCGACCCTGGTCGATGCGGCCGGGGCGGCGCTGGCCGCCATGCGCAAGCTCAAGAGCGAGGCGAAGGCCTCCCAGCGCACCCCGTTCGGCGACGTGAGGATCACCAGCTCCTCGGACGAACTGCTCTCGCGGGTGAAGGACGACCTGCGCCGGGCCGGGGTCGTGCAGGGACAGTTGACGATCGCGGCGCAGCAGGCGGACGTCCAGGGCGAGGTCCGGGTGACCGGCGAGCTCGTCACCGCGGAGTAGTCCCGACCCACCTCGGCCACCGTGCAAGAATGAACCCGAAAACAACACTTCGGGACACGAGTCCGCGGGGACAAGCCAAGGAGGGCCAGTGTTAGTGACCGAACGCCGCCGGCGCGTGCTCGAGGAGGTCCGCCGAAAGGGTGCGGTCACCGTGACCGACCTGTCCGAACGGCTCGGCGTCAGCGGCATGACGATCCGCCGCGACCTCGAGGCACTCGCCGGCGACGGCATGCTGGAGAAGGTGCACGGCGGCGCGACCGTCCGGCACGCCCCGAGCGCCGAGGAGCTCGACTTCGACGAGACCTCCCAGCAGCGCCGGGCCGAGAAGGAGGCGATCGCCGAACGCGCCGCCCAGCTCGTTCAGCCCGGCATGTCGGTCGGGGTGTCCGCGGGATCGACCACGTGGACCTTCGCGCGGCACCTGCGCGGGATCTCGGACCTGACGATCGTGACCAACTCGCTGCGCATCGCCGAGGAGTTCCGGCGCACGGATCCGGACCGGACCGTGGTCATCACCGGCGGCGTGCGCACCCCCTCGGAGGCGCTCGTGGGCCCGGTCGCGGTGCGCGCGCTCCAGGTGCTGCACTGCGACGTGCTGTTCCTCGGCGTGCACGGGGTGGACCTGCGCGCCGGACTCACGACCCCGAACCTCATGGAGGCCGAGACGAACCGGGCCCTCGTGGCCTCGGCGCAGCAGCTCGTGGTGCTCGCGGACCATTCGAAGTTCGGCCGGGTCGGGTTGAGCACGATCGTGGAACTGAACGCCGTGGACACCCTCGTGACCGACTCCGGCGTGGACCCGGAGGCCCTCGAGGTCGTCGGCGAGCAGGTGGGCGAGCTCATCACGGTGGCCGCGCCGGGCCAGTGAGCCGCTACCGATCGCGCGGCACGCGCCACAGGTGCATCGTGGCGTAGGAGCGCCACGGGGACCACCGCTGCGCGCGCCGCCCGAGGGCCGCGTGGGCGGCCGATCGTGACAGCGCGGGATCGGTGAGGCCGAGGACGCGGGCGCCGGCGAGCACGGCGACGTCGCCGAGCAGCCAGGCGTCCGGATCGCCGCGCAGCCGCATCGCCGCGTAGGCGGCCGTCCAGGGCCCGATGCCGGGGATCGCGGTGAGCCGGGCGCGCCACCGCTGCGACTCGACGTCCGGGTCGACATCCGGATCGATTCCCGGATCGAGCACGTCGCGGGAGCCGTCGACGAGGCCGGCGATCGCCCGGACCGCGGCGATCGAGCGGGCCGGGAGCCGCAGCGGTCGCTCCGGATCGAGCGGGCGCTCCGGCTCGGGCAGGCCCTCGAGGAGCTGCCGGGCGGTGGGCACGAGCCGGGTGAGCCCGGCCGCGCCGCCGTCGACCGGTGAGCCGAGCATCCGGGTGAGCCGGCCGAGGTGCTCGCGGGCGCGGGCCACGGAGATCTGCTGGCCCACGACCGCGCGGAGCAGGAGCTCATGCGGATCGCTCGCGCCGGGAACGCGGATGCCCGGGATCGCCGCCACCCGTGGGGCGAGCACCGGGTCGGCGGCGAGGGCGGCATCGACCTCGGCCGGGTCCGTATCGAGATCGAGGAGACGACGGAGCGCGCCGAGCGCCGCCGCCTCGTCCCCCGCGTCGGCCAGGTCGAGCCGCGCCCGCAGGCGCCACGCGGACGGGTCGCCGTGGCTCCGCCCGGTCGCGGTCACCTCGATCACCGCGGGGCCACCCGGCAGCCGGAGCGTGCGGGCATAGGTGAGCGGGCCGCCCGGGGCGAGTTGCGCCGTCTCCACGCCCTCGATCGCGCGCGCGGCGAGGAAGCCGAAGACGCCCGGCGCGTCGTAGGGAGACGGCGCGGGCAGGTCGACGGTCGGCATGCCTCGATCCTGCCACCGCAGGGCCCGCGTGCCCGTTCGGGCACGGCGACGGGCCGACTCGGCTTCCCGTGCGCCCGGGACGCGCCCGTGCCGCCGACGTATCCTCCGGGGAGGAGTCCGAAGGAGGTGGAGGGCGGTGTTCGAGTCGCGGATGCCCGATTCGGCCGGTGGAGCGACGCCCGGTCACGGGGCCGGGCCGGTCCGTCGCCCCACCACGCCCGAGTCGGTCAGCACGGACGCACGGGACATCCTGCTGACGCAGCGTCGCGCCGGGAACGCCGTCACCGTCTCCCTCATCCACGCACGATCGGGCCTGCGGCCGGGTCTCGGCGTGCTGCAACGGGTGATGGCGTCGGTCGTCATGCGGCGCGGCGACCGCGGGGAACGACGGGTCGGCCAAGTTCTCATCGAGCGCGGGTCCGGCACGGCGGGCGGGGCACACGCCACGGCCTACGCGGTGTTCACGCGGATGGTCGTCAACGCGACCGAGAAGAAGACCTTCGAGGCGGCGATGACGGGGCTGGGCGCGCTGCTCGACACCTTCCGATCGCTGCCGGGATACCGGAGCGCGACCGAGAAGGAGCGGCATTCGATCGAGACGATGACCGGAGTCGTCCGCAACTCCATCTCCCGGGCGACCACAGGTGAGGGGATCGACGATCTCGAATGCACGCAGACCCTTCAACAGGCGATCGAGCAGACGCTCCGCATCAGGAACGCGATCCCCGGCACGCTCATCCGCGACCGGGACGGCAAGCCGGTGAGCGGGAAGAAGGGCGCCGGGGAGGACAGCGAACGCGTGGGCGTGCGGAAGCTCGGCGATGCTCATCGGGTGCTCGGGCGGGAGGGCGAGGTGAAGGATCCGGGCGGCGGCCAGGGGAAGACCATGGCCGCCGGGATGCTCATGACGTTCGATCGCAAGGCCCTCACGGTCGATGTCGAGGATCGCAGCGCGCGGTACGGCGCCGCGCTCGCGCAGCACACGATGACCGTCTTCGCCGCCTTCCCCGGTCTGAGCCGAGAGAAGCAGGGCGTGGTCCAATGGCGATTCGTCGACGACGCGTTGACGGAGGTGGATCTCGACGATGAGCTGGACGCACGGGTTCGCGCGGAGGTGGCCCGGCTCACCGGGTTGCCGGAGCCGTCGAGGAAACGCGGGCTCGAGGCCGACGTCGCCGTCGACGACCTCGATGATCGGGACCAGGACGAGGAGGAGCTCTCCGACCTCGAGGACGAACAGTCTCGGGTGAAGCGGTCGAGGACCGGGAACAACGACTGATCCTCGCCTCTCCCACCCGGGGCGGTCAGTGCCCGCGAGCGATCCAGTCGGCCAGGTGCGGCTTCTCGGCGCCGATGCTCGTGGAGTCCCCGTGGCCGGTGAGCACCTCGGTGGATTCGGGCAGGGTGAGGAGCCGGTCGCGGATCGAGTCGACGATCGTGCCGAAGTCCGAGAACGAGCGGCCCGTGGCGCCGGGGCCGCCGTTGAAGAGCGTGTCGCCGGAGAACAGCACGCCGCCCTCCCCCAACGCCGGGGCGTGGAAGCAGGTCGAGCCCGGGGAGTGCCCGGGCGTGTGGAGCGCGGTGAGGCTCACCTCGGCGCCCGCCGGGCCGATCGTGAACACCTGACCGTCGACGATCTCGGCGTCGAAGCCGGCGCGTGGATACACCTCCCGCCAAAGCATCTCGTCGGCCGGGTTGAGGTGGATCGGCGCCCCGAGTCGCGCGGCGACGTCGCGGGCGGCGCGGATGTGGTCGTCATGGCCGTGCGTGAGGAGCACGGCGACCACGCGTCGTCCCGACACGGCCGCGACCACGGCGTCGGCGTCGTGGGCGGGATCGATCACGAGGCACGCCTCGTCGTCCCCGACGATCCACACGTTGTTGTCGACCTCCCACGTGCCCCCGTCGAGGGAGAACGTGCCGCTCGTGACGACGTTCTCGATGCGGATGCGGCCGGTGGCGTCGGTGCGCGTCATGAGTCCTCCCCCCGCCGGTCGGCGACGACCCCGGGGGGCGGGTTGATCTCCACCACGGAGCGCAGCACGCGGCCGGCGCTCATCTGGGTGAAGGCGGGTTCGATCTCGCCGAGTTCGATCCGCTCGGTCACGAAGCCGTCGAGGTCGAGGCGGCCGCGCCGGTACTGGTCGACGAGCATCGGCAGGTCGCGCGAGGGCAGCGTGTCGCCGTACCAGGAGGACTTGATCGAGCCGCCGCGGCCGAAGAGCTCGTCGAGTGGGAGCTCGAACGTCGTGCCGGGCTCGGGCACGCCGACGAGCACGACCCGCCCGGCCAGATCCCGGGCGCGGAAGGCCTGCTCGAACGTCACGGCGATGCCGGCGGCGTCGACCACGAGGTCGGCCCCGAAGCCGCCGGTGAGGGACCGGATGCCCTCGACCACATCCTGCTCGCGGGCGTTGATCGTGTCGGTGGCGCCGAAGGAGCGCGCGGTGGCGAGCTTGCCGTCGTCGAGGTCGACCGCGATGATCGTCGTGGCCCCGGCGAGCGCGGCGCCGGCGACGGCCGCCGTGCCCACGCCGCCGCAGCCGATGACCGCCACGGACTCACCGCGCCGGATCGCCCCGGTGTTGATCGTGGCCCCGATGCCGGCCATGACCCCGCAGCCGAGCAGTCCGAGGGCGGCGTACTGGTGGGGCTCGATCGCCCCCTCGATCTTCGTGCACTGGCCGGCCGCCACGAGGGTCTTCTCCGCGAAGGCGCCGATACCGAGCGCCGGGGAGAGCTCGGTGCCGTCGAGCAGGGTCATCTTGTTCACGGCGTTGTGGGTGTCGAAGCAGTACCAGGGCTCCCCCCTGCGGCACGCCCGGCAGCTCCCGCACACGGCCCGCCAGTTGAGGATGACGGCGTCGCCGGGGGCGACCTCGGTCACGCCCTCGCCCACCGCAGCGACGATGCCGGAGGCCTCGTGCCCGAGCAGGTAGGGGAAGTCGTCGCCCACGCCGCCGACCTTGTAGTGCAGGTCGGTCTGGCACACCCCGCACGTGATCACGTCGACCAGCGCCTCGCCGGGCCCGGGGTCGGGCACCAGGATCGTCTCCACGGTCACCGGCTCGTTCTTCGCCTTGCAGACGACGGCCCTCACCTCGTGCACATCGGCCTCCCTTGGTTGCGTGTCGACGTTGACCGCCACCATATCCGCTGCCCCGCGATCCAGCGGGCAGGACGGGAGGACGCGTGGTCGATCCGGGCGGCGTGGCGGCCGAGCTCAGCGACGCTTGGTCGGGATGCCGAGGATGGTCGGGGGCGGGGCGTCGAGCTCGTCGATCGGCTCCTCCGGCCCGCCCTCACCGCCGCCGCCTCCCCATTCCGGCCCGACCCACACGCGCCAGTTCTCCTCGTAGCGGCGAATGCTCGCGTCCGCCACGAGCGCGGCCGGATCGGCCTCCCCCAGCTGGGCGTGGAGGGAGCCGGCGTGCGCCGGGGGCACGAATCCCACGATCCGGTTGCCCCACACCACGACGACCCGGCCCTCGGCCCCGGCGGTGAACTCCACCCGACCGCTGAGGCCGCCGCGGCGCCTGTCCACGGCGGACAGCAGGGAGAGGATCGCGCGCTGCAGTCCCACCGCATCACTCGCCCAGAACCCCTGGGCCAGTTCGGCCGCCATCGGCTCGGCCCGGTGCCGCCGCCAGAATCTGAGCACGGCGCTACTCGACCCGGGTGTCCGCGGCGTGGGTGCCCGCGATGTCCTCGTGGTGCTGGATCACCTCGGCCACGATGAACCCGAGGAACTTCTCGGCGAAGACCGGGTCGAGTCCGGCGTCGTGTGCCAGCGCCCGCAGCCGCGCGATCTGCCGCTCCTCCCGCGCCGGATCCGAGGGCGGCAGCCCCGAGTGTGCCTTGAGCAGGCCGACCCGCTGGGTGCACTTGAACCGTTCGGCGAGCAGGTGCACGAGCGCGGCGTCGATGTTGTCGATGCTGCCGCGGATGCGCAGCAGCTCCTCGGGCAGCCCGACACCCGGTGCCGCGGGCTCGCCCATCAGGCGCTCTTCTCCCGCGGCTCGTTCTTCGGAGCCTCCCGGGGCACGAGGGTCGGGTTGACGTTCTCGAGCACGACCTCGTCGGTGATGACCACGCGGGCCACGTCGTCGCGGCTCGGCACGTCGAACATCACCCCGGCGAGCACCTCCTCGAGGATGGCCCGGAGCCCGCGGGCACCGGTGCCGCGCAGGATCGCCTGCCCGGCGATGGCGACCGTGGCCTCCTCGGTGAACTCCAGCTCCACGCCGTCCATCTCGAACATGCGCTGATACTGCTTGATCAGGGCGTTGCGCGGCTCGGTGAGGA
The DNA here is from genome assembly GCF_009660225.1 of Pseudactinotalea sp. HY158. NCBI lineage: Bacteria > Bacillati > Actinomycetota > Actinomycetes > Micrococcales > Cellulomonadaceae > Pseudactinotalea > Pseudactinotalea sp. HY158. Next base: position 2,494,959 of record NZ_CP045920.1, read on the forward strand.
TCCGCACGAGCGCGTCGTCGTCGAGCGGGGTGACCGTGCTGATGACCGGCAGCCGGCCGATGAACTCGGGGATGAGGCCGAACTTCAGCAGGTCCTCGGGCATGACGTCGTCGATGACGTCCACGGTGTCGGCGCTGTGCAGCGGGGAGCCGAACCCGATCCCGCGCCGCCCGGCCCGGCCCGCGATGATCTCGTCCAGCCCGGCGAACGCCCCGGCCACGATGAACAGCACGTTCGAGGTGTCGATCGTGAGGAAGTCCTGATGGGGGTGCTTGCGTCCGCCCTGCGGCGGCACCGACGCCTGGGTGCCCTCGAGGATCTTGAGCAGCGCCTGCTGCACGCCCTCCCCGGAGACGTCGCGGGTGATCGAGGGGTTCTCGGACTTGCGCGAGATCTTGTCGATCTCGTCGATGTAGATGATGCCGGTCTCGGCCTTCTTCACGTCGAAGTCCGCGGCCTGGAGCAGCTTGAGCAGGATGTTCTCCACATCCTCCCCGACGTAGCCGGCCTCGGTGAGCGCCGTGGCGTCGGCGATCGCGAACGGCACGTTGAGCATCTTCGCCAGCGTCTGGGCCAGGTAGGTCTTGCCGCAGCCGGTCGGGCCGATGAGCAGGATGTTCGACTTCGCCAGCTCGACCTCGCCCTCCCCCACCGTCGGGTTCTCGACCCCGGCCCGCACCCGCTTGTAGTGGTTGTAGACGGCGACCGCGAGCGAGCGCTTCGCCGAGTCCTGGCCGATGATGTACTCCTCGAGGAAGTCGAAGATCTCCCTCGGCTTGGGCAGCTCGGTCAGCTCGGTCTCGACGGTCTCGGCGAGTTCCTCCTCGACGATCTCGTTGCACAGCTCGATGCACTCGACGCAGATGTACACGCCGGGGCCGGCGATCAGTCGCTTCGTCTGCTTCTGGGACTTGCCACAGAAGGAACACTTGAGCAGATCGCCGCCTTCGCCTACGCGCGCCATCTCTTCCTCATTCCTCTCACGATTCCTGCCGGTGACGGCAGGGGCGGACTCGCATCAGCCCATTGTTGTCGATCGGCGGATGCGCGCCAGGCCACTCTATGCTCGCCCCCTCGTCAACGCGAGAGGGTCTGCCGCGTGTCGATCACACGGGGCAGACCCTCCCGAGGCGAGCTGCGTCGTCCATACGCCGTGCATTCGCCGATCACGCCGACGGCAGCTCCGGCGTCTTGCGGCTCTCGAGCACCTGGTCCACGAGGCCGTACTCGAGCGAGGCCTGGGCGGAGAGGATCTTGTCGCGCTCGATGTCGTTGCGCACGAGCTCCACGTCCCGGCCGGTGTGCCGGGCGAGGGTGTCCTCGAGCCATTCGCGCATCCGGATCATCTCGTTCGCGTGGATCTCGATGTCCGAGGCCTGGGCGTAGCCGCCCTCCATCGCGGGCTGGTGGATGAGCACGCGGGCGTTCGGTAGCGCGAGCCGCTTGCCGGGCGAGCCGGCGGCGAGCAGCACGGCCGCGGCGGAGGCGGCCTGGCCGAGGCAGACCGTCTGGATCTGCGGCTTGATGTACTGCATCGTGTCGTAGATCGCGGTCATCGCGGTGAACGAGCCGCCGGGTGAGTTGATGTACAGGGTGATGAGGCCGTCCGGGTCCTGGCTCTCGAGCACGAGGAGCTGGGCCATGACGTCGTCGGCGGACGCGTCGTCCACCTGTACCCCGAGGAAGATGATGCGGTCCTCGAAGAGTTTGGTGTAGGGGTCCTGGCGCTTGAAGCCGTAGGCCGTCCGCTCCTCGAACTGAGGCAGGACGTACCGTGAGCTCGGGGCGGGGGCGAGGCCACCGGGAGCACCGGCCCGGGTGGTGAACGCGCCGGGCCGATCGTGCTGTTGAAGATTGCCGAAATTACGCACGTGTGCTGTCTCCTTGATGGTTACTTCTGGTTCATGGCGGCCGCGTGGACGATCACGTGGTCGATGAAGCCGTATTCGAGCGCCTCGTCGGCCGTGAACCAGCGGTCCCGGTCGGCATCCTTGTTGATCTGTTCGACGGACTTGCCGGTCTGCTCCGCCGTGAGTTCGGCCATCGTGCGCTTCATGTGCAGGATGAGCTCGGCGTTGATCTTGATATCGGTGGCGGTGCCGCCGATGCCGCCGGAGGGCTGGTGCATCATCACCCGGGCGTGCGGGGTGGCGAAGCGCTTGCCCTTCGTGCCCGAGGCGAGCAGGAACTGGCCCATCGAGGCGGCCATCCCCATGCCGAACGTGGCCACGTCCGGCTGCACGTACTGCATCGTGTCGTAGATCGCCATGCCCGCCGTGACCGAGCCACCCGGGGAGTTGATGTACAGCGAGATGTCCTTGTCGGGGTCCTCGGCCGCGAGCAGCAGCATCTGGGCGCAGATCTGGTTGGCGTTCTCGTCGCGAACCTCCGAACCGAGCCAGATGATCCGCTCCTTGAGCAGGCGGTTGTAGATGCTGTCGCCGAGCGTCGACTGCGAGGGCTCGGACGCTGCGGCGGTGATGCGATCGGGTGTGTGACTCACGGATGCTCCTGACTTCGCGGGTGGCTCACCAGACTCTAACGCCGCCCCGGCCTCGGACCTGCCCGCGGGCGCCGTTGTTTCGCTGCCAGCGCACAGCCCCGCGGCCCGCCTCGATGGGCCGCACCGCGCCTCGACATGCGAACGGCCGGCGGGTCGTCCCGCCGGCCGTTCACGCGCGATTCGCGACTCAGGCGTCCTTGGACTCCTCCGAGTCCTCATCCGAGGCGTCCTCGTTCGAGTCGTCCTCGACGACGACGGCCTCCTCGGCCGCCGCCTCGACGTCACCGGTCACATCGACGAAGTTCCCGGCGGCCGCCGCCGCGGCGGCGTCCTCCTCGTCCGAGCCGATGTAGGCGCTCAGGTCGACGGCCTCGCCGGCGGCGTCGACGACGCTCACCGCGCGCAGCGCGATCGCGAGCGCCTTGTTGCGGGTCAGCTCGGCCACGAACAGCGGGATCTGACCGTTCTTGTCGGCGTTGGCGATGAACTCGTTCGGGTCCTGGCGGGACTGCTGGGCCATGCGCAGCAGGTACTCCACGAGCTCCTGCTGGCCGACCTGCGGCTCGACCTGCTCGCTCAGGGCGTCGAGCACGAGCTGACGGCGCAGGGCCTTCGTGGCCTCCTCGGTCACCTCGGCGCGGTGCTCGTCGTCCTCCAGGCGGCCCTCGCCCTCGAGGTGACTGTGCACCTCGTCCTCGATCACTCCGGTGGGCACCGGGAAGTCGGTGGCCCCGAGGAGGTGCTCGAGGAGCAGGTCGCGGGCCTGCACGGCGCGGTTGTTCGCCTTGGCGTCGGCCACCTGCCCGCGCAGGCTCTCGCGCAGCTCGGCGATCGTGTCGAACTCCGAGGCGGTCTGGGCGAAGTCGTCGTCCGCCTCGGGCAGCTCCTGCTCCTTGACGGCGCCGACGGTCACCTCGATCTGGGCGTTCGCGCCGGCGTGCTCGCCGCCGGCGAGCGGGGCCTCGAACGTCGTGCTGCCGCCGGCCTCGAGGCCGATGAGGGCCTCGTCGAGCCCCTCGAGCATGTTGCCCGAGCCGATCTCGTAGGAGACGCCCGCGACCGTGTCGATCTCCTCGCCGTCGATGCTCGCGGCCATGTCGATCGTGACGTAGTCGCCGTCGGCGGCGGCCCGCTCGACGCTCACGAGGGTGGCGTAGTGCTCGCGCTGGCCGTTGAGGGCGTCGTCGATGTCGGCCTCGCTCACCTCGGCGTCATCGACGGTGAGCGTGACCTCCGCGAGCTCGGGGAGGCTGAACTCGGGGCGGGTGTCGACCTCGACGGTGAACACGAGGTCGTTCGCGTCCTCGGTGATGCCGGGCACGGCGGTGACGTCGAGGGAGGGGCGGCCGATCGGCTTGATGTCGGCGTCGGCGACGGCCTGGCCGTAGAGGTCGGGCATGGCCGCGTTGACGGCCTGCTCGAGCACCGCGGGCCGGCCCACGCGCTGGTCGATGATGCGCGGGGGCACCTTGCCGCGCCGGAAGCCGGGGATGTTCACCTGCGCCGCGACGTCCTTATAGGCCTGGTCCACGTGGGTCTGGATCTCCTCCAGCGGGACCTCGACGGTCAGCTTGACCCGGGTCGGGTCGATGTTCTCGACAGCGCTCTTCACGTACTGCACTCCAGTCAAGTCGGTGGTGGCGCCGTGACCGCGTCGATTCGACGGGTCGGGAGCCGGCGCCCGGTCGGTGCCCGATGGCACGCGAGCGCACACCTCGGGATTGAGGACAACTCTCCCATGCTACGGCACCGCTGGACACACTCGAATCCGAGGTCTTCCTCACGGCGCTACGCCGCCGCGCGTGCGTAGCGCCGTGCTGAGCCACTACCGGCCGGATCGCGCGCCGACCGGTTCGGCCCCGATGCCCGCGCCGGCCTCGACACCGGGCTCGACGCTGGTCTCTACGCTGGGGGCACCCGTCCAGCGGGGGGCGGAGGGCAGTCCCTGCTCCGCGCGGATCGCCTCGTCCTCCTCGAACTCCTCCTCGGCGTCGAGGATGATGGCGGAGGCCTCGTTCGTGATCTCTCCGGCGAATGCGCGACGCATCATGTCGCGGTCGAGCTGCTTCTCCCACGCTGCCACGACGAAGGTGGCGACGCAGTTGCCGAGCAGGTTGACGCTCACCCGCATCGAATCCATGATCCGGTCGGCCCCGAGCAGGAGCGCGACACCGGCGACGGGGAAGATCCCGAGCGCGGCGGCCGTCGCGGACAGGGCGAGGAAGCTCGACCCCGGCACGCCGGCCATCCCCTTGGAGGTGAGGAGCAGGATCCCCAGGGCGGCGATCTGCTGGCCGAGGGTCAGGTCGTGACCGAAGGCCTGGGCCAGGAAGAGCAGTGAGATCGACAGGTAGATCGCGGCACCGTCGAGGTTGAAGCTGTAGCCCGTCGGCACCACGAGCCCGACCGTGGCCCGCGAGCAGCCCGCGTTGGTCAGCTTCGTCATGATCCGCGGCATGACCGCCTCGGTCGAGGCCGTGCCCAGCGCGAGCAGGAATTCCTCGCGGGTGTACTTGATGAACTGCCACAACGGCACCCGCGCCAAGGTCCAGGCGACCACGAAGAGCAGGCCCATGAACACGAGCGCGGCCGCGTAGCAGGCGAGGATGAGCTTGCCGAACGTGCCGAGGGTCTCGATGCCGTACTGGCCGATGATGAAGGCCATCGCGCCGAGCGCCCCGATCGGGGCGACCCGCATGACCCAGGCCATGATCCGGAAGACGACCTCGAGGATGGTCTCGAAGAGGGTGAGCACCGGGGCGCACTTCTTCTGCCCGATGACCACGACCGCCGCACCGAAGAACACCGCGAAGAACAGCACCTGGAGCAGGTTGTTCTCCGCGAAGGCGCCGAGCACGCTCACCGGGATGACCCCGAGCACGAACTCCGCGCCGGACTGGGCCTGGCCGGTCACGCCGTCGAGCGCCGAGGAGTCGAGGGTGGCGGGGTCGATGTCCATGCCCGCACCCGGCTGGGCGATATTGGCCACGATGAGGCCGAACGTCAGCGCGAAGCCGGTGGCGACGGTGAAGTACAGCAGCGCCTTGACGCCGACCCGGCCGACGGACTTGACGTCCCCCACCGCCGAGATGCCGGTGACGATGACGAGGAAGATGAGCGGGGCGATGATCATCTTGATCAGCCGGATGAAGCCGTCGCCCAGGGGCCGCAGCTGCTGGCCCAGATCGGGGAACAGGTGTCCGATCGAGATGCCGAGGACGACGGCGGCGATGAGTTGGAAGAACAGCGAGGTGTAGAACGGCCGTTTCTTGAGCCGGCCGGCGTTGCCCTCGGCCACAGCAGCGATGGACACGTGACCCTCCTTGGTCGTTGGCCCCCCTGTGGGGCTCGGGCCGACCGTACGAGACCCGACATGTTTCCACAATGCAAGATTTGAGTTTCACGACGTGAACTCTGAGACCGCGCTCACAGCCGGCCGGCGTTTCCCCGCCACCGCGGGGCCGACCCCCGCGCCGGACCGTGGTCGACATCACCGGCGGGCGGTGGCCCAGTTCACCCGCGCCGGGCCGCCGACCGCGCGAGCCGAGGAAATCTCGAATCCTGAGACGGACTTTCGGGGGCGCGCGGGGGGCCGTGTCGAGGGCGGCACATCCGGCGACCTTCGCGCACCAGGGCGCGGATGCGACGGTGCCGGGAATTGGTCAGGACTCGGTCAAGCGCGCCCGATCTCGCCTCAAGAACCCCCCACGAATCGGCCACGAGCCCCTATCGTGCAAGTGCCCGATTAGCCTGAGGAGGCTCTGTGACCCATCCGATCGACCGCCGCATCTTCCTGGCGGGACTCGTCGGCGGTGCCGCCACCGTGGGCCTGGCCGCCTGCGGGGCTCCCCCACTCACCGTGCCCGAGCGGGCCGCGACCGGCGCCGCGGTTCCCGGCGCGACGATGCGCATCGCCCGCCCCGCCGCCAGCGCCGCCGAGACCCTCGATCCCGCGAGCGCGCTCTCCGCCTACGAATACCTCGGGGCCATCTACAACCGCGTGGTCCGACTCGACCGCAACGGCGAGACCGTGCCGGACCTCGCGACCGAATGGTCGAGCAACGCCGACGCCACGACGTGGACCTTCCAGCTGCGCCCCGGGGTGCGCTTCCACGACGGCCGCCCGCTCACCGCCCGCGACGTGCGCTACACGTTCGGGCACATCCTCGATCCCGACACGGGCTCGCCCCAGGCCGGCCCGCTCGCGCTCGTCGACTCGATGGACGCGGTCGATGCGACGACGATCCGGTTCAACCTGTCGACCCCGAACGCCGAGTTCCCCTCCCTGCTCACCGCCTACCAGTGCTATGTCATCCCCGAGGACTCCGCGGGCGAGATCGGCCGGACCGGCATCGGCACCGGGCCCTTCGTGCTCGAGTCCTACGAGCCCGCCGGCGCCGGCAAGGTGCGCGCGAACGAGGACTACTTCGACGGCCGCCCCGTCCTCGACGCCATCGAGTTCTTCTCCATCCAGGACACCTCCGCCCGGGTGAACGCGCTGCTCGCCCGCCAGGTCGACCTGCTCAGCCAGACGAACCTCGACAACGCGACCGCCCGGGTCGTGGCCGGCTCCCCCGGCACGACCGTGGCCCGGGTCGAGAACGCGCAGTGGTACACGATCCCGATGCTCGCCACGAGCGAGGAGTTCTCCGACCCGAAGATGCGCGAGGCGATGAAGCTCGCCTACGACCCCCGCCGGGTGCTCGCCACCGCCCTGCAGGGCACCGGCACCCCCGGCTGGGACAACCCCGTGCCGCCGCAGATGGCCGCCTTCACCGAGGTCGAGCGCGAATACGACCCGGACAAGGCCCGCGCGCTGCTCAAGGAGATCGGCCGGGAGGACTTCCGCACGAAGATCTACACCTCCGCCTACGAGCCGAACTTCACGGCGATCGCCACCTCCTTCGCCCACCAGGTCCGCGAGGCCGGGATCCGCCTCGACATCACGAACGTCTCGGCCGACTCCTACTACACCCAGATCTGGATGGCGCAGCCCCTCATGGTGAGCTACTGGTTCACGGGCCGCCCGATCGACCAGCTCCTCAACCAGGTCTTCCGCACCGGGTCGAGCTACAACGAGTCCGCCTGGTCGAATCCGCAGTTCGACGACCTGCTCGACGCCGCCCGCGCCGACACCAACGACGCCACCCGGCTCGCCAAGTACCAGGACGCCCAGCGGCTCATCGTGGCCGACGGCGCCGACCTCACCCCGGTCTTCGGCGACCGGCTCGTGGGACTGTCGACCAACGTCGTCAACTACGACGAGTACGGCTTCGAATTCGACTATCTGACCATCGGCCTGAGGGAGGAACGATGACCCGGCTCGTGCTCACCCGGCTCGCGACCGGGATCATCACGCTCTTCCTCACCGCGTTCTTCGTGTTCTTCGCGGTGCAGGCCCTCCCCGGCGACGTGGCCGCCCAGCTCCTCGGCCAGGACGCGACCCCCGAGGCCCTCGAGGCGATGCGCGCCCGGCTCGGCCTCGACCAGGGGGTCTGGGTGCGCTTCGCCGACTGGATCGCCGGCGCCGTCCGCGGCGACTTCGGCACCTCGCTCGTCTCCGGCGAGCCCGTCGCCGCCGGCGTCTGGTCCGCGTTCGCCAACACCCTGATCATCGCCCTGCCCGCAATCATCGTCGGGGTGGCCGGCTCGATCTGGCTCGGGATCCGGGCCGCCGCGCGCCGCGGCCGGGCCACCGACTCGACGATCTCCGTGCTCGCGCTGCTCGGCATGAGCATCCCGGAGTTCGTCGTCGCCACGGTGCTCGTGCTGCTGCTGGCGATCCTCCTGCCGATCTTCCCGGCCGTGGTCGTGCAGGGCCCCTCGGCATCCTTCGGCGAGCTGGCACCGGCCGCGATCCTGCCGGCCGTCACGCTCATCATCTCGATGGCGGCCTACATCATCCGCGCGATGCGCTCCTCCGCCATCGACGGTCTCGCGACCGAATACGCGACCCTGTCGACCCTCAAGGGCGTGCCCCGGCGGCGCGTGCTGTGGCGGCACGTCGCCCCGACCGCCGTGCTGCCCGTGCTGCCGATCGCCTCGATCAACGTGGCCTGGCTCCTCGGCGGCGTCGTCGTGGTCGAGTCCGTATTCAACTATCCCGGCCTCGGCAAGCTCATGCTCGACTCCGTGTCCACCCGTGACCTGCCCGTGCTGCAGGCGATCGCCATCCTCTCCGCACTCGTCTACGTGGTGGCCAACCTCATCGCCGATCTGACCGCCCTGACCGTCGATCCCCGCCTGCGCACGTACGGACGGCGCGCGCGGGGCGGGGACACGCCGACGCCGGGCGGCCCGCCCGGCCACGTCGACGCACCGACCCCGCACGCCCCCTCCGGGCGGCCCGACCAGGAGGTGACGGCATGACCGCTCCCACCGCCCCCACCGGGGCACCCCGCCCCCACGTCCTGCGCCGCGCACTGCACGCGTTCCGCGCGGATCTGGACCGCTCCACCCGAATCGGGCTCGTGCTCGTGGCGATCACCGTGCTCGTCGCCCTGGCCGCCCCGTTGCTCGCCCCGTACGACCCGGTGGCGACCGACGCCGAGAACGCCCTGGCGGGCGCCGGTTGGGACCACTGGCTCGGTACCGACGCCTACGGCCGGGACGTGCTGTCCCGGCTGTTGCTCGGCGGCCGGTTCGCGCTGACCGTCGCGCTGCTGGCAACTGTCTGCGCGGTGGTGCTCGGCACGATCATCGGCACGATCGCGGCGTTCTACGGCCGCTGGGTCGACAGCGTCATCAGCCGCCTGCTCGACTCGATCCTCGCCGTTCCCGCCGTGCTCGCCCTGCTGCTCATCGTCTCCGTGTTCGGAAACTCCATCCCCGTGCTCGTGCTGGCGATCTCGGTGGTCTACGTGCCGGCCGTGGCGCTCGTCATCCGCGGCGCGACCCGGCCCGTACTCACGAGCGACTACGTTCGTGCCGCCCGCGCCCGAGGCGAGCGGGCGCCGTCCATCATCTTCCGGGAGGTCCTGCCGAATATCCTCGACGTCGTGCTCGTGGAGTTCGCGATGCGCGCCTCATGGGTCGTGCTGCTCGTCTCGACCCTGTCGTTCCTCGGCTTCGGCGTGAACCCTCCCGCGCCGGACTGGGGCCTGATGATCCAGGAGAACCGCACCGCCCTGACCGTGGCGCCGGCCGGAACGCTCGCCCCGATCGTCGCGCTCGCGGCGCTCGTGGTCGGGCTCAACCTGGCCGCCGACGGGCTCGGCAAGTACTTCGGAGTGGACCGGGCCCAGCGAGGAGTGCAGTCATGACCGTCACCACCGATCTCACCGCCCGGATCAGCGGGCTGACCATCTCCTACGCCGCCGGCACCGGCCGGGTGCGCGTCGTCGACGACCTCTCCCTCGACCTGAGGGCCGGGCGCACGCTCGGCCTCGTGGGCGAGTCCGGCTCCGGCAAGTCCACCGTGGCCGACACACTGCTCGGCCACCTGCGGCCCGGCTCGGCGATCGACTCGGGAACCGTCGAGGTGCAGGGGCGGGACGTGTTCGCCCTCGCCCCGCGGGACCTGCGCGCACTGCGGGGGCGCACGGTCGCCCTCGTGCCGCAGAACGCCGGGCACTCCCTCACACCGTCCATGCGGATCGGTGAACAGATCCGCGAGGCGCTGGCCGTGCACGGGCTGCCCGCAGGAGACGACCGGGTGCACGAGCTGCTCGCCAGGGTCCGCCTACCCTCGCCCGCGCAGCTCGCCCGGCGCTATCCGCACGAACTCTCCGGTGGGCAGCAGCAGCGCGTGACGATCGCCATGGCGATCGCACCGGGCCCGAAGGTGCTCGTGCTCGACGAGCCCACCACCGCCCTGGACGTCATCACCCAGGCCGCGGTGCTCGCGCTCGTGGCCGACCTGCGCGACGAGCTCGGGATGGCGGTGCTCATCGTCAGCCACGACCTCGGCGTGGTCTCGGCCGTGAGCGACGAGGTCGTCGTCATGCGCACCGGAGCGGACGTCGAGCACGGCCCGACCTCCCAGGTACTCACCGCGCCGCGGGCCGACTACACCCGCGAGCTGCTGGCCGCCGCGCCCCGCATCGAGGGCACGGAGCCGCCGCCCCTGCTCGACCTCGGCGCCGACGTGGTGCTCGCCTGCGAGGGCGTGGACATCCGCTACCCGCATGCCCCGCGCCGGGCGGTGACCGACTTCGGAGTGCAGGTGCGCCATTCGGAGACGGTCGCGCTCGTGGGTGAGTCCGGATCGGGCAAGTCGACCGTGGCCACGGCGCTGGCCGGACTCGTGCGGATCGAGGCCGGCCGGATGACCCTGCGGGACGCCGACGGCGCCTCCCACGACCTGGGCGGACCGGTCGCGCGCCGGCCGCGCGCGGTCCGCCGCGGCGTCCAGATGGTGTTCCAGAACGCCGACCTGGCCCTCAACCCGCGCAGGTCCGTCGCCGATGCCATCGCCCGCCCGCTCACAGTGTTCGGCATCCTCTCCCGCAACCAGCGGCGCGCCGAGGTGGAGCAGCTTCTGATCGAAGTGGGGCTCGGGCCAGAATTCGCGCCGCGCCTGCCGGGTCAGCTCTCGGGCGGGCAGCGCCAGCGCGTCGGTATCGCGCGCGCGCTCGCCGCCCGCCCGAGCCTGCTCATCGCCGATGAGCCGACCACCGCCCTGGACGTGTCCGTGCAGGCCGAGGTGCTCGACCTGCTCGACGAACTCCGGGAGCGGCGCGGCCTCGCGTGCCTGTTCATCAGCCACGACCTGGCCGTCGTGCGCCGCCTCGCCCACCGGATCGTGGTGATGAACTCCGGCCACATCGTGGAATCGGCACCGACGTCCGAGCTGTTCGCCGATCCGCGCCACCCCTACACGCGCACGCTGCTCGACTCCGTGGTCGAGCCTGGGCAGGCGCGCCTCCCCGACGACGATGTCGAACACCGTCGTTTCCAGATCGACGGGTCCGCGCAGCTACGCCGCGTGGGACCCGACCACGTTGTTCGCATGGACGAAGGAGTGAACGCCTGATGCAGGTGGAGATCGACCCCGCCGCAATCGAGGTGCGGGACCTGTGGATCCCGCTCGCCGACGGCACCCGGCTGCGCGGGCGGGTGTGGCTGCCGGCCGAGATCCCGGCCGGCGGCGTGCCGGTGGTGCTGGAGTACCTGCCCTACCGGCTCGACGACTGGACCTCGGTGCGCGACAGCGAGCGCCACCCCTACTACGCCGCCCACGGGTACGCCTCGGTGCGGGTGGACGTGCGCGGCACCGGCGGCTCGGAGGGCCTGTTCACCGACGAGTACTCCCCCGCCGAGCTCGACGACGGGGTGGAGCTGATCGACTGGCTCGCCCGGGCGCCGTGGAGCAACGGGAACGTGGGGATGTTCGGGATCTCCTGGGGCGGATTCAACTCCCTCCAGCTCGCCGAACGCGCCCCCGCCGCGCTCAAGGCGATCGTGACCGTGTGCTCGACCGACGACCGCTACGACAACGACGTGCACTACATCGGCGGCGCGCTCCTCGGGATCGACATGTCGGCCTGGGCGGGCACGATGCTCGCCTTCGCCTCCCGCCCGCCGCACCCCGACGCCGTCGGGCCCGACTGGGTGGACTCCTGGCGGGAGCGGCTCGAGGGCCAGTACCCGCTCGGGCCGCGCTGGCTCGCCCACCAGGACCGCGACGACTACTGGCGCCGCGGCAGCGCCTGCGAGAACTATCCGGGCATCTCGGCGGCCGTGCTCGCCGTGGGCGGCTGGTCCGACCCCTACCGCGACACCGTGCTGCGGCTGCTGGAGAACCTGCCGGGCCCCGTGCGCGGGATCATCGGGCCGTGGTCGCACCAGTACCCCGACCGCGAACTCGCCCCCGGCCCCCAGATCGACTTCCTCGGCGAGACCCTGCGCTGGTGGGACCACTGGCTGCGGGGCGCCGGCACCGACGTCATGGCGGAGCCGCGGCTGCGCGTGTGGGTGACCGACTCCGAACGGCCCTCGCCCTATATCCGCGAGCGCAGCGGCCGCTGGCGTGGCCTCGACTGGCCTACGGACGACGCCGCTCGCCCGGGCAGGGGCGCCGCGCCGTCCGTACGCCTTCGCCTGGGCGAGGGCCGGATCGCGGTGGACAGCCCGTGGAACACGGGCCAGGACGCGGGCCGCTACTTCCCGTTCGGGAACGCGGCCGACCTGCCGGTCGACCAGCGCGCGGAGGACGGGCGTTCGGCGTGCGTCGACCTGCCGGTGGGCGAGGCCGGCCTCGACCTCGTGGGGCGCGCGCTCGTGCGGCTGCGGCTGAGCAGCGATGCGCCGCGGGCCAACGTCGTCGTGCGGCTGTGCGACGTCGCCCCGGACGGCTCCTCGACGCTCGTGACCCTCGGGGTGCTCAACCTGCTGCGGCGGGCGGGCATGGACCGCAGCGACGAGCTCGTCCCGGGCGAGGACGTCGACGTGGAGATCGCGCTCAAGGCCGCCGGATACTCGTTCCCGGCCGGGCACACCCTGCGAGTGGCGCTGAGCAACCACTACTGGCCGTGGGTGTGGCCGCACGGGCAGGCCGGGGCGCTCTCGGTCGACCTGTCGGCCGGCTCGATCGAGCTGCCGCTGCTCGATCCGGCGGCCGTGCCGGTGGAGTTCGGGCCGGCGGTGCACGCCCGCCCGATCCCGGTGACCACGCCGGAGCGCGCGCCGCTGCCGGGACCGGAGCGGGTGACCAGCCACGACGTGGCCGCCGGCGAGACGTCGCTGCGGGTGGATCCGCGCTACGGCGGCACCCGCCGGTACCCGGACGGGCTCGTGTTCCTCGAGGACGCGCTCGAGACCTACCGGATCGTCGAGGGCGACCCCACCTCCCCGACGGCGCGCACCTCGTGGGAGCTCGAGCTCGCCAAGGACGACTGGCGGGCGTTCGTGCGCACGGAGACCGCGCTCACCTCGACCGGCGACGACTTCACCTACACGGCGCGGGTGCGGGCGCGCGCGGAGGTCGCCGGGCAGGAGCGGCTCACGTTCGAGCGCACCTACACGGACGTGATCCCGCGGAGCTCGGTGTGAGTGCGTGGGCCCCGCGGTCGCGGGCGTGAGCGAGGTGGCCCGGCGCCGGCTCCCCCCGGCGCAGCGGCGCCGGCAGATCGTCGAGGCCGCGCGCACCCGGATCGCCGCCCAGGGGGTGGCGCGGGCCTCGCTGCGCGACATCGCGGCGGCCGCGGGGGTGTCGATGGGCACGGTCTCGTATCACTTCGCCGGGGTGGACGAGATCCTCTCGGCCGTCGTGATCACCGAGGCGCGGGAGTTCTACGCGGCGGCGGTGGCCACGGCCGATGCCGAGGACGACCCCTGGCAGGCCCTAGCGGCGCTCATCGATCCGATGTTCGACGATTCGCCCGCGGTGCTCTCGCACTGGCGGATCTGGACGCACTACTGGGCGGCCGTGGCGCGGCGTCCGGGGATCGCCGGGGCCCACGACTCCCGGATCCGGCACTGGGAGGAGTGCTGCGCCCGCGTCCTCGCCCGGGGGGTCGCGAGCGGGGCGTTCCGGACCGTCGACCCGGCGGCCGCCGCGCTCAAGCTCGCGGCCTACTCCGACGGGCTCGGCGCGCAGTGGGCCCAGGGGGTGACCTCGTTGACGCCCGTGCGCGCACGGACCTGGATGCACGAGTTCGCGCGGGCGCTGCTCGCGGCCTGAGCGGCCGCTGGGGCTTGAGGGGCCGAGTGGCCTGAGGGGCTGAGGGGCCTGTGCGGCCGCGCGGATCGGACCACGCCGACCAGGGCCGTATCCGCGATTCCCCCGCCGACCAGGGCCAAACCCGCACTCTCCCCGCCGACCAGGGCCGATGCCGGGCTTTCCGTGCGGATTCCGCGGATTTCACCCTGGTCGGCAGCAGATGGGACGGGGCGAAGACAAGGTCGCTTGACACCAAAGGCGCGCGTCAAGCAGACTTGTCACGACAAGGGCACTTGACATCACTGAGCCGCAGCGGGCCCGCATCAGGCATCCGATCGGCCGAACGCCAGGAGGCGCGATGCGGAACAGCGTGCGCGATCTACGCACCTCGACGGGGATGTCGCAGGCCGAGCTCGCCGCCGCACTCGGCGTCTCCCGCCAGACGATCAATTCGATCGAGACGGGCCGCTACGACCCCTCCCTCCCGCTGGCGATCACGATCGCCCGCCACTTCCACCACCGCGTTGAGGAGATCTTCCATGTCGACGACTGACCGCACCCCGCTCCAGACGTTCCTGCTCGTGCTCATCCCGTTCGCCGGCCTCGTGCTGCTCACCGCGATCGGCCTGCTCCTGCGCGAGTACGCCCCGGGGAACATGGGCACCGGCTTCCTCGTCGGGGCGGGCCTGGCCCTCGTGGCCGCCGCGGTCGCGGGCCTGCGAGTGGTGCGCCACCCCGAGCGGGCCACCACGTTCGAACGCGGCTGGACCCAGCGCGGCGACGAACGCGACGACCTCGTGCTCACCCGCGCTCTGGCCGTGCTCGGCCTGCTCTCGCTGCCGCTGACGGTCGCGGCCACCCTGCTCATCGGCGTCGGGGTGGACCAACTGCCGATCCTGCTCGCGCTCAACCTCGCCCTCATGGCGACCCTCGCGATCTCCTTCGCCGTGATCAACCGGCGCAACTGACCCCGCGGGGGATGCAGCGGGGAGGATCGCCCGCACCCGCGCAGGTCGGCCCGTGTGGACGGGCCTCGGGTTCATGGCCGCGTCGGATCGACCTCCTGCGCGCAGGTCGGCCCCCACCCGAGGGCGGCGCACCCGAGAACACCCGAGGGCGGCGCACCCACAACCACCCAAGGTCAGGGGAGGTCGGCGAGCACCGCCTCGAGGGTCTTCTCGGCCCCGACCTCGTGGAGCAGCCCGAGCGCCCGCAGGTAGGGCCCCGTGAAGGCCGGCCGATCCGCGAGGTCGTCGAACAGCTCCTCGTCGCGGAGGAACGCGAGCGGATCCTCCCCCTGGCGGGCCGCGGCGGCCATGACCCGCTCCTTGAGCCGGTCCACCACGTCGATCGGGCGGCCCTGCTCGTCGACCCCCTCGGCGTAGCGCGCCCACGAGGCCACGATCGCCGCGGAGAGCGCCACCTGCGGGTCCGGGTGCTCGAGCTGCTCGCGCACGACCGGCAGCAGCCACTTGGGGATCCGGTCGGAGGATTCGGCGCACAGCCGCGCCACCGTGTCGCCGATCGCCGGGTTCGAGAACCGCTCGATGAGCTGCGGCCGGTACACCTCGAGGTCGATGCCGGGAATCGGGCGCAGCGTCGGGCCGGCCTCCCGCTCCATGTACTCGAGCAGCAGCCGGGAGACCAGCGGGTTCATCGTGGCGTCGTGGGCGTAGTGGTATCCCATGAGCGCCCCGAAGTAGCACAGCCCCTGGTGTGAGGAGTTGAGCAGGCGCAGCTTCATCAGCTCGTACGGCGTCACGTCGGTCACGACCTGCACGCCCGCCTCCTCGTACGGCGGGCGCCCGTCGGTGAAGGTGTCCTGCAGCACCCACTGGAAGAACGGCTCGGCCACGACCGGCCACGCGTCCTCGACCCCGAAGCCGTCCGCGAGCGCCGCCCGGTCCGCGTCCGTGGTCACGGGCGTGATCCGGTCGACCATGGAGTTCGGGAACGCCACGTGCGCACCGATCCAGTCCGCCAGCTCCGGGTCCTTGGCCCGGGCGAACGTGAGGATCGCCCGCCGCGCCACCACCCCGTTGTCCTGGAGGTTGTCGCAGGACATGACCGTGAACGGCCGGATCCCCCGCTCCCGGCGCAGCCGCAGCGCGGCGGTGATGTAGCCGAACACGGTCTCGGGCAGCCCGGAGCCGAGGTCGTGGGCGACGTGCGGATCGTCCAGCATGAACTCGCCCGTGACCTGGTTGATGTTGTACCCGCCCTCGGTCACCGTGAGCGAGACGATCCGGATCGCCGGATCGGCCAGCCGCTCGAGCACGACGCCGGGATCCTCCGGCGCGAACAGGTAGTCGACGATCGAGCCGATGACCCGCGCCTGCAGGTCGGTCTCGCCGCGCTTCTCCACGAGCGTGTACAGGTGGTCCTGGGCCGCGAGCGCGTCGCGCATCGCCGCGTCCCCCGGCATGAGGCCGATGCCCACGATCCCCCAGTCCCGGGCCAGGCCGGCGCGCAGCAGGTCGTCGATCGCCTTCGCCTGGTGGGCCCGGTGGAATCCGCCCACGCCGACGTGGGCGATGCCGGCGGTGATCGCCGATCGGTCGTAGTCGGGCACGGCGACCTCGCCGCGTTCCCGGAGCCGCGGGAGCGCGGCGGCGGTGAGGCGGAGGGTGGAACGCTCGGTCATGATGTCCTTCTCTCTTCGCGGTTCCTAGGGCAGGCCCGGCTCACGCAGAGCGGTGGCGGGATCGGGATCGGCGGTGACGCGGGCGGGTGGGGCCCGGTGCGGGTCGAGCAGCAGGGTCCTCGGCTGGGCCACCGAGTGCGCGCCCCACGAGGCGGCCGTCGCGATCGCCCGTTCGGGTCCGCCGGCGGCCAGTCCCACGAGGAAGCCGGCGAGCGAGGCGTCCCCCGCGCCGGTGCTGTTGACCACCGCCGGCGCGGGGGCGTGGGCGTGCCACGTGTCCGCCCCCGTGACGAGCAGCGCCCCGTCGGAGCCCATGCTCACGTACACGTACTCCACGCCGCCGCGGGTCAGCGTGGTCGCGGCCGCGATCACCTCGCCCACGGTCCGTAACGGCGTACGGACGGCGCCCGCCAGCTCGTGCGTATTCGGCTTGAGCAGCGCGACGTCCCCCAGGTGCGTGTCGAGGATGTGCGCCAGGGCGGCGTCGGAGGAGTCCATGCCGACCCGGAGGCCCGCGCCGCGGGCCGCCCGGAGCAACTCGCCGACGGGAACGAGCGATCCGGGCCGCGCCGCGCCGGCGAGCTGCGGCACCGTGCCGGCGAGCAGGATCCACTCGGCGCCGATGCGCCGCGCCTCCGCGAGGGCGAGGTCGCGCACGGCGTCCCATTCGGCCCGGGTGAGCGGCACGGGGGCCTCGTTCACCTTGGTCGTGGCGCCGGCCCCGTCGAGGATCGTCGTGTTGATGCGGGTGTGGCCCGCGGTGGCCACGGCCGTGAACACCTCGGCGTGGGGGCCGGCGTCGAGCATCGGCAGCGCCTCGGAGCCGAGGGCCGCGACCCCGGCGACCGGGTGGCCGGCGGCCGCGAGCGCGTGGGCCACGTTGACGCCCTTGCCGCTCAGCTCGCGGGTGACCGTGGCGGCGCGATGCAGCTCGCCGGGATGGAGCCCGCCGGGCAGCCGGTAGGTCAGATCGAGCGCGGCGGCGAGGGTGACGGTCACGACTCCGCCGGCCACCTCCGCGGGGCTCATGCGTGGCTCCCCTCGGCCACGGCGACCGTCACGCCGGCCTGGGTCAGGGGCGACACGAGCGAGTCGGGAAGCGGGCAGACGCTGAGGATCGCGTGGAAGTCCGCGGCCCTGGCGTATCCGATGAGCCCCGCCGGCTCGCCGCCGTCGACGAGCAGCACCGATTCGGTGGCGCGGGCGAGGGCGGCGCGCTTGAGGGCCGCCGCATGCGAGCTGTGGGTCCGGGCGGCGCTCGCATCCGAGCCGTCGAGGCCCGGCACCACGAAGAACGCCCGGTCGAAGCTGAGGTCGACGATGAGCTCGCGCGCCCACTGCCCGGACTCCTCCCCGTCCCGGGAGACCCGGCCGCCGAGGTTGTACACGGTCACGTGCTCGTGCCGGCTGGCGGCGAGGGCGACCGGCACGGAGTTGGTCACGACCTGCAGGTCGGGGCTGTCCGGGAGGGCGGCGGCGAGCGCCTCGCACGCCCGGCCGGCGTCGAGGAAGATGCTCCCGGCCGCGGGCACGCGTTCCAGGGCGAGCGCGGTGAGCGGATGGGAGTCCGGTTCGGCGCCGGAGATGTGCGGGAGCGAGTCGATATAGGAGGCCTTGGCCACCGCTCCCCCGTGGACCCGGGTCAGGTGCCCCTGCGCCTCGAGGGTGCGCAGGTCGCGGCGCACGGTCTCCTCGGCGACCGCGAGGCCGGCCGCCAGGTCCGTCACCTCGACGCGGCGGTCCCGCCCGATGAGGGCGAGGATCCGCTCGCGCCGGTCGGCGATGCTCAGCCCGGGGGCGAGGGTCGGCTCGTCGGTCATCGTGTGGTTCCTTCCCACCAGGGCTCCAGGTCGCGGGTCAGCTCGTCGAATCTGCCGATCACATGCTCCCAGTAGCCGCGCAGCGCCGCCCGCGGCGGCACCGGCTCCGCGGCGGGCACGAGCTCCTGCACCGCCTCGATCGAGTCGAAGTGGCCGCCGCCGACGCCGGCGAGGGCCGCGGCTCCGAACGCGCCGGCCTCGGCCGTGCTCACCGCCTGCACGGGCGCGTTCATGACGTCCGCCACGAGCTGGGTGTACAGGGGGGAGCGGGAGAGCCCGCCGCCGAGGAGGACCGGCTCGGCCCAGTCGAACCGCTCGGCCAGGGCGCCCGCGTGCAGCCGGTGCATGAGCGCGATCCCCTCGAGCAGGCCGCGCAGCACGTGGGCGCGCGTGTGCGAGCCCCGCAGGCCGGCGATCGTGCCGGTGCCGGGACCGTCGAAGGGGGCACCGACCAGGTAGGGCAGCAGCAGCGGGACCTCCTCGGCCGCCTCGAGCGCGGCGGCACCCGCGAACAGGGCGTCGCGCTCGGCGTCGCCGTCGACCCCGAGCAGCCCGAGCAGCCAGTCGAGGGCGGGGGCCGCCGTGGCGGAGGTGGACATGGCGATCCGCAGGTCCGCGGTGATCGAGACCCGGGACTGCCAGCGGGGGTCGACGTGCACCTGCGTGGTCGTCACGCCGTTCGTGGAGAAGGACCCGGCCACGAGCGCGAGCCGGCCCGGCACGAGGGCGCCCATGCCGATCGAGTTGGCCTGCACGTCGTGGAGTCCGACGACGACGGGGGTCCCCTCCGCGAGGCCGGTCGCCGCCGCGGCGGCCGCGGTGACGGCCCCGCCGGGAGCGGCGCTCTCCGCGAGCGGGGGCAGGAGCCGTTCGAGGTCGGCCAGCCCGAACGCCTCGAGCACCTGCGTGCTCCACCGGGCGGTGTGGGTGTCGAGGAACGTGGCGGTCGCGTCCGACAGGTCCGTGCCGACCTCCCCGGTGAGGCGCAGCCGGATCACGTCCTTGCAGAACAGCATCGTGGCCGCCCGCTCGAGCAGGCCGGGGTCGTGCCGGGTGAGCCAGCGCAGCAGCGGGCCCGCTCCCCCGGCCGGGTGGCGCTGGCCGGAGCGGTCGAGGATCGTGCGGGCCCGGGGGCCGTCGCCGGCGAGTTCGGCGGCCTCGGCGCGGGCCCGGGTGTCCATGGCCGTGATGGCCGGGCCGACCGCTGCGCCCGCCGCATCGACCAGGTGCAGCCCGTCGCCGTGGCCGCTCACCCCGACCGCACGGATCCGCTCGGGCGCGATCCCGAGCCGGCCCGCCCGGCCCACCGCCTCGGCGATCGCGCCGGCGGCGGCCGACCACAGCTGCGCCTGGGTGCGTTCCGCGAAACCCGGAGCGGGCCGGGAGACCGGGCTGCTCCGCCGTCCCCACGCGATCGGCGCCATCGCGGAATCGTGCACGACCGCCTTGACCGTGGTCTGCCCGGCGTCGACCCCGAGCAGGTAGCTCCCTGACACTCCGTCTCCCCTCCTGATGTGGGCGTGACCCGACCCGCTGTGGCCCGCTGTGACCCGATGGATGTGGCCGGTGATGCGGGGTTATTTGATGGCGCCCATGGCGAGGCCGCGGACGAGGCGTTTCTGGGCGACCCAGCCGGCGATGATCACGGGGAGGACGGCCAGGGTGGCGGCGGCGGAGAGCGCGGCGAGGAATTGGCCGCGGCCGGAGACGAAGCTGCCGAGGAAGGGTGGGGTGGTGCGGGCGATGGTCGAGGTGAGCAGGTTCGCCAGGAAGTACTCGTTCCAGGCGAAGATGAAGCAGATCAGGGCCGCGGCGGCGATCCCGGGGGCCACGATCGGCACGACGATGCGTAGGAGCTCGGTGCGGAAGCGGGCGCCGTCGACCTGGGCGGCCTCGATGATCTCGGTGGGGACCTCGATGAGGAAGGACCGCATCATCCACACCGCCAGGGGCAGGTTCATGCCCACATACAGGATCGACAGGGCGGTGATGTTGTCCAGGGCGCCGGCGGCCTGCAGGAGCATGTAGATCGGGATGACGGCCGCGGCGATCGGCAGGAACTTCGTGGAGATGAAGAAGAACAACACATCGGTCGAGCGTTTGATCGGCCTCACCGAGAGCCCGTAGGCGGCCGGGACCGCCAGGACCATGACGATGATCGTGGACACGACCGAGGCCGAGACCGAGTTCGTCAGGTAGATCGCGAAGCCCCGGTCGAAGACCTTGGAGAAGTTCTCCAGGGTGAAATCGGCCAGGAACGTGGGCGGCATGGTCGCCGCATCACGCTCGGTCTTGAACGCGGTGAAGACCATCCACGCGATCGGGAAGAAGAACCCGGCCGTCAGCGCCCAGGTCAGCAGCGACAACCCGAACGAGCCGACCCGCCGAGCCAGCGGCCTATGCCGCTTGACGTTCTCGTGGGTTGTCCGCGTGGGCGAGATCGAGGTCGACATCAGCGTGTTCCTTCCGTCTTGAACACCTTGAACAGGGTCCGCAGGGCCACCATCGCCACGATGATCGTCACGATGACCGAGAGCACCCCGTAGGCGGCGGCCTCCCCGATCTCCAGACCGACGAAGGCCCGCTCGTAGAGCAGGTACGACAGGGTCTTGGTGCCCCCGGTCCCGCGGGTCATGATCGCCACCGGGTCGAAGACCTGCAGCAGCAGGATCGCCCCGAGCAGGACCGCCAACTCCACGTACTGACGCAGGTGCGGGATCGTCATGTACAGGAACGTGCGCACCGGGCCCGCGCCATCGACCGCCGCGGCCTCGAGCACGTCACCGGGCTGGGACTGCAGGCCCGCGAGCAACAACAACATCATGAACGGGGTGTACTGCCAGATGAGCACGATCATGATCGTCACGATCGGATGATCGGTATTCCACGCCACCGGCGAGATCCCCACCAGTGAGAACGCCCAGTTCACCATCCCGACATTCGAATCGAGCAGCGCCCACTTCCAGATGAGCGCCGCGGCCGCCGGCATCATCAGGAACGGGGTGATCAGCAGCGTGCGCGCCAACCCCTGACCGATGAACCGGCGATCCAGGAGCAACGCCAACGCCATCCCGAACACGACCGCCACCGCCACACTCACCCCCACGATGAGCACCGTGGCCCACAACGAGGACAGGAACACCCCGCTGCCGAGCACGTTCGCGTAATTATCGAACCCCACGAACCGCTGCTCACCCGGACGCAGCAGATTCCACTCCCGGAACGAATAATAGATCGTCACCAGGAACGGCACCTGCGTGATCACGATCGCAGTGATCAAAGCCGGCCACACAAGCAACCGAGCCAAACGGATTCCAGACCTCGCCCGGGCAGAAGAACCCACCCGGCGCGGCGATGAGGTCTGAGGCGGGTTCGCCACAGCGGTGGTCATGGTGCGTCTTCTCTCTGAGAGATTCCGGTGGTGCGGCGGGGCGCCGCGGGTGCTCGGGAGGGGCCGGTGCCCCCGCGGTGGCGGGGGCACCGGGAGGGTGTCAGCCCTTCTGCGCGTCGCCCGCCTTCTGGGCGAGCTCCTGGCCGGCGTCGAGCACGTCCTCGACGGTCGCCCGGCCGGCGTAGACGTCGGCGATGTCCTGGGAGATCTGGTTGGCGAGATCCTGGAACTCCGGGATCGTCACGTACTGGATGCCGACCCAGGGCTGGGGGTCGACGCCCGGCTGCTCGGGATCGACCGAGGTCATGATGTCCAGGGTGATGTCGGCGAAGGCGCTCGCCGCGTCCTGGTACTCGGGGATCTCGTAGGTCGAGGCGCGCGAGCCCGGCGGCACGCGGCTCCAGCCGAGTTCCTCGCCCACGGTCTTCATGTACTCCTTGCTCGTCGCCCAGCTGACGAACTCCCACGCGGCCTCCTGCTTCTGGGAGGTCTTGGGGATCGCGAGGTTCCACGACCACAGCCATCCGGACTCGTCCGTCTCGACCACCGGGGCGTGCACGTAGCCGACGTTCCCGGCCACGTCGCTCAGGTCCGGCGACTCGACGCTGCCGGCCGCACTCGTGGCGTCGTACCAGAAGGCCGCCTTCCCCTGCGTGAACAGGTTGAGGCACTCGGTGAAGCCGGTCGAGACGGGGTCGGACTCGCCGGCGTCCTTGGTCAGGTCGGTCCAGAACTTCACGGCCTCGACGAACTCGGGGGCGTTGACGGTCGCGTTCCAGTCGGCGTCGAACCAGTTGCCGCCGAAGGTCTGGACCACCGTGGTGAGCGGGGCGAAGATCTCCCCCCAGCCAGGCTTGCCGCGCAGGCAGATCCCGACGTGGTCGTCATTGTCCACCTGACGGGCCATCTCGCCGACCTCCTGCCAGGTCGGGTTCTCGGGCACCGTGAGCCCCGCCTCGGAGATGATGTCCTTGTTGTACATGAGGAAGGACGACTCGCCGTAGAACGGCACGGCGTAGAGCTTCTCGTCCACCGTGAGCAGGGTCCGGATGGGCGAGAGCAGGTCGTCCACGTCGTAGTCGGCATCGCTGCCGGCCATGTCGGTCAGGTCGACGAGCCAGTCGTTCTGGGCCCACATCGGCACCTCGTAGCTGCCGACGGTGACGATGTCGTACTGCCCGCCCTGGGTGGCCACGTCCTTGGTCACGGCATCGCGCAGGTCGTTCTCCTCCATCTGGATGAAGTTGACCTTGATGTCGGGGTGGTCCGCCTCGAACTCCCCCTTGAGCTGCTCCATGTCGATCATCTGCGGGTTGTTCACCGTGGCCAGCGTGAGCTCGACGGTCCCGCCGCCCTCGTCACCCGCGCCGCCACCGCCACCCTGACCGCCGCCCGCACCGGAACAGGCCGCCAACAGCAGTCCCGCCGATGAGAGCGCGACGACCGGGAGCCATCTCCGGTTGCCAGGATTCTTCATCGCTTTGCCTTTCGTCGTCATTGACCGCCCCGGGTGGGTGCGCTGTCCCCACCATGGACCGACTCTGCCCGTTTGGCAAGCCCTGGATGTGGGTTCGTGATGACTTCGTGACTCTCAGACGTTCGATTATCTCGCTTTCGAGAGAGTTGTCGGCGCGACCGGGCAGATCTGGGCCGGCCACGACTGGAAACGGGCATACGATCACACTCCGAGCACCCGCGAGCGCTACCGTGGGTCGCCAGGTGGAGGAAGGAGCCCCGTGTATCCCGCTGAACGCCAGACGGCCATCCTCGAGCAGGCGCACGCCGGCGACGGCCGGCTCTCGGTCTCCCACCTGAGCCACGACCTCACGGTGACACCCGAGACGATCAGGCGCGACCTCGCCGTCCTCGAGCGCCGCGGCCTCATCACCCGGATCCACGGCGGGGCGAGGCTGACCCACCGCAGCCCGTTCGAGCTCTCGCTGGCGAACCGCCAGGCGAAGGAGGTCGACGAGAAGCGGCGCATCGTCGAGCGCACCCTGCAGGAGATCCCGCACGAGGGGGTGGTGCTGCTCGACTCCGGCTACACCCCGCTCGCGATCGCGGCGCGCTTCCCGGACCGCAACCTCATCGTGGTCACGAACAACCTCCCGGCCATCCCGATCCTGCTCGAACGCCCCAAGCTCACGGTCATGGCGCTGCCGGGGCGGCTGCGCCCGATCACTCAGAGCGCCGTGGACGAATGGACCCGGGCCCGGCTGGAGACCCTGCAGGCCGACCTCGCGATCGTGGGACTCAACGCCGTGAGCGTGGCCGGGGGGCTCATGACCACCGTGCCGGACGAGGCGGACGTCAAGCGCGCGATGCTCGCGTGCGCGAAGCGGCGCATCAGCGCGGCCATCGCCTCGAAGGTCGGGCAGACTTCGTTCTGCCGCTTCGCCGGCGTCGAGGACCTGGACATGCTCATCACCGACGACCGGATCTCGGCCGCCGACCGGGAGGCGCTCTCGGCCGCCGGACCCGAGGTGGTCGTGGTCTAACCGTTTCGACCACTGGAGGCACGAATGCAACGACGCGACCTGACCGGCACGGTCATCGCGGTCACGGGCGCCGGCTCGGGCATCGGGCGGGCGAGCGCCGAGGAGCTCATCGACGCCCGGGCCCGCCTGGCCCTGGGCGACCTGCGCGCCGAATCGCTCACGGCCCTCGCCGAGGAGCACCCCGGGGCCGACCTGGCGCAGGTGGCCATGGACGCCGGCACCGCCGACGGGGCGAACCGGCTCGTGGCCGCGGCCGTGGCCGAGTTCGGACACCTCGACAGCATCGTGATCAACGCCGGCGTGGGCTACTTCGGCGGCATCACCGACTGGGACGACGAGCAGATCGAGGCGATGGTCGCCACGAACGTCGCCGGCACCATGTGGGCCACCCGCGCGGCCGTGCGCCAGTTCGACGCGCAGGGCCGCGGCGGGGACATCGTGCTCATCGCCTCCGTGGCGGGACTGGCCGCCGCGAACTCCTGGGAGGCGGTCTACGCGGCGACGAAGCACGCCCAGGTCGGATTCGCGGCCACCCTCGCGCGCGAGGTGACCCCGCGGGGGGTGCGCGTCTCGGTCATCGCACCGGCCGCCGTCCATACGCGGTTCGCGTTCGGAACGGGGCGCACCGAGGACGACCCGGAGCTCGATGCGTACATGCGCCCGAGCGACATCGCCTTCGCCGTGCGCACCGTGCTCGAGCAGCCCCGTCGGCTGCGCACCGCGCTGTGGAGCATGTGGTCGATGGCCGAGCAGCCGTAGGACCCTCAGGCGGTGAGGAGCACCTTGACCTGGGAGCCGTCGACCGCGGCGGCGAACGCCTCCGCCGCGCGCTCCATCGGGAACGTGGCCGTGACGAAGTCCTCCGCCCGGACCGCCCCCGAGGCGATGATCTCGATCGAATCGGCGTAGTCCTCGGGCAGGTAGGTGGCGCTGCCCTGGATGCGGACCTGCTGATCCTGGATCTCGGGCAGCGGCACCGTGACCGGCCCCTGTGCCACTCCGACGATCACGACCGTGCCGGCCTTGAGGGCCATCGCGATCGCCTGGTCCACGGTCGCCTGGATCGCCACGCAGTCGAACACGACATCGGCGCTCTCGCCCAGCTCCGCGCGCACCCGGCCGGGCACGTCGGCGCCGCGGGCGTCGACGACCGCGTCGGCCCCGAGCCGCAGCGCCAGCTCGCGCTTGGCCGGGAGCGGGTCGGTCATGACGATCCGCCGCGCCCCGGCATGGCGGGCGGCCTTGAGCACGAGCAGGCCGATGGTTCCGGCCCCGATGATCGCCACCGCCCGGCCCGCCAGCCCCCCGGGTCCCGCCGGTCGGTCGGCGCCGGCCAACCGAACCGCGTGGACCGGCGTGGCCAGGGGCTCGATGAGCGCGGCCTCGGCGTCGGTGAAGTGCTCGGGCACCCGATGCAGCCGGCCGGCGGGGATCGTGAAGTAGTCCGCCATGCCGCCCTGGGCGTGGCCGCAGCCGAAGAAGCGCAGGTTCTCGCAGAGGTTCGAGCGGCCGGTGGAGCACATCTTGCACGACCAGCACGGCAGGGTCGGCTCGACCGTGACCCGGTCGCCGGCGGCGTATCCGCTCACGCCCTCGCCCACGCCGGCGATCACGCCGACCACCTCGTGCCCCGGGTTGTAGGGCAGCGGCACGAACGGGTGCTGCCCGGCCGCCGCGTGCGTGTCCGACCCGCACACGCCCGTCACCGCGGTGCGCACGAGCACCTCCCCCGCCTGCGGGGAGGGGCGGGGGACGTCGTCCACACGCACCTCGCCCGGGGCGACCACACTCACCCGGCGCATCGTCTCGCTCACGGGATCACCTGCACTTTCAGTCCGTGGCCGGCGCGGAAGAGGTCGAGCGCGCGGTCGAATTCGGCGAGCGGGACCCGGTCCGTGACGAAGACGTCCGCGGGGATGACGCCCGTGGCGAAGAGGTCGAGGGCCCGGTCGTAGGAGTTGAGGGTGGCCATCGACCCGGTGATGGTCAGCTCGTGCCGGAAGATCGAGTAGGGGTCGATGCTCGCGCGCGCGGCGTAGTCGGCGACCCCGAACTGCAGGAACGTGCCGCCGCGCTCGAGGCGGCCGAGGCCGTCGGAGATCGCGCGCTCGTTGCCCGAGGCGTCGATCACGAGGTCCCAGACACGGTCGAACTCGTCCGCGTTCGTGGCCGTGCCGTCGCAGCCGAGCCGCTCGGCGATCGCGAGCTTGGCGGGGTTGACGTCGACCATCCGGACGCTGGCGAGCCCGACCTTCTTCGCGAGCTCGAGCATCATGAGCCCCATCGTGCCCGCCCCGTAGATGACCGCGTGATTTCCGAGCTGGCTCGCGAGCACGTCGTAGCCGCGGATCGCGCACGAGAGCGGCTCGATCAGCGTGGCGTCGCGGGTGTCGATGCCCGCCGGCAGCGCGCGGCAGTACTGTGCGCCGACGACCGCGAACTCCGCGGCGCCGCCGTTGAAGGACGTGCCGTAGCCCCCGGCGACCTCGCACAGGTTCGTGCGGCCGCGCCGGCACGGCGGGCAGCGGTGGCAGATATAGGAGGGGTTGATCGCGACCTGGTCGCCGGCCCGGAACTCCGTCACCTCCGCGCCGGTCGCCACGACCTCCCCGGCGAACTCGTGCCCGGGCACGATCGGGAACGTGTCGGCGAACTCGCCGGCGAGGATGTGCAGGTCGGTGCCGCAGATGCCGTTCGCCGCGACCTCGACCACGACGTCGCCGGGCCCCGGCGTGGGGTCGGGGATCGTGGTGTACTCGACCGTTCCGGGCTCCGTGAAGAGAACCGCCTTCATGCTTTCGCTCCTCGAGATGATGGACGACGTCGACTCACCCTAGAGCGTCCGGCCCGCCCGCGGGGCGCGCCCCGGTGGGCAGGATCGACCGCCTCGCGCGCAGGGGTCGGCAGTCCCCGCCCGGGTCGGCGCGCTCAGGCTCTTCTGCCGGCCACGCCGCGGATGACGTTGAGCCCGCCCAGGACGACGAGGGAGATCCCGAGGAACCACCACAGGAACACGGCCCCCCACAGCGGGCTGCTCAGGAGCGTGAAGCCCGCGATGACCGAGGCCAGCGCGAACACGATCGCGAGCACCTTCGAGTCCGATCGTCCGAGCGTGAAGAGCGCGGCGAAGCCCTCGACGATCCACATGACCCCGACCATGACGGTGAGGAACACGGCGAGGAAGGCGGCGGAGCGGCCCAGCGATCCGAAGGCGAAGGCGCCCGCCGCGATGTACAGCAGGCCGAGCAGGACGTGCGCGATGCGCCCACCCACCCCCAGGCCCTTCGACAGGAGCCCGATCGCGGCGTAGACGATGCCGGCGACGATCGCGTACGCCGCGATGACACCGGCGAGCGCCACCGCGGCCTTCGTCGGCCAGACGAGCACCGCGATGCCGAATCCGACGGCCGCGAGGCCGCCGAGGGAGAGGGCCAGGCGTGCCCCCTGGGCCGGCGGCGCTGAGGTGGACGTGGTCATGCGAGCTCCTTCGCTCCAGGCAGATCCCCGGCGACGTACCGGTATTCAGCAGATCATAGCGATCCGTAGCAGTTCCAGCTGGGCCCTTGTACCCACCTCGCGGCCTGGCCGCGACCACCGCCCTGGGGCCGCAGCGCCGATGAGTTATCGGCCCTGCGCCTTCCGCTTGACCCAGCCGTAGGCGGCGGTGGCGATGACAAGCACGATCCCGATAAACGCGAGCCACAGCAGGCCCTTGATCACGAACCCGAGGATCGCCAGCACGAGCCACAGGATGAGCAGGAACGCGAGGAATCCGAGCATGGCTTCACGGTAGGGCAGCCGGGCGGGCGCGGCCAGGGGCTCACGCACCGATCGACCCGAGAAATTTTGCACATGACTTTCGTCTCGCCCTAGGATGTCGGAGACCAATTTCAGGCCGTGCTCGCCGTCGAGCCCGGTGCGGTCACCGATCGAAGGAGATGCAGTGCCCCGCTCTCACCCCATGCGCCCGGCCTGGCGCCGCCCGCTCGTGCTCGCAGCGTGCGCGGCCGTCGCCGCCACCGGCGCCCTCGCGCCGCTCACGCCGGCCCCGGCGGCCGCCGCATCCGGACCGGCCGCCGCCGAGGCCGGACCGGTCGTCGCCGAGCCCCAGGTCACGCCCACCCCGCAGCAGGCCGACTACTCCGGCACCGGACTGGAGCTGCCCGAGCGGGTGAGCGTCGTCGCCGGCGAGGGAGCCGACGAGGCGGCCCTCGACCTCCTCGGCGAGGTCCTGCGTGGCCACGGAATCACGCCGACCCGCCTCGAGGTGCCCGGCCGCGCGGAGGCGGGTGACGTCGTCCTCACGCTCGGCGACGGCGCCGAGCTCAGCGACGAGCTCGCCGGAGCGGGCCTCGCGGTGCCGGACCGCGGCGAGGCCTACGCACTCGGCGTCGACGCGCAGGAGGGCGCGGTCCTCATCGCGGGCAGCGACGGCGCCGGGCAGTTCTACGGGGTGCAGACGCTGCGCCAGCTGTTCGTCGAGACGGGCGCGGGCGACGTCGTGCTCGCGGGCGCCTCGATCACCGACTTCCCGGCGATGGCGCTGCGGGGAACGGTCGAGGGCTTCTACGGTCCCCGGTGGAGCCACGAGGGGCGCCTCGATCAGTTCGACTTCTACGGCGACGTCAAGCTCAACACCTATATCTTCGCGCCGAAGAACGATCCGTATCACCGGGCGAAGTGGCGCGAGCCGTACCCCGCCGACCAGATCGCCGAGATCGCCGAACTCGTGGCGGCCGCCGACGCGAACCACGTGCGGTTCACGTTCGCGCTCTCCCCCGGGCAGTCGATCTGCTACACCTCCCCCGAGGACTACGCGGCGCTCGTGGCCAAGCTCGAGCAGGCCTACGACGTGGGCGTGCGGTCCTTCTCGGTGCCGCTGGACGACATCACCCTGAGCTCCTGGCACTGCGACGCGGACCAGGCCGCCTACGGCGACCCCTCGAACGGCACCCACGGCCAGGCGCAGGTCGACCTGCTCAACAAGCTGAACGCCGACTTCATCGCCGGCCATTCGGGCGTGCTGCCGCTGCAGACCGTGCCGACCCAGTACAACACCGTCACGGAGTCGCCGTATAAGCAGGCCTACCGCGAGGGCCTCGACTCCGACATCGTGGTCATGTGGACGGGCACGGCCACCGTGCCGGTCCACATCGGCGTGGACGACGCCCAGGACTTCCTCGACGTGTACGGCACGCCGGCGTTCCTGTGGGACAACTACCCGGTGAACGACTTCAAGCGCGCCGCCGGGCGGCTGCTGCTCGCGCCCTACCAGGAGCGCGAGGCCGGCCTGAGCGAGGTGCTCAGCGGAATCGCCTCGAACCCGATGAACTACCCGGCCGCGAGCAAGGTCGCGGTGTTCACGATCGCGGACTTCGCGTGGAACGACGCCGCCTACGACCCCGCGGCCTCCTCGCGCCGGGCGGCCGAGTACCTCGCCGGCGGCGACGACGCGACGGCCGATGCGCTCATGCTGTTCTTCGACCTCAACTCGTTCGGGCCGGGCTGCACGCCGCGCTGCGCCGACGCGGAGGGGCCGGGCTGGCTGCCGCCCGCGCCGAAGCTGGCGGACGAGATCGCCGAGTTCGAGGCCGCCTGGGCGGGCGGGCGCCGCGCCGAGGCGATCGCCGGGCTGCGGCCCGTGGCCGCCGCGATGCAGGCCGCGCCGGGCATCATCCGCGCCGGGGTCGCGGACGAGCTGTTCCTCGCCGAGACGTCGGCGTGGCTCGATGCGACCGCCGACTGGGGCGCCGTGCTCGACCAGGCGCTCACGATGCTCGAGACCGCCGCCGGCGGCGACCTCGAGGCGGCGGCAGCGCAGGCCGATGCCGTGGAGTCCGCGATGATCGATGCCCAGAGCGTCGTGGTGGGCACCGATGAACTCCGCTACGAGGGGCTGCTCAAGCTCGCGGACCAGGTGCTCGACCGGTTCGTGGTCGACGCCCTGCTGCGCGCGCGCAACTGGGACCTGTTCGACGGTACCGCGCGCAACCTGGCCGCCGGGTCGAACGTGTCGGCCTCGAGCTGGTACGGCGAGCAGGACAAGTTCCGCCCGGCGAACGCGATCGATGCCACGTGGGTGCCCAAGTCCGTCAAGGACGAACGCTGGGGCTCGGTCTATGACAAGGCGAACCCGGAGAACCACGATGACGAGTGGCTCCAGGTGGAGCTGGCCGAGCCGAGCCTCGTGCCGCGGGTGGAGATCCGCTGGGAGGGCGCCTGCGCCGCCGAGTTCCAGATCCAGACCTCGCTCGACGGCGTGACCTGGAACTCGACCGAGGTCTCGGGCGTCGACGACGCCAACGCCTGCATCACACCGCAGGCGGTCGAGGTCGACGGCGATGACCCGGTGTTGTTCGTGCGCATGCAGGGCGTGGAGAGCAAGGGCAGATACGGCTACTCGATCTTCGAGTTCATGCCGATCGGCGTGCCGGTGGTGGACGATCTCGCCCGGCAGGCGACCGGGACCGCGGCCTCCTCGGTCAAGTACGACCGGGTCGACTTCCAGCCCGAGTACGCGATCGACGGCGACGTGTACACCTGCTGGTCGTCCTGGCGCACCGACGAGGAGTGGATGCAACTCGAGTTCGACCGGCCGATCCGCGCCGACCTCGCCCGGCTCGCCTGGGAGGTCGACGGGGCGTGCGCCGAGGCGTACAGGATCCAGACCTCGACCGACGGGCAGACCTGGACCGACGTGGCCGACGTGGCGGACTCGACGTGCGCGACCACGTCGTGCCGCTGGCGGAGACCGGGCCGGTGAGCTTCGTGCGGATGCAGGGGGTGGAGCGGGCGAGCACGTACGGCTACTCGCTCTTCACGTTCTCGCTGTTCGCGATGGACCCGCTCGAGGTGACGCCGGCGGAGGTGACCTTCACCGATGAGGAGGGCACGGCCGCGGACACGTACACGATCCCGGCGTCCGAGGGGGTGGTGTATCTCGTGGGTGAGGACGACGCGGCCCCGGGTACGTACCCGGGTTCCGGTGAGGTTCGGGTCACCGCTCGCGCGCTCGACGGGTACGTCATCGCCGACGGCGCCGACACCGAGTGGGCGCACGCCTTCGACGCGACCGAGCCGACCACGGAGCCCACGGACGAACCGACCGACGAACCCACGGACGCGCCGACCGAGGAACCGAGCGACACTGCCGACTCGGGTAGCTCCGGTGACTCGGGTGCGTCCGGTGACTCGGGCAGCTCCGACGACTCGGGCGCGTCCGGTGACTCGGGCAGCTCCGACGACTCGGGCGCGGCCGGCGGCGAGCCGACCGACGGCTCGGGTGGTGGCACCGAGGCCCCGGGCACCGGCAGTGACGACGCCGGATCCTCCCAGGGCGGCGGCTCCACGGACGACGGGCCGGCGAGCACCGGCGACTTGGACGACCTTGACGACCTGGACGACCTTGATGACGTGGACGCGATGCCCTCGACCGGTTCGTCGGCCGCAGCCGTATGGATCGGCGCGCTCGTCATCGCCGCCGGCGCGCTGGTCCTGACGATGCGGCGCCGCCTGACGGTCTGACCCGCCCGCGCACCCGTGGGTGCGGAATCACCGATCCCATCGGGACTTCCGCACCCACGGTCATGTCCAGACCGAGGCGTCGTTTCTCACCCACCGAGACGCGTTCCGGTTCGTGGTCACTGCCGGATCGGGCGGGTGCGTGCCGGGGCCGCCGCTCTACCGTCGTCGGCAGCGGACCACCCCGGTCCGTACCGCGACCCGGCCCACCGGCCGGAGCGGCCACCAGCATGGGAGCGCAGCCGCCGTGTCCACCGCCGTCGAACCGACCACCACCGTCGACCCCGCGCCCACCCCGCGCGCCGACCTGATCGCCGACCTCGCCGAACCGGGCCCCGCGGTCGCCGCGGCCCGCCGGGCCAAACCGGCGGTCGTCTCCGAGACCGCGGCGGCCCACGCGGCGATCTTCGACGGCGCGGGCACGCTCACCGGCGAGCTCCGCCACGCGATCGCGGCCCGGGTCGCGGCCCAGCAGGGCTCGGCCGTGCTCTCGGCACACCACGCCGGCCGGACCGAGGTCGACCTCGACCTCGCGAGCGGCGACCCGAACGTGGGCCGGATCGTCCGCCATGCGGACCTGCTCAGCGCCGCCCCGGCCCTCGTCACCCCGGCGGACGTCGCCGACCTCGGCGAGCACCTCGGCCCCGACGACCTCGTGCTCCTGGCCCAGCTGGTCGCCTTCACCAGCTACGAGGCCCGGCTCGTCGAGGGCCTGCGGCTCCTCTCCGGCCACGAGCCCACCGCCCCGGCCGGCACCGCTCCCCTGTCCGGCTCGATCGGCGAGCGCTCGAAATATCGTCCGCGCACCGCACCGAACGGGCGGCCCGCGCCGCGGGAGTACACCACCGAGATTCTCGGCTGGGAGTCCTGGGTCGACCCGATCCCGGCCGAGGAGCTGACCGACGTCCAGGCCGACGCCTTCCGCGGCAAGACGAACGGTGCCTATTTCCGCCTCCTCGCCCGCCACACCGGGGCGCTCGCCGCCCGCACCCGCATCGACCACGCGATCTTCGCCACGAGGGTCGGCCTCCCGCGCGCCGAGCGCGAACTCGCCGCCGCGGTCACGAGCCGGGTGAACGACTGCGTGTACTGCGCCTCGGTGCACGCCCGCAAGGCCGGCCGGCTCTCCAGGCGTGTGGACGACGTCGCCCGGCTTCTCGCCGCGCCGCTCGCTCGCGCGGGGGCGTGGCGCCCGGTCGATCTCGCGCCGCTGAGCGCACCGTTCGCCGGCTCCGACGAGCGCTGGGCCGCCCTCGTCGACTTCGCCGCCGCCCTGTCGACCACCCCGTCACGGGCGACGGCGGGTCAGGTCGACGCGCTGCGTGCCCTCGGGCTCAACGACGTCGAACTCGTCGACCTCGTCGGATCGGTCGCGTTCTTCTCGTGGGCGAACCGGCTCATGCTCACCCTCGGCGAGCCGTACCTGCCCGCCGCCTGAGCGGCTATCGCGCCACGGCCGCCTCGATCGAGCCATGGCCGCCCACCCACCCCCGATCCGCCGCGCCCCCACCCGGGCGAGCGACGCCGTCCCGAATCAAGGAGAATCCCATGACCAAGCGCCTCACCCGAGTACTCCCGCTGCTCGCCGCCGCCGGGATGCTCGCGGCCTGCGGGCAGGTGCAGGCCGCCGAGCAGACCGGCGACCCCGGGACCGACGCCGCCAGCTCCACGGCGGCCGAGGAGGCCGGCACGATCACCGTGACCGACGACCTCGACCGCGAGGTCACGATCCCCGTCCGCGTCGATCGGGCCGTGGTCACGCTCAGCTACAACAACGAGTTCGTCCAGGCGATCGGGGCGGGCGAGACGGTCGTGGGGATCGATCGCGGCACCCTCGAGCGCGATCCCTACCTCGGCTTCGACGAGAGCGAGGTGGTCGGGGAGTCGATCGGGGAGCTCAACTACGAGTCGATCGTGGCGCTCGACCCGGACGTGGCGATCATCCCCCGCAACGGTGCCTGGCAGGAGGCCGCCGACCAGCTCGAACAGTTCGAGATCCCGGTGGTCGTCGTGAGCGCCTGGGACTTCGACGTGTTCGACGAGACCGTGGAACTGCTCGGAGAGGTCTTCGGTGAGCCCGAGGGTGCGGCGAAGGTGCAGGACTTCTACCACGAGATCTTCGACACCGTGGCCGACCGGGTCGACGGCCTCGACCCGGTACCGGTGTACTGGGAGACCGACAAGCCGTACGTCACCGCCCTGCCCGGTTCGGGCTTCGATGCGATCATCACCGCCGCCGGCGGAACGAACGTGTTCGGCGACGTCGACGGCGGCGACGCCCAGTTCGAGACCACGGTGGATCCCGCGAGCGTCGTCACCCGCAGTCCGGCCGTGATCGTGCACGAGCGGCCGCCGTCGGCGGCGCCGTACCCGGCGGGCGAGATCGCCGACCTCGCCGCGTCGATCCCGGAGCGCCCGGGCTTCGCCGGGATCGCCGCCGTCACCGGCTCCCAGGTGTACGTGAGCAACGGCTGGGCGACCTCCGGACTGTCGAAGGCGATCGGCGCGGCCTACCTCGCCTCGTGGCTGCACCCGGAGGCGTTCACCGGCATCGATCCGGCCGACTACCTGGAGCGCTGGGCGGTCGAGTTCCAGGGCATCTCCGAGGCCGACTACGCGGGCGCCGACGCCTACGTGTGGGGGAACGGCTCGTGAGTACACCCACCCGCGCGCGCCCGGGCGATGCCCGCAAAGCGAGCGGTCCGGGCACGGCGGGCGCCACCGGTTCCACGGCCCCCGGCGCCACCGCCGGCCCCACCGCCGACGATGACTTCGGCGCCTCCCCCGGCGCCCCGCCCACGCAGGGCGCCCCGCCCACCCAGGGCGAGCGCGCGGTGGGCTCCCGCGGCGCCGTCCTCGCGGTCGCGGCCGTGCTGACGATCGTGCTCGTCGTCGGCTCGACTGCGGTCGGCAGTTCCGGGGTGAGCCTGCCCGACGCGGCCCGCGCGGTCTGGCTGCGGATCGCCGGCGGCGTGCTCGAGCCGGACTTCGCCCAGACCTACGGAATCATCGCCGACCTGCGCCTGCCGCGCGCGCTGCTCGCGCTCACGGCCGGGGCGGGCCTGTCGCTGGCGGGTGCGGTCATGCAGGGCCTGCTGCGCAACCCGCTCGTGAGCCCGTTCACGCTCGGGGTCTCCCCCGCGGCGGCGTTCGGGGCCTCGGCCGCGATCCTGCTCTCGGGCGGGGCGCTCGGCGGGTCGAGCCCGGTCGTCATGTTCTCGGCCCTGATCGCCTCCGGGGTCGTCACGCTGCTCGTGCTCGGCCTCGCCTCCGCCCGGAAGATGGCCGTGGCCACACTGCTACTCCTCGGCATCGCGATGACCCAACTGTTCGAGGCGCTCACCGCGGGCCTGCAGTTCGTGGCGAACGAGAACACCCTGCAGGCGATCGTGCGCTGGACCCTCGGGTCCGTGAACGACGCCGGCTGGGACCAGGTGCGCATCATGGCGATCGTCGTGGCGATCGTGCTGCCCCTGGTGCTGTGGTTCGCCGGCGACATGAACGCGATCGCGTTCGCCGGGGACGACGCCGCCCGGTCCCTCGGGGTGAACGTCACCGTCGTCCGGGTGGGTCTCATCGTCGTCTCGGTGGCGCTCGCCTCGGTCGCCGTGTCGCTGTGCGGGGTCATCGGCTTCGTGGGCCTCGTGGGCCCGCACATCGCCCGGCTCCTCATCGGGGCGAACCATCAGGTGCTCCTGCCGATGTCGGCGCTCACCGGCGGGGTGCTGCTCGTCGCGGCCGACACCCTCGGCCGCACGATCATCGCCCCGGCGGTGATCCCGGTCGGGATCGTCGTGGCCATGGTCGGTGCACCGGTATTCATTTATCTCATCATGTCCAGGA
Organism: Pseudactinotalea sp. HY158; assembly: GCF_009660225.1. Classification (NCBI taxonomy): domain Bacteria; kingdom Bacillati; phylum Actinomycetota; class Actinomycetes; order Micrococcales; family Cellulomonadaceae; genus Pseudactinotalea; species Pseudactinotalea sp. HY158. The sequence goes on from NZ_CP045920.1 coordinate 2,530,781, forward strand.
AGGCCTCCTCATGACTGCGACCGTCGATTCCGTGACCGTATCTCCGACCCCCGACACGGCCGCCGACAGCGCCGTCGGCACCGCCGCCGGCACCGCGACCGGCCCTGCGATGGGCACCGCGAGCGGCACGAGCCTCGAGTTGGCCGGGATCACGTTCGCCTATGGCAGGCATCGGGTTCTCCACGGCGTGGACCTGACGGTCGCGGCGGGCCACCTGTGCGCGCTCCTCGGCCCGAACGGCTCCGGCAAATCGACCCTGACGAAGATCCTCGCCGGCGTGCACAAGGCCGCGGCCGGCTCGGCCCGCCTGGGCGGGATCGACCTGCTCGCCCTCAAGCCCCGCGAGCGCGCCAAGATCGTCGCCTACGTGCCGCAGTCGGCGGAGGTGCCGTTCGAGCTGAGCGTGCGCGAGGCCGTGCTGCTCGGGCGAACCCCGCACATGGGCATGCGCCCGGCCGCGGCCGACTACGACGCCGTCGACCACGCGATCGACCGGCTCGGGCTGTGGGAGTTGACCGGGCGCCGTCTCTCGGAGCTGTCCGGCGGGCAGGCCCAGCGGGTGCTCATCGCCCGGGCGCTCGCGCAGCGGCCGCGCGTGCTCCTGCTCGACGAGCCGACCTCCGCCCTCGACCTGCGCTACCAGGTCGAGACCCTTCAGCTCGTGCGCCGCGTCGCCCGGGAGGAGGGGGTGGCCGCGCTCGTCGCCATCCACGATCTCAACCACGCCGCCCTGTTCTGCCAGCAGGTCGTGCTGCTCTCGGGCGGGCGGATCGTCGCCGACGGCCCGGCCGAATCCGCCTACGACGCGGACACCCTCGGCCGGGTGTACGGCCTGCCCGTGGACGTCGTGCGCGATCACGACCAGATCCAGGTGCGGCCCGTGCTCGCCGAGGGGGCGCTCGCGTGAGCCTGCCTACCATGAACCGCATGAGCGACTTCGGCGACCTGGACGACGCGGACGACTTGGACGGCGCGGACGGCGCGGACGGCGCGGGCGACGGAGACGATGCCCTCGCGGGCTCTGCGGCTCTGGCGGAACTGGTCGCCGACGTCGTGGTGGTCGGGGGCGGGCCCCGGGCGATCTCGCTGCTCGAGCGGCTCACGGCCCGGCTCGGCCGGGCCGGCGGCGGAGAGGACGGCGGGTCCCCGGCCCTGCGGGTGATGCTCATCGATGCGGTCGAGGTCGGCGCCGGGGCCACGTGGCGTACCGACCAGACGGCCGAGTTCCTCAACAACACCTATGCCGCGCACACGACGATCTACCCGGACTCCTCCACCCGGCTCACCGGCCCGCTGACGCCGGGACCGGACCTGATCGACTGGGCGCGGGCGATCGCTGCCCGCCCGGGCGCGAGCGCCGGCGGCTCACCCCGTTCGGCGAGCCCGGTCGGGGCGACCGATGCACGGCCCGTCGGCATCGCCGGGGACTCGTGGCCGGTGGCGTCCGCCCGCCCGGCCTGGGCGGTGGCCGAGGCGGCGACGCTCGAGCCGTGGTCGTATCCGACGCGGCGGCTGCAGGGGGTCTACTACCGCGAGCAGCTCGAGGCCATCGTCGCCCGCGGCGGTGTCGACGTGACCGAGGTGCACGGGCTCGTGGTCGGGATCGACCCGGTCGGCGGAGACGGCGGCACCGCCGCGCCCCCCGCCCACGGAGTTTCCGAGGCCACCGAGGTCACCGGGGTCGTCGGGGCAGCCGGAATCATCGGGGCCGCCGATACGCGCACGGTGCGACTGGCCGACGGCCGGTCGGTCACGGCGCCGGCGGTCGTGCTGGCCCAGGGCATGGTGCAGGGCCGGCCCGACGCGCGGGTGCTCGCCTTTCGGGAGGCGGCCGCGGTCCACGGTCTCACCTATATCGAACCGGGAATGCCCGCCGAACGTGACTGGGCGGCGGTGCCCGGCGGCGAGGACGTGCTCGTGGCGGGCCTGGGCGCGAACTTCTTCGACGTCGTCACCACGCTCACGGCGGGGCGCGGCGGGAGGTTCGAGCAGGCGGGCGCCTCGGCGTTCGACCTGCGATACGTGCCCTCGGGGCGTGAGCCGCGGCTCGTCGTCGGTTCTCGGCGTGGGCTTCCGTATCGCTCGAAGTCGTTCTACGACGGGTTCCCGCCGCCGTACCGGCCGCAGCTGGCCACGGCGGAGTGGTTCGCCGAGGCGGCGCAGGTGCCCGATCAGGAGTTCGGTCGGGACGTGTGGCCGCAGCTCGCGCGCGAGTTCGTGGTGGCCCATCTGGCCACCCTCGCGGCACATCATCCGGCCGCCGTTTCGACGATCACGGGCCCGGGCGCTTCGGGTGTCCCAGGCGTGCCGGGGGATTGGGACGATGCGGCGACGGTGCGGCTGCCGGCAAGCGTGCTCGCGCGGATCGAACAGACGGATGTTGCCGACCTGGAAGGACTCGTGGATGAGCTGGTGGCCCAGGAGCGGTGGCGGATCGATCCCACCCGGCTCGACCGACCCGACGTGCGCGGGCCCGATCCGGCGCGCTGGGCGAAATGGGTCGAGCAGTGGAGGGAGGCCGAGCTCGACTCCATCGCGGATCCGTTGCGGAGCCCGCGCTGCACGGTCAACCGGGCGATGGCGTTCCTGCGCGGGCGCGTGGCCCGGCTCGTGCGGGGCGGGGCGATCGACGCCGCCTCGGCGCTACGGGAGGTGAACGGCTGGTTCGCCCCGCTCGGGCTGGCGCTCGCCTCCGGTCCCCCGCCGGAACGCACGGCACAGCTGCTCGCGCTCGTGCGGGCCGGCGTGGTCGAGCTGCTCGGGGAGGGCAGCGAGTTCACGATCGACGGCGAGGAGTTCGTGGGCCGCTCGATCGTGCGGGGCCGCGAGTTCCGCACCCAGGCGGTCGTGGAGACCCGGATGTCGAAGGGCCACGTGGACGTGACCGATGATCCGCTGCTGCGCTCGTTACTGACCGGCGGCCGGGCGCGGCTGCTGCGGCGGAGCACGGGGCCGGGCGGGCAAGCGGTGACCGCCCGGACGCTCGACGTGACGACGGAGGAGTTTGCGCTCGTCGACGCCGGCGGCCGGGCCGACCGGCGGGTGTTCGTGCTGGGGATCCCGGCCGGCGACGTCCAGCCCGGCTCCGCGATCGGCGCAACGCCCGGCGTGCCCTCGCCGCTCATCGCCGGGGCCGATCTCGTGGCCGGGCAGGTGATCGAGATCGTCCGGGCGGAGGAGCCAGCGGCCGTCATCGCCGGCTGAGTGCTCATCGCTCGAGCTCCCACCGCCCCCTCGCCATAACGAGTCCTCGAGGCCGACCGCACTCGTCGGATACCTGCGGACAATCGCTCCACGAACCGTCGAGGCGTCTCTGCGCTCGCGATCGACCCGCCCAAGCACCGACTGCCATCGTGTCCCAACTGGTCAAGCATCGCCCGGACGGTGGTTCGGCGACGAGGGCGCGCTGTCGAATCGACCACTACCTAGACAGAAATCTGAAGTCGTGCTAACCTCAAATGAATCGATTCACTCGACGTGCAGCTCGACACAGACGTCCTGACGAGCACCCTGCGCTTCGTCGATCACTGCGCCAGGGACGCAGCAGCGACAGGCACGTCGGACTGCGGGACCCACTCAGCGAAGAGAATGGAAAGGGAATGAAGCACCCGTATAGATCGGCGGCATCGCTCGCCACGGCAGCCTTGTTACTGCCGCTAGCGCAAGCACCCGCCACTGGAGTCTCCGCGGAGCCTGATACACCCGCGTCAGACTTCGAGGCACGCATGCATGAACTCTATGATGAGATCGAAGCCGAATATCGTCCAGATGTCAGATGGTGGCTCGCAGAAGGTCTGAACACGGACGAAACCCTTCGCAAGAACGTACAAGAGATCGCCGATTCGGGATTCGGCGCGGCCGAGATCTTGGCAATGCCCGATGAGGGGGCAGACTCCTCGATCTATGGGTGGGGGTCAGACGAATGGAACAGCGACCAACGCCTCGTCGTCGAGGAGACAACCAAGCACGGGCTCGGCTTCAGTCTGACGAGTGGGACCCACTGGGCTACAGCAAACCTTCCAGATACATATACGTGGGATGGCGCGACATTCGACCTTGACAACAAGGCCGCCTCGCAGGAACTCGACTATGGCACCATCCTCCTAGATCCCGGCGAGACCTTCGATGGCACGCTCCCCAAGCCTCCGCTCACCGAGGACGCGGCCGACGCCCACACCTTCACCCTCGAAGCCGTCGTAGCAGCCAGGCTCACCGAAGCACGCCCAGAGAGTGGTCAGGACTACGACTTCGACGAGGGAACAGAGCCCGGGACGCTGGCGTTCGAATCGCTGACAGACATTACCGACGAGGTCGCCGACGGAGAGCCCGCCTCCATCACCTGGACAGCTCCAGACGATGGCCAATATGCCCTGTTCGCGTACTGGATGCACGGCTCCGGTCAGACCGCGGAGCCCTCTGTCGCAACGAACTATACGATCAATTATATTGATCGATACGGCGTCGACGCGATGAAGGACTATTGGGAGGAATATCTATTCACTCCCGATCTTCTCGAACAGATTCAACAGAACGATCGGGGCGAAATCTACATGGATTCACTCGAGACCGAGAGCTTCGCTACGGCCGGCCTCCTCTGGGGCTATCACTTCCGAGAGGAGTTCCAGCAGCGTCGTGGATACGACGTCACCCCGTACCTCCCGGTCGTTACCTGGGATCGCGGCCGCCACAATTCCGACGTACCGGTGATGTACGACTACAATCCGGCCACGACTGAGTATAGCGACACGGTCCAAAAGATCCGGAACGACCTGAACCAGACCTTCTCGGAACTCTATGAGGAGAACGTTCTGAAGCCCCTACAGTCGTGGCTCCACGAGAAGGGCATGACACTCAGGGCGGAACCATCATATGGAATGCAATTCGAAATCTCCACACCTGCAAAGTACCTCGATGGCGTCGAGACCGAGACTTTCGCTCAGAACGGTGATCTCGACGTCTACCGAGGGATGCTCGGCTCCGCGAACATGTACGGACTCCCGTTCTCGAGCGAGACAGGTGCCGTAGGCGGCCACAATTACTATTACAATATGGATCACTGGACTCAGATCTCCTACCTGCAATTCGCGGGCGGTGTCAACCGCACCGTCTTCCATGGCTATTCGGGCATCGAAGGATCTGAATCGGCAACGCAGTGGCCCGGACATGAGGGCATGTACTCGATCTTTTCTGATCGATTCAACAGCCGACAGCCGGCGGCCCAGTTCTATCCCGAGTGGACTGAGATGCTCGGTCGCAATCAAAAGGTCCTCCGCCAGGGACAGCCTCAACGCGACATCGCAATCCTCCGTACGGACAACCGCTTTATTTCATACGGGCAGCCTCGGGACTACACGCCTCCGGAGAACAGCTACTTCATGAACGACAAGCCGTACTTCTGGAAGGATTTGTCACTCCAGCACGAGGGGTACACTTACGACTACTTCTCGCCGCAATTGCTTGAAGACGTAGAGAATGTCTCGTGGTCTTCAACCGAATTGCAGCCCGACGGCCCGGGTTACCAAGCGGTCATCCTCTATCAAGACTCACTCGAACTCAGTAGCGCTGAGAGGTTGCTCGAGATAGCCGAGGACGGGCTCCCCATCCTCTTCGTGAATAACACGTCGGAGATCCGCACCCATCAGGGACCGGAGATTTCATACGATGAGGCCGCTTCCACGACCCGATTCCTCAATGACGACTTCAGTGAGCTCACCAACATTGTGAAGCAGATCAAGGCGCTCCCCAATGTTCGGGTCGTCGACAATCAGAGCGCCACGATGGCGGCACTGTCCGACCTCGGCATCGAGCCTCGTGTCGAGTACGGCGCCCCGACCGATAAGCTCATGACCATCTCGCGTTTCGACCCGGACGAAAATGTGCTCTACACCTTCGCGTACTCCTTCAAGTTCAAGAAGGATGCGGGTGACCCAGCTACGGCCTTCGACCTGTCAATGGATGGGCTCGGCAAGCCCTATACCATCGATGATTGGACCGGCGACATCTCCGCGATGCCAACGTTCGAGCATTCGGCCGGACGTACCGAGGTAGAGATCACGCTCAAGCCGGGCGAAGCGGAACTCATCGCCGTCGACCTCGACAACCCGGATGCGACAGCCACGGTGCGATCTTCCGATGCCTCTCGAGTGCAGGAGCTTGACGGGTCGCCTTACGTGCTTGCGGAGGAATCGGGCACCTACACCACGGTGTTGGGAGATGGCAGTGTTGTGGAGACTCCGGTCTCCGTTCCCGACACCATCTCATTGGACAAATGGGATATCTCCATCGAGGATTGGAATGAGGGCGAACAGGTCATCAACACGGAGGAGAAATTCGGTCACACCACTCGCGAGGCCTATTTCACGACGAAGAAGACCGTACTCGAGTTTCCGGACAGCGACCTGAAGCCGTGGCTGGAGCTGCCGGCATCTGAGGAGCAACTCTCCACGCTCTCTGGTGAGGACCCTGCCATGTCGGACGTCTCTGGGGTCGGCACGTATCAGACGAGCTTCGAGCTTCCTGAGAACTGGTCAGAGGAAAATGGTGCCACGCTCCAGCTGTCCTCAACCAGTGGTGGTAGCGCCGAGGTAGTTGTCAACGGGACACGGGTCGAGGGGCTCGACCTGCGAACACTCCGAGTCGACATTTCGGACGCTGCGGTGCCCGGAACGAACGATGTGGAGATCACGGTCGCGTCCACCCTGACGAACCGACTGCTCACGCGCGGGTACCGCACGGCCGGCCCCGCGCAGGCATACGGCCTCGTTGGTGATGTCGACGTCATTCCTTACACTCTGGTGAGGCTGGAAAGCGACGAGCCGGGTGGCGAGTCGAATAGCGACGCCGATACGGACTCGGAGACTGGTGGGAGCAGTGATACCGGTACCGACAGTGCGAGCGATAGCGATTCCACTGGCGGTAGCGAGTCGGGTGCCACGGACGGCAGCGGCGGAGCCGCAGGGCAAGGGTCGGGTTCAGGTAGCCCAGACCTTGGCGGAGCACTGCCTGATACGGGCATTCAGGACGGTATGCCTCTCGTGGTCACGGCCATGATGGCTCTGATCCTGGGGGCAGCGGTCGTGATCAGCCGTTCAAGGCGCTCACGTTCGCTCCTCGACGCTGAAGACTGATCCTGAAGCAATGGGGGGGAGGTCCGGACATGCTGTCGTCCGGGCCTCCCCCGTTGTCGTCGCCGCGGGAGCGCGTAGCGATGTCCCCACGGACCCATCCCGCGGCGCGATATGACACGCTCCTGGGTATCGCTCACCTACATGTGCAGACCGTGGAGTGCACCGAGACGCTGTTGACCATCATGGTCTTCGCGCCCTTGCAGCCGATGAGCTGTTCGACCTGCGGGTCATGGTGCCCAGCCGGAGACGTCGGCTGCATGAGCTGCGTGATGTACCGGTCGTCCTCGTGCCGAGGCGGGCGATCGGCCCGCTACGCGGCGAGGACGCGACCGTCCAGGGCTTGGCCTGCCAGTTGGGTGTGGCCTGGAAGAAGCTGTGGCGCGCGATCAGGCCTCGCCTGGTGGAGTTGGCCGTCGACGAGTCGCTTCATCAGGGTGGTCGCCCTCGGGGTCGATGTGCGCATCTGGCACCATGTCGACCCCGGGCACCGCCGCGTCGAGGAGATGGCCGGCATGGAGGCCTGACCCGCGAAGCCGTGGGCAACGTCCACGTCCGGCTGCTCGATCTGGTCCCGGGGCACTGGAACTAGTGGTGTGTCTCGCAAATAACTAGGCATTTCCCAGTACTCTTGCTGTATGAGCGCACCAGCAGCCCCGCCGTTGCCGATGTCGGACAGCCAGCGGGCCACCTTGGAGCAGTTGTCCCGGTCCCAGAGCGCCGCGCACCGGCAGGTGCAGCGTGCCAAGGCGTTGCTGCTGGCTGCGGACGGGGTTGCCAACACGCGGATCTCGGCCGAGGTGGGCGTGACGCCGGTGACGGTGCGAGCGTGGCGGGAGCGGTTCGCCGAGGACGGCCTGGCCAAGCTGGGCGAGGTTCGTGACGGCCGCGGGCGCAAGGCGACGATCACCGAGGAACAGGTACGCGCGATCGTGCACGACACGTTGCACACCAAGCCCAAGGGTGAGACGCACTGGTCGTGCCGCACGATGGCCAAGCACGCTGGCGTCAGTTCCGCCACGGTGCAACGGATCTGGCACGACCTGGGGATCAAGCCGCACCGTCTCGACACGTTCAAGGTCTCGAACGACCCGCGGTTCGAGGAGAAGCTGACCGACGTGGTCGGGCTCTACCTGGACCCACCGGAGAAGGCTGTGGTGCTGTGCATGGACGAGAAGAGCCAGGTGCAGGCGCTGGATCGCACCCAGCCCTCGCTGCCGATGATCAAGGGCCGCGGCGCGACGATGACCCACGACTACAAACGCAACGGCACCACCACGCTGTTCGCCGCGCTGAACGTGCTCACCGGGCAGGTGACCGGACGCTGCTTCGACCGGCACCGGCATGAGGAGTTCCTCAAGTTCCTGAAGGTCATCGACGCGGAAGTGCCCAAGGGCCAGGCGGTCCACGTGATCCTGGACAACTACAGCACTCACAAGCACGCCAACGTGCAGCGGTGGTTGAGCCGGCACAAGCGGTTCCACCTGCACTTCATCCCGACCTCCTCATCCTGGCTGAACCAGGTCGAACGGTGGTTCCGCGACCTGGACGCCAAGGCGCTACGCCGGGGCAGCTTCACCTCGGTACCCGACCTGATCACCGCGATCGAGGCCTACCTGCAGGCCAACAACGAGGACCCGACGCCGTTCGTGTGGACCGCCACCGCCGAGTCGATCCTGGCCAAGGTCGCGCGAGCCCGCCGCAAACTCGAGGAAGTAGTTAGCCAATAATGAGACAGACCACTAGGTCTACGCTGACTGGCTCACCGATGCCACCGCCGTGCTTGACGCCTCCGACGTCGTCGAACACCCCCGGGCCGTCCATGAAGACCGGCGCCGCCTCCAGCAGGGATCCACGAGCTGCCGCGGCCGTAAGGCTGACCTGCTGTATCGCATCCAGAAGACCCAGCGGGTTCTGAGGCACTTCCCCCCTGCCGAGTACTCAAGATGGCGTGCCTCGACCGAACTCTACGCCGATGGAACGACGCGTTCTTGGCCTACTTGACCGGAGCCCGGTCCATCAAGAGCGCCACCGAGGCCTCCAATGCCTTCATCGAACTCCACCGACGCCTCGCCCACGGCGACCGAAATCCGTCCGGCCACCGACGTCGCTCCTCATCATCCCAGGACTCAAGCCCTGATCCCCAGCCCCAAGTCCGAAGAGTCCGCTGCTCCGAGGAGGGCTATGCCCTACGACGCCGGCTGCAACCCGTCCCGGCAATGCACCCGAGAACCGGCACACATCAGGGTGCTCGATTCGTTCGATCGAACGAACCGAGCACCCTGATGAGGCGCGACGCCGACTACGCCGTGTGGCGCCGTCGTCGTACGACCACGGCGGTGGCGCCGCTCAGCAGGAGCAGCACGCTCGCCACGATGAGACCCGCCTGACTCGAGCCGCCCGTGTCGGGCAATTGCGGAACGGCGTCGGAACCGTTCGTCGCCCCAGAGGCTCCAGAATCAGAGCCACCGGTGGACCCGTCGGCGTTGACACCAGCGTCGTCGGCCGCGCCGGCGTCCGACTCAGAGTCAGAGTCCGCAGCCGTAGAAGCCGACCCATCCACTGCAGACGAGTCGTCACCCACGCTGTCGTCGCCGCCGCCGTCAGCACCGGCGCTCGCCTCTGCACCGGCCGTGTCACCCGATGCATCAGTTCCAGCGCCGTCCGAGCCACCGTTGGAATCTGCCTCAGAATCGTCGACAGAACCATCGGAGCCGGCCTCCGCCGAGTCGTCGTCCTCGACGTATTCCTGATCCACGTACGGAATCACAACGGCCTGCTCCGGTCCGAACGAGAGGTAGTCGATGTCGTAGTTCCACCAGCCACTGGCATTCTCCGTGACACGGGCGACACCTCGATCCAACTGCACGTTCGACAATGCCGAGTAGTACCGAATCTCGATCTCGTTGTCGCCATCCTGAAGGTACGGACCGACGTCGACCAGAGGACGCATCCAGTTGACACCACCGGTGGAGAGGTCTTCTCCGACCAGAGGAACCTGCTCACCGAGACCGTTGTCGATCGTCGGCTTGCCGACTCCGCCGACGTCCCGCTTGACCTTCGTCGGATTCGTGCTCACCTCACCGCCAACCTTGGTGCCGTTGATCCACACCTCCATGCTCTCCTCAAAGGAGCGACCGAAGTCGAGATACGCGCCCGTGGCCGAGTCAGCGTCCCAATCGAACGTGGCCTGGTAGTGTCCCACTCCGGAAACCGCCTGGCCAACCTCAGGGATCTCATCCCATGTCGTCAGTTCAGGGAGTTCAACCTCAATTGTCGTGACCTCTGTGGAGGTCTTCCGGTTGATCGTCGTGACTCCGTCGATCGTCTCCGTGCGGACCAGGTCGCCCGTCACTTCGCCTGGCCGCCAAGACTCCACCGCCAGATCCCAGTCGCGGACATCAAAGCGCTCGGGAACCGTGACACTGTCGCGGAACGATCGCCCGTCACTCAGCTCAGTAGTCAACTCGCCGGATTCCGTCGTACGGACTGCAATGCCTCCTTGTACAGGGTAAGCCGAATCACCCGAGGTGTCCGTCACATGCAATTTCGCATCGTCAACCTTTTCGAATGCCATCAGACTAATGTCGTTGTAGTCCAGACTGAAGGGCACAATTGTCTTCCCATCAACCCATCGATAGTCGGCGACCTCGGTCACCTCCCCGGTCCACGCATCGATGATGTAGGGAACAAATGTTCCCTGCATTTCAATATCTGTTGAGATATTATCTCCGGGGTTCGGAGCGTTTCGAACTTCAGGCCTCAGACTTTTGCTCCGATACGAACCGTCGTCATAGTTGTAGGCGTACAGGTACTGATTGCCAGCGTCGTCCACCCTTGTCTGAGTCAGCAGCTGCTGATTCGGCTCCGAATAGCCAGTATACGGATGCACGCCAAGCTCCTGCAGCTTCTCAATGACGTTATCGTTGTATCCACCCGGCTGCGTGCTGAAATAGTCGATGTTATCGTAGACCGTCGCCTGTCGGACAGTAGGCAACCCCTTCAACTCGTTCACAATTTTGGCAAGCGCTCCGTCCTTCCCATCGTTGAACGGGGTACGCGCGGCGGCGTCTTCTAGGATGACGACCTTGAGACCCTTCTTCGCCCAATCGAGGATTCGCTGAGCACTTGCGAAATCGAGCCAGTCCTGATACAATACGATGGCCTTGTATCCGGCCTTTTCGATCGTCTTGGACCCCTCGTCAAAGTACACGTCGTCATCAAAGAGGAATCGCGGACTGAAGTAGTCGTACGTGTAACCGTTGTCCTGCAATTCGGTGGATCGATACTGCACACCCTGATGCGCGAGCTGCCAGTTCATCGCACGGTTGTCACTCCCGGTGCCGCCGCCGTATGCCATCCCGTGCACGAACTTCTGCTGCACGAAGCCGACATCAGATCGCGCCTTGCCAGTCTGCATCAACTGCTGAACTCGTCCCAGGTGGGCATTCAGCTCGTCATATGTTTCCGCGGCAGGGAAGCGGTCTGCCATGAGAGCGAAGCCGCCCCCGAAGCCACCAGTCTCGTATCCGGGCCATTCATATTTCCCGTATCCGTAACCCGCACTCCAAATATGCCAAATCGTCCGCTGAATGCCGGACGCGAACTGCGAGTAGGCGTCTTGAAGTCGCAGCTGTTGTGTCGCATTAGCGCCGAACGTGAGAGCGGTCGTCTCCGACGAGAGGACCTTGTTCTCCAGCTTCGCACCGCCAGTCCAATACCTGAAGATGTCAACCTGGTTGTATTGGTTCCGGTTCTCCGTCTCGGGGTAGTCCACGTCCATCGCGGGCTCCGACATCTCAATCGGCTGCCCGTAGGAGATCTGCGCGCGAGTCTCGATCCCGACAGAGTTGAGCCACGTCTTCAGAGGCTGCAGCATTCGCTCCCGGTACAACTGGGTGAGGACATCCTGATAATCATTCACCACCCGCTGGCGAAGATCCTCGTCACCGTCCAGCCGGTACTTGCCGGCTGTAGCGACCGAATGGTACGGGTTGTTCCACACATTTCCGACCCCGTCGATGAGGAACAGGTACGGCGTAACATCATACCCCTTCCGCTCTTCAAATTGTTCAGCCATGTCTTCAGCCCACCACGTGAATCCACGGCCCGTGCTCATCTCGAGTGAGTCCATGAAGAGCTGGACGTCGCCTTCCAGGATCTTCGCTCGAAGCTCAGGGTCAGCCAGGTAGTGATCCTCCCAGAAGGACTTCAGCGCCTCGACACCACGCTCATCGAAGTAGTTCGTTGCGTAGCTCGGCTCATTCGCCGGGCTTGACGTCTGGTAGGTCCCCTGGGTCCAGAGCGCGAAGATCCGGTAGTCGCCGTCAGTCGGAACGTCCCAGTCAGGGGATTGTTCCCACACCGTCTCGCCCTCTTCGAGCATGGGGGCAAGATCCACGAAGCTTCCTGTGTCAACCGTGTTGTCAGAAACGATCCTGTAGGCATATGCCGTCACGAATGAGGCACCATCGAGCTGCGCATTCGCTGCGGGGGTCGGCAACACGTCGACCGACTCCCCGGCCTGGACGGTTGCGGTGCCGAGGGTGAGGTTCTGCATCGCGGACTGGCTTGTCGGGTCCAGTCCGGGAACATTAGATGTGGACCAATTCGTCCCTGATGTCAGATAGACACCCATGTCCAGATCGAGCAGCTTGTTCATCATCAGGTTCCACTTGTGGGCCCACATCTCTGTGCCGTACCCATAAACCTGATCGGACGCCGCACTGTCGTTTTGCATGCAGAGTTCGACTCCGCGGAAGCCACCATCGTAGAGCGCCTGGATCTCCTCGAGGAGGGTCTCGTCCGTGTGCGATGCGTCGCCGAGCCACCAGCGGACGTCCGTGCTGTAGACCCGGTCGGGGTCGATGTAGTCGTCTTCTAGTTGCTGGGCGAACGCCGACACTGCCGGATCCGCCGCCGGGGGCAACCCAACATCGGACGCGACGTCGTCCGACGTGGCCGGCAAGGCCGCGACCATCGACAATGCCAGCGCTCCCGCAGGCAGCCAAGCCGCTCTCTTCAGAGCGCGACTTCTCACGATATTCATTGATCCACTCTCTCTTCGTCGTCGAAGACCTTCCGGGCACTCCCAGTCCGGCAGCGCCCGATCGTTGCGACTCCAGCGTCGACGCATCCTGCGGTTCGACGCCCTACCTTCGTCCTTTCTCCGTCCTTCCGTTCGCCGTCGGACCTTCGGTGGTCCGACTTCGGCAATTGATACGATTCACTTGACGCCTGGAGACGTGAGCCTCGCGCCGACCTTCGTGGTCGACGCCTCGTCAAGCGATCGATCGTCGTCATTGAATCGATTAAATTTGACGTCTTTCCGAGACTAGCGTGTGGGTTGGGGGGCGTCAAGAGCTGACAGCGCGGCCCGGAACGGCGGAGGAGCGATACCTCCGATCGACTCAGGTCGTCTGCGTCGACTCCCGCACCACGAGCTCGGGGTCGAAGACGACCTGTTCGGGAGGTGATCCCGCGCCCGCGGCATCCTGCAGCAGCAGTTCGACGGCCGTGCGGCCGATGAGGTGGGCGGGCTGCTTGATGGAGGAGAGCGGCACGACGGTGGACTGCACGAAGTCGATGTCGTCGTAGCCGATGAGCGCGACCTCGGTCGGCACTTCCACCTTGGATCGCTGCAGGCCCTGGAGCACCCCGATGGCGAGCAGGTCGTTCGCTGCGAAGATCGCATCGGGCCGGTCGGCCCGGTCGCGGCCGGCGATCGCCTCGCCCGCCTCGCGGCCCTGGTGAACGGTGAGCGCCCTGGTCTCGACCGTCTCGAGGCTCGCCCCGTCGACGGCGGCGACCGCGCGCCGGGCACCACTGAGGCGGTCGATGACCTGCCGGGTCCCCACGGGCCCTCCGACGTAGGCGATGCGTCGACGCCCACCGTCGAGGAGGTGTTCCACGGCGAGCCGGCCCCCGGCGACGTCGTCGACCGCGACGGATGAGAACGTGCGGTCCCCCACCTCCCGGTCGACGAGCACCACGGGCGTGCCGCGCTCGCGGAGCTGTCTCAGCAGCGGCATGTCCTCGGCGACCGGGGTGATGAGCACGCCCCGGACGCGCTGCTGCTCGAACTGCTCGAGATAGAGCGCCTCGCGCTCGGCCTGATCGTCGCTGTTGCCCAGCAGCACGGTGAGGCCGTCCTCGGCGGCCCGCTCCTCCGCCCCGCGGGCGACATCCGTGAAGAACGGGTTCGCGACGTCGAGCACGACCATCGCCAGGGTGCTGCTGCGCCCAGCCCGCAGTTGCCGGGCGGCGTCGTTGCGCACAAAGCCGAGCTCGCCGATCGCCCCCTGCACGCGCTCGACGGTCGCCGGGGCGACCTTCTCGGGCCGGTTGAGCACGTTCGAGACCGTGCCGACCGACACCCCCGCCAAGGCAGCCACATCCCGCACGCTTACGGCCATCGCCATCCTCATCTCGAATCGTTTCACCCGACCAACTGCCGGGAAGGGTAACACCGCGGTCACGGTCCGCGCCGTCGTCTTGACGCCTGCGGATCGATCGTGCAACAGTGTGCTCCATCACTCCATGAAACGATTCATAGAGCGTCTCTCCACGAGACATGGTGTCCATCCGCTAGACAGTGATCAGGATCAATGACGACCACTCCCCCTCCACCGCCGACTCCGGTCCTCGACTTGCAGCAGATCCGCAAGTCGTTCGGCCCGGTCGTCGCGCTGCGCTCCGGTTCGCTCCAAGTCCACGGAGGATCGATCCACGCCCTCGTCGGCGAGAACGGCGCCGGCAAGTCGACCCTCGTCAAGATCGTCGCCGGCCTCTACCAGCGCGACGGCGGCACGTTCTCCTTCCAGGGCGAGGACGTGAACTTCACCTCGACCGCCGAGTCCAAGGGCGCCGGCATCGCGGTGATCTACCAGGAGCCGACCCTGTTCCCCGACCTGAGCGTGACCGAGAACATCTTCATGGGGCGCCAGCCGGTGGGCCGGTTCGGCCGCATCGACCGCGCCGCCATGAGCGCCGAGGTCGCCGAGCTCTTCGACCGGCTCGGCGTCTCGATCGATCCCGAGCGGCCGGCCGAGGGCCTCTCGATCGCCGATCAGCAGGTGATCGAGATCGCCAAGGCCGTCTCCCTCGACGCCTCCCTGCTCATCATGGACGAGCCCACCGCGGCGCTGTCCGGGGTCGAGGTGGAGCGGCTCTTCGCGATCGCCCGCAGCCTGCGCGACGAGGGCCGCGCGCTCGTGTTCATCTCCCACCGCTTCGACGAGATCTTCGCGCTGTGCGACGTCGTGACCGTCATGCGCGACGGCAGCTACATCGCCACCTCCCCGGTCGCCGACACGAGCGTCGACGAACTCGTGCGGCAGATGGTCGGGCGCGAGGTCACCGAGCTCTTCCCCAAACAACCGGCCGCGGTCGGCGAGGAGATCCTCCGGGTCGAGCACCTCACCCGCGCCGGCACCTTCTCCGACATCTCCTTCACCGTGCGGGCCGGCGAGATCGTCAGCCTCGCGGGCCTCGTCGGCGCCGGCCGCAGCGAGGTCGCGCGCGCCGTCTTCGGCGTCGACCCCTACGACTCCGGCACGGTGACGGTCGACGGCACGCGGCTCCCCCCGGGCAATCCGGCCGCCGCGATGGCCCGCGGGCTCGCGCTCGTGCCCGAGGACCGGCGCAAGCAGGGGCTCGTGATCGACGCCTCGGTCGGACGCAACATGACCCTCGCGATCCGCACCGCCCTCGCCCGGTTCGGCCTCATCGCCACCCGCACCGAGAACGCGAGCGCCCGCGACTGGGCCCGCCGACTCGAGGTGAAGTCCAACTCCCTCGACACGGTCGCCGGCACCCTCTCCGGCGGCAACCAGCAGAAGGTCGTGCTGAGCAAGTGGCTCGCCACGAACCCGCGGGTGCTCTTCATCGACGAACCGACCCGGGGCATCGACGTCGGCACGAAGGCCGAGGTGCACCGGCTCCTGTCCGAGCTGGCCGGCACGGGCCTGGCGATCGTCATGATCTCCTCCGAACTCCCCGAGGTGCTCGGCATGGCCGATCGGATCCTCGTCATGCATGAGGGGCGGATCACCGCCGAGATCGACCGCGCGCACGCCACCTCCGAGAACGTCATGTTCGCGGCCACCCACGCGGAAGGAGTGGCCTCATGACCACCGCCACGATCGAGAAGACCACTGTGACCCGCCGGGTCGCCCACGCGGGCCGGGCCCGGGAACTGGGGATCCTGCTCGCGCTGCTCCTGGTGATCGCCGCCGCGACCCTGACGAACCAGAACTTCCTGTTCAGCTCCGACGGCTGGCGCGACCTGCTGCTCACCCCGTCGATCCTCGTGCTCCTGGCCGTGGGCCAGGCGATGGTCATCATCACCCGCAACGTCGACCTCTCGGTCGGATCCGTGCTCGGGCTCTCGGCGTTCCTCACCGGCCGTCTGTTCATCGACCACCCGGGCCTGCCGATCATCGCGGTCGTGCTCATCGCCGTCGCGTTCGGGGCGGCGCTCGGGCTGTTCAACGGCGTGCTGGTCACGTACGCGAAGGTGCCCTCCCTCGTCATCACCCTCGGAACGCTCTACGCCTTCCGCGGCGTCAACGTCATGTGGGCCGGCAGCAGCCGCATCAACGCCTCCGACCTGCCGGAACCGTTCCTCCACCTGGGCACCGGCCGCGTGCTGACCATCCCGATCCTCACGATCATCGCCGTCGCGGTGCTCGTGGTCGCCGCCTGGTACATGAAGAACACCCGAGCGGGCCGCGAGTTCTACGCGATCGGCTCCGACCCCGACGCGGCCGAGCTCTACGGCCTGAACGTACGCCGCCGGGTGCTCACGGTCATGGTGGCCTCCGGCGCACTCGCCGGCCTGGCCGGCGTGCTCTACGCCGCCCGCTACGGCACGGTCTCCTCCGGCGCCGGCTCCGGCTGGGAGCTCGAGGCGGTCGGGGCCGCCGTCATCGGCGGCGTGGCGATCTTCGGCGGCTCCGGCACCGTGCTCGGCGCGGCCATCGGCGCCGTGCTCCTCATGACGATCAACCGCTCCCTGCCCATCCTCGGCATCCCCGACTTCTGGCAGCGCGCCGTCGTCGGTGCCCTGATCATCGGCGCCATCGTGCTCGACCGCGTGCTCGAGCTGCGCCAGAAGCGACAACTGCGCCTCGCCCGAGAAAGGGACGAATCATGACGACCGTGGCCACCGAGGCGCCCCAGGCCCGGATCATCCCCGACCACGCCAGGCCCGCCTGGCAGCGCATGCTCCTCACCCGCGAGATGGCGATCCTCGCCCTGCTCGTGGCGGTCGTGCTCGTCGCCGCCGGCACGGTCCAGGGCTTCTCCCAGCCCATCACCCTGCGCTACCTCCTGCTCGACAACATGCCGATCCTGCTCATCGCGCTGCCGATGACCCTCGTGATCGTCACGGGCGAGATCGACCTGTCGGTGGCCTCCGTCGTCGGGCTCTCGAGCGTGCTCACCGGGGTCCTCGTGCAGGCGGGCATGCCGTTCGGGCTCGCGGCGATCCTCGCCCTCGTCGCGGGCGCCGTGGCCGGGGCGATCAACGGCTTCCTCGTCACGGTCGTCGGCCTTCCCTCCCTCGCGGTCACCATCGGCTCCCTGGCCCTGTTCCGCGGCCTGGCGGTCGGGCTCCTCGGAACCACCGCCGTGACCGACTTCCCCGAGTTCTGGACCGACCTGGCGAAGGCGAACATCGGCTCCACGGACCTGCCCGTGGTCACGCTGCTCTTCCTCGCCCTGCTCGTGGTGTTCGCCGCGGTGCTGCACTTCACCTCCTTCGGCCGGGGCATCTTCGCGATCGGCCTGTCCAAGGAGGGGGCCCACTTCTCCGGGGTGCGCGTGCACCGCACGAAGTTCATCCTGTTCATGCTCACGGGCCTGATCAGCGCCCTCGCGGGCATCTACTACACGCTCCGCTACGGCAGCGCCCGCGGCGACAACGCCACGGGCCTCGAACTCCAGGTCATCGCGGCCGTACTCCTCGGCGGGGTCTCCATCTTCGGGGGCCGGGGCGCGATCCACGGCGTCGTGTTCGGCGTGCTGCTCATCGGCGCCCTCGCCAGCGCACTCCGGCTCGCGAACGTCACCTCCGACGTCATCAACATCATCACCGGACTCCTGCTCGTGGCCTCCGTGGTCTCGACCAGCGTCGCCGCGTGGTTCGGGAGGCTCCGAACCACGTGGCGCAGATCCTCCCGGTCGGACACCTGACCGGCGAACCCGGCGAATCCTCGCCATCCATCACCCAATGAAGGGACACCCCATGAAGAAGATCCGTGCAGGTGCATTCGCCGCGCTCGCCGCATCCGTCGCCCTCGCGCTCGGCGCGTGTTCGAGCGGCACAGGCTCGAACGGCGACGGCGACGGCGCCGGCAATGGCGACGGCGGCGACGGCGGCGGCGACGTCTCGGTCACCTTCCTCCCGAAGAACCTCGGCAACCCCTACTTCGACACCTCCTCCAAGGGCGGCAAGGCGGCCCTCGAGGAGATCGGCGGCACGTTCAACGAGGTCGGCCCGGCCGAGGCCACCCCCGACGCCCAGGTGAGCTACATCAACACCCTCACCCAGCAGGGCGTCGGCGCGATCGCGATCTCCGCGAACGACCCGACCGCCATCTGCGACGCCCTGAACGAGGCGCGCGACGCGGGCGTCAAGGTGGTCACGTTCGACTCCGACACCGACGCCGAGTGCCGCGACCTGTTCATCAACCAGGCCGACGCCGAAGGCATCGCCAAGGTGCAGGTCGACCTCGTGGCCGACCAGATCGGCGGCGCCGGCGACGTGGCGATCCTGTCCGCCTCGGCCAACGCCACGAACCAGAACGCCTGGATCGAGGACATGAAGACCTACGCGGCCTCCGAGTACCCCGACCTGACCATCACCGAGGTCGTCTACGGCGACGACGACGACCAGACGAGCTTCGACAAGACCGCGGCCCTGCTGCAGTCGAACCCGGATCTCAAGGGCATCATCTCCCCCACGACCGTCGGCATCGCCGCGGCCGCCCGCTACCTGAGCACCTCCGAGTACAAGGGCGAGGTCGCACTCACCGGCCTCGGCACGCCGAACCAGATGCGCGACTACGTCGAGGACGGCACCGTGACCGCCTTCGCCCTGTGGAACCCCGAGGACCTCGGCTACCTCACCTCCTACGCCGCCGCGGCGCTCGTGGCGGGCGACATCACCGGCGCCGAGGGTGACACGTTCACCGCCGGCAAGCTCGGCGAGTACACCGTCGGGGCCGACTCCGTCGTGCTCCTCGGCGACCCGTACGTGTTCGACGCCGACAACATCGGCGACTTCGACTTCTAGTCGACCGTGGTCCGGGCCGGGCATCCCCCGGCCCGGACCACCTCATCAGGGAGGCACAGGGGTGGAACGGATCTGCTTCCAGCTGCAGGTCGATCCCGCACGGATCGACGAGTACGTGGACGCCCACCGGCGCGTCCGGGCCGAGATGCTCGAGGCGATCGCCGCGAGCGGACGGCGCAACTACTCCCTGTTTCTGCGTCCCGATGGTCTGCTCGTGGGTTATTACGAGACGGACGACGACGCAGCCTCCCGGGCGGCGCTCGCTGCGGATCCCCGCACGGCCCGATGGGAGGCCGCCATGGCGGGATTCTTCCTCGGCCTCGACGGGCGACCCGACCAGGCCGCCCTCCCCCTGACCGAGATCTTCCATCTCGAGGACCAATTGACAGCCGCGGCCCAGCCGCGCACCGAGAAGTAGAAAGCAGAGGATCGTGACTGCGCTTCCTGAGGCCATCACCAGCCAGCTCGCCGACCAGGCCATCGAACTGCCCTCCTGGGCGTTCGGGAACTCCGGCACCCGGTTCAAGGTGTTCTCCACCGCGGGCACCCCGCGCGACCCGTTCGAGAAGGTGGCCGACGCCGCCGAGGTGCACCGGCACACCGGTCAGGCACCGGCCGTCGCGCTCCACATCCCGTGGGACCGGGTCGACTCCTTCGCCGACCTGCGCGACCACGCCGGCGAGCACGGGGTGCGGATCGGCACGATCAACTCCAACACGTTCCAGCAGGACGAGTACAAGTTCGGCAGCCTCGCCCACGTCGACGCCGGGGTCCGCCAGAAGGCGATCGACCACCACTACGAGTGCATCGACGTCATGGACGTCACGGGCAGCCGCGACCTGAAGGTCTGGCTCGCCGACGGCACGAACTATCCGGGCCAGGGCGATCTGCGCGGCCGCCAGGACCGCCTCGCCGAGTCCCTCGAGGCGATCTACTCCCGCCTCGGCCCCGAGCAGCGGATGGTGCTCGAATACAAGTTCTTCGAGCCGGCGACCTACCACACCGACGTGCCCGACTGGGGCACCTCCTTCGCGCAGGTCTCCGCGCTCGGCGACCGGGCGAAGGTCTGCCTCGACACGGGCCACCACGCCCCCGGCACGAACGTCGAGTTCATCGTCATGCAGCTGCTGCGGCTCGGCAAGCTCGGCGCGTTCGACTTCAACTCCCGCTTCTACGCCGACGACGATCTCATCGTGGGCGCGGCCGACCCGTTCCAGCTCTTCCGCATCCTCGCCGAGGTGATCCGCGGCGGCGGCCTGAACAACCCCGAGGTCACGTTCCTCATCGACCAGTGCCACAACGTCGAGGCGAAGATCGCCGGCGAGATCCGCTCCGTGCTCAACGTGCAGGAGATGACCGCCCGGGCCCTGCTCCTCGACCGCGACGCGCTCGCCGCCGCCGAACGCGACGGCGACGTGCTCACCGCGAACGAGGTCTACATGGACGCCTTCTACACCGACGTGCGCCCCGCGCTCGCGCAGTGGCGCCAGTCCCGGAACCTGCCCGCCGACCCGATGGCCGCCCACCGCGCCTCCGGCTACCAGGAGCGGATCGAGGCCGATCGCATCGGCGGAACCCAGGCGAGCTGGGGCGCCTGAGACCAGCCCAGCCAGACGTCGTCCACAAGCCAAGAAAGCTGAACCATGAACCCCACTGTCGCCGACCTGCTCGCCCGCTCCAACCGGCTGGGCGCCGACCCGAAGAACACGAACTACGCCGGCGGGAACACCTCCGCCAAGGGCACCGAGACCGACCCGGTCACCGGGGAGGGCGTCGACCTCATGTGGGTCAAGGGCTCCGGGGGTGACCTGGGCACCCTGACCGAGCCGGGCCTGTGCGTGCTGCGCCTCGACCGGCTGCGGGCGATGACGGCGGTGTATCCGGGCCTCGAGCGCGAGGACGAGATGGTCGCCGCCTTCGACTACGCCCTGCACGGCAAGGGCGGGGCGGCGCCGAGCATCGACACCGCGATGCACGGCCTCGTCGACGCCGCGCACGTGGACCACCTCCACCCCGACGCCGGGATCGCGATCGCCACCGCCGCCGACGGCGAGGAGCTCACGGCCACGATCTTCGGCGAGAAGGTCGTGTGGGTGCCGTGGCGCCGCCCGGGCTTCCAGCTCGGCCTCGACATCGCCGCGATCAAGGAGGCCAACCCGGCCGCGATCGGCTGCATCCTCGGCGGGCACGGCATCACCGCCTGGGGTGAGACCTCGGGCGAGGCGGAGGCGAACTCGCTGTGGATCATCCGCACGGCGGAGGCCCATATCGCCGAGCACGGCAAGTCAGACCCGTTCGGTGCGGTCGTGCCCGGGTTCGAGGCGCTCGAGCCGGCCGAACGGCGGGCCAAGGCCGCGGCGCTGGCCCCGACGATCCGGGGGCTGGCCTCGCGTGACCTGCGCCAGGTCGGACACTTCACCGATTCGGACGCGGTGCTGGAGTTCATGGCCCGCGAGAAGCTGGCCGATCTCGCGGCGCTGGGTACCTCGTGCCCGGATCACTTCCTGCGCACGAAGGTCAAGCCGCTCGTGCTCGACCTGCCCGCGAACGCGCCCGTGGACGAGGCGATCGCCCGGCTGAAGGAGCTGCACGAGGCCTACCGCGCCGACTACGCGGCCTACTACGACGCGCACGCCGATGCCGACTCCCCCGCGATGCGTGGGGCCGATCCGGCGATCGTGCTCGTGCCGGGGGTGGGCATGTTCTCCTTCGGGCGGAACAAGCAGACCGCCCGGGTCGCGGGCGAGTTCTACCTCAACGCGATCAACGTGATGCGCGGGGCCGAGGCGCTCTCGACGTACGCGCCGATCTCGGATTCCGAGAAGTTCCGGATCGAGTACTGGGCGCTCGAGGAGGCCAAGCTGGCACGCATGCCGGCGCCGAAGTCGCACGCCACCCGGGTCGCATTCGTCACCGGCGCGGCCTCCGGGATCGGGCGGGCTATCGCCACCCGGCTCGCCGCCGAGGGCGCGTGCGTGATCGTCGCGGACCTGGACGAGGCGAAGGCGGTCGCCGTGGCCGCCGAGATCGGCTCGAGTGACGTCGCGATCGGTGTGGGCGTCGACGTCGCCGACGCCGGCGCCATCGCCGAGAGCCTACGGACGGCGGTGCTCGCCTTCGGGGGCGTCGATCTGGTGGTCAACAACGCGGGCCTGTCGCTGTCCAGGCCGCTGCTGGAGACCACCGAGGCCGACTGGGACCGCCAGCACGACGTCATGGCCAAGGGCTCCTTCCTCGTGTCGAAGGCCGCCGCGGCCGTGCTCATCGAGCAGGACCTGGGCGGCGATATCGTCTACATCTCCTCGAAGAACTCGGTGTTCGCCGGGCCGAACAACATCGCCTACTCCGCGGCGAAGGCCGATCAGGCCCACCAGGTGCGCCTGCTCGCGGTCGAACTCGGGGCGTTCGGGATCAAGGTGAACGGGGTCAACCCCGACGGGGTCGTGCAGGGCTCGGGCATCTTCG
The DNA here is from genome assembly GCF_009660225.1 of Pseudactinotalea sp. HY158. NCBI lineage: Bacteria > Bacillati > Actinomycetota > Actinomycetes > Micrococcales > Cellulomonadaceae > Pseudactinotalea > Pseudactinotalea sp. HY158. Next base: position 2,553,668 of record NZ_CP045920.1, read on the forward strand.
CCTCCGGATGGGGCGCGAACCGGGCCGCCACGTACGGCATCGAGGAGAAGGACCTGGGCGCGTTCTACGCCCAGCGCACCATCCTCAAGCGGGAGGTGCTGCCCGAGCACATCGCCGGCGCGGTGCACGCGATCACCGGCCCGGACATGACCCACACGACCGGCCTGCACATCCCCGTCGACGCCGGCGTCGCCGCCGCGTTCCTGCGCTGAGCGCCATGGCATCGACGACGCGCACGGTCGCGGCCGTGGACCTGGGTGCCACGAGCGGACGCGTCATGGCCGGCCGCCTCACCGGGGCGGCCGGCCGGGCCGAGGTGCACCTGGAGGAGGTGGCGCGCTTCCGCAACGGCCCGGCGCCGCTCGCCTCGGGGCTGCACTGGGACTTCACGGGGCTCCTCGGCGCGCTCGCGCGCGGGGTGGCGGCCTGCGTGCGGGAGCACGGGGCCGCCTCGATCGCGGTCGACTCCTGGGCGGTCGACTACGGGCTGCTGCGCGGGGACCGGCTCCTCGGCGACCCGTTCCACTACCGGGATCCGCGCACGGCCCGCGGCGTGGCGTATGTGCACGAGCGGCTCGACTTCGCGGCGCTCTACGCGCGCACGGGCCTGCAGTTCCTCCCCTTCAACACGCTCTACCAGCTCGCCGCCGAACGGGGCGGGGGCGTGCTCGAGGCGGCCGACTCGCTGCTGCTCATGCCGGACCTGGTGAACTTCCAGCTCACCGGGGTCCGCGCCACCGAACGCACGAACGCCTCGACCACGGGCATGCTCGACGTGCACACCGGCGACTGGGATCCGGGCATCCTGCGCGCCGCCGGCGTCGACCGCGCGCTGCTGGCCCCGCTCGTCGACCCCGGCGAGCTGATCGGCCCGACCCACGCCCGGGCAAGCGAGTACTGGAACATCCCGGCCGGGGTGCCGGTGCTGAGCGTGGGATCGCACGACACGGCCTCGGCCGTCGCGGCCGTGCCGATGGACCCCGGCACGAGCGCCTACGTCTCCTGCGGCACGTGGGGGCTCGTGGGCGTGGAGACCGCGGCGCCCGTGACCACGGAGGCCGCCCGCGCGGCGAACTTCACGAACGAGGGCGGCGTGGACGGGCGGATCCGGCTGCTGCGCAACGTCATGGGGCTGTGGCTCCTGAGCGAATCGGTGCGCACGTGGCAGCGCTCGGGCCTGGACGTGAGCGTGCCCGCCCTGCTGCGGGAGGCGGCCCGGGTCGAGGAGGCACCGCTCTTCGACGTCGACGACGAGGCGTTCCTCGCCCCGGGCGACATGCCCGCCCGGATCAGCGCCTGGTTCACCGGCCGCGGCCTGCGCGCCCCCGCCGGGCCGGCCGCCGTGACCCGCTCGATCGTCGAGAGCCTCGCCGAGGCGTTCGCCCGCACCGCCCACGACGCCGCCCGGCTCGGCGGCATCACGCCCCTGCGCACGATCCACGTGGTCGGCGGCGGCTCGCTCAACGAACTGCTGTGTCAGCGCACGGCCGACCGTGCCGGCCTGCCCGTGGTCGCCGGTCCCGTCGAGGGGACGGCGCTGGGGAACGTGCTCGTACAGGCCCGCCATCACGGCTGGGTCACCGGCGGCCTCGAGGAGCTGCGGGCCGTGGTGGCGCGCTCGGTCGAGCTGCGCCGGTTCGAACCGGCGGCGTGAACCCGGCGACATCGACACCGCCGAATTGCAGGCACTGCTGCTAAAATAGCTGCATGGTTGCGATCACGGTGCGGGACGTGCCCGACCACGTGCGGGCCGAGCTGGCCGTGCGCGCCGCCCGCGCCGGGATGTCACTCCAGGAGTACCTGCGCGGCATGCTCGTGGCGAAGGCCGCGCGCCCCGATGTCGACGACGCGATCGCGCGCGCCCGGGCCCGGGTCGAGGCGACCGGAACCCGGGTCGATGCCGGATCGATCCTCGCCGCCCGTGACGCCGACCGGCGATGAAAGCGCAGGTCGTCTGCGACGCCTCGGCGGTGGTCGCCCTCCTGCTGGACTCCGGGGCCGACGGACGCTGGTCCACCGATGCGCTGATCGGCGCCGACCTCCACGCCCCCACGCTGCTCCCGTTCGAGGTCGCGAACATCCTCCGGCGCCACGAACTCGCCGGACTCGTCACGTCCGATCAGGCGTCCGCCGCCCACGCCGATCTCCTCGGACTGGCCATCGAGCAGTGGCCCTATGAGCTTCTCGGCCCCAGGGCCTGGCAACTGCGGCCGAATCTGACGGCCTACGACGCCGGCTACGTCGCGCTGGCGGAGCTCCTGGACGCGACGCTCGTCACCCTCGACCGGCGGATCGGCCGGGCACCGGGCCTGCGCTGCGCGGTCGCGGCGCCGGAGCAGTAGCCGAACGCGGGATTCTGTCGAGGGCGTCGACCTCGACAGAATCCCGCGCTGGATCCTCAGGCTGCGGAGGAACGGCGCCGCAGCAGCATCAGGCACCCGGCCGCGGCCAGGATCGTTGCCACAGCGGCCGCCACCCCAACCTTGGCCCCCGTGTCAGGCAGGGTGTCAGCCGGATCGTCACCGGCCTGGTCCGCACCGGCCTGAGAGTCTGCGCCACCCGTGGGTGCCGGCTCCGTCGGGGCCGGATCGCTGGAATCCGTCGGCGCCGGGTCCGTCGGGGCGGGATCCGTCGGCACCGGATCCGTGGGTGCCGGATCGGTCGGCTCCGGATCGGTCGGCGTCGGCTCGGGGGCGGCGACGAACTCGGCGCGCCGATAGGTGTCCTCCGCCACGGTGACCGCGTATTCGGCGTCGGCGGAGACCTCCGCGCCGGCCTCGTCGACCCACCGGTCGAACGCGAATCCGGACTCCGGCTCGGCCACCAGGGCGACCTGCGCGCCGTCGGGCACGCGACCCTCGTAGCTGCCGGCCGCCGGTGCCCCGGCGACGGAGACCGCGCCCCCGTCACCGGCCTCGACCGTGAGGTCGTGGGCGCGGACGAGCCGGTAGGTCTGCCCGGCCTCGGTCTCGAACCCGATCGTGTCCTCGGTCCGTTCCGTCAGCGCGACCTGGTCGCCGGCGCCGTCGAGGACGACGAAGTCGGCGAGGCCGGGGTTCTCGAGCAGCAGGTCCTGCCCGCTTCCCGATTCGATCGTCGCCTCGACCAGACGGGAGTCCTGCCACCGGTAGTCGAGCTCGAAGTCGCCGCGCGCCTTGATGCCGGCGATGCTGCCGTCGGCCCACTCGTCCGGGAGGGCGGGCAGGAGCTGGACCCGGTCGAGATGGCTCTGGATGAGCATCTCGGCGATGCCGGCGGTCAGCCCCATGTTGCCCTCGATCTGGAACACGGGCCGCTCGTCGTGGTTCGTGCCCTGGCCGTGGGAGTCGAGCAGGTTGTCCATGATCCCGGCGTAGCCGTTCGGGGTGCCGACCATCGAGGTGAGTGCCCGGTAGGCACCCTCCGCGTCGAGGGCACGGGCCCACAGGTTGATCCGGTGGGCCTTGCCCCATCCGGTCGACTCGAAGCCCCGCTCCTCGAGGGAGACGCGCGCCGCGGCGAGTTCGGCCGGGTCCTCCTTGCTCAGCAGGGTGCCCGGGTAGAGCCCCACGAGGTGGGAGAGGTGGCGGTGCGGCAGCGGCCGGTATCCGGCGTTGAAGTTGGGGATGTCGACCTCGGCGAGGTCACCGGCCTGGGCCCGCCCCGGGGTCGTCTCCTCGTACCACTCCTTGATCTGGCCGGCCTCGCCGATCATGATCGGATCGAGCCGGGCCTGCGCCGCGCGCCACTCCTGGGCGAGCTCCTCGTCGACCCCGAGCTCCGTCGCGGAGTCGATGGCGTCCTCGAAGAGTTCCCACACGAGCGACTGGTCGTAGGTCGACCCGTTGACCGTGGGGCCTTGTTCGGCCGAGACCGACGGCGTGACCACGAGCCGGTCCTGGTACTCGCTGTACCAGAGGTAGTCGAGCCAGAAGTCGGCCATCTCCCGCTGCATCGGGTAGATCTCCTCGCGGAGGTACTCCCGGTCCTGGGTGAACTTGTAGTACTCGCCGACGTTCTGCATGGCCCACGTGGACCCGCCGATGTTCCAGCCGAACTCCTGCACGGCGTACGGGGCGGTCAGGCCGAAGATGTTGTTCACCGTGTGGACGATGAAGCCGTTCTCCTCCCCCGGGCCGCTCGGGCTGGCCGAGGTCGCCCCGGCGGTCACCCGCCCCGGCTCGCGCAGGCTCTCCATGTAGTCGTTGAACGGCACGGCGGTCTCGGCGAGGTTGGTCACGAGGTTCGGCCAGTAGTTCATCTGCACGTTGACGTTGAAGTGGTAGTCGGCGTTCCAGAACTGCGAGCCGCTGCCGATCATCCACACGCCGTTGAGGTTCGAGGGCAGCGTGCCCTCCCGCGACGTCGCGATCGTGAGGTAGCGGCCGAACTGGAACAGCAGCGCCTCGAGCGCCGGGTCTGCCCCGCCGTCGCGGTAGGCCTGGATCCGCTCGTCGGTCGGCAGGTCCGTGCGTCCCTGCCCCAGGTCGAGCTGGACGCGGGAGAAGAGTTCCGCGTGGTCGGCCACGTGGTCGGCGCGGACGGCCTCGTATCCCTTGGCTGCGGCGCCGGTGACCCGCTCGGTCACCGGCTCGTGGGGGTGATCGCCGCGATACGTCGGGTAGTCGTTCTCATAGTCGGTGCCGGTGGCCAGGTACAGGGTGACCGTGTCGGCGCCGGTGACCTGGAGGCCGTCGCCGGCGCGGGCGACCTGCCCGCCGTCGGCGACGACCTTGACCTGGGCCTCGTACTGCAGCTGGTTGTCGCGCAGGGCGCCGGCGAGGGTGATCGTGTCGCCGGAGACGCTCGTCGAACCGGCCCGCTGGGCGTCGTCGAGGCTCACGCCGACCGTGATCGAGGCCGCCTCGTCGGCGCTCAGGCGCACCGCCAGCACGTTGTCCGGGTAGCTCGTGAACACCTCCCGCTCATAGGCCACGCCGCCCGCCGTGTACGAGACGCCGGCGATGGCGGTCTCGAGGTCGAGGTCGCGGATGTAGTCCTCGACCTCTCCCTCGGCCGGGGCGTCCTCGCCGAAGTCGAGGCGGATGTCCCCGAAGTCCTGGTACATCCCCATGCCGTTCTTCCAGGCGGACGGGTCGATGATCTCGCGGGTGAGGATGCGGTTGGCCTCGTCGAACGGCAGGCCGAACACGTCCGTGCTCTTGTCGTCGAGCTGCTCGGCGAAGTCGGTCAGCTGCCCCCGGGTGACCGGGGTCGTGCGGTTGGAGCCGTTGTAGTCGGGGCGCGACTCGGCGGGCCCGCCCGACCACAGGGTCTTGTCGTTGAAGTGGATCCGCTCCTGCTGGACCCCTCCGAACACGAGCCCGCCCATGTAGCCGTTCCCGATCGGGAGCACGGTCGACTGCCACTGATTGCGGTCGGTGTCCACCGGAGCGGGCTCGTCGAACCAGAGCAGGTTCTGCTGGGACTGCGCAGGCGCGTCCGGGCCGTCGTCCGCCAGGCTCGCCCCCGCGGTCGCCACGAGCATTCCCGCTGCCATTGTCATGATTCCAACCTGCTTCAAGCGTTTATACATCCGATCTCCTCCGCGAGTCTACGGTGACTGGGTCGACTGGCGACGATATCAGAGGTCCAAACATCGGATCTGTCGTTGCGGCGTCCGGCACCCGAATCGTCCGCGGCGATACACTCACGGCGTGAGAACGGACGAGCAGCCGGAGTTCCTCGGGACCGCCCGGGCCCGCTCCCGCGCCGTTCGAGCCGGGAGAGCGAGCGCGCTGGGACGGCGGTCCTGGACCTGGGGCCGGGGCGCGCCGTTGCTCGTGGCCGTCGGCACCGTCGCCGGTGTCGTGATCGCGACGGCATGGACGACGACGCAGCCCCGTTCCGTACAGCTGCTCGCCGTCGCCGGGGTGCTCGCGGCGGGTGCCGCGGCCTTCGCGGCGACCCGCGCCCTCGTCGGCGCGATCGCGGTTCGCCGGCGCATCGAGCGGGAGCGCCGGGCCTGGGCCGAGGCGCGGGGGTGGGCGTACGCGGGCGCCGAGACCGCCGCGGATCCGGCGACGGCCGGCCTCGTGCTGCCGCGCGGGTGGCGGGCACCGGTGGCGTTCGGCTCGCTCCGCGGGGTGATCGGTGGCCGCGAGGCGCTCGTGCAGTCGTGGCACCTGCGGTCGGCGTCGACGTCGAAGCGGCAGAGCACGTATCGGGAGATCGTCTCGGTCCGCGCCCGCACGCGCGGGCACCGCGTGGCCGTCCTGAGCGGCGTGGGCCTCGACCCCGCGCTCATGAAGCCGGCCTGGGTCGACCTGCGCACCCGGGAGCGGGATCGGCGCGATCGCGGCTCCCGCGCCCACGTCGACGGCGACCCCCGCGTGCTCGACACGTGGGGAGCGGCGATCCGGTCGGCCGTGGACGCCCGCGCCGACCTGCCCGTGACCGTCGTGGCGGGCGCGGACCGGGTGGTCGTGTGCGCGCTCGACGATCCTCGGATCGCCACGGCACAGGAACGGCTCGAGCTGGCGGTCGAGGTGGCCCGGATCGTCGATCCCACCGGCCGGTAGCCCCCGGGCCCCTGGTCGGGATGACAGGATTTGAACCTGCGACCTTCCGCTCCCAAAGCGGACGCGCTACCAACCTGCGCCACATCCCGATGCGTGCCGGTGCTCCGGCCAGGCTCAGTGTAGTGGTCTTTTCCAGTGCCGCCGATCGGGTACTCTGGGGCTGCACTGCGGGTGTAGTTCAATGGTAGAACCTCAGCCTTCCAAGCTGATGGTGCGGGTTCGATTCCCGTCACCCGCTCCACGGATGATCACCGGAAGCCCCGGTCGAGGGTGAGTGACGGGAGGCGTAGGCGCCGACACTCTTACTCACGCTTCGCGCGGATCTCCCGGATGACCTGCGGGGCGACTGCGACAGTGCCCGCGACGCCAGTGAGAGCGGCGCCCACCGGAAGCCCGGCGAACGCCAAGGCAACCGTTGCGGCGTAGGCAACGGCCGGGAACAGCGACCACGCGATCGACGCGATCTTCAGCGCAGTGGCCTCTGCATATATTGGGACCATCTCAGCAGCCACGCGAGCATCCTGGGACTTCTCCGCCATTCGGAGGATCCGATGAGCAGCGCCTGAAAGAACCTGTTCGTATCCCGCGAACTCTTCCACCGGCGGCAAGGGAGCCTGCCGAACGTAGGTGAACTCTAGGCCTGGGATCGAGTCTTGATGTCCCTCTGGATGGAATCCATCGCCGCTCTCAAGGTCCGGCTCACGTCGTCCCAAGCTTCCGCTTCGTAGTCGGTCGACGCCGCCCTCTGGCTCATCTCGTGTAAGTGAGCCGTGTCTCTCGTGAAGGCGATCTTCGTGCCGCGGCGCAGGCCCCTCATCACGGCCTCTCGTGTCGGGCTCATGCTTGGACTCTACCTCCTCCGAGTTCTCCGGCCCCTCATTATGGCTCATGGCCTCTCCCTTGGCACCAGTGTCATCTCACTCGCCGACTCCGTGTCTTCGTCACCACGCTCGATCCCGAGGTTTCGCCAATCGACCGCCCCAACCGCCATACACAGATTCGTCGATGCCGCGGCGGGCCTCGTCACCCGGTTAACGCACGCTCCAACTCTGGCAGATACGCCCAGAAACATCTACTCCCCGTCAGGACCACCACGTCCCCCTCCCCACGGGTTCCTCCGTCGTCTCGTCTAGAATCCCGTCATGGACGACCCCCGGCCCAGCCGCCGTTCGCGCCGCGCGGGCGAACGAGCCTGATGGACACCGACACCCTCGCCAGCTTCGGCCTCGTCGTCCTCTTCGTGATCGTCGGCGGGGTCTTCGCCGCGACCGAGATCGCCCTCGTCTCACTCCGCGACAGTCAGCTCACGCAACTGGAACGCCAGGGGGCCCGCGGCGCCCGGGTGGCGGCGGTCGCCCGGAACCCGAACCGCTTCCTCGCCGCGGTGCAGATCGGGGTGACGGTCGCCGGCTTCTTCAGCGCGGCCTACGGCGGCTCGACCCTCGCCCCCGACCTCGCCCCCTACCTGCAACGCCTCGGCCTGTCGGAGTCCGCCGCGGCCACGACCGCCCTGCTCGCGATGACCCTGCTCATCGCCTACCTCTCGCTCGTGCTCGGCGAACTGGTGCCCAAGCGCCTCGCCCTGCAGAACTCCGCCGGACTGTCGCTGCTCGCCACCCCGTCCCTCGACCGGTTCGCCACCGTGATGCGGCCGGTCATCTGGTTGCTGTCGGTCTCGACCAACGCCCTCGTCCGGCTCCTCGGCGGCGACCCCGAGGCGACCCGGGAGGAGCTGAGCGAGCGGGAGCTGCGCGACCTCGTGGCCACGCACGACGGGCTCGAGGACGACGAGCGGCAGATCATCCAGGACGTCCTCGGAGCGGCCCAGACCCTCCTGCGCGAGGCGATGCGGCCACGCACCGACGTCGTCTTCATCGACGCCGACATGCCGCTGCGGGACGCGGCCCCCTGGGCACGCCGGCAGGGGTTCTCCCGCTATCCGGTCATCGGCGAGGGCTTCGACGACGTCCTCGGCTACCTGCACGCGCGAGACCTGATAGACCTGCGAGTGGACGAGACCCGCCGCGTCCACGACGTGATCCGGGAGGTGCTCGTGCTGCCGGGGACCAACCGGGTCCTCCCCGCGGTCTCGCAGATGCGCCACGCCGGAACCCACCTGGCCGTGGTCGTCGACGAGTACGGCGGCACGGACGGCATCGTCACCCTCGAGGACCTCGTCGAGGAACTGGTCGGCGACATCCGCGACGAGTACGACGCCCGGCCGGCGCCGTCGATGCAGGACCCCTCGATCGTGCCGGGAAGTTCGACCCTCGAAGAGTTCGCCGAGGCCACCGGGGTCGAGCTCCCCGACGACGGCAGCTACGAGACCGTGGCCGGTTACGTCATCGCCCGGCTGGGCCGGATCGCCGCAGTCGGCGACACGGTGGCGGTCGACGACCACACGCTCGCGGTGACGCGGATGACCGGCACCCGGATCACCGAGCTCGCGTGGCACCCGGCCGAACCACAGCCCCCCGTGCCACCGGCCTGACCGGGTGCGGGAGGCGCCGTCCATGATCGACGCCTCCCACGCCCGAGCGGACTCAACGCCCGAGCGGAACCCGCACCACCTCTCCCCCGCCGGGAAGGATGCTGCCGGTCGTCACGTAGGCCGACCGGCCGTGCAGCGCCACCCCGTACGGCGCGAACAGCCCGCCCGCGACGGTCGTGACCTCGTGCCCACGACGGTGCGAGATCCGCACGAGCGCCCCGTTCGTGGGCCCGGCCGGTGAGGCGAGCCCGGTCGAGGAGATCTGCACTGCGTACAGGTCGCCGCCCGGGGCGAGCGCCAGGTCGGTCACGTTCGTCAGGCCGGTCGCGTACGGCACGGCGCGCGCGTCGCGGTGACCGCGGGCCGGGAACACCTGCCAGATCGTCGACCCGCCCTCGGGGAACGGGAAGCCGGTCAGCTGGCTCACGAAATAGGACCCGTGGGGCCCCGGAACGGCGCTCGTCGGCACGAACTGCATCGGCATCTCGTTGCCCGAATTCGGCGGGAACTCGACCATGACGTCGTCGAACGAGGCGACGAGCGAGGTCCGCCCGCGCCGGCCGACGTCGACGACCGTGTTGCCGCCCGCGTCGGCGACCACGTAGCCGCCGCGCACGCGCTCGACGGACGCCGGGTTGCTGTCCGGGCCGTCGACCGGGTTATGCTCGGCCTCGAATCCGGCGAGGTCGGCGACGGTGCGCCACTGACCGCACTCCCGAGAGTCGCCGCCGTGACGCCCGTGGCCGCCTTGATGCCCGCGGCCGGCGTGACGCCCGTGGCCGCCCTGGCGCCCGTCCCGCGAACACGAGTGCGAAAGCCGTCCCTCGACGAGGGAGGCGAATCCCTCGGGCAGCGTCTGGGCGGTGTCGCCGTCCTGGCTCGTGGCCGCCCCCTCGGCGAGCGCGGCCGGCGGGGCGCCGAGTCCGATGCTCGCCACGTAATGGGATCCGAACACGGCGACGTCGCTCGGGCCCGTGGCGCTGCCGCCCTTGACCACGGGCGCCTGGCCCGGCTGCGCGGGGGGCAGGTTCGCGGGCGGGGCGAGCGAGGGCAGGCCCGTGACCACCCGGCGCTGCGACCAGTCGCCCCGGTGGTGCGTGATCCGCGTGATCGCACCCGTGGGCCCGTAGCAGGCGAACACGCCCTCCGACGTCGTGATGCAGGGGCCGTCGCCCCCGACCCCGGACTCCGCGACGTACAGCGCGCCGCCCGGTCCCACGCTCAGCTGCCGGGGATTGTCGAGCCCGGTGGCGATCACCACGGGATCCGCATCCGGCCCGGGCGGATGCCCGCGCCCGTGTGCTCCCGCCGGGGCCACACCCGCCACCGCGGCCAGCAGCACACCCGCCGCAACCGCGATCGACCGAGGAATTCGTCGATTCATTGCCGTTCCTTCCCAGAGACCCGCGCGGCACGTGGCACGCCCGGGGCGAACCGAGCCCGCGCCGCCCGGCCGGGCACCTCGCGGGTCGTCTTCGTCAAGAATGGGTCGAGGTGGGCCGTCCGGTCCGGGTGGCCGCATCCGACCGACAGGTCATCGTCACGGGTGGACGCGGCAGCCGGGACATCGCGCCGACACGCCCCGGTCGGGGAATGTCGGCACGCGCGGTGGAACGGCGGCGCGTCGATCGAGGTCAACGCTACTGCCGCCCGGAGCGGGGCGGAAGGCGTCCGCCCGGGTGGGTGCGGCCGGCGGTGCGGGCGATGGCCGGTGGCTGGTGGGGACGGCGTGAACATCGGGCACGCGGGTGTCTTGTATCGGGCACACGGGGAAACTCGTCGGTGCGGGGCAACGGGAGGCTTCCCCGGAAACGAGCAGGGTCACATCCCTGGAATCGGATCCGATTCCAGGGATGTGACCCTGGTCAGCGATAGAACCGCTGTGTGACGCCGAACGACGGCGGCGCCCGGTGTGCCTCAGCGGGTGGAGCCGGTGCGCCTCAGCGGGTGGAGAAGGCGGCGTCGAAGGCCGCATCCGAGGTCTTGAACGAGAGCGAGCGCACGAACTCGAGCGCCTTCGGTCCGCCCACGAGCCGGTCCATCCCGGCGTCCTCCCACTCGACCGAGAGCGGGCCGTCGTAGCCGATGGCGTTGAGCATGCGGATCGCGTCCTCCCACGGCACGTCGCCGTGACCGGTCGAGATGAAGTCCCAGCCCCGGCGCGGGTCCGCCCACGGCAGGTGCGATCCGAGCCGGCCGTTGCGCCCGTTGAGGCGCCGCTTGGAGTCCTTGCAGTGCACGTGGAAGATCTTGTCGCGGAAGTCCCACAGGAACGAGACCGGGTCGAGGTCCTGCCACATGAAGTGGGAGGGGTCCCAGTTGAGGCCGAACGCCTCCCGGTGCCCGATCGCCTCGAGGGTGCGCTGCGTCGTCCAGTAGTCGTAGGCGATCTCGGAGGGGTGCGGCTCGAGCGCGAACCGGACACCCTCGGCGTCGAAGACGTCGAGGATCGGGTTCCAGCGGTCGGCGAAGTCCCGGTAGCCGGCCTCGACCAGCTCCTCCGACACCGGCGGGAACATCGCCACGTACTTCCAGATGGAGCTGCCGGTGAAGCCGCTCACGGTCTTGACGCCGAGCCGGGCCGCGGCCGTCGCCGTCACCTTGAGCTCCTCCGCCGCACGCCGGCGCACGCCCTCGGGGTCGCCGTCGCCCCAGATCCGGTCCGGCAGTATGCCCCGGTGACGCTCGTCGATCGGGTCGTCGCAGACGGCCTGACCCTTGAGGTGGTTGGAGATGGTGAAGACCTGCAGGCCGTTCTTCTCCAGGATGTCGAGGCGGTTGCGCACGTAGGCGTCGTCCTCGGCGGCGCGCCACGGGTCGAGGTGATCGCCCCAGGAGGCGATCTCGAGGCCGTCGTAGCCCCACTCGCCCGCGAGCCGGGCCACCTCCTCGAACGGCAGGTCGGCCCACTGGCCGGTGAACAGCGTGATCGGTCGTGCCATGGATGGCGTCCTTTCTCGTGATGGCGGCGGCGGTGCCGCCGGTGGTTCGTGACCGTGCCCGACGGCGTCAGTCGCCCACGGCCGTGAAGGCGCCCTGGGCAGTGCTCGAGCGTTCGACGGCGGCCAGGACCTGTTGCACGTGCAGCCCGTCGGCGAAGGACGGCGCGGGGTCGTGCCCGCCCGCGATCGCCTCGACGAGATCGACGGCCTGGTGGGTGAAGCCGTGTTCGTAGCCGAGACCGTGCCCGGGCGGCCACCAGGCCGCGATGTACGGGTGATCCGATTCGGTCACGAGGATCCGCCGGAATCCGCCGTCGCAGGCGGGGGTCGAGGCGTCGTAGTGGTGGAGGATGTTCATCTCCTCGAAGTCGAATGCGAGCGTTCCCGTGCTGCCCGAGATCTCGAAGCGCATCGCGTTCTTCCGGCCCCAGGCCACGCGGGTCGCCTCGAGCACCGCCGTGCCGCCGCCGCTGAGACGGGCGGTGAACGCGGCCGCGTCGTCGACCGTGACCCGGCCCCGTCCGGTCCCGGCCGTGCTGCTCAGGCCGTCCGAGCTGCCCGCGGTCGGGCGCTCGTGCACGAACGTCTCGAGCATCCCGGAGACCCCGACGTAGCGCTCCCCGGTGACGAACTCGGTCAGGTCGACGATGTGCGCGCCGATGTCGCCGAGCGCCCCGGAGCCGGCCCGGTCCTTGTCGAGCCGCCACGACAGCGGCGCCTCATCGTCGGCGAGCCAGTCCTGAAGGTACTGGGCGCGCACCTGGCGCACCTGCCCGATCCGGCCCTCGGCCACGAGTTGGCGGGCGAGGGCGACCGCGGGCACGCGCCGGTAGGTGAAGCCGACCATCGCCCGGGCGCCGCTCCCGCGGGCGTCCTCGGCGGCCGCGACCATCGCCTCGGCCTCGGCGACCGAGTTGGCCATCGGCTTCTCCACGAGCACGTGCTTGCCGGCGCGCAATGCCGCCGCGGCGATCTCGGCGTGCGTATCGCCCGGCGTGCAGATGTCGACGAGGTCGACGTCGTCTCGTTCGACGACGCGGCGCCAGTCGGTCTCCACCTCCGCCCAGCCGAGCCTGCCGGCCGCCGCCGTGGCCGCCGCCTCGTTCCGTCCGACGAGCAGCCCCATGCGGGGCTCGAGCGGGAGGTCGAAGAACCTCGGGGCCACCCGCCACGCCTGGGAGTGGGCCCGCCCCATGAAGGCGTATCCGATCATCGCGACATTCAGTCGGCCTTGCTTATTCAATGTGTCATCCCCTTCTGCGGTGGTGCCGGACCCACCGGGCCCGGCAACGACGAGGCGGCGTGCCGGCCCTTCCCGGCACGCCGCCCGCGACTCAGGACTCGAACGCGGCGTCGATGAACTGGTCGACGTTGTCCGAGGTCACGACCGGGGCGTACAGCTGCACCTTGCGGGGCACCTGCACCTCGGCGAGGTCCGCCATCGCCTTGTCCTGCACGAGCAGTCGCGCGAGGCGCACGCCGTCGGCGGCCTGGGTCGCCGGGTAGAGCACCGTGGCCTCGACCACCGAGTCGCCCTCCTGGATGTGACGCATCATGTTCGCCGAGCCGGCACCGCCGACGAGGAAGAACTCGTCGCGGTCGGCGGCGTCGATCGCCGAGAGCACGCCGACGCCCTGGTCGTCGTCGTGGTTCCAGATCGCGTCGATCTTCGGGGCGGCCTGCAGCAGGTTGGAGGTCGACTCCTCCCCGCCCTGGACCGTGAAGTCGGCGGCGACGCGGTTGGAGACCTCGAGGCCGCAGTCGCCGAGGGCGTCCGCGAAGCCCTGGCTCCGGTCCTGGGTCAGGGGCAGGCTGTCGATCCCGGCGATCTCGGCGATCACCGCGTCGTCCTGGCCGCCGAGGCGCTCACAGATGTACTCGCCGGCGCTCACGCCCATGCCGTAGTTGTCGCCGAGCACGGTCACGCGGGAGGCGTTGGAGTCCGAGAACTCGCGGTCGACGTTGATCACCGGGATGCCCGCGGCCATGGCCTCGAGGGCCACGCCGGTGAGGGCCGCGCCGTCGAAGGGGACCATGACGATCGCGTCGACCCCGTTGTTGATGAAGGTCTGGATCTGGGTGATCTGCAGGGCGACGTCGTTCGTGCCCTCGGCGACCTGAAGGTCGACGTCCTCGAACTTCGCGGCCTCGGCCTGCGCGAGGGTGGTCATGGCGCCCATCCAGCCGTGGTCGGCGGCCGGGGCGGAGAAGCCGATCGTGACCGTGTCACCCGGCTCGTCGTTGCCCGAGGCGGCCGGCGCGGAGTCCGAGCCGGTGTCGGAGCCGCCCTCACCGGAGGTGTCCTCCGGGGTGTTGCTCACGCAGCCGGCGAGCAGCAGCATGGTGGAGAGTCCGGCGGCGACGGTGAGCCGGCGACGCGTGATGGTCCGTGACATAGGTGTCCTCCTTGACGTAGTGACAGGTGAATCGGGAGCTGATGATGGATGCGGAATCACCGCGGGCTAACTCGACCCGCGATTGGCGAAGCGCTGCTGCAGGAGCACCGCGATGACGATGATGGCGCCCTTGACGAGCGACTGGGCCGATGTGGACAGGTTGTTCTGGATGAAGACGTTCGTGAGGGTGGAGAAGATGAGCACGCCCAGGACCGTGCCGAAGATGGTCCCGCGCCCTCCCATGAGCAGCGTGCCGCCGATCACCACGGCGGCGATCGCGTCCAGCTCGTACATGGTGCCGTTCGTGGACGAGCCGGAGCGGGTGCGCGCAAGCATCGTGATCGCGGCGATCCCGACGGTGGTGCCCGCGAGCGCGTAGAGGTACATGGTGTGGCGCTTGACCTTGATTCCGGCCAGGCGAGCCGCCTCCGGGTTTCCGCCCACCGCGATGGTGCGTCGGCCGAAGGTCGTGCGGTTGAGCAGGAACCAGCCGGCGACGGCCACGACGAGGAACATCCACACGATCGCGGGCACGCCCAGGACGTCCGCCCGGAACACGTCGAGGAACGCGTCGTTGTCGACGAGCTGGGTGTGGCGGCCGGAGATGATCTCGGCCAGGCCGCGCGCACCGACCATCATGGCCAGCGTCGCGATGAACGCCTCGACCCGGCCGTAGGCGATGATGATGCCGTTGACCAGCCCGACTCCGGCGCCCACGAGGACTGCCGTGACGGCGATGACGAACCAGCCGCTGCTGGCGGCCATCGTCTGGGTGGCCAGCGTCGTCGCCCAGACGGTCGCGAGGCCGAGCATCGAGCCGACCGAGAGGTCGATCCCGCCGCCGGTGATCACGAACGTCATCCCGATGGACATGATGCCGATGGTCGCGGCGCTGCTGAGGATGACCATGAGGTTCGCGGAGCTGACGAACTGGTCGCCCGAGGTCACCGCGCCCACGACGCACAAGAGCACGAGGGCGATGATGAGGCCGAGGTTGCGCACGAGCCCCGGGCTGCTCCGAACTCGCGCGAGGGGTCCGGCGGACTGGACCGCCGATACGTTCTCGCTCATACGCTGGTTCCTTCCATGATGAGGTCGAGCACTCCGTGCTCGTCGATCTGATCGGCCGGTCCCTCGTGGACTACGCGGCCGTCGGCGATGACCAGCACCCGGTCCGCCAGGCCGAGCACCTCCTCGATCTCGCTCGAGACCATGAGGACGGCGGCGCCTTGGGCCGCGAGGGTACGGATAAGGGCGTAGATCTCGGCTCGGGCGCCGACGTCCACGCCGCGGGTCGGCTCGTCGAGGATGAGGACCTCGCAGCCGTGGACGAGCCAGCGGGCGAGCATCGCCTTCTGCTGGTTGCCGCCAGAGAGGGTCCGGATCCGCCGGTCCGGATCGCCCGGGGCCAGCTGCAGGGACGCGATCTGTTCGCGGGCGGCGGCGCGCTCGGCGCGCTCCTTGAGGAAGCCGCCGCGGGCGAAGCGCGCGAAGGTGGACAGCGTGATGTTGCGGTAGACGGGCTCGTCGAGGAGCAGGCCCTGGCTCTTGCGCTCCTCGGGGGCGAGCCCGATGCCGTGCGCGACGGCGCGCTCCACGGAGCCCCGGCGCAGCGCCTTGCCGTTCACCCGCACCGTGCCGCCGGTCGAGGTGCGCGCGCCGTAGACGCTCTCGACGATCTCCGAACGGCCGGCCCCGACGAGCCCGGCCAGGCCGACGATCTCCCCGGCGCGGACGGTGAAGGAGACGTGCTCGAAGACCCCGGCGAGTTCGAGGTCCTCGACCTCGAGTCGCACCTCGCCGATCTCACCCGTGCGGGCGCCGCCGAAGTCGGCGGCGATGACGCGACCGGTCATGAGTTCGATGAGTTCCGGCGTCGAGGTCTCGGAGACCTGGAGGCCGCTCGCGACCGTCTTGCCGTCCTTGAGCACGGTGATCCGGTCGCCGATGCGGCGGATCTCCTCGAGTCGGTGGGAGATGTAGATGACCGCGACGCCTTCGGCGGTCACGGACTCCACCACCGTGAACAGGTTGTCGACCTCCTCGGGGTCGAGCACCGCCGAGGGCTCGTCCATGACGATCACGCGGGCGTTGCGCGAGAGTGCCCGCGCCATCGAGACGATCTGGCGGCCGGCGGCGGACAGCTGCCCGACCTCCTGGCCCGGCCGGATCTCCGGATGTCCGAGCCGCGCGAGGAGCTTCCTCGTTCGGTCGTGGGCCTCGCCCCGGCGGAGCACCCCGCCGCGGGCGAGCTCGTGCCCGAGGAAGATGTTCTCGGCGACGCTCAGCCCGTCGACGACGTCGAGCTCCTGGTACATCGTCGCGATCCCGATCTCGAGTGCGACGGAGGGCGAGGCGATCGTGACGTCCTCCCCGTTCCATCGCACCTGCCCGGAGTCGAGCTGATGGGCGCCCGCGAGCACCTTGATGAGGGTGGACTTGCCGGCACCGTTCTGGCCGAGGAGGCAGTGCACCTCGCCCGTACGCACGTCGAAGTCGACCCCGTCGAGCGCCTTGGCACCAGGGAAGTGTTTGATGAGCCCCGTCACGCTCAGGAGCGGTGTGGAGGGGTCTGCTGTGACCATAGCCACAGACTAGCGCCACTTATGGAACGAGTCAACCAAAAGTTGCGCCGTGTCCGAATCGTAACTCGCCGCCCGTTCCTAAAAGCTGGGGCACTTCGGGGTGGTTAACTTGTCCCATGACAGACACCGACACCCGAGTCTCCCAGCTCGTGGCCGCCAAGCCACGGGGGAACGATCCTCGTTCCGCCGGAGCCCTGTTCCAGTTCGTCCGCGACGGACTCCCCCACACGCGCGCCGAGCTGGCCGCGGCGACGAGGTTCGCGCGGCCGACGGTGGCCGCCCGGGTCGACGAGCTCCTCGCCTCCGGCCTCCTCATCGCCACGGGCGAGGCGGTCTCCACCGGCGGGCGCCCGCCCGCCACGTTCGCGTTCAACGCCGGCGTGCGCCTCATCCTCGTCGCCGACATCGGCGCGAGCCACTACCGGCTGGCCATCACCGACCTCGCCGCCAACATCGTGAGCGAGCGCTCGCTGCCGGTCACGATCAGCGCCGGCCCCGAGCCGGTGCTCGACTCGGTCGCGGCCGAGTTCGAGCAGATGCTCATCGAGATCGACCGGCCGGTCACCGACGTCCTCGGGGTGGGGATCGGGCTGCCGGGCCCGGTCCAGCACGACACGGGCCAGCCGATCAGCCCTCCGATCATGCCCGGCTGGGACGGCTTCGACGTGCCCGCACGGATGCAGCGGACGTTCCCGGTCCCCGTGCTGGTCGACAACGACGTGAACATCATGGCGCTCGGCGAGCACCGGTCGCAGTGGCCCGACGTCGCGAACCTGCTGTTCATCAAGGTCGCCACGGGCGTCGGCTCGGGGATCATCTCGGACGGCGAGCTGCGGCGGGGCGCGCAGGGGGCCGCCGGCGACCTCGGGCACATCGCGGTCCCCCGCGGGGAACCGGTGCCCTGCCGCTGTGGCAACCTCGGCTGCCTCGAGGCACTCGCCAGCGGCCACGCGATCGTGGAGTCACTGCGCGAGCAGGGGTACGACATCGAGGCCACGGCCGAGATCGTCGACCTCGTGCGCGCCGGCGACACGCGCACGATGCAGGCCGTGCGCCAGGCCGGTCGCGACATCGGCGACGTGGTCGCCGGGTGCGTCAACCTGCTCAATCCGTCGGTCATCGTCATCGGCGGGGTCATCGCCGATGCGGGCGAGCACCTGCTCGCCGGCCTGCGCGAGGTGGTCTACAGCCGCTCGCTGCCGCTGGCCACCGAGCACCTGCGGATCGTCACCTCCCAGACCGCCGGCCGGGCCGGGATCCTCGGGGCCGCCCGGATGGTGGCCAAGCGGGTGCTCGACGCGCCCGCGATCGACGAGTTCCTCGCCGGCGCCTGATCGTCGGCCCGCTCCCCGGCGATACTCACCAGGGAACGGACCGACGTCACGCACGTCCTAGGAGCAGGACGTCGCCTCGTAGGCGAGCACCTCCTGCCCATCCAGCCCGTCGCCGCCCGTCGCATCGACGGTGAGCTCACCGGCGTCGATCGCGACCGACCGCGTCGTGAACGCGAGCGACTTCGTCGCACCATCGGCCAGACCCGCAACGGACCTGGTACCGAAGGCCGTCTCCACACTCACATCGAGCGGCGCACCGGCCACATTCGTCACCGACGCCACGAGCACCTGCCGGCCGGCCACACACCGGGTCGTCACCGCCGTCTCCGTCAGCACCTCTGCCGGCGGCTCGGGATCGCCGTCGACCACCCGGAAGTAGTCGAACGTCGCCGTGGGCTGCGCGGTCGAGCCGGCGGCCAGGGTGAAGAGGCCGACGCGGCCGATGTTCGCGACGTCGGCGTTGGTCACGGACTCGAACTGCGTCCATGCCTCGCCGTCGGCCGAGTACGAGCCGGTCAGCGTCGTCCCCTCCTTCTGCAGGCGCAGGTGCCACACGCCCTGGTCCACCCCGGACTGCGAGGGCTGCGGATCCTGGACGACGCCGCCGATCTCGCTGCGGAGCTCGAGGTTGCGCGTCACGGCGCTTCCCTCGGCGCTCGTGGCGAGCACGTCGAGCTTGACGTAGTTGTCGTCGTCGACGTAGGCGATGAGGCCCGCCTGCTCGTACTGCCGGCTGAAGGAGTCGGCATCGACGAGGGTCTCCACCGTCCAGTCACCCTCCGGCGCGTCCTGGAGCACGAAGTTCCCGGTGCCGGAGTTGTCGGTGCCGTAGATGTCTCCCGTGAGCGCATCGAGCTCGAGCCGGCCGTCGATCACCCGCAGGTGGTCGTAGTCCGGGCGCACGACGTCCCAGCGGCAGCCGTCGAGCGCGGTGCCGTCGAACTCGTCGTCCGGGCCGACCGGGGGCACGGTGTCGTCCGGGGTGAACGTGAAGTAGTCGAACGCCGCCTCGACGGGTGCCTGCGGACGGTCTCCGCCCTGGAGCGAGACGAGACCGATCCGCGGGTTGTCGATGCCGGCGATCGACTTGGTCTCCGGCATCTCGGTGAAGGTCACCCCGTCCGCGCTGTAGGCGGCGTTGAGGCTCTCACCGTCGCTGATGAACCGCACCCACACGGTCGTGGGGTAGTCCGCACCGAGGTCGGCGGTGTTCGAGTCGTCCACCTCACGGGGATCGCCGTTCTCCTCCACGATGTACTGGAAGATCCGGGAGTCCGCGTTCGGCGACGCCGTGTCCCGCGCCTGGAAGACCATCTTGGCGTAGTTGTCGTCGTCGCCGTAGATGAGGAGGCCGGCCTGCTGGTAGGCCTGCGTGCCGGGCATCGTCACCTTGGTGGTCGCCGTGAACGGGCCCTCCGGCAGATCCTGCAGCACGAGGTTCGGGGTGCCCGAGTTGCCGGTGCCGTAGATGTCGGTCGAACTCGTCGGGATGATGAGCGATCCGTCCTCGATCCGCAGCTCCTGGTTTCCTCGGACGACGCCGTCCCAGCGGCCGGTGTCGAGCGCGTCGCCGGTGAAGTCGTCCGACCGGCCGGCGAAGCACATGAGGGTCGCCGGCCTCGCCGTGATGGCCACACCCCTCGAGGTCGTGGCACCGCGGGTGTCGGTGACGGTCACCGTGGCCGCGTACTCTCCCGGCCTCGTGTAGGTGTGGGTCGCCGCGGCGGTGTCCACCGTCGCCGATCCGTCACCGAAGTCCCACGAGTAGGTGAGCGGGGTGTCGCCGTCCGGATCGCTGCCGGTCGCGGTGAAGTCCACCGTGAGCGGGGCGGTGCCGGTCGTCGCGGAGGTCTCGACCTCGACGACCGGGCTCGAGTTGTCCGTGACGCCTGTGCCGAGGAACTCGACCCAGTTGACGTTGGCCTGACCGGCCGTGATCACGAAGTACAGCGGCCCGGTCTCCGTGGTGACGTCCGCGGGGAGGTCGAGGTCGTAGTCGCCCCACCCCTGCCAGTCGCCGTCCGGGATCGTCACGGTGCCCAGCGACTGCCCGTCCGGCGCACCGGTGCGGATGTCGATGGTGCCGCCCGGATCGGACGCGCCGCGCACGCGGATGGCGTCGATGCCGGTCAGGTTGGTCGGGTCGAAGGAGAACCAGTCGTCGACCTCGGCGTAGCCGATGTTCAGGCCGCCGCCGACGTCGCTCGTGTCCTCGGTCTGGACCCCCGGGTCTCCCGTGCTCGTCGAGCCCGGCAGCCGTCCGGTGTCGGAGAAGAACTCCGCCTCCTTGCGCTTGGGCTGGAGGATCACGATCTCCTGAGTCGTGAGCGGGTCCACCCCGTCAGCGCCCTGGTCCGTGTAGGTCACGGTGAGGACGCCGAAGATGTTGGCGCCGATGTGGCCCTGGTCGCCCTCGACGGGGATGGCACCCTCGCAGCCGCGGAACTGATCGGCCGGGTGGGCGTGCTCGTCGTGGCCGAGGGCGGGCTGGACGATGACGTTGTCGCAGTCGATCTCGCCGTCCTCGGGGTCGGTGACCGAGACCTTGTACCTGACCACGTCACCGAAGTTGAAGAACCCGCCGTTCGCCGGGAACTCGACGTCGATCACCGGGGCGGTGTTCCCGGCCGTGATCGGCAGGGTGGCCGAGGTCGACTTCTCGTCCGGGTCGGTCACGGTCAGGGTCGCCGTGTAGTTGCCGGCGCCGGTGTAGGTGTGCGTGGGGTTCGCCTCGGTCGAGGTCGACCCGTCGCCGAAGTCCCAGGCGTAGGTCACCTCGCCGCCGTCCGGGTCCCGGGATCCGTCGGCGCTGAACGTCACCTCGAGCGGGATGGGGCCGGAGGTGACGTCGGAGGCGATGCGCGCGATGGGCGATCGGTTGCCGGAGACGTAGTCGATCCGGTAGAGGCCGGAGTCGGCGTTGTTCCCGCCGAAGCCGCCACCCCACTCGATCACGTACAGGGCGCCGTCGGCACCCCATTCGAGCGCATGCGGGCGGGCGAACGACATGGAGGTGAAGATCTCGTTGATGTCGAGGACCTCGCTCGAGTCGTCGGAGAGCTGGAACGAGAACAGCTTGTTCGTGTTCCATTCGCCGAACATCGCCTTGCCGTCCCAGTAGGCCGGCCACTTCCGCTCGGAGTCGGAGGTCTCGTCGTAGACGTAGACCCCGCCGGCCATCGGTGCCCCGCCGTTGCCGATCTCCGGGGCGTTGCTCTCGGATCCGTTGTTCCGGTACCAGATGGTGGCCGGGACCGCCGGGGGCAGGGTGGTCAGGCCGGTGTTGTGGGGCGAGTCGTTCGTCGGTCCGTTCTCGCAGTCGAACGTCGCCCCGCTCGTGCCGGTCGCGAAGTCGTAGTCGTTGTAGGGCGTGTTCGGGCCCACGCACAGCGGCCAGCCGTAGTTGCCCGGCTGGGTCAGCGCGTTCCACTCCACGGTGGCGGCGGGCCCGCGGTTCGGGTTGTTCGACCCCGCGTCGGGGCCGTAGTCCGCCACGAGCAGCGTGTCCGTGCGCGGGTCGATGCCGATCTTGAACGGGTTGCGAAAGCCCATCGCGTAGATCTCGGGCCGGGTCAGCTCGGTGCCCGGTTCGAAGAGGTTGCCGTCGGGGATGGTGTAGGTGCCGTCGTCCTGCGGGGTGATCCGCAGGACCTTGCCGCGCAGGTCGTTCGTGTTCCCGGAGGTCCGCTGCGCGTCCCAGGCGGCGCGGCCGTCCCGCTCGTCGATCGGGGTGTAGCCGTCGGAGGCGAAGGGGTTCGTGTTGTCGCCGAGGGCGATGTACAGGTTGCCCTCGCCGTCGAACTCGAGCGCTCCCCCGGCGTGGCAGCATTCGTCCCGCTGCACCGGCACCTCGAGCAGCACCTTCTCGCTGTTCAGGTCGAGCGTGTTGCCCTCGAGGGTGAACCGGGCGACGCGGTCGGTCTCGGAGCCCTGCGGCGAGTAGTAGAGGTAGATCCACCCGTTCTCGGCGAAGTCCGGGTCGAGCTCGATGCCGAGCAGTCCGAACTCCTGGACCTGGGTGACCGCGAGGGTCCCGGCCGTGACCGTGCCGCCGTCGGCCTGCACGATCTGGACGCGGCCGTCGCGTTCGAGGTAGACGGCCCGCCCGTCCGGCGTCGGTGAGACGTCCATCGGGTTCTGGGTGTTGAGGTCGAGCGGAACCTTCTCGAAGCTCGCATCGAGCGAGGCGCTGCAGTCGGCGGGAACGACTCCGGCCGCGGTCTGCAGGCCCTTGAGGAGGTGCTCCCGGAACCCGGGCTCACCGTAGGACTCGTTCGTGTGACCGCCCGCGGTGTACCAGGATCGGCCGCCGTCGAAGTCCTGGCACCAGGCGATCGGGTGGTCGTCGCCCATGGCGTTGCCGCCCGGGTCGTAGCTGTCCTCGTCGAGGGAGGCGAGCACGTGGACGTCGCCGCGCGGGTTGTCGCGGAAGGAGTACCACTCGTCGTACCTGTCCCACTCGGCCGGCAGGTGCGCGGTCGAGGGGTGCGCCGGGTCCTCGACGACGACGGTCGCGTCCTGGTTCGCGGGGTGACCGGAGAAGTAGGCGCCCACGAGGTCGCCGTACCACGACCAGTCGTACTCGGTGTCGCTCGCGGCGTGGACGCCGGCGTATCCGCCACCGGAGCGGATGTAGTCCTCGAACGCGGCCTGCTGGTCCGCATCGAGCACGTCACCGGTCGTCGACAGCCAGACGACGACGTCGTACTGGGCCAGGTTCGCCGCGGTGAAGGCTCCGGCGTCCTCGGTCGTGTCGACCGAGAAGCCGTTCTCCGCCCCGAGGGCCTCGATGGCCGCGATTCCGGTCTCGATCGAGCCGTGCCGGAACGCGCTGGTCTTACTGAAGACGAGGGCGTCGAACGCCTCGTCCTCCGGCGGCGGCGGTTCTGTCTGCGCGAAGGCGCTGCTCATTCCGAGCGGCGCTATGAGCGCTCCTGCGAGCATCATGCCCGCCACGCGGGACGGCCAGCTGCCGCCCTGTGTTCGTCTCACCACGGATCCTCCTCGAGTCGTGTGTAAGGTGCGCAGCCCGCCCGCCCGGATGGTGGTCGGTCAGCGCGCTTCGGCGGGATTCCGCCGGTGTCCCCCGGGTCCGTCGTCGGATCCGGGGCGAGCGGCCGGCGCCGTCATGCGCGACTACCGATCCACGACAGGACGACATGTGACGCAAGCCACGATCCGCAATCTACCGACCTTTTGTTGTTCCGTCAAACATAAGTGCGTCATCATCTGCCCCCCTTCAAGCGCCGCTTGCAGCGATCGCTCGGGTGGGCTGGGCTCGGATATGTCACTGAATACGCGTGGATTCGGGTTCAGACACACCGATGGCCGGGCCCCGAGCGGGGACCCGGCCATCGGCGGCCGTCTACGGCGTGATCAGGCGCGTTCGCGCCGTGCGCGCAGCACGACCCCGGCGCCGGCGATGAGCAGCAGCGCGCCGAGCACGACGGCCGGCATCACGCCCGCCCCCGTGTCGGGAAGCGCGCCGCCCGGCACCGTGGCGTCGTCGCCGGGAGTCTGCCCGTCGGCACCGTCGGCACCGTCAGCAGCCCCGTCGGCACCGTCGGCGCCATCAGCAGCCCCGTCGGCCCCGTCGGCGCCATCAGCAGCCCCGTCGGCCCCGTCGGCACCGTCAGCAGCCCCGTCGGCACCGTCGGCGCCGTCGGTCGGCGGGTCGGTCGGCTCGACGTCCGAGACGCCGAAGACGAGGGAGTCGACCTCGAGGCCACCGGTCGTGGTCACGTAGACCGTGCCGGAGCCCTCCGGGATCGAGTCGAACACGGCCGCGACATCCTGCCAGCCCGCCCCGCCCGTGAAGGTGAGCTCGGCGAACGGCTCGGCGCGGTACTCGTCCCAGCGGAGCGAGAGGGTGCCCTCACCGCTGGCCCGGGCCGTCACCAGGTCGATCGCCTCGCCGCTCGGTGCGTGCTGGAGCGTCATCGGTCGGAAGGCGAACCAGTCGCCGACGTCGAAGGAGGCGACCTTCTTCAGCGCCTCGGCCGACTCGTCCGCGACGATCTCGACCCCCTGGGCGTCGTCGAACCACTCGGCCTGCTGCTCGGCGGGCTTGAGCACGAGCGTCGCCTCACCGGTCGCGGCCGGGACGTCGCCCTGCGGGTTGTCCGTGTAGGTGACCACGAGGGTGCCGTAGAGCTTCTCGCCCGCACCGTGCTCGAGCGCGCTCTCACTGGTCTCGATCGTGAATTCGCAACCCGTTCCCGAGACCTCGGGGTGAGCGTGCTCGTTGTGTCCGAGCCCGAAGGTCCAGTTCACACGCGAGCAGTCGACGGTCGAGGGCTCCGGGTCGGGGGCGTCGGCGTAGGCGGCGAGCAGGTCGGCCACCATCTCCGCCGTGAGCGCTCCGCCCGACAACGCCACGAGGTCCTCGAGCGGCACACCCGCGGCCGCGGCGAGCGCGTCGGCGGGAACGCCGAGCACGTCGAGCAGGATCGGGCCGCCGAGAGCGTCCGAGAGCCACTGGCCGACGGTGGATCGGGCGGTGAGGGTCCGCTCGTACTCGACCCCCTCACCCCCGGCCGCGTCGTCCTCGGCGTCGGTCACCGTGACCGAGACGGGGACGTCGTCGCCCCAGCTGAAGAGCGAACCGTTCGGAACGCTGAGGCTCACCTCGGGGGCCGTGTTCCCGACCGTGATCTGAACGGTCGCCAGCCCGAACTTGCCGGCCTCGTCGGTCACGCGAAGCGTCACGTGGAACTGGCCGAGGTTCTCATAGGTGTGCGTGGCGGTCGGCCCGCCCTCGACGAACTCACCCGATCCGTCGAAGTCCCACTCGTAGGTGAGGTCCCCGCCCTCGGGGTCACGCGAGTCCGAGGCGTCGAAGGTCACGGTCAGCGGCACGTCGCTGCTGGAGATCGGGTCGGCGGTGACGAAGGCCTGCGGGGTCTTGTTCCCCTCGGCGTAGTCGACCCGGTAGAGCCCGGCGTCCGGGTTCTGACGGAAGAAGCCGTCGCCGTACTCGAGCACATACATCGAACCGTCGGGTCCGAACTCCATGTCCATGACGTTGTCCCAGATGGGCTGGGCGGCGTCGCTCAGGAAGGCGTTGGGAAGGAAGTTCTCGATCTGGGTGACCTGACCGGCCGAGCTGAGCTCGTCCAGCGTGATCGCTGCGACGTAGTCCATGGAGAACTCGGCCATGAAGGCCTTGCCGTCCCAGTACTCCGGGAACTGCGCGGGGGACTCGTTCGCCGGGTCGTAGCGGAAGATCGGGCCACCCATGGGGGCCTGGCCACGGCCGGTGCTGAACTCGATCAGTTCGTCCCACGGCTGGTCCCCGACGCTGTCGCCGTACCAGATCTGCGGCTGCGTGACCGCCGGGAGCTCGGTCAGGCCGGTGTTCCAGGTGGAGTTGTTCACCGGGGCGGCGCAGTCGAAGAACTCACCGGGGGTGCCGGTCTCGTAGTCCCACTCGTTGTAGGCGCCGCCGTCGTTCGGCCCGTGGCAGTACGGCCAGCCGCCGTTCATCGGCTCGGTCGTCAGTTGCCACTCGACATACCCCATGGGGCCGCGGTCGTCCTGCGCGGTGGCGGAGTCCGGGCCGTAGTCGCCCCAGACCAGCGCGCCGGACTCGGCATCGACGTCCATGCGGAACGGATTGCGCACTCCCATGACGTAGATCTCCTCGCGCACGAGGTCCGGGTCGTACTCGGGTGAGTCGAAGAGGTTCCCGGCCGGGATGTCGTACGTGCTCCCGGGACCGGGCTCGGCACCCTCGGCGATGCTCTCGCGCACGTCGATCCGCAGGATCTTTCCGCGCAGGTCGTTGCTGTTGCCCGCGCCGCGGCGGGAGTCGAAGCCCGGGTTCATCCCCGGGGCGTTGTTGATCGGGGTGAACCCGTTCGCACCGGGCGTGCCCGCGGGGGTGTTGTCGCCCGAGGACAGATAGAGGTTGCCGTCCCCGTCGAAGGCGATGTCGGCACCGACGTGGCAGCACTGACCGCGCTGGGCGGTGATCTTGATGATCTCCTGCTCGCTCGTCAGGTCGAGGGTGTTCGAGGCGCCGTCCCACTGGAACCGGGACAGCACGTTGTAGCCGACCCACTGGTCCCAGTACGTCTCGGCATCCTCACCGTCCGGGAGCTGCTCGGGGGCGCTGCCCTCGGGTGTCGTCTCCGGGTAGGCGACCCCGGTCGGCGAGGTCCCCGCCATGACGCGCGGGGCGTAGACGAGGTAGACCCAGTTGTTCTCCTCGAAGTCCGGGTCGATGGCGATGCCCTGGAGGCCGTCCTCGGAGTTGTGATAGACGTCGAGCTTCCCGGCCTCGGTGGTCAGGCCCGTCGACGGGTCCGTCAGGCGGACGACGCCGTCGCGCGCCGTGTGCAGCACGCGCGAGTCGGGCAGCACCGCCAGGTCGATCGGCTCACCGGTGTCCTTGGTGAGCAGGATCTTCTCGTAGTTGTTCCAGTCGAGCGCGGGATCCTCCGCCGCGAGGACGGCGGCGGATCCATCGCCCCCGTGCCCGGGAGCGGCGACCGCTCCCGTCATCGCCAGCGGCACGACCAATCCGGCGGCCATCGCCACCGCCGCGCCTCGGACCGACCATCGGCCGGCCCCAGTCTGTCTGACCATTCTCTCCTCCTTCACGTGGCCGGAGCACAGCGCGCGGCCGCTCGCCGACGGGCGGGCAGCAGCGGCGTGCGACCCGGGGCCACACTTCGGTGTGCTCTGGCATGGATACCGAGCTCTCAGCAGAGAGAGCTCCCTGTGACCCCTGATCGATGAATCGACGGCGGATCACACAATCGACGATCTTAGGGAGAGACTTTCGATACTGTCAAGACAAAAGTCTGGAGACGGCACTCATCGTTACACGACTGTGTTGATGGCCTTCACGGCACGACCGACTCCATGACGAGAGTCGGTTCACAGGATGGGCGGTCTCCCGCTGATGTGGTGGAGCTCGCGGAGCGTCCGCGGCGTGCGCGCAGCACGACCCCGGCGCCGGTGATGAGCAGCAGCGCCGCGAGCGAGACGACCAGCGTCACGTCCGTCCCCGTGTCGGGAAGTGAGCCGCCCGGCGCCGTGCTGTCGTCGCCGGGGGTCTGCCCGTCTGCCCCCTCAGCGGCTCCGGCCGCTGCGCTGTCCTCACCGTCGGCGCCGTCCGCGCTATCGGTCGCGGGATCGGTCGGCTCACCTGTCGGGTCCGCCGTCGCCGTCGGGTCCGCCGTCGGGGTGATCTCGACGTCGACGGCGACTCCATCGCCGTCCGCCGCGCCGGTCGTCTCCGCGCCGGCGGTCACGGCGCCCGCAGTCACGGCCGTGGAGATCCCCACGATCAGCATGAGCGCGGTCAAGCAGGTGATCAGCCAGGTGGTCCTGCTGCGTGTCTGGGTGGCGCCGGTCATGTGTCCTCACTCGTCGTGCTCGTCGATGTCTGTGCTGCTTCCAGGCGCCCCGCCTGCCTGGCTTCCTCCAAGAGGGTCTGGAACCGTCGCTTGGATCGGATGCGGTTCCCGAAGAGTGCCGCCAGGATGAGCAGCACCCCCACGAGCAGGAGTGCCTGTGACCAGGGCCAGGCCCACATCCCGACCGGCACCGACAGTGGGGGCACCGTCAACACGGTTCCATCCATCGCGCTCGATGTCGGCTCGAGATCGACCGTGCCGGTCACCCGCACGCTCGGCCACGTGGCCGGTGCCACGACCTCGAACCCGCGGCTCTCACCGGGCAGAAGTTCCTGTCGGCGTTCGTCCGCAGCGGGGAAGGCGATCTCCTGCCCCCCGATCCGCAGGACGCCGGCCGCGTCCAGCGTGGTGTTGCCCTCGTTCGTCACCTCGAAGGAGACCGTCGCCCGGCCGGGCACGAACGGGTTCCACGACTGCTCGTACCGTGCCCCGCTCACCTCGAGCCCGGCCGCGGGATCGAGGGTGCCGCGCACCCGGGTCTCGACCCGGATACCGATCCTGCTCTCCACGCCGACCCCGGCCCCGCCGTCCTCGCTCGACTGCACGGACATGACCGAGGCCGCGACGCCCGCCGCGTGATCCCCGGGCTCGGCCCGCTCGGGGACCTCGATCGTCACCGGCACGACCGCCATCTCGCCCGCGGCGATGGTGACCTCCTGCGGCAACGAGATCCACGTGCCCGCCCCGACCGACTCCTCACCCGAGGCGAGCATGTCGAATCGGCCGCTGCGGGTGAAGTAGCCGTCGGCCGCGGAGAGCTGGAAGGTGACCTCCTGCTCGCTGAGGTTCCGGACCGCGATGTGTTCCTTCACCCGCTCCCCCGGGTCGAGCTCGTGCTCGATCCGGATGCGGCCGTCCGGCCCCTCAGCATCCGCGGGAGCGACGGTCCAGGTGATGGACTCGTCCTCCTGGACATCGGCCGCGGAGGGACCGGCCGGGAACACGATCGATCCGACGAGCACGAGCAGCAGGCCGACAATGCCCAACCCACGACGGGAATATGTAGTCATCAGTTCCTCAGCCTAGAGGGTCGCGCACCGGGCCCATCGCCCGTGCTCGGTCAGGGTCGGGTCACTGTCCGTCTTCGAAGAGCGAGAGGGTCAGCACCGAGGAATAGCTGCCCGGGGCCACATCGGTCTCGGTACGCAGCACCAGGTCCGCATTCGCCGTCCAACTGCCGTTCTCCGCCTGCGCCTCCTGGGAGTCGAGCGTCAGCAGGAACAACTCCTCACCCGCCAACCCGGGACCCTCGCCGACCGCGTCGAGCACGGTACCGACCTCCTGACCCTCACCCACGGCCCCGCTCGAACTCTCGGTCACCATCGCCGGCGTCCACCCCAGGTGCTCCGGACCGATCGGGGCCTGCCCCGCATCACCCACGAAGTCACTCGCCTGACCCACCACATACCAGTACACGCCCTCGGGCGCGTCACTGCGATCATCGGTCACCGTCACATTCGGCAACTCGCCCGTGAACTGACGAAACTCCTCGGTCGACCCGTCCTCGACCAGCGTCGACTCCGTGCCATCGACCGTCATCGTCAACGCACCCACCGACTCGATCTCGACACCGATCTCGACCGCACTGGTGTCCTCGGCATCCGGATGCGCGGCCATCGCCGCCGTCCCCACACCCACGAGCATCACACCACCGACCGCACCGACCACGGCACGCCCGACCACACCGCGCTGAACCACACTGCGCTTGACCATCTTCTTCTCCCATTCCGGCTCAACACCGAACCGATCGATACGACACAGGCCCACCGGACCCGCGAACCACACATCACAACAACGACCCGGCCACCCGCACGAGTGGCCGGCCGGGGCCGGCCCGCCCCCGGGAACACACACCCCCGGGGAACGGACCGACCACCGACCCACTCGACCTACGAGCAGGACACCGCCTCGTAGGCGAGCACCTCCTGCCCATCCAGCCCGTCGCCACCCATCGCATCGACGGTCAGCTCACCACCATCGATCGCAACCGACCGCGTCGTGAACGCCAGCGACTTCGTCGCACCATCGGCCAGACCCACAACAGACCTGGTACCGAAGGCCGTCTCCACACTCACATCGAGCGGCGCACCGGCCACATTCGTCACCGACGCCACCAACACCTGCCGACCGGCCACACACCGAGTCGTCACCGACGTCTCCGTCAGCACCTCTGCCGGCGGCTCCGGCTCGTCCGCGGCGATCGAGAACGACAGCTCGCCGTCCTCGCTCACGTTGCCGGCGGCGTCGGTCGCGCGGAAGGCGACCGTGTGGTCGCCCGCCTCCTCGACCGTCACGTCGCCCTCGTAGGCAAGCCATTCGCCGCCGTCGAGGGAGTACTCGACCAGGTCGACGCCCGACCCGTCGCCGTCGTCCGCCGACAGGGCCAGCGTCGCCGGCCCGTCGTAGGAGACGAGGTCCGCGCAGTAGATCGGCAGGCCGGGTGCCTGCGACTCGTGGATCATGATCGACAGCGGCTCCTGGCGGGTGAGCCAGTCCGCGCTGCCGAATCCGACGGCCACACCCTGCGCGTTGGGAACCAACGAGCCCTCCGGGTCGTTCGTGGAGGAGGCCCAGATCTCGTTCGGCGGGGCGTGCACGCCGTCGGGGTCGTTCATGTAGTGCTCCTGAGCGACCTCACAGCTTCCGGCGTGCAGGTGCGACGGGTACGTCTGCCCGGGGATGAGGCCGGCGGCCTGCACCCGGAGCTTGGTACCGGACTCGGACTTCGTCAGGGTCGCGGTGCCGTCGACCTCCAGGCTCGTGGGCCGGCCCGTCGACTCGAATCCGCCCGTCAGGGTGCCGAGCACGTTGCCCGTCACCGTCGGGGCGGTCTCGTCCACCGGCGGCTCGGTCTCGCCGTCGACCAGTCGGAAGTAGTCGAAGCTGACGGTCGCCGGCCTCGTCTGCTCCGGTCCGATCGCGACGAGCCCGAAGGTGTTCAGGTCACCGGGATGGGTGACCGGATCCCCGACGGAGGTCCAGTTCTGACCGTCCTCGCTGACCCAGCCCTCGTACGTGTCGCCCGTGCGGGTGAGCCGCAGATGCCAGGACTGGCTCTCGGGGGTTCCGCCGAGATCGATCCCGACGTTGCCACCGGCGCCGAAGCCGCCGTTCACCTCCGAGACCAACTCGGCCCCGAGGAACAGGCTCTGGCCGGGCTGGTTCTTGGCGACGATGTCGAACTTCACGTACTCGTCGTCACTGCCGTAGGCCAGCAGACCCGCGTACTGCCACCGGTGTTCGAGCGGAGCCTGGAATCGGGTCTCGATCGTCCAGTCCCCCTCCGGCGCACTCTGGAGGATGAAGTTCTCCGGCGAGATCGGGTTGTCGTTGTTCACGTCCCCCGGCTGGGTGGAGATGTGCAGCTTGCCGTCGTGCACGGACAGGTTGTCCGGGTTGTAGCGGACGGTGCTGTCCCAGCGGCAGCCGTCGAGGGCGTCGCCCTCGAACTCGTCGCCGGGCTCACGCTCGCCGGTGTCACCGCTCTCCGGGGTCACCCGGAAGTAGTCGATGTTCGCGACCGTCTCCGGTGTGCCCGTGTCGCCGGCGGCGATGAGGCCGAAGGTCGCATCGGGGCCGTACGAGGGCGCACCGCTCAGGGTGGTGTAGCTCTCACCGTCGAAGGAGTAGGCGGCCTCGAGGCTGTCCCCGTCACTGGTCAGTCGCAGGAACACGGTCTCCGGATCACCGGCGGAGAGCTGGACGTTGTCGGCGTAGTTCGTGCGCGAACCGGAGTCCTCACCCCAGAATTCGATGAACCGGCCGCCGTCCTGACCCTTGGTGAGGGCCAGCTTGCGGTAGTCGTCGTCGCCGGAGTGCACGAGCAGGCCGCTGTACTGCCATTCGTGGGTCTGCTCGATGGTGACCTTCGTGTCGACCTGCCACTCACCGCCCGGAACGGGCTGCCCGATGTAGCTGATCGGCCCGGTGTTCGAGCCGTCGATGTCGGCACCGGTGACCGGGAGGCGGAGCACGCCGTCGGACACCGTGATCGGCAGGGCCGGGTCGTTGCGCACCGTGGTCCAGCGGGCGGCGTTGAGGGTGCTGCCGCCGAACTCATCGCTCATCGGGCCGTCGCACACCGGCACCGGACCGGGCTCCTCCGGATCCGGGAAGTCCGGATCGTCGTCGAACACGAAGTCGGAGAAGACGACCTCGCTCGTCTCGGTGGAGTTGTGCGCCGTGACGAACAGCCCGAGGTCCTGGACGGACGCGGCACCGGGCAGTGCGACCGGGCCGCCGATCGGGGCGAAGGTCTCCCCGTCGGTGCTCCAGTACGCCTGGTAGTCCTCGCCGTTGCGCTCGAGGCGCACCCACGCCGGGTAGCTCGTCGAGCCACCGGAGTCGGAGGCGTTGAGCTGCCCCGAGCCGTCACTCGACCGGAGCCACTCGAAGCCGCCGCTGGGGCGGATGCCGAGCGCACCGTAGCCGGCGGACGTGCCGGGGGCGGTCACGTCGTTGCGCACGAACAGTCCGGCCTTGGCGCTGCCGGCGCTGTTGCCCTGGCTGGCGATCTTCACCGTGGCGGACCAGTCCTCGTCGGCGCCGGCGGGCAGGTAGAGCGAGCTGTACTCGTCGACCCCCTGCCACATGTTGGCGCCGCCGGAGTCGATGACGAAGGATCCGTCCTGGCCCCGGCTGAACTCGCCGCCGACGTTGGAGAACGTGCTGAAGTCGCCGAACGGCGCACCGATCGTGACGGGCACGATCCGCGAGGTGGTCGAGACCCCGTTGTCGTTCGTCGCCACCGCGGTGAGCTGGAAGAAGGACTCCTCCGCCGGCGTCCACGTGGCGCTGTAGGGCGCCTCAGTGTCGACTCCGAGGGACGCCTCGCCGACGAAGAACTCGACCTGGGTGATCGTGTTCTCGGCGTCGCTCGCCTCCGCCGTCACGGTGATCTCACCGAGCTCGAGATCGTCGGTGACGGTCGGAGCGGTGATCGCGACATCGGGCTTGGTCGTGGGCGAGACGCCCTTGCCGTCGGCCTCGATGAAGTTGAGGCGCCGCTCGCCCTCACCGGGGAAGACCGCGACGAGGGTGAAGGACTCACCCGGGTCCTCGATCACGACCGGAACGTCGATGTAGCTCGTCAGGCCGCCGGTCGGGGGAACCTGTGCCGTGGCGAGCAGCTCGCCGTCGGCGCTGTCGCGCCGCAGCTCGATGTCCCCGCCGGTGGCCGAGGCCACTCGCAGCAGCAGGCGGTCGATGCCGACGAGGTTGACCGGCTCGTAGGAGGCCCATGCGCCGTCCTGTCCGCTGATCGAGGTGCCGTGGCCCTCGACGTCGCGGGAGTCGCTCGCCGTCACCCCCTCGGACTCGGCGTAGAACTCCGCCTCACGGGTCTTGGCGAACAGCAGCGACGTGTCCGAGCCGGTGAGGCTGGGGACGTCTCCGGTGCCGCCGGAGTCCTCGTAGCGGGCGTCGAGAACGTAGAACACGTTCATGTCGTCGCTGTGTCCGCCGCCGAGGCTCGTGGCGACCGATCCGGTCCGGCCCGAGGACGCCACGGCCGGGTGGGCGTGGCTGTCGTGGCCGAGGGCGGGCTGCACGATGAGGTTGGAGTCGCTGATCTCGTCCTCGGCGTCGCTCGCGTCGATGTCCCAGCTCACGGTGTCACCGAAGTCGAAGAACGCGCCCGTCGGAGGCAGGTTGAACTGGATCTCCGGGCGGGTGTTGCCGACCGTGATCGGCACCGTGGTCGTACCGGTCTTGCCGAACGGGTCGGTGACCGTCAGCCGCGCGTCGTACACGCCGTTCTCGGTGTAGGTCCACTCCGCGGTGAGATCGGTCGAGTCGACCACCCCGTCGTCGTCGAAGTCCCACTCGTAGAGCAGTTCCTCGTTCTCGGGGTCGCTGCTGTCCGAGCCGTCGAAGGCGACCTCGAGCGGCGCCTGGCCGCTGTCCGGGGTCGCGACGGCGACCGCCGAGGGCGACCGCGAACCGGAGACGTAGTCGATCCGGTGCAGGCCCGAGTCCGGGTTGTGCCGGCCGAAGCCGCCACCCCAGTCGAGTACGTACATGGAGCCGTCGGGGCCGAACTTCGCCTCGATCGGGGCCATGAACGGCTCGGAGGGCAGGAAGGAGTTGACCTTCTCCAGGCCCGTGCCGTCCTCGGTCAGGAGGAAGGAGTACATCTTGTTCCGGGCCCACTCGAAGAAGAAGGGCTGGCCGTCGAAGTACTCGGGGAACTTGGTGTCGGACTCGCTGTCGGCGTCGTAGTTGTAGAACGGGCCGCCCATCGGGGCCAGGCCGCCGCCCTGCGTGATGATCTCCGGGTGCGAGGCCCGCTGGTAGCCGTACCACATGTCGGCCGGCACGGCCGCCGGGAGCTCGGTCAGGCCGGTGTTGTGGATCGAGTCGTTCACCGGGGCGTCGCAGTCGAAGTAGTCCCCGACCGTGACCGGGCTGGTCGTGTAGTCGACGTCGCGGAAGGGCTCGTTGTCGCCCATGCACAGCGGCCACCCGTAGAAGCCGGGCTCCTCGATGAGCATCCACTCGGCGATCCCGGCGGGACCGCGGTCGGCGGGGTTGTCGCTGCCGTTGTCCGGGGAGTAGTCGGCCAGGGAGATGTTGCCGGTCTTCTCGTCGATCGCGAACTGGAACGGGTTGCGGAAGCCCATCGCGTAGATCTCGGGCAGCGTCTTGTCGCCCGAGTCCTCGGTCTCCGGGAACATGTTGCCCTCGGGGATCGTGTACGTGCTCCCGAGGCCGGGCTCGGTGCCCGCCGGGATGTCCTGGATCGGGGTGATCCGCAGGATCTTCCCGCGCAGGTCGTTCGTGTTGGCCGAGGTGGCGCGGGCGTCGTGGAACGTGCCCTCCCGCTCGGAGAGCGGGGCGTAGCCGCCGGACGGCTCCGAGTGCGGGTTGACGTCGTCGCCCACCCCGAGGAAGAGGTTGCCGTCGGGGCCGATCTCGACGACGCCGCCGGTGTGCCCCGGCTCGTCCGGCTCGCGCCGGGCGGGGACCTCGAGGATCTCGCGCTCACTGGCCGGGTCGATCAGGCCGGTCTCCTGGTCCATCGTGAACCGGGAGAGCACGCTGAAGAAGTTCGCGGGGTCGGAGTTGTCCGGGCTGTTCGGGGAACGGTAGACGTACAGGTGCCCGTTCTCGAGGAAGTCCCGGTCCAGGGCGATGCCGAGGAGGCCGTCCTCACCGCCGGAGTAGACGTCCAGCTCGAGGGCCGTGGTCGTGGTGCGGGAGGCGGGGTCGTAGACCTGCACCTGGCCGCGCACGAGCTCGGTGTAGAAGACCCGGCCGTCGTCGGCCACGTCCATACCGAAGGGCGCCGAGGTGTTCTCGTCGAGCGGGATGCGCTCGTACATGCCCCAGTCGGTGCCGCCGCAGTCGCCCTCGACGAGGCCGGCGGCCCATTCGACGCCGCCGACCATGTGCTGGACCAGGTTCGCCTCCTGGTAGTAGGAGCCCTCGTGGCCCATACCGGTGACCCAGGCGCGCCCGCCGTCGTACTTCTTGCACCAGGTGATCGGGTGGTCGTAGCCCATGGCGTTGCCGCCCGGCGCGTAGGTCGTCTCGTCGAGCGTGGCGAGCACGTGCGCCTCACCGCGGACGTTCGTCGCGTAGTTGTACCACTCGTCCTCGCGCTCCCAGCGCTCCGGGAGGTGAGCGGTCGAGGGGTGGGTCCGGTCCTCGACCCGGACCGTGCCGGTCTGGCCGCCGGCGGCGTGGCCGGGCATGGTCGAGCCGACCAGGTCATCCCACCACTTGTAGTCTCCGCGCATGTCGGTGGCGTTGTGGATCGCGACGATCCCGCCGCCGGCCTGCTGGTAGCGTTCCATCGCGGCCTTCTCGTCGGCCGTCCACGGGTCGCCCGAGGCCTGGAACATGACGAGGGCGTCGAACTTCGCGAGGTCCTCGTCGTTGAACACGCTCGAGTCCTCGGTGTGGACCGAGGAGATCCCGACGTCGGCGAAGGCGTCGATGAGCACCGGGGTGCCCTCGTCGATCGCGCTCGTGTGCCGGTACTGCGTGGTCTCGGTGAAGATGAGGACCTGGGGGGTGTCCAGGTCCGGAATGGGCGGGTCCACCGCCGCCGCCGCCGGCAGCGTCGTCAGCAAGGTGACGCCCAGGGCACCGGCGCTGACCGCGACGGCACCCCGTTTCAAACTCTTTCCCAGAGCGTTGAACATCGGGTTCCTTCCAGATGAGAAAGCTCGAACTCGGCGGCGCTCGGCCACCGACACTGGTGGGGCGCGCGCGGCGCCTCGGGCTACGTCACGCGGGGGGCATCACCGCCTGGAGGTGGGCGAGACCGTCGACCGCGATGGCGTCCTGGCTCGCTGCGAGCGGGCGCCAGATCGAGGCGGCGGTGGCGATGGTCGCGTTCTCCGCGGTGAAGGACTCGATGCACACCGGCCCGGTGTATTCCGCATCGTCGAGCGCGGCCACGATCTCGGGCCACGGCAGGTGGTCGGCGCCGGGGGCCCCGCGATCATTCGCGCAGACCTGCACGTGCGCGATCCGGGAGCCGGCCCGCCGGATCGCGGCCGGCACGTCGGTCTCCTCGATGTTCATGTGATAGACGTCGAGCAGCAGGCCGACCTCGGGCACGTCCGCCAGCGCCGTGAGCGCCTGGTCGACCGTGTTGATGAGCGAGGTCTCGTAGCGGTTGAGCGGTTCGACGGCGATGCTCACCCCGGCCTCGCGGCCGTGGGCTGCGACCGGCGCGAGGTGGGCGGCCAGCTCGTCGTAGCAGCCGGCGCGTTCGGCCTCGCTCATCCGCCAGGTGCGCCCGACCGAGGCGTAGGCGGGCCCGGCGATGACGGACGCGCCGACGGTGTGGGCGGCATCGATCACGCCGCGCAGGTAGTCCTGGGTCACTCGCACGGTCGCGGGGTCCGTGGCCACGAGCTCACGGCCCGGCCCCATGACGAGGGTGACGGTCGCGCCCAGGCCGAGGTCGGCCAGCAGCGCCGCGGCCGCGACGGGGTCCCAGTCGCCGAGGTTCTCGACCGGCAGCTCGATGAGGTCGAAGCCCCAGTCCTTGATGGTCGGCGCGAGCCGGCGCAGGGACTCGTCGGTCAGGGGGGAGGTCCACACCCAGGTGTTGACGCCCAGGGCGCGTCGAATACGGGACGGCATCGTCGATCCACTTCGTCGGGGAGAAAGGGCCGCGTGATCGCGGCGGGAGATCGCGGGGCGCGGCGCGTGCTGCGTGCTGGACGCGCCGCGCCCCACGGATCGGGGTGACTCGGCCGGGTCACCGGGACCGGTCGGCCGAGTCGTCAACCGGTGTCAGGCCGGTGCCGGCCGGTGCCGGCTGGTGTCGGCTGAGTCGGCTCAGCGACCCTGCCAGGCCTCCGGGAAGCCGGGAAGGTCCTCGCCGCCGAACTTGGCGTAGTGGAGCGAGGGCATGTCCGCGTTCCGCTCGAGGTAGTCGCCGAGGTCGTCACCGGTGATCGGGGCCTGCGGGAGCACCCATTCGGCCGGGACCTCCTCGCCGTTCCAGATCATCTCGGCCGCGAGCACCGGGGTGCGCCACTGGAAGTTCGAGTAGCTCATGCCGACCGCGGTCATGCCGGTGTCCTGCCACTTGCGCATGAAGCTCAGCTCGTCCTCACCCACGAAGACGGGGTAGTCGACGCCCATGTCCTCGAAGGCCTCGACGGCCGCGACGGCGCCGTCACCGGCGTCCATCCAGATGCCGTCGACGTCGCCGCGCTGGAGGTACTGCGTGACGATGTCCTTGATCTTGGCGGCGTCGCCCTCGGTGAACTCGACGCCGACGACCTCGAGCTCGCTGTTCGCGAAGATGTCGTTCGCCGCACCCCAGCGGTGCTCGAGCACGTCGACGCCGGGCAGGATGCGCAGCGCGAGCACCTTCGAGCCGGGCTCGAGGTTGTCGACGAGGAACTCCGCACCGGTGGCGCCGTAGGCGTAGCCGCCGATCGGGTGGATGTAGGTGACCGCGCAGTCGGTGTTCACGCCGCGGTCGAAGACGATGACCGGCGCGCCGCTCTCGCAGGCCGCCTCGACGGCCGGGGTGAGGGTGGCGGTCGTCGACGGCGAGATGACGATCGCGTCGCAGTCGCCGTCGGAGATGAAGGACTGGATGTCCGAGATCTGCTTGTTGTCGTCGTCGGCCGCGTCCGCGACGCGGAACTCACCGATGACGCCCTCCTCCTGGAGGACCTTGACCTGCTGCTGCATCGTGGTGAAGCCGGTGACTCGCCACGGGTTCGAGACCGAGGCGTTGGAGAAGCACAGGGTCGCGTCGCCGCCCTCGGTGGCGAACTCGGAGGTGTCGACCATCTCGATCGGCTCGATCATCTGCAGCCACGGCGTGGCCGGGTCGCCCTCGGGCGTCATGTCGCGCTGCGCGAGCTCGGTCTCGTAGTCGGCGCGCACGAAGAACTCGCCCTCGGGCGTGCCGCCCTCGGCGGTGCCGGCGTCGGTCTCGCCGTCGGTGCCCTGAGTCGTCTCGGCGGCCTCCGGCGTCTCGTTCGAGGCATCGGTCGTACAGGCGACGAGCACGAGGCCGAGGCTGAGGAATCCGGCGGTCATTCGAAGCTTATGCTTCATCTTTACCCTCCTTGGTATGAGATGAGAGATGGGTTGGGTTGGTCGAAGGGACGGGTACGGGGAGTCCGGGTGGCGGCGCGAGGTCAGGTCATCCGACTCCCACGGGGCTCGGCTCGGCCGGGGCCTGGGCCGCGACCTTCGTGCGCCGGGTGCGGGACTGATTCGCGGCGAAGGCGACGGCCGCGATGATGATGACCCCCTGGATCAGCGGATTGAGGGTCGAGGGCATCGCCAGCTGCACGAGCAGCCGCTCGAGCAGCTGATAGGTGAGCGCACCGGCGATGGCGCCGACGATCCAGCCGCGACCGCCGCCGAGGAGCACGCCACCGAGCACGACGGCGGTGATCGCCGTGAACTCCATGCCCTGCCCGACCTGGGCGGTGACGCCGGCGAAGCCGCCGATGAGGATGCCCGCCACGGTCGCCATGAGCGAGGAGAGGACGAACGCGCCCGTGCGCACGAGCCAGACCCGCCCGCCGGCGAACGTGGCGGCGGTGTCGTTGTCGCCGGTCACCACGAGCACCTGGCCGTAGGAGGAGCGCATGACGTAGATCCCGACGACCGCGATGACCACCATGATGATCGCCGCGTACGGCAGCTGGCGCAGCACCGGCATCTCGATGCCCATGCGGCCCCACTGCCGGAAGCTCTCCGAGAGGGCGCCCGTGGGGGAACCGCCCGTCCACATCCGGATCGCCCCGTAGAGCATGAGCATCGTGCCGAGCGTCGTGATGAACGACGGGACCCGCAGCAGCGTCGTCGCAAGGCCGTTGACGAGACCGACGACGAGCCCGAAGCCGATCATGAGGGCGATGACGGGCCACGTGCGGCTCTCCTCGCCGTCGATCAGGCGCGCCGCGATGACGACCTGGGCGCCCACGAGGCTGCCGACCGACAGGTCGAACTCCCCGGAGACGATGACGAAGTACTGGCCGATCGCCAGGATGACGAGCGGCGCCGCGGAGCGCAGGAACGCCATGAGCGAGGGCGGCTCGTAGAAGCCCGGGTTGAGGAAGACCATGACGAGCGCGAGGGCGACGAGCACGACGAACACGGGGGCGCTGCCGTTGTGCTTGAGGCGCTCCAGCAGGGCGGGCCTGGGCAGCTGCGTGGGTGCGGCGGTCATGAGCGTCCTCCTTGGGCTGCGCGGGCGGCGGCTCTCCGGCCACGCGAGGTCAGTTCACGGAACCTCGTCCTCGCCTTGTTCGGGTCGATCTGACGGCGGGCGTAGAGCGCGACGGCCGCGATGATGATGACGCCGCGGAGCACGTCGCGGGCGAACGGATCGATCTGCAGCTCGTTGAACACGCTGTCGAGCACGCCGAGGATGAACACGGCGGCGATCGTGCCGCCGATGCCGCCCCGGCCGCCGAGCAGGAGCGTGCCGCCGAGGACGACCGCGGCGATCGAGTCGAGGTCGTAGCCGGCGCTGTAGATCTGCGCCCCCACCCCGGTGCTGAACCGGGCCGCGAGGAGCAGGCCGGCCAGGCCCGCCATGAGCGAGCTGGCCACGTGGGCGAGGATGAGGGTGCGGTCCGTGCGGATGCCGGACAGGCGCGCGACGTCGATGTTCCCGCCGACGGCGAACATGCTGTGGCCGGTGCGCGTGCGCTGCAGCACGATGATCCCGACGACGGCGATGACGAGCATGATGATCGTCGAGAGCGGCAGGATGCCGATGCGCGTGTAGCCGAACGCCACGAACGAGTTCGGCACGGAGCCGGACGGGCCGGGGTACTGGGTGTCGAGGAAGCCCTTGATCATGAGGCCGGCGCCGAGGGTGGTGATGAAGGCGTGGACTCCGAGCTTCGTGGTGACCACGCCGTTGAAGAACCCGACGGCGGCGGAGACGGCGAGCGCCGCGACGATCCCGAGGACGACCCGGGACTCCTGTCCGTTCATGACGACGGCCGCGACGATACTCGACAGCGCGGCGACGTAGCCGACCGAGAGGTCGAGCGAGCGGCACAGGATGACGAACGTCTGCCCAATGGCGATGAAGCCGAGCAGGCTCGATCGGGTGAGGATGTCGACGATCGACCCGCCGCTGAAGAGGTTCTCGCCCTCGGTGGCGAGCAGCACGGCGCCGACGGCGACGACGATGACGAGGGCGACGTAGATGAGCGGGAACGAGCGCAGCCTCGACTGCAGGGAGGAGCTCCCGGTGCCCGTTCGGGACGCCGGCGCGGCGGCGCGCGATTCGGTCGGGGCGGTCATGCGAGTTCCTCGATTGCGTCGGTGCGGATGGCCAGGGCCATGACTTCCTCCTCGTCGGCGCCACCGGGCAGTTCGCCGCTGATCTCGCCGTCGCCCAGCACGATGATGCGGTCGGCCATGCCGATGACCTCGGGCAGTTCCGAGGAGATGAGCACGATCGCCACCCCCCGGGCCGCCAGGTCGCGCATGAGTTCGTACACCGCGTGCTTGGCGCCGACGTCGATGCCGCGGGTGGGCTCGTCCATGATGATGACGCCCGGGTCGGTCAGCAACCACTTGGCGAGGACGACCTTCTGCTGGTTGCCGCCGGAGAGGAACCGGACCTCGTGGC
Source organism: Pseudactinotalea sp. HY158 (assembly GCF_009660225.1). Lineage (NCBI taxonomy): Bacteria > Bacillati > Actinomycetota > Actinomycetes > Micrococcales > Cellulomonadaceae > Pseudactinotalea > Pseudactinotalea sp. HY158. Next base: position 2,594,428 of record NZ_CP045920.1, read on the forward strand.
CGCCGCTGCGGGCGGCGAGTTCGAGCGACGAGAGGACCCCGGGGGCACGGCGGGCGCCGGCCTTGGCCTTGCGCGGCATGACGGCGTCGAGCACGAGCCGGACGTTGGCCGCGACCGACTGGTTGAGGGCGAGCCCCTCGGCCTTGCGGTCCTCGGTCACGAGGGCGAGCCCGGCGCGGACGGCGTCGCGCGGACTGCGCGGGTCGATGCGGGTGCCGTCGACGGCGATCTCGCCGGTGACGAACCGCTCGACGCCGAAGATCCCGTGGGCGATCTCGGTGCGGCCACTGCCCTGCAGGCCCGCGAGGGCCACGATCTCGCCGCCGTGGACGTCGAAGTCGATGCCGCGGACCATCCCGTTGCCGGCGCCGCGCACGCTCAGGCGGACGTCACCGACACTCGTGCCCTCGCGCTTCTCCGGGAACATCGCGCTCATCGAGCGGCCCACCATCTTGCGCACGAGTTCGTCGGTGGTGATGTCGGCCGCGTCGACCGAGTCGACCAGGGCGCCGTCCTTGAGGATGGTGATGCGGTCGCAGAGGTCGAAGATCTCCTTGAGCCGGTGGGAGACGTAGAGCACGGCCACCCCGCGCTCCTGCAACCGGTGCACGAGGCCGTAGAGGAGCTCGACCTCGTGGTCGGCGAGCGCGGCGGTCGGCTCGTCCATCGAGATGATGCGGGCGTCGAAGCTCATCGCCTTGACGATCTCGACGACCTGCTGCTCGGCGACGGAGAGGCTGCGCACCCTCGTGTGGGCGGAGATGCCGTCGATGCCCAGGTCGTCGAACAGGGCGGTCGTCTCGCGCACCATCCGCGCCCGGTCGACCAGGCCGTGCTTACGGGGCTCGCGGCCCAGGTAGACGTTCTCGGCCACGGTGCGCTCGGGGAGCAGGTTGAACTCCTGGAAGACCGTGGTCACCCCGGCGGCCTGAGCCTCGAGGGGATGGGAGAAGGCGACCTCGCGGCCGTCGAGGGTGATCGTGCCGCCGTCGGCCTGGTGGACCCCCGCGAGGATCTTCATGACCGTGGACTTGCCGGCGCCGTTCTCGCCGACGAGGGCATGCACCTCACCGGCGCGGACCTCGAGGTCGATGCCGTGCAGGACCTCGACGCCGAAGAACGACTTCGTGATCCCGCTCATTCGGAGCAACGGCGCCCCTGTCGTCTTCGTCACCGGTCGACCTCCACCCATGTCTGTGATGCCGCGGACCGAACGACCGCGTCGGCGAGCCGGGCGGCCCGGAGGCCGTCGGCGAAGGTCGGCAGTCCGTCCGGCGCCTCGCCCGCGATCGCGCTCGCGGTGTCCGCGACGAAGCCCGCGAAGCACTCCTGGTACCCCTGTGGGTGCCCGGCGGGGACCGTGGTGTAGCGGGCGGCGGCCGGGGAGAGCGTCTCGGGGTCGCGGACGAGGAGCTGGGAGCCCTCGCGCCGGCCGACCCACAGCTTCTCCGACTCCTCCTGGTCGAAGGCCAGGGTCGACTCGGTGCCCGAGACCTCGAGCAGCAGCCGGTTCTTCCGGCCGGGCGAGACCTGGGAGATGGTCGCGGTGCCGAGCACGCCGCCCCGGGTCTCGAACTGCATGACCACGAGGTCCTCGGTGTCCACCGCGTGCCGGGAGTCGACGCCACGGGTCGCATTCACGGTGTTGCTCCGGGCGCTCAGCGAGGTGATCGTGTCGCCGCTGACGAATTCGAGCAGGTCGCACCAGTGGGAGCCGATGTCACCGAACGCGCGCGTCTGGCCGCCCTGGCGCGCATCCACCCGCCAGTTGTCGTCCGTGGCGGCGCAGAGCCAGTCCTGCAGGTAGGCGCCGTGGGCGAGCAGCAGCCGACCGAGCTCGCCGCGGCGCACCCGGTCGCGGGCCTCGCGGACCATCGGGTGGAACCGGTAGACGAAGGGGACGGTGCCGACGGCGCCGGTCTGTTCGATGGCCTGCCACATGTCGTGGGCATCGCCGGGGTTCGTGGCGAGCGGCTTCTCGCACACGATGTGCTTGCCGGCCTCGATGGCGCGCATGACGAGCGGGTGGTGCAGGTAGTTGGGGGTGCACACGTGCACGACGTCCACGTCGTCTGCGCTGAGCAGCTCGTCGACGTTTGCGATCGTACGGGTCGCCAGGAGCGCCTCGCTCGCCTCGGCGGAACGCTCGGGATTGGACGCGACGACGCCGACCACCTCGCCCCCGTTGACACGGATCGCACGAGCATGGACACCGCCCATGAAACCGGCGCCGATGATCCCGGCCCGGTATGTGGTCGTTGCCGCGACAGCGCGCGCTCTCTTGTCGACAGTGACGTCAGTTACAGCCATGGGGAGACCGTAGAGGAACTTCTAGAACCTGTCAACCAAAAGTGCGGTTGCTGTGGCGCGACATCTGTGAAGCGGCACGGTTTGGCGGTCGTCGAACCGACGGAAACGTGAGCAACCGTGCCACTTTCATCGACGAAAGCGGCAACGCGCGGCGTCACGCCGGGGACGGCGCCCGACCCCCGGACGCCGTCCCACGGCCTGCCGACCTGGGGCCTGCCGGGCCCGGCAGGCCGCAGTCGGGCTCAGCAGGCCTCAGCAGGCCTCAGTCGGGCTGAGCAGGCCTCTCTGCTCAGCTCAGCTCACCTGCTGCGTGCGCGCCGGCGGACGGCGAGGTACACCACGACGCCGACGGCGACGAGTGCGATCGCCGCGATGAGCAGGGGTTCGCCGAGGTCGAATCCGGTCGTCGACAACGCCCCGTCATCACTGGGCGACGCGCTCGACGTCGGACCCTCCGGCGAGGTGGGCCCCTCCGTCGAGGTCGGCCCGCCGGTCGGTGTCGCCGTCGGTGTCGCCGTCTCGGTCGGAGGCTCGGTCGGCGCCTCGGTCGGCGTCTCGGTCGACGTGATCTCCACGTCGACGTGCACGCCACTGTCGGCGTCCATGGTCTCGCTCGACGCGCCGTCGGTCGAGGCCCCCATGACCGAAAGAGCCGCAATACCACCCGCAAAGAATCGGGCCGAAATACTATTCCAGCGTCGGTTACGAGCCATTAGTCCATACTCCTGTCGTCGTGCCCTCATGCCCTCGAGATGCGTTCTGTAGCCCATACCCCCGGGCCCGCTCCGAGCATAGCGGCGATCTGCATCGATATCGAATTGCATTACCCGTCCAACGGTGCGCGGTAACGCACGGGCGAACCGTGACCGGGTCCTGCGAACAGGACCCGGTCACGGTCACTCGACGGATTCCGAGCACCGGAGCCTCTCCGTCCGGTCGGCGTGCTCGGTCAGGGTCGGGTCACTGTCCGTCTTCGAAGAGCGAGAGGGTCAGCACCGAGGAATAGCTGCCCGGGGCCACATCGGTCTCGGTACGCAGCACCAGGTCCGCATTCGCCGTCCAACTGCCGTTCTCCGCCTGCGCCTCCTGGGAGTCGAGCGTCAGCAGGAACAACTCCTCACCCGCCAACCCGGGACCCTCGCCGACCGCGTCGAGCACGGTACCGACCTCCTGCCCCTCACCCACGGCCCCGCTCGAACTCTCGGTCACCATCGCCGGCGTCCACCCCAGGTGCTCCGGACCGATCGAGGCCTGCCCCGCATCACCCACGAAGTCACTCGCCTGACCCACCACATACCAGTACACGCCCTCGGGCGCGTCACTGCGATCATCGGTCACGGTCACATTCGGCAACTCCCCGGTGAACTGACGGAACTCCTCGGTCGACCCGTCCTCGACCAGCGTCGACTCCGTGCCATCGACCGTCATCGTCAACGCACCCACCGACTCGATCTCGACACCGATCTCGACCGCACTGGTGTCCTCGGCATCCGGATGCGCGGCCATCGCCGCCGTCCCCACACCCACGAGCATCACACCACCGACCGCACCGACCACGGCACGCCCGACCACACCGCGCTGAACCACACTGCGCTTGACCATCTTCTTCTCCCATTCCGGCTCAACACCGAACCGATCGATACGACACAGGCCCACCGGGCCCGCGAACCACACATCACAACAACGACCCGGCCACCCGCGGGTGGCCGGCCGGGGCCGGCCCGCCCCCGGGAACACACACCCCCGGGGAACGGACCGACCACCGACCCACTCGACCTACGAGCAGGACACCGCCTCGTAGGCGAGCACCTCCTGCCCATCCAGCCCGTCGCCGCCCGTCGCATCGACGGTGAGCTCACCGCCGTCGATCGCGACCGACCGCGTCGTGAACGCGAGCGACTTCGTCGCACCATCGGCCAGACCCACAACAGACCTGGTACCGAAGGCCGTCTCCACACTCACATCGAGCGGGACACCGGCCACATTCGTCACCGACGCCACCAACACCTGCCGACCGGCCACACACCGAGTCGTCACCGACGTCTCCGTCAGCACCTCCGCCGGCGGCTCCGGCTCACCGGCCTCGAGCCCGGTGAGGTACTCGAACCCGGTCGTCACGAACTCCTCACCCTGAGGGGCCAGGTCGTACTCCATCACGTAGTACGCGATATCGGCCTCGAGCGCCGCCGCCAGGATCGCCTGCAACGGCACATCGCCCTCACCGAGGTTCGTGAACTGCGGACTTCCGGGACCGCCCAGGTTGATGGCGTCCTTGATGTGGAGCAGATCGATCCGGTCGCCGTAGGTCTCGAGCAGCGTCGGCACATCCACACCGGCATGGGCCGCCCAACCGACGTCCACCTGGAACGTCACGAACTCGGGATCGGTCTCGCGCACGAGGATCTCCCATGCCGAGAGCACCTCGCCCTCGTGCTCATAGGTCGTGGTGAACTCGCCGGCATGGTTGTGGCCGAAGAACTTGCCCACACCCGCCTCGACGGACCGCTGACCCAGCCGGTTCATCGCCTCGGCCGTGGCCAGCGTGTTCTCGTACGTGCCGATTCCCGGACTGGGGAATCCGCCCGAACCCACGTACTCCTGACCCACGGTCGAAACATACGCCAGCGTCTGATCGAAGCTGCCCTCGCTCACATTGTAGTGAGAGGACGGCACGCTCAATCCATTCGCATCCGCCAGTGCACGGAACTCCCCGGCCGTATAGCCGCTGTAGTTCCCGCCATACGGTTCGATATTCTCCAAACCGATCGAACCCAACCGGCCCAGCACCGACTCCAGCCCATCCGCATTCACCCATGGGATCAACGAATACAGCTGAATCGACACCCGGTCGACCGGTACCACCACCGGCTCGACCGGCACCTCATCGACCACCCGGAAGTAGTCGAAGGCGACCTCGGTCGGCTCGGACTGGCTCTTGCCGACCGTGAACAGGCCGGGCCCGGCGTCGCCGAGTCCGCTGTGCGTCACCGAGCCGGGCAGATCCGTCCACTCCTGGCCGTCATAGGAGAACGCTCCCGTGAACGTATCGCCGGAGCGGCTGAGCCGGACGTAGTAGTCGCCGTTCTCGGAGAGCGGCAGGTCGGCGATGTCGGCCTGCTCGGGCTGCTGGAACTGCCCGTTCACCTCGGAACGGATCTCCAGGCGCAGGGGCGCCTCGTTGCCCGCCGTGTCGGCGGCGAAGACCGGGTCGACCTTGACGTAGTTGTCGGGGTCGGCGTAGACCATGATCCCGGCCTGGTGCCACTGGCTCGAGAAGCCCGAGTTGAACTTGGTCTCCACGGTCCACTCGTCGCCCTCGACGACGGTCGAACGCAGGATGTTCGGAACGGGCTCGTTCACCGTGCCGTTGATGTCGGCATCGACCGTGGTCACCCGGTAGGCGCCGTCGCTGACCCCTGCCAGGGCCGGGTCGTAGTCGATGATGTCCCAACGGCAGGCGTCGACCTCATCACCGTCGAACTCGTCGTCCGCCGAGATCTCGGCACCGGGGTTCGCGCACACGGGAGCCGCGGGGCCCTGCCCCGCGTCCGAGTGGAAGGCGAGCGAGTCGAGGTCGACTCCCCCGGTGCTGGTCACCACGAGCGAACCGGAACCCGCGGGGACGGTCTCGAGGGCCGCCTCGACGCTCTGCCAGCCGTCGGCTCCGGTGAACGCCAGTTCGGCGAACGGTGCCGGCTCGTCGTTCCAGCCCAGCGAGATCGTGCCCGTGCCCGTGCCCGTGGCGGTCACGGAGTCCATGACCTCACCGCTGGGAGCGTGCGTGAACGCGATCGGCGAGAAGGTGAGCGAATCGCCGTCGTCGAACTCGGTCACGTACGAGCCACCGCTGGCGCCGGCGTCGTTGACCACCGTGATGCCCTCGGCCGTGTCGTACCACTCGGCCTCCTGCAGCGTCGGCGTGAGGATGAGCGTGGCCTCCCCGGTCGTCGCCGGGACGTCGCCCTGGGCGTCGTCGGTGTAGCTCACCACGAGGGTTCCGAAGATCTTCTCTCCCGCCCCGTGGTCCTTCGCGCTCTCGCTCGTCTGGATCGTGAACTCGCACCCGGTGCCGGTGACCTCGGGGTGGGCGTGCTGGTCGTGGCCGAGCCCGAAGGTGTGCCCGACCCGCGCGCAGTCCGGTGTGTCGCCGTCCTCCGCGTCCGTGACGGACACGGTGATGTCGACGCTGTCGCCCCAGTCGAAGAACGAACCGTCGTCGACGTCGAGGGTGATCTCCGGCGCGGTGTTGCCGACCGTGATCTGCTGGACGGCCAGGCCGAAGAGGCCCTCCGGATCCGTCACGCGCAGGATCGCCTTGTACTGGCCGAGCTCGGAGTAGGTGTGGGTGATCGTCTCGCCCTGGTCGTCGATGACGCCGTCGCCGTCGAAGTCCCACTCGTAGGTGAGTGCCTCGCCCTCCGGATCGAAGGAGCCGGAGGCGTCGAAGGTCACGTCGAGCGGGGCGTCACTGCCGGAGACCTTGTCGACCGAGATCGCCGGCCGGGGGGTCTTGTTCTCCGGGTTGTAGTCGATGCGGTAGATGCCCGCCTCCGGGTTCTGCCGGAAGAAGCCCTTGCCGTACTCGAGCACATAGAGGGAGCCGTCCGGCCCGAACTCCATGTCCATGATTCCCGACCACTCGGGTGCCGCCTGCTCGTAGAGAGCCGAGCTCGGCAGGAAGTTGGTCACGCCGGTGACCTCCCCGGCGCTCGAGAGCTCGTCCATCTCGATGGCCGCGACGTAGTCCTGGGAGAACTCGGCCATGAAGGCCTTGCCGTCCCAGTACTCCGGGAACTGAGTCGGTGAGGGGTTGGTCTCGTCGTAGCGGAAGACGGGCCCGCCCATCGGGGCCTGACCGCCGCGGCTCGAGAAGGTCACGAACTCGTCCCAGGGCTGGTCCCCGGCGTTGTCGCCGTACCAGATCTGCGGCTGCGTGACCGCCGGGAGCTCGGTCAGGCCGGTGTTCCAGGTGGAGTTGTTCACCGGGGCGGCGCAGTCGAAGAACTCACCGGGGGTGCCGGTCTCGTAGTCCCACTCGTTGTAGGCGCCGCCGTCGTTCGGCCCGTGGCAATAGGGCCAGCCGCCGTTCATCGGCTCGGTCGTCACCTGCCACTCGACATACCCCATGGGGCCGCGGTCGGCCTGGGCCGAACCGGAGTCGGGGCCGTAGTCGCCCCACATGAGCGCGCCGGACTCGAGGTCGTAGTCCATCCGGAACGGATTGCGCAGACCCGTGACGTAGATCTCCTCGCGCACGAGGTCCGGGTCGTACTCGGGTGAGTCGAAGAGGTTCCCGGCCGGGATGTCGTACGTGCTCCCGGGACCGGGCTCGGCGCCCTGCGCGATCTGGTCCAGAACGTCGATCCGCAGGATCGACCCGCGCAGGTCGTTGCTGTTGCCCGCGCCGCGGCGGGAGTCGAAGCCCGGGTTCATGCCCGGGGCGTTGTTGATCGGGGTGAACCCGTTCGCACCGGGCGTGCCCGCGGGGGTGTTGTCGCCCGAGGACAGATAGAGGTTGCCGTCCCCGTCGAAGGCGATGTCGGCACCGACGTGGCAGCACTGACCGCGCTGGGCGGTGATCTTGATGATCTCCTGCTCGCTCGTCAGGTCGAGGGTGTTCGAGGCGCCGTCCCACTGGAACCGGGACAGCACGTTGTAGCCGAGCCACTGGTCCCAGTACGTGTCCGCGTCGGCTCCGTCCGGGAGCTGCTCGGGGGCGCTCCCCTGCGGTGTCGTCTCCGGGTAGGCGACCCCGGTCGGCGAGGTCCCCGCCATGACGCGCGGGGCGTAGACGAGGTAGACCCAGTTGTTCTCCTCGAAGTCCGGGTCGAGGGCGATGCCCTGGAGGCCGTCTTCGGAGTTGTTGTAGACGTCGATGTCTGCGACCTCACGGGTGAGGCCCGTCGACGGGTCCGTCAGGCGGACGACGCCGTCGCGCGCCGTGTGCAGCACGCGCGAGTCGGGCAGCACCGCCAGGTCGATCGGCTCACCGGTGTTCTTGGTGAGCAGGATCTTCTCGTAGTTGTCCCACTCGAGTGCGGGATCCTCCGCTGCGAGGGCGGCGGTACCGGCCGGGTCGGTGTCGCCGTCGTGCCCAGGATGAGCACTCGCCCCGCTGATCGCGAGCGGCAACACCAAGCCGGCGGCCATGACCGCCGCCGCGCCTCGGGCCGACCATCGGCCGGCCCTTCTCCTTCTGACCACATTTCCTCCTCGAAATTGCGCGCCCAGATCGCGAGATGGCACAGCAGCACGGCGACGTGAGCAGCGTCGGTTGGTCACGGGGGCGGCGTGGACACCACATGCGGCGGGCCACCGGCCCTGATTACCGTGATGTGTCCCACCCTAGTCGCAGTTTTGTAATCGTCAACCATGAAGTCTGGAGTGCAGACTCGCTCAAATGTCACACTTCTGCACAGAGAAGTCGCGTTCCGGTGCGTGATGAACGAAAACGAGCGTCATGCCGATCGACGAGCGCGCGTTCTGCGCCGAAAACGAGCATCGAACGCCATCCTCCGGTCGAACGCCGAACCTCCCGATCGGTGACGACCATTCGGATGATCCGACCGACCGCACGTACGACATCACCCAAAGCCTCGGGCCATATGTCGATCCGCATTCCCGTTAATAGACTATCGGCTTATCCCGAAGTCACTTTCGTCGAATCGAATTCCTCGGCCATTCACCACCCGTGGCCCGGAGCGCGCCGACACGGACCGGCCACGCGGCGTCCGTCGCCTCCCGACGACCGACACGATCCGCAGCGCCGACTCAGCGCTCACACCGGGCCGGGCGGGCCTGGGCGTCCTCAGCGCCCCGTGTGTCCTGGGCGCCCCGTGTGTCCTGAGCGTCCCGTGTGTCCTGAGCGTCCCGTGTGTCCTGAGCGTCCCGTGTGTCCTGAGCGTCCCGTGTGTCCTGAGCGTCCCGTGTGTCCTGAGCGTCCCGTGTGTCCTGAGCGTCCCGTGTGTCCTGGGCGCCCTGCGTGACCTCCGCGTCCTGGGCGCCCTGGGCCGTGCCGGCCGCCGGTGCCGTGCGGGCCGTGCGGGCCGTGCGGGCCACATACTCGGCGGCGCCGTCGAGGGAGGCCTCGATCATCCCGGCGGCGCCGAGGAGTACCCGGGTCACCGCCGGCCCGAGCGCCGCGCCGGCCAGCGTCTCGCGGAGGCGCGCGAGCACCTCCCGCGCCTGCCGGTCGACCTCCACCGGCGCACCCGATCGGGCCAGCTCCGTGCGCATCGCCTCGGCGGTGGCCATGTCGAGGTCCGCGCGTCCGAGGTGATCGCGCAGGCTCGACCACACCGGCAGGGTGCGCGCGTGCAGCATGAGCGAGGTCGCCTTGCCCTCCCGCAGATCGGACAGCGAGCTCTTGCCCGTCACCTCCTCGGGCGCGAACAGCCCGACCAGGTCGTCGGCCAGCTGGAACGCGACCCCGAGGCCGTGCCCGATCTCGTCGAGCAGCTCGCGCGCGCCGGCGGGGGCGTCCGCCAGGATCGCCGCGGCCCGCACCGGGGCCTGGAAGGAGTAGAAGGCGGTCTTCTCCGCGGCGATCGACATCGCCTTCTCGTGCGAGACCTCCCACAGCCCGTGGCCCGCCGCGACGTCGTCGAGCTCACCGGCCACGCTCACGAAGATCGTGTCCCACAGCAGCTCGGCGAGCTCCCCTCGGAGCCGGGCCGGGCCGTCCACCTCCGCCACGAGCCGGTGGGCCAGCCCGATCGCGAGATCGCCCGCGAGCACGGCGGAGGCCTCCGCGAAGTGCTGTGCCGGTGCGCTCCCCGCGCCGGCGGCCGCCGCGGCCGCATGCATGCCGGCGGCGAGGTTCGGCACCCCGCGGCGCACGGTGTCGTGATCGATGAGGTCATCGTGCACGAGGAAGCCGGCGTGCAGGAGTTCGAAGGCCGCGCCGAGCCGCGCGGCCGCCGGATGATCGCCGCCGCCGAGGCCGCGGTGCACGTCGATCACGAGCCGGCCGCGGAAGTGCTTGCCGCCGGCGACCGCGCGTCGCAACTCCCGCCACAGCAGGTCGCAGGCCGCGCCGTGGCCGGCCGCTCGGCGCCGGTTCTCGGCCATGAGCCCCTCGAGCACCGCCCCGACCTCGGGAGCGGGGCCCTGCGGGTACGCATCGTTGTTCATCTCGGCACCTTCCCGATCCTCACGCACTCCGGGCCCACGGTCTGGGCCCACGGTCTCCGTTCGGAGGAGCCCCCGGCGACCGTCGGCGCCTGCCGGCGGCTTCACCGGGGTGGCTTGCATAGTGACGACTTTCATATAACCTGACCTGAGAGAGTGACGCAAGTTGCCGCACTTACGAACGCGAAGCCGCGACTAACGTAAGTCGGACACTTCGTTGCACCCTCGTCGATACAGATAGATCACAGCCGATCGCCGCTGCCACGGCGCGACGGTCACATCACAGAGGTGAGAGATATGACGACAAGCCAGGCACGTGACAACGTGGGCACGCAGGCAGGCACGGCCCGGACAGGCATCTGGTTCGTCGGAGCCCGGGGCTCGGTGGCCACGACCGCGACGATCGGAACCCTCGCCGTGAGCGCCGGGCTCTCGGACCGGACCGGACTGGTCTCCGAGCTCGAGCCGGTCGCGGCCGCGGGCCTCCTCGACGTCGGCACCCTCGTGACCGGCGGCCACGACGTCAGCAGCACCCCACTGACCGAACGCGCGCAGCTGCTCGCCGATTCCGGAGTCTTCCCGACCGCGCTCGTGCGGGCCCTGGACGCCGAGCTCGGCGCCGCCGACGCCCGCATCCGGCTCGCCCCGCAGCAGGCGACCCAGCGCGCCGTCCTCGACGCGATCGAGGCCGACATCCGCGCCTTCCAGCGGGACAACGACCTCGCCCGGGTCATCGTCGTGGACGTGAGCAACACCGAGGCCCCGGCCGCCTCCACGCCCGAACTCGACAGCCTCGCGGCGCTCGAGAGCGCGCTGGACGCCGGCGCCGCCCCCCTGCCGCAGAGCTCGGCCTACGCCTACGCCGCCTACCGGGCCGGCTGCCCGCTCGTCGCCTTCACCCCGAGCCCCGGCCCGGCCCCGGCGGCGCTCGGGGAACTGGCGGAGCAGCAGGGCCTGCCGTGGGCCGGCCGGGACGGCAAGACCGGGGAGACCCTCGTCAAGACGACCCTGGCCCCGATGTTCGCGACCCGCAACCTCGCCGTGCGGTCGTGGGCGTCCTACAACCTCCTCGGGGGCGGCGACGGCCAGGCACTCGCCGACCCGGTGGCCGTGGCGAGCAAGACCGCCACGAAGGGCGCCGGCGTCGACGCGATCCTCGGACACCACGTCGACGGCCCCCTGCGCATCGACTACGTCGAGGACCTCGGCGACTGGAAGACCGCGTGGGACCACGTCTCCTTCGAGGGATTCCTCGGCACCCGGATGACTATGCAGTTCACCTGGCAGGGCTGCGACTCCGCCCTGGCCGCGCCCCTCGTGCTCGACCTCGTGCGGCTCGTGGCCCGGGCGCACGAGGCCGGACAGGTCGGCGTCATCGGCGCGCTGTCGTTCTTCTTCAAGGAGCCGATGGGCAGCGGTGAGCACTCGATCTCCGCACAGTGGACCGCCCTGACCGACTGGTGCGCGAAGCTCGCGCTGCCCGCATGACCTCGCTGCGCGACCTCGCCGAACTCGTGCGGCTCCCGGCCGCGCTCACCGCTCCCGGGGACGTGTTCTCGGGAGCGGCGGCGGCCGGGGCCCTGCGGGGCTGGCGGCCCGCCGCCCTCGCGGCCTCCTCCGTCTGCCTCTACTGGGCCGGGATGGCCCTGAACGACTACGCGGACCGAGACCTGGACGCCGTCGAGCGCCCGGAGCGGCCGATCCCCTCCGGCCGGGTGACCCCGGCCACCGCGCTGCGGCTCGCCGGCGGGCTCACCGCCACCGGCCTCGCCCTGGCGGCTGCGAGTGGACGGCGCCCGCTCGCCACCGCGATCCCGCTCGCCGGCGCCGTCTGGGCATACGACCTGCTGGCGAAGCCGACCCCGGCGGGCCCGCTCGTCATGGGCTCGGCCCGGTTCCTCAACGTGCTCCTCGGCGCGTCCACCGCCCCGCGCGGCCGGCGCTCGGGCCTGCCGGCCGCACTCGCGGTCGGCACCCACGTCACGGCCGTCACCGCGCTGAGCCGCGGCGAGGTGCACGGCTCGTCCCCGGCGACCGCCCGAGCCGCGCTCTCGGTGACCGCCGCCGTCACGGCCACGGTCGCCGCGTCGTCCCTGCGCTCGGGCCGGCCGCCGGCGCGGCTGGCCGCGGCGGGGTGCGCCGCGGGATACGCGGCGAGCGTCGGACGCGCCCAGGCCGCCGCCGTCCGCAGCCCGGACGCCGGCACCGTGCGGCGGGCGACCCGCAGCGGGATCCACGGCCTCGTCCCGCTCCAGGCGGCGCTCATGGCCGGCCGGGGCGCGGTCGCGGCGGCCGCGGCCCTCCTGGCTGCCGGGCCCGCGCTGCGCGCCGGCGCGAAGCTGGTGTCGCCGACATGAGCCTGCGGCTGTCCTACGGCACGAACGGCTTCGGCGACCACCCGCTGCCCGCCGCGCTCGACGTCATCGCCGGCCTCGGCTACGACGGGGTCGCCCTCACCCTCGACCACCAGCACCTCGACCCGTTCGCGCCGGGCCTGCCCGCCCGGGTCGACGCCGCCCGGGCCATGCTCACCGAACGCGGCCTCGGCGTGGTCGTCGAGACCGGCGCCCGGTACCTACTCGACCCCTGGCGCAAGCACGAGCCGACCCTCGTCTCGGCCGCCGGGCGCGAGCCGCGGCTCGAGCTGACCCGCCGGGCGGTCGAGATCGCGCGGGACCTCGGCGCCGACGTCGTGCACCTCTGGTCGGGGATCCTCCCCGCCGCAGACTCCCCCGGGGCCGGCTGGGAGCGGCTGCTCGCCGGGATGTCGGAGCTCGTGCCCCACGCCGAGGCCGCGGGGGTCCGGCTCGCGTTCGAGCCGGAACCGGGGATGTTCATCGAGACCCTCGCCGACCTGCGAGAGCTGCGCCGCCGGCTCGGCTCACCGCCCACCCTGGGGGCCACGGTCGACGTGGGCCATCTCGTGTGCATCGAGGACGAGTCGCCGGCCGACTGCATCCGCGGCGCCGCCGGCGACGTGCTGCACGTCCAGATCGAGGACATGCGCCGCGGCGTGCACGAGCACCTCGAGTTCGGCGAGGGCGAACTCGACCTGCCGGCCGCGCTCGGCGCGCTGCTCGAGATCGACTACCGCGGCCTCGTCTCGGTCGAGCTCGCCCGGCACAGCCCCACGGCCCCCGCCACCGCGGCCCGATCGATGCGGGCCCTGCGCGACGCGCTCGACCGGCTCCCCCGCTCCCCATCCCCCGCCACCGAGGAGGCATCATGACCCAGCGAGCCCGAGCCGCACTCGACGGGCGGCTCACGCCCGCCGCCGCCGACCGACTCACCGAGATGACCGCGGCGATCGCCGCCGATCCGGCCGCGATCGGGCGCCTGTTCCCGGCGGCGGCCCGCGAGGTCGCCCGCGGACCGCTCGACGAGGCGGATCCGACCGGCATCACCGGCCCGACCCTCGACGACGCCGTCCGTGCGGTTCTGCTCGAGACCCTCGCCTCGGCGCAGCCGGACGAGCAGCGCGCCGCCGAGGTGGCGGCGCTGTACCGATACGGCGACGGCGACGAGAAGCGCGCGATCCTGCGCTCCCTGCCCGCCCTCGACGTCGGCGAGGGCGCCCGGGCGCTCGTGACCGATGCCCTGCGCACGAACGACCTGCGCCTCGTGGGCGCGGCGATGGGCGCCTGGGCCGGGGAGCACCTCGACGACGACGCGTGGCGCCAGGGCGTGCTCAAGTGCCTGTTCATCGGGGTGCCGCTCGCGGCCGTCCAGCGCCTGCGCGAGCGGGCGGACGCCGAGCTCGCGCGGATGGTCGCGGCCTTCGGGCACGAGCGCTGCGCCGCGGGCCGGCCCATCCCCCCGGACTCGCGCCTCGTACTCGACCACTTCCCCGAGGTCGCGGCCCGCTTCCCCGACGTCGCGGCGGCCCTGCCGACCGTCCCGGCGCCCTGACCTGTCCGATCACCCCCGATCCGCCGGCACCAGCCTGAACCAGGAGCAGCACCCATGCGCATCTTCGACCCGCACATCCACATGTCCGCCCGCACGACCGACGACTACGAGACCCTCCACGCCGCCGGGGTCCGGGGCCTGGTGGAACCGGCGTTCTGGCTCGGGCAGCCGCGCACGAGCGTCGAGTCCTTCGTGGACTATTTCGACTCGCTCCTGGGCTGGGAGCGGTTCCGGGCCTCGCAGTTCGGCATCGCCCACCACGCGACCATCGCGCTCAACCCGAAGGAGGCGAACGACCCCCGCTGCGTCGGCGTGCTCGATCTCCTCCCCCGCTACCTGGCCAAGGACGGCGTGGTCGCCGTCGGGGAGGTCGGGTTCGACTCGATGACGACGGCCGAGGAGTTCGCCTTCGCCCGCCAGCTCGAGCTCGCGATCGAGCACGGCCTGCCCGCGATGGTGCACACCCCGCACCGCGACAAGGCCGTGGGCACCCGGCGCACCCTCGACCTGGTCGAGGAGTCGGGGATCGACCCCGGCATGGTCGTGGTCGACCACCTGAACGAGACGACCGTGGACATGGTCGCCGACGCCGGCTGCTGGCTCGCGTTCTCCATCTACCCCGACACGAAGATGGACGAGGATCGGATGGTCGCGATCCTGCGCGAGCACGGCCTCGAGAAGGTGATGATCAACTCGGCGGCCGACTGGGGCCGCGCCGACGTGCTCAAGCCCCTCAAGACCGGTCGGGCGATGCTCGCGGGCGGCTTCAGCGAGGACGACGTGGACCGGCTGCTCTGGCGCAACCCCGTGGAGTTCTTCGCCCAGAGCGGGCGGCTCATGCTCGACCGCGTCGAGGAGCCCGCGGCCGCGTTCGAGGGCAACTCGATCCTGCGCGGCGAGCGCAAGAGCGACGAGGACTGACCGGATGCGCCTTCGACACCCGGACGGCTCCCTCATCCACCTGGCCTACTGCAGCAACGTCCACCCCGCCGAGGATCCGGAGGGGATCCACGCCCAGCTGCGGCGCTTCGCCGGGCCGGTGCGCGAGCGCCTCGGCGTGGACCGGCTCGGCGTGGGGCTGTGGCTGCCCGCCGCCACCGCCGCCCTCCTCGCCGCCGACGCCCGCAAGCTCGACGCGCTCCGGGCCGTGCTCGACGAGCAGGGCCTCGAGGTCGTCACCCTGAACGCGTTCCCCTACGGCGGATTCCACGACCGGGTGGTCAAGCACCGCGTGTACCGGCCGGACTGGACCGAGCCGGAGCGGCTCGCCTTCACCCTCGACGCGGCCACCGTGCTCGCCGGGCTGCTGCCCGGCGATGCGGCCCGCGGGAGCATCTCCACGCTCCCGCTCGCCTGGCACACGCCCTGGTCCGACGACGCCCGCGGCCTCGCCCGGGCCAATCTGGACGCCCTCGCCGTCGGCCTGGAGCGGCTGCGCGAGCGCACCGGCCGGCACATCCGCGTCGGCTTCGAGCCGGAGCCGGGCTGCGTGATCGAGACGACGGAGGAGGCGATCGCCGAACTCGCCGGGGTCGACACCACCCATCTGGGGGTGTGCGTCGACGCCTGCCACCTCGCCACCGCGTTCGAGGACGCCGGGACGGCGGTCGCGGCCCTGGCCTCGGCCGGGCTGCCCGTGGTCAAGGCCCAGCTGTCCGCGGCGCTGCACGTGGCCGACCCGGCCGCGGCCGCGACCCGGGAGCTGCTCGAGGAGTTCGTGGAGGAGCGCTTCCTGCACCAGGTGCGCGAGCCGGCCCCGGGCGGGGGCCTGCTGCACCGCGACGACCTGCCGGACGCGCTCGCCGGCGACGCCCTGCCGGCGAGCGAACCCTGGCGGATCCACTTCCACCTGCCGCTGCACGCCGCCCCGAGCGCGCCGCTGGCAGGAACCGGCGCCGAACTCGTCGAGACCATGCGTGCACTCGTCGGCGGCGACCGGCCCCTGACCGACCACCTCGAGGTGGAGACCTATACCTGGACCGTGCTGCCCGAGGGGCAGCGCCCGACCGACGACGCGGGCCTCGTGGCCGGCATCGCCGCCGAGCTCGCCCAGGCCCGCAGCCACGCCCACGACCTCGGACTGGAGAACGCATGACCAAGCTGCTGGTGCTCGACGTCGTGGGGCTGACCCCCCGCCTGCTCGAGCACATGCCCCGACTGCGCCGGGTCGCCGACCGCGGCTACCAGGCCACCCTCGAGACCGTGCTGCCGGCGGTCACGTGCTCCGCCCAGTCGACGTTCCTCACCGGGCTGCTGCCCACCGACCACGGCATCGTGGGCAACGGCTGGCTGTTCCGCGACCTGGGCGATGTGCTCCTGTGGCGCCAGCACAACGGCCTCGTCGAGGGCGAGAAGCTGTGGGAGACCGCCCAGGCGACCCGTCCGGACCTGACCGTGGCGAATATCTGCTGGTGGTACGCCATGGGCGCGACCGTCGACACGACCGTCACGCCCCGACCGGCCTACTACGCGGACGGGCGCAAGGAACCCGACTGCTGGACCTGGCCCCCCTCGGTCCACGACCGGCTCGTGGCCGAACTCGGCCCGTTCCCGCTGTTCACGTTCTGGGGCCCGGGCGCCTCGATCGCCAGCTCGGAGTGGATCATCGGCGCGACCCGCATGCTCATGCCCGAGCACGACCTCACCCTGTCCTACGTGCCCCACCTCGACTACGACCTGCAGCGCTTCGGGCCCTCCGGACCGGAGGCGATCCGGGCCGCGCGCGAGGTCGACCGGGCGCTCGCCCCGCTGCTCGACGACGCCGACCGGCTCGGCGCCCGGGTCGTGGTGCTGAGCGAATACGGGATCACCGACGTCTCCCGCGCGGTCGACGTCAACCGGGTGCTGCGCCGGGCCGGACTGCTGCACGTGCACCACAACGAGACGGGCGAGATCCTCGACACCTGGACCTCACCGGCCTTCGCGGTCGCCGATCATCAGGTCGCCCACGTCTACGTGCGCGACGAGGACGACATCCCCCGGGTGCGCGACCTCCTCGCCGACGTTCCCGGGGTCGGGCAGGTGCTCGACGCCGAGGGCAAGCGGGAGCAGGGGCTCGACCATCCCCGTTCGGGCGAGCTCGTGCTCGTGGCCGAGCCGGATTCGTGGTTCACCTATTATTACTGGCTCGACGACGCGAACGCCCCCGACTTCGCCCGGCTCGTGGAGATCCACAAGAAGCCCGGCTACGACCCGGTCGAGCTGTTCATGGATCCGCAGGATCGCTGGGTCAAGCTCCGGGCGGGTGCGGCCCTCGCGCGGAAGAAGCTCGGGATGCGTTACATGATGGACGTCGTCCCCCTCGATCCCGCGCCGCTGCGCGGCAGCCACGGCAGGCTCCCGGCCGACCCGCTCGACGGGCCGGTGCTGCTGTGCTCGGACCCGGCCGCGCCGCGCACCCAGGTGCGGGCCGTCGAGGTGCGCGACCTGTTGCTCGACCTCGTCGGCGGCCGCGCCGGCTGAGGCCCGTCCACGCGGGTCGTGCCGGCCCGTCCGGTCCGCACGACCCGCCCATCCCGGCGTATCCGGCCCTGCGTATCCGTGCCGGCGTATCCGCCCCGGCGTATCCGCCCCGGCGTATGGACGGCGCCCGCTCGCCTCTCCCAGGGGCTCGCCTCTCCCAGGGACTCAGGGGCTCGCCTCTCCCAGGGACTCAGGGGCTCGCCTCTCCCAGGGGCGGCCGATCGCCGCGCTCGCCGAGGGCTCGCCGGCCACCGCACTGCCGTGGGGCCGGCGGATCCTCGGCGGGCCGAGCCGACTAGGCGGCGCCGTTGACCCAGGGGCTCGGGTCTGCGAGCACTCCCCGCAGCACCTCGCGGGCCCCGCCGGTGAGCGCGGCGAAGTCTCGGACCGGGGCGATGAGCAGGTCGACCGGTTCGTGCGGGGCGTAGAGGACCCCGCGGTCGAGCCATTCCCGGATGGCGGGCCGCAGCTGCTCGAACAGCGGGGCGTAGATCCCGCCGAGCACGACGGCCTCGACGTCGACGATGTTGACGTAGTCGGCCAGGGCCCGCCCGAGCGCATCGGCGGCCGTGGCCACGGCGGACCTGGCCCGCGCCCCCTGCTCCCCCGCGGACCGCAGGGCCGCGGTGAGGTCGTCGAGTCCGGCGGCGGGTGCGAGTCCGGCACCGGGTGCGAGTCCGGCACCGGGTGCGAGTCCGGAACCGGGTGCGAGTCCGGCACTGGGTGCGAGTCCGGCAGCGGGTGCGAGTCCGGCAGCGGGTGCGAGTCCGGCAGCGGGTGCGAGTCCGGCGGCGGCTTCGATTCCGGCAGCGGGTGCGAGTCCGGCAGCGGCGAGGATCGCCCCCTGGCCCGCGTACTGCTCGAGGCAGCCGTGGTTGCCGCACCGGCACACCGGCCCGCTCCGGTGCACGACCACGTGGCCGATCTCGCCGCTCCACCCGTGCCGGCCCTCGAACAGCTCGCGGTCGAACAGGATCGCCGAGCCGATCCCGACCCCGCCGGAGACGTAGACGAACGATCCGGGGAGCTCGACCTCGCCCCGGGTGCGCGCCGCGGCCCGCATCGGGGTCTGGGCGAGGCCGGCGAGCTTGGCCTCGTTGCGCACCCCCACGTCCATGCTGGACAGGCCGAGCGGTGCGAGCGGGTCGAGGTCGCGCCAGCCCAGGTTCGGGGCGATCTCGAGCCGCCCGGCGCTCGCGCGCACGAGTCCGGGCAGCGCGAGCCGGGCGCCCGCCACGGTCATTCCGCCGGCCTCGACCCCGCGGACGAGCTCGCGCGCCAGGTGCCCGAGCTGCCCGAGCACCTGGCCGGGCTCGGAGCCGGCGAAGTCGCCGCTGAGGATCTCCTGCGCCACGACCTCGCCGGTGAGGTCGAGTATCCGCGCCCCGACGTAGCCGAGGTTCACCTCGAGGCCCAGGCCCACGAGCGATCGGGGCGCAGGGGCCAGGGGAACCCCCGGCCGGCCCACCCCGCGGGCCGCGGGCAACGGGAGCTCGCGCACGATGCGGGCGGAGATGAGCCGATCCACGAGGGTGGAGACCGTCGCCCTCGTCAACCCCGTGCGGGCGGCGACGCCCGCACGCGAGGGCGGGGCTGCGTCGTCATAAATCACATCGACCACCGCGGCGAGGTTGAGTTCACGCAGGCTGTGCTGCCCGGCGGCGGTGGTCGTAGTCACGCCTTGACCCTAGCAGCGCCGCATGAGTATGTTAATCCGTACAACTAATCGCGTTGTCCGACTCGACGAGGAGCTTCACCCATGACCGACGACATCAAGTACTCCTTCGGCCTCTGGACGGTCGGCTGGCAGGCCGTCGACCCGTTCGGCGAGGCGACCCGGCCCCCGCTCGACCCGGCCGACTCGGTGCGCAAGCTCGCCGAGATCGGGGCGTACGGGTTCACCTTCCACGACAACGACGTGTTCCCGTTCGACGCGGACGACGCCGACCGCCGGGCGCGGATCGACTCGGTGCGCAGGGCCGCCGAGGAGACCGGGCTCTCGATCGAGATGGTCACCACGAACACGTTCACCCACCCGATGTTCAAGGACGGCGCGTTCACCTCGAACAACCGCGGCGTACGACGCTTCGGGCTGCGCAAGGTGCTGCGCAACGTCGACCTGGCGGCCGAGCTCGGCGCGAAGACGTTCGTCATGTGGGGCGGGCGCGAGGGCACCGAGTACGACAACTCGAAGGACCTGCACGCCGCCCACGCCCGCTACGCCGAGGGGATCGACACGGTCGCGGCGTACATCAAGGAGCGCGGCTACTCGCTGCGGATCGCGATCGAGCCGAAGCCGAACGAGCCCCGCGGCGACATCTTCCTGCCCACGATCGGGCACGCACTCGGGCTCATCGCCACCCTCGACCACCAGGACATCGTGGGCCTCAACCCCGAGACCGGGCACGAGCAGATGTCGAACCTCAACTACACGCACGGGCTCGCGCTCGCGCTGTACGCCGGCAAGCTGTTCCACATCGACCTGAACGGCCAGAACGGGCCGAAGTTCGACCAGGACCTCGTGTTCGGCCACGGCAACCTGCTCTCGGCGTTCTTCACGGTGGACCTGCTCGAGAACGGCTCCCCCGGCGGCGGGCCCGCGTTCGAGGGCACCCGCCACTTCGACTACAAGCCCTCCCGCACCGAGGGCTCCGAGGGCGTGTGGGAATCGGCCAAGGCGAACATGGAGATGTACTCGATGCTCGCGGCGAAGTCGAAGCAGTACCGGGCCGACCCCGAGGTGCAGGAGGCCCTCGCCCACGCGGGCGTGTTCGAGCTGGGCGAGTCCACGCTCGGCGCCGGGGAGACCTTCGAGCAGTTCCTCGCCGACCCGACCACGCGGGAGACCTTCGACGTCGACGCCGCGGCCGAGCGGGACTACGGCCTCGTGCGCCTGCACCAGCTCGCGCTGCGCCACCTGGTGGGCTGAGCCACTCCGTTCGGCACTGCCTCCGGTACAACGGTGCGGTCGCGATCCGGATCGCGACCGCACCGTTGTGTCTCGGCCCGGCGCCACCCAGCCGAGCAGGGCGAAACCCCGGTTCCAGAGCCGGATTCCCCGGAAACCACCCTGGTCGGCGACCGGAAGCCGGGTTTGGCCCTGGTCGCCGGCTGGATGCCGGGTTCTGACCCGGCCACGGGCGGCGCATCCGGGTGGCCGACCGGCGACCCTCCGGCCGAGCAGGGCGAAACCCCGGTTCCGGAGCCCGATTCCCCGGAAACGACCCTGGTCGCCGGCCGGAAGCCGGGTTTGGCCCTGGTCGCCGGCCGGAAGCCGGGTCTGGCCCGGCCACGGTCGACGCCTCCGGATGGCCGACCGACAACCCTCCGGCCGAGCAGGGCGAAACCCCGGTTCCAGAGCCGGATTCCCCGGAAACCACCCTGGTCGACGACCAGAAGCCGGGTTTGGCCCTGGTCGCCGGCCGGAAGCTCGGTTGGACCCTGGTCGACGACCAGACGCCGGATCTGCCCCTGGTCAACGGCCGGATGCCGGGTTCTGCCCCAGCCACGGGCGGCGCATCCGGGTGGCCGACCGACACCCCTCCGGCCGAGCAGGGCGAAACCCCGGTTCCGGAGCCGGATTCCCCGGAAACGACCCTGGTCGACGACCAGACGCCGGGTTTGGCCCTGGTCGACGGCCGAAACCTCGGTTGGATCCTGGTCGACGACCAGACGCCGGATCTGCCCCTGGTCAACGGCCGGATGCCGGGTTCTGCCCCGGCCACGGGCGGCGCATCCGGGTGGCCTACCGGCGACCCCCCAGCCGACCAGGGCGAAACCCCGGTTCCGGAGCCGGATTCCCCGGAAACCACCCTGGTCGGCGACCAGATGCCGGGTTTGGCCCTGGTCGCTGGCTCGAAGCCGGATTCGACCCTGGTCGGCGACCGGAAGCCGGGGTCGACCCCGGTCGCGAGGAGAGCCCGCCGCCCGCCGACTCTGGGATGATCGAGCGACCCGCTCCCCACCCGGAACCCGCCCGTGCACCCGACCTCCATCCCCGCCGCCACATGAATGGCGTCGTCACGGGATTCGCCACGATCGTGGCGGTCATCGCCGTCGGCTACCTCGCGGCCCGGCGCGGGATCGTGCCCGGCGACGGCGACCGACTCCTCGCCCGGATCTCCTTCAGCATCGCGATGCCCGCGCTGCTGTTCCTCACGCTCATGGACGCCGACCCCGCCCGGGTGTTCTCCCCGCTGCTCGTGGGGATCCTGGTGAGCAGCCTGGCGATGGCGCTGGTCTACCTGCTCCTCGCCCGCCTCCGCCGCAGGCAGCCGCTCGGCGACCTCATCATCGGGGCACTGTCGTCGTCCTACGTCAACGCCGGCAACCTCGGCATCCCGATCGCGGCATACGTGCTCGGCGACGCCTCCTACGTGGCCCCGGTGCTGTTCACCCAGCTGCTCGTGCTCGCGCCGATCTCGCTCACGATCCTCGATCTGACCACGGCCGCCACGCTCACCCCGCGCTCCTGGCTGCGCCCGCTGCTCAATCCGATCATCCTCGCCTCCGCCGCGGGCCTCGCGCTCGGGGCGACCGGCTGGCGCCTGCCCGCCGTCATCCACGATCCGATCTCGCTCCTGGCCGGGGCCGCCGTGCCGCTCGCGCTGCTCACCTACGGCATCTCGCTGTGGGGCTCGGGCGGGCTTCGCGGCGTGCGTCCCTCCGCCGAGATGGGATTGGGGACGACGCTCAAGGCAGTCGTGCATCCCGCGTTCGCCTACTGTCTGGGTCGCTTCGTGCTGCACCTCGAGGCGCCCGACCTGTTCGCCCTTACCGTGCTCGCGGCGCTCCCGACGGCGCAGAACGTCTACGTGTACGCGCTCCGGTACTCCACCGGGGTCGCGCTCGCGCGTTCGACGATCCTCGTGACCACGGCGCTCTCGATCGGCGTCGTGACGGCCATCGCGGCCTTCCTCGGCTGAGGGCGCCGATAGCCGTCAGTCGTCGATCCCGGTTGTTCCGATGACGTCGATGATCTCGGCGAGCCACAGCCGTGCTTCCGCGACGTCGGGCAGGATCGAAGTGCGCCCGGCCACTCGAGTCTCTTCGCGTGCGTCGGCATAGCCCAACGCCCAGCCATCCATCGGACGCAACGGAAGCGGCGGCCACGGCTGCTGATCTCGCCACGCAAACGTCCGCACACAGAGACTGTGGAGACTCGGCAAATCCGGCTTCGCCTGCCAGAGTAGCTGCAGATCGACCAGGTCGTGTGCGCGCATGTACGCGGGATCGGTCACGGCGTGAAGCTTCTGCGCAATCTGGTATTCGAGATCGACCACCGCGACGGGCCGAAACTCACCGAATCCGAAATGCGCACCGAACTGTGTGAGGTCGCGGTCGACCTCTCGTCGACTGTAGGCGTACGGATCGATCTCGGGATCGGAGACCTCGACGTCGAGCCCACCCCACGGGACGTCCAGAAACGCGATCGACACCCGGTACGGGTGCATGACGTATTCCGGCCGGGCGAGTCCCGGATCGTGGATCCGCCGCGCCCTCACTGTCGCTGTGAAGGCGATCCGGCTCATCGCCCCGGGATTCCGTCGAGCCTCACGCTTCGACGGCGGAACCCTCCCCCAGCCCTCCGAGAGTCGCATTCGAAACGCCTGCGCGAATTCCTCCCCGCGAGCGCGCGTAGAAACATCGAGGTCCGACGTTGCTCGTGTGCCCGATTCCCCAAGTCTCAGTTTGATGCCCATCCCTCCCTTGACTGCAACGGCCTCGGGGAGCATCTGCGCTACGACGAGCGTGCACAGCATGACCCGAGCCCGGGCCACCGGTATCACCAGCCCTTCCGCAACCTCGGCCAGTCGCTCATTGAGCTGCGTGATATTCCGCGGCGGACTCGCGCCTGCCATTCCACCCTCCCTTCAATTCATGTGCTTCCGTGGCACTGATCAGGCCTCGTAGCTCCGCCTCGTCGAGCAGTGCCCGCCAGCGCTCGTGCGGCATCCGAGGACGGAGATCCTCGAGTGCCCGCCGAACTGTCGTCGCGGGAATGCCGTCATACCTCGTGATGTCCGCGTCGGGCACGTCGACACGAGACTCGAGCGCCATCCATTCGGGGAGTGCCCGCCGGACGCGACGGCGCGTCCCCACCCGAATCCTCTTCGGATTGAACTGGCCGATGCCCAGGAGGTCGAACACGGACTCACGCTGAAGGAATGCCCCCGCGCCTCCAAGCGCCACAGCCACGGCAGGCTCCGTCAGTCGCGACGTGGGCGCTCCCCGATGCACATAGACCCCGTGACCGTAGCGGCGAAGCGCACCACGGGAGGCGAGCTTGCGCACCTCCACCGGCGGCACCCCGGCGTCGTCGGCGGACGCAACGGTCACCACGCCGTGGTGGGATACGGCGACCTCCCACAGATCACGCCGATACGTCAACGCGCCACCTCCACGTCAATACCGTACCAGTTCTAGTACGGTATTGACTACGGCAGGCAATCTCGACTGTTCCCCAACACCCACACACCCCGGTCCACCACGCGGAGCGGCCGCGGCGCGCTCGACGATCCTCGTGACCACGGCGCTCTCGATCGGCGTCGTGACGGCCATCGCGGCCCTCCTCGGCTGAGGCGGACCGACCCCGTCGTCACAGGCCCAAGACATGTGACGGCCCGGGCACCGCCCTCCCCGTGCGGGCGCCACCCGGGCCGGACGTACGCTATGCGCGGTTCCTGGCGCGCGTGACGAGCGACATGATCACCGAGATCACCAGCAGGATGATGCCCAGCCAGATCAGGAACTTCGCGGCCGCGATGAAGACGCCGAGCAGCGCGAGCACGATGCCGACGATGATGAGTGTGAGCCACATGATCGGTCCTCCTCCATTCGTCCCGCGGGCGCTGGTCGCACCGGTCGAGGCCGTGTCTGTCACGCTACCGACGCGCACCGACCGCCGCACCACCCCCTCGCAATCCGATCTCGAAGCCACCGCGGACCCCGTGCGAGCGGCACCCCGGGAGAGCCGCGATCCCCGATCCGGCGCAGCTCGCCCGGCCTGCACGGGAGCCCGCAGGCCACCCACGTCACTGCGCCAGGCGCCTCCGCACCGGCAGGCGGGAGCGGCTCAGCAACCAGCCGCCGGCGACGGCGAGCAGCGGCAGCCCGATGGCCAGCGCGCCGACATGAGGCCACGGCACGATCGTCTCCCAGAGGTAGCCGGTGAACCGGTCCGTCTGCTGCCATCGGCCGATCACGAAGGCGAGCAGGAGCCCGGTGCTCACGCCCGCGAGTGTGCCGACGATCGCGACCACCCCGGCCTGGGCGCTCGTGATCCGCCGGCGAACCCGCGGGCTCGCGCCCACGGCCGAGAGCGTGGCGAGGTCGGCGCGGGAGTCGGTCACGGCCAGCCCCACGCTCAGCCCGGTCGCGAGCAGCGCCACCACGAGGGCGGCACCGACGATGATGGCTGCCAGGTCCGCGTCGCTGCGCTTGCCGCCCATCTCCCCCTCATAGGTCAGCCGCACGTTCGCATCGATATCGGACAGGTCCCGGTTGAGCGAGTCCACATCGGCCTGGTCGAGGTCCACACCGGTCACCACGGCTCCAACGGTACGGATGCCGAACAGTGGATCGCCCGCATCGGTACCGCCCGGGTCGGCATCCCCCGCCCGCTCCCCGCGATCGGCCAGGGCGACCTGGGCCGCACCCTCGAGATCCTCGGCGAGGGCCGGCGGCACCACGAGGTCGTATACCTGCGAGGCCCACTCCACGAGGTGTCCACGAGCGGTCACCTCCGCCGTGGCCGGCTGGTAGTCGTCGTCCATGACCGTGATGTGCACCCGTCCGTCGGGCCAGATCGCCTCCGGGTCGTTGACCACCACCTCCCCGCGCGAGAGCGCGTCGGCGGCCGCCGCGGCCCCGTCGAGACCGAGCGCGCCGACCATCGAGCCGTCGTCCACGAGGGCGCCGGATCCCCAGGTGAAGCCGGCCGACGCGGACGGCACGACCCGGCACCGTTCGTCGGCGGCGTCCTCCGAGTACTCCTGATCCTCCGGGCACACCGTGGCCGGATCGGGCAGCGCCGCCGCCGACCAGGAGGAGTTCGGTCCCGTGTGAGTCGTCGACTCGAGCAGGCGCACCGGGACCATCCGGGCCTGCGGGAGTACGCCGCCGATCGCGCGTTCGACCCGGTCGTACTGTTCCACCAGGCCCTCGGCGTCCTGATCCCACGTGCTCAGGCTGACCAGTCCCACCTGGTCCGCGGCCACCGGGCGCCAGATCGCCTCCTGCACCCGGGCATCGCTCGCGATCCACACGAGCCCCACGGTCGCCGCGGCCACGGCTGCCAACACGGCCGCCACCGCGGGGGCCGTCCGGCTGCGGTGCCGACGGGCATCACGCAGCGCGAACCGGGCGGGCAGGCGCATCATCGGAGCGAGCCGGCCGACCAGTTCCACGAGCATCCCCGCGGCCATGACGAGCCCGATCTCCATCACGATCACGCCGGCGGCGAGCAGCACCGGTTCGCTCACGGTTGCCGCCACCACCCCCATCGCCACGCCGGCGCCCGCCAGGCTCAGCCCCGTCCAGGCAACCCGCCTACGGGCCGGTACGTCACCGCGGCGCCCCGCGAGCGCCATCACCACGTCGGCCGACGCGGCGCTCCGGGCCGGGAACCACGCTGCGGCCAACCCCAGCAGCAACGCGATCGCGGCGATGCCGGCCGGCTCGAGCACCGGGATCACGAGGTTCGGCAACGGATAGGTCGAGCCCTGCCGAGTCAGGAACCAGACCACCGTTCCCGCGCTGCCGACCGCCAGGCCGACCACGCCCGCGATCACGCCGGCCACGAGTCCCGAGGCGAGCACGATCCGGCGCACATCGCCCGGTGCCCCGCCCGAGGCCGCCACCAGTGCCAGCATGCGGGCGTTGCGCTTGGCGCCCACGGCGAACGCGGGCCCCACGAGCAACACGATCTCCAGCAGCCCCAGCGCGACCACGGCCGCGATCACCCCGACCACCCGGG
This sequence comes from Pseudactinotalea sp. HY158, assembly GCF_009660225.1. Classification (NCBI taxonomy): domain Bacteria; kingdom Bacillati; phylum Actinomycetota; class Actinomycetes; order Micrococcales; family Cellulomonadaceae; genus Pseudactinotalea; species Pseudactinotalea sp. HY158. The sequence continues at coordinate 2,621,216 of NZ_CP045920.1, forward strand.
CCGTGTCACCGGAGTCGCCGTAAGAAGCAGCCGGAACCTGCTCCGGCGGCGGCGGATCCTCGTACACGGCCCGACTCGTCACCACCATCCCGATGGCATTGAGGTTCTGCACGTCGCCCCACGTCACCGGCGCATCGCCGACGACGAACCAGATCGGCTCGCTCCCACCCACCGTGGACGCGCCGACGAGGCCGGCCACGGGTGAGCTCGAGTCGCCGATGCCGACCACCTCGACCTCCACCGAGTCGAGTTCCACGCGGTCGCCGATTCCCACGCCGAGCCGGTCGGCGATCTGGCGCCGCAGCACGATCTGTCCGGGCCCCGGCCCGGCGTTCCCCTCGACCTCGCCGAGGAGCCCGGGCACGGACGCGGCGTCGAGCACGAGGAACTCGGCCGAGCGTACGAGGGCCCGCCCACTACGGATGGGCAGGCCGACCCGCCCGGCCGGGGTGACGTCGTCCCCACGCGGCAGCAGCGACGCGAGGTCGCCCGGGTCCACCGCGCCGAGGTCGGCGGCCGAGCTGTCGCAGCCGGCGGTGCCCAACGGATCCTGCTCGATCGGCGCGCGCACGTCGCCACAGCCCACGCTCAGCCGGGCCTGGGCGCTCGAGCCCATCTGCCAGGAGATCCGGGTCTCGGTAGTCGGCGTGCTCGTGCGGATCCCGCCCACGACGAACGCGCCCGCGGCGACCGGGAGCATCATGAGCAGCACGACGAGCGCGGTGCGGCCCTTGCTGCGCAGCGCGTCCCGGCGGGCGATCCGCAGTGCCACGCGCCAGCGCGCGAGCCGGGCCGTCATCGCGGTCCGCTGCCGGTCAACAGCTGCCCCGGATCGTCGGCATCGGTGGCGTCGACGATCACGCCGTCACGGAGGAACACGGTGCGATCGGCCCAGGCGGCGAACCGCGGCTCGTGGGTCACCAGCAGCCCGGCCGCGCCGGCGTCGACGCGGGCGCGGACGACCCGCATGACCGCCTCCCCGGTGGCGGAGTCGAGCGCCCCGGTCGGTTCGTCGGCGAGGATGAGCCGGCGCGGGCCCACGAGTGCCCGGGCGATCGCGACCCGCTGCTGCTGCCCGCCCGAGAGCTCGTCCGGGAAGCGGTCGGCCAGCTCGGCCAGGCCGACGTCGGCGAGGGAGTCGAGCGCCTCGCGGCGGGCCCGACGCACGCGCAGACCGTCGAGCTCGCGGGGCAGGGCGACGTTCTCGGCGGCGGTGAGGGCGGGGATGAGGTTGAAGTCCTGGAACACGTAGCCGATTCGCCGCCGCCGCAGCGCGGCCCGCCCCTTCGCGTCCAGGCTGGAGAGGACGTCCCGGGTCACGCGCACGCTGCCGGCGGTGGGACTGTCGAGCCCGCCGGCGAGGTTGAGCAGCGTGGACTTGCCCGAGCCCGAGGGCCCCATGACGGCCACGAGCTCGCCCATGCGCACGGTCAGGCTCACGCCGTCGAGGGCGCGCACCTCCTGGGCGCCGTGCCCGTGCACGCGCACGAGGTCGGTCAGGGTGAGCACGATCGGTTCGGCCGGGGCGGTCATCGATTCGTCGCCTTCCGGTCGGGGGTGTTCGTCGCCTTCGGCGCCGGCGTATGGACGACGCGTGGCCGGCTCGCGGCCCGTTCGGCGCGGGATTCGATGTGGTCGAGCCAGCGGAGTTCGGCCTCCGCGGTGAAGACGTGATGGTCGAGCACGAGCGACCAGGCCAGGTCCGGGTCGCTGTCGGGATCGGTTCGGGCGACCAGTCTCGTCAGGTCCCGCAGTGCGCGCATGGTCTCGGAGCGTTGCCGTTGCACCACCTCACGGACGTCGACCCCGGGCATCGTGACGGCGAGCGAGATCTTGATCACGAGTTCGTCGCGCTCGGGCGTGCCGCGGTTCACGGGGGTGTGCCACCACTCGGCTGCGGCCGAGCGACCGGCCCGGGTGAGCGTGTACTGCTCGACCTCCGGTTCGCCGGGCGCGCCGTGGCCCGTATTCGCACCTGTGGCCGGGGCGGCGCCGGTATCGGCAGCGGGGCCCGCATCGGCGCCGCCCGGCGGTTCGGCGGCGACCCGGGTGATGAGCCCATCGCGTTCGAGCCGCTGCGCCGTGGTGTACACCTGCCCGATGTTGAGCGGCCAGGTGCCGCCCGTGCGGGCCTCGAACTCCCGGCGCAGCCGAGCCACGCCCATGGGCTGCACGCTCAGCAGCGCGAGGATTCCCTGCTTGACCGACATCTCGCCTCCGGCTCACTTACTCGGTAACCGATCGGGTCGACCCTAGCAGTTACTCGGTAACCTCGGGAGCGGACGGCCCCGATTCCGCCGACGGGCCGGATCGGGGTCACCAGGTCGCCCGGAACCTGCCCACTGGCCGAGGTGGCGGGCGCTACCCTGGCCGGAGCCGCGCGAGGAAGGTCACGATGTCTCATCTGCAGCCGCCGAACGAGCCGAACGACCCGAATAGCGGGGACGGCGCCGCCCGGCGCGGGAGGTCCGGCTCGCCGGAGCCCGACACGCCCGGGCAGCCGGGCACCTCCGCGCCGCCCGAGCACCGGGCCTCGGCCCGCCGCGGCGCCGCGTGGGCTCGCGTGGTCATCCCCGCGCTCGTCATCGTCGCGTGGCTCGTCGGCGCCGCGATCGGCGGGCCCTATTTCGGCAAGGTGAGCGAGGTCTCCTCGAACGACTCCACCGCGTACCTGCCCACGAGCGCCGAGGCCACCCAGGTGCAGAACCGCCTGCCCGAGTTCCTCGGCGACGACGCGATCCCGGCCGTCGTCGTCATCACGGGCGAGCAGAAGCTCACCAAGGAGCAGCTGCACACGCTCGCCGACCTGGCGACCGGGCTGGGCGACCTGCCCGAGGTGAGTGGCGCCGTCTCCCCGCCGATCCCCTCCGAGGACGGGCGCGCGGTCGAGATCTTCGTCCCCCTCGATGCGGATGCGGACGTCGACGCCGCGGTCGAGGCGCTGCGCTCCGAGCTGGCGAGCACGCTTCCCGCCGACCTGACGAGCTACGTCACGGGCCCGGCCGGATTCCTGGGCGACCTGGTCGAGGCGTTCGGCGGCATCGACACGCTCCTGCTGCTCGTGGCGATCGCGGCGGTGTTCGTGATCCTCGTGATCGTCTACCGGTCCCCGCTGCTGCCGCTCATCGTGCTGTCGACGAGCCTGTTCGCGCTGTGCGTCGCGCTCCTGACCGTGTGGTGGCTCGCGAAGGCCGGCGTCGTGCTGCTCAGCGGCCAGACCCAGGGCATCCTGTTCATCCTCGTGATCGGCGCGGCCACGGACTACTCGCTGCTGTACGTCTCGCGCTACCGGGAGGCGCTGCGCGATCACCACGGCCGGTGGGAGGCCACGCGCGAGGCCTGGCGCGGCTCCGTCGGAGCGATCACGGCCTCCGGCAGCACGGTCATCGCCGGGCTGCTGTGCCTGCTGCTGAGCGAGCTCGCCTCGAACCGGGATCTGGGCCCGATCGCCGCGATCGGCATCGTGTTCGCGATGCTCGCCGCCCTCACGTTCCTGCCCGCGCTGCTCATGGCCTGCGGCCGGACCGCGTTCTGGCCGCGCCGACCCCACGTGCTCGCCGCGGGGGCTGCGGGCGAGCAGAGCGACGCGCATCTGCCCACCAAGGGGGTGTGGGCACGCCTCCCGGCGTTCGTGCAGCGGCGGCACCGGCCGGTGTGGATCACGGTGGTCGTGCTCCTGCTCGGGGCGTGCGTGGGCCTGGGCCAGCTCAAGGCCGAGGGCGTGCCGCAGAGCGACCTCGTGCTCGGCGCCTCCGAGGCCCGTGCCGGGCAGGAGGCGCTGGCCGAGCACTTCCCCGGCGGCTCGGGCAGCCCCGTCTACGTCATCACCTCCGCCGACGACCTGCAGGAGGTGGCAGGGGTGTTGCTCACCGACGACGACATCGGGGCGGTCTCGGTGGCGGCCGCCGAATCGCCGAGCGGTTCCGCTCCGGTGACCACGGACGGCGTCCAACCGGCCGGGCCTCCCGGCTCCCCCGCCCCGGACCCGACCGTCTCGCACGGCGACGTGCTGCTGCAGGCCACGCTCACGGTGGCTGCAGACTCCGCGGCCGCCGGCGACGTGGTCCGCGACCTGCGGGCCGAGCTGGGCGATCGGGCCCAGATCGGCGGCGTGAGCGCCACCGACGTGGACTCCAACGACGCCTCGATCCGCGACCGCACGCTCATCATCCCGATCGTGCTCGTGGTGATCCTGGGCATTCTCATGCTGCTGCTGCGTTCCGTGGTGGCCCCGCTCATGCTCATCGGCACCGTGGTGCTCTCCTTCGGCGCCACGCTCGGGATCGCGGCGCTCGTGTTCAACCACGTGTTCCACATGCCCGGCGCCGATCCGGCCGTGCCGCTGTTCGGGTTCGTGTTCCTCGTGGCGCTCGGGATCGACTACAACATCTTCCTCATGACCCGGGTGCGGGAGGAGTCGGTGCGCCACGGCACCCACGCCGGGATCGGCCGCGGGCTGGCGATCACCGGCGGGGTCATCACCTCCGCGGGCCTCGTGCTCGCGGCCACGTTCGCGGCGCTCTCGGTGATCCCGATCCTGTTCCTCGTCCAGATCGCGTTCATCGTGGCCTTCGGGGTCCTCCTCGACACGCTCCTCGTGCGCTCGATCCTCGTGCCCGCCCTCGGGCACCAATTCGGCCGACACCTGTGGTGGCCCTCGAAGAAGATCACGGACTAGGGACGGCGTCCGGTCGCCTCGTGCACACGGGCCGCACCTGGGTGCGTCCAGCCCGCCAGGGCGTGTCCACCGCACCCAGGTCCCCGCGCTACGGCCGACCCTCGGCCCTGCGGCGGAGTCAGTTCGCGGGTTCGGTGGGAAGCTCGCCCAGCAGGTCGACTGCTCCCCAGCCGAGATCGTCGGCCAGAAAGTAGGCGAATCCACCGACCGTGAACGTGTAGTCCCGACCGAGCTCGAAGCCGGCTGCCAGGGCGTCCTGCTCCTCCTTGCTCACGTGCGGCTTGGCGGCGATCGTGGGGCAGTTCGAGCTGTAGATGCTCAGCCCCTGGCTCGTGCGCCTCCCGCTGTTGCGCCAGGAGTCGACGGCCGTGACAGTGCACGTGATGTCCTTCATGGTGAGCCGATCCGCCGTCCACGTGGCCCCCCAAAGCAGCAACCCGACCGGCCCCAGCGCCAGGAAGCCAACGGCGACTATGACCAGGATCCTGCTCCTGAGTGACAGTCCCTCGCGCCGCGGGAGGGCGCGCGGCCGCTCTTCTCGTCGGTGCTTCACCATGATCGCGGCATACGGAACGCCGCACCCTCCTCGTGTCGTGTCGCCCGGCGGGACCGGTGCCTCGGCCGCGTTGATTTTACTCGACAGACACCGAGGCCAGGCACTCGACCCCCCTTGAAGCCCGCCTCTGCCGATCGGCCGGCGCGGCCCGCGGTGGGCGACCGGACATCCGACGCCCGCAGGCTACTCTCACACGATTGTTGGAGTAAACCGTGAGAATAGCGTGCCATCCGGCTGCGCTATTCCTTCATGAGGCTCGCGGGACCACCCGACGGCATCCACACCAGGAGTCAACTTGCGGACTCTGCCGAGGCCCGTGCGGATGAGATCCAGTCGGCACCGTGGCGCTCTCCTTCGCCGCCACGCTCGGGATCGCGGCGCTCGTGTTCAACCACGTGTTCCACATGCCCGGCGCCGATCCGGCCGTGCCGCTGTTCGGGTTCGTGTTCCTCGTGGCGCTCGGGATCGACTACAACATCTTCCTCATGACGCGGGTGCGGGAGGAGTCGGTGCGCCACGGCACCCACGCCGGGCTCGGCCGCGGGCTGGCGATCACCGGCGGGGTCATCACCTCCGCGGGCCTCGTGCTCGCGGCGACCTTCGCGGCGCTGGCGGTCATCCCGATCCTGTTCCTCGTCCAGATCGCGTTCATCGTGGCGTTCGGGGTACTGATCGACACCCTTCTCGTACGCTCGGTGCTCGTACCTGACCTCGGCCACGAGCTGGCGCATCGCCTGTGGTGGCCCTCGAAGAGGATCACTGATTAGGGACGGCGTCGCTCGCCCCGGCGCCCTGGTCGCCGCACCTGTGGGCGCCCCGGACCCTGCTTGACCGTGCCGACGGCACCCAGCTCACCGGCACCGCCGGACCTGGGCGCCCCCAGCCCTCCCTGACCGTGTCAGCGGCGCCCAGGTCACCGGACGCCCGTCACGCGCTGCGGGACTCGTAGCGTGTGAGCACGCCGACCTTCTCTGCCGAGGCCGAGGTGTCGTCGAACCGATAGGTGAGCCACTCGGCGACGAGGCGGCGGGCCAGTTCCAGTCCGATGACGCGTTCACCGAGGGTGAGCACCTGGGCGTTGTTGCTCAGGACCAGGCGTTCGACGGAGAAGCTGTCGTGCGCGGTACTCGCTCGCACGCCGGGCACCTTATTGGCGGACATCGCCATCCCCATACCTGTTCCGCAGACGAGCAACGCCCGGTCGGCCTCGCCGCGCGCGACCACCTCGGCCGCCCCGATCGCAATCTCGGGATACGGCGTGTGAGCGCTCGCGTCGACACCGACATCGATGACCGCGGAGACCTCGGAATGGGCCATTAGGTCCGCCTTGAGCGCCTCCTTGTACTGGAATCCGGCGTCATCGGAGCCGACCACGACGATGAGCGAGTCCATCACTTCACCGCTCCGAACGTCAGGCCCTGCACGAGCTTGTCCTGGGCCGCCATCCCGACCGCGATGACCGGCAGGGAGACGACGAGGGCGCCGGCAGAGACCGTCGCTAGGAACAGGCCCTGGCTGGAGACGAAGCCAGTGAGGAAGACCGGCGCCGTGGTGGCCGCCGTGCCCGTGAGCACCCGGGCGAAAAGCAGGTCGTTCCAGCTGAAGATGAAGCAGATGAGCGCCGTAGCGGCAATCCCGGGCATCGCGACAGGAAGGATGACCTTACGCAGGATCGTGGCCAGGCCTGCCCCATCGAGTTGCGCAGCCTCCATTAGTTCGACCGGCACCTCCGCAAGGAAGGACTGCAACATCCACACCGCGATCGGCAGATTCATTACCGTGTAGAAGACGGCGAGCAAGTAGATGTTGTCGAGGCCGCCGATCGCCTTGGCGAACAGGTAGAGCGGCAACAGTGCGGCAACTATCGGCAGCATCTTCGTGGTGAGAAAGAAGAACATCACGTCGCGCCACTTCTCCACCGGCCGTATCGAAAGGGCGAACGCCGCCGGGAAGGCGAGCAGCAGCACGAAGATCACTGAGAGCACCGAGGCTGTCATCGAGTTGAGTATCGGTGGCCACGGACTCAGACCGGATCCGCCGAAGAACGCGCGGAAGCCGTCGAGGGTGAGCGGGGCGAAGATCGAGGGCGGGTTGGTGGCCGCATCGGTCTCTGCGTGAAGGGAGGTGAGCACCATCCACAGGATCGGTGCCACGAACACGAGCGCCACGATCCAGGCCGAAGCGGCGAGCAGCACCCGTTTGGGAACGCTCCTCTTCCGGGTGCCTGGCTGCGCACTGCGCGCGGACACGGTCAGGGTAGCCATGACATGAACTCCTTTTCAGGCCTATCTGGCGGTCTCTTTGAACAGGGAGAGCAGCACGCGAAGAGTGAATAGCGCGATGACAATCGTGCCGATCACGACCATGACCCCGAGCGCGGAGGCCAGGCCATAGTCGTTCGCCAGGTAGAAGGTCTTGTAGACGGCGTAAGGCAGGTTGGTCGTGCCGAGCCCGCCGGCGGTGAGCATGAACACCGCATCGAACTCCTGCACGAGGTAGATACTGCCGAAGAGTCCTCCGAGTTCGAGGTAACGGCGCATATGGGGAAGGGTCATATAGCGGAAGATCGCCCAGTGCCCGGCCCCATCGACTGCCGCGGCCTCCATGACGTCCTGCTTCCGGGACTGCAGCCCTGCGAGCAGGATAAGCATCATGAACGGCGTCCACCGCCAGATGAGGGAGAGTGCGATACCCAGGGTTGGCGCCGTCGAGAGGATGTCCGGCTGCGGCGGATTGTCGCTGCCGAACAGGTTCCAGATCGCGGTGAGCGTGCCGTTGATGAGCCCGTAGGATGGATTGAGGATCGCGTGCTTCCAGAAGAGTGCGCCGGCCACAGGCACCACGAGGAACGGCAGCACGAGCAGGGTGCGTACGATGCCCCGGCCGAGGAAGCGTTCATTCACGAGCATCGCGATCGCGAAGCCAAGGACCATGCTGGCGATGACGACGATCGCCGTGAGTTGGACAGTGAAACTGATCGTGCTGCGAAGTTCGGCGTTCGTCAGCACCTGGGTGTAATTGCCGAAGCCGGCGAACCCCCGCTCGCTCGGCAGCAGGCTGTTCCAGTTCATGAACGAAACGATGATCGTCCCGACGAACGGGAGCTGGGTCAGCACGATCGTGAAGATGAGGGCGGGCAGGAGTGGCGCCCGCCGGGCCCAAGCGCGGGACCTGCCGGGCGCGGGCCGCACCAGGGCCGCTGGTCGAGCCGTTGTCTCGGGTGCGGACTGCAGGTTCGTAGTCACGGGTGGATCTCCCATTCACTCGGCTGCCGCCAGGCCCGGTGGCTCCCCACGGATGGGAAGCCACCGGAACCCGTGCGTCAGCAGCGAAACCTACTTGTACTTGTCGCCGACCTCTTGGGCCGCGGCCTGGCTCTTCTCAAGCGCCTCCTGCACCGTGGTGTTTCCGGCTATTGCGGCTGCAATGTCCTCCGAGACGGCGGTACCGAGCGAGATGAACTCGGGGATTCCCACGAACTGCACACCCTTGTAGGGGCGGGGCTGCACGCCCGGATCATTCGGATCGGCGGCCAGAATAGCCTCCATGGCAGCGGCGTAGAACGGCGCTCCCTCTTGGAACTCTGGGTTGTCGAACGTCGACTGGCGCTTGCCGTAGGGCACGCGCGACCAGTCGTACGTCTCGGCCACGAGCTCCTCGTACTCCTGCGAGCTCGCCCAGGAGACGAACTCCCAAGCGGCCTCCTGCTTCTTGGAGGCCGCCTGGATGCCCCAGGCCCAGGTCCACAGCCAACCGGACGCGTCGGTCTCCTTCACCGGGGACTGGGCGTAGCCGACGTCTCCGGCGATCGGTGAGTCCTCGGCCTCGACCGGGCCGCCGGAGTTCGTCGCGTCGACCCAGATAGCGGAGTCGCTCTGGAGGAACCGGTTGAGGCACTCCGCGTAACCGGCCTGCGCAGCGCCGGGCTCGCCATGCTCCTGGATGAGGTCGACGTAGAACTCGACCGCCTCGACCGTCTCGGCGGAGGTGAGCTGGGCATCCCAGTTCATATCGAACCACGTGCCACCGAAGGTGTTGATCACCGTGTTCAGCGGCGCGAGCTGCTGGCCCCAGCCGGGCAGTCCGCGCAGGCAGATGCCGTCCATGTCGGACTCCTCATCGAGGGTCTTGGCCAGGTCTGCCACCTCGTCCCACGTCGGATTGTCCGGCATCGTCAGCCCGTGCTCCTCGAACACGCTCTTGCGGTACATCGTGAAGGACGACTGTCCCTCGAACGGCATCCCGTAGGTTTTCCCGTCCGATCCGGTCATCGAGTCCATCATCGACGGGAGCATGTCCGGAAGGTCGAAGTCGTCGTCGGCAGCCAGGAAGTCGTCGATCGGGGCCACCCAGCCGTTATCGGCATAGAAGGGGATCTCGTAGTTCGACAGGCTCGCGACGTCGTACACGCCCGCCTGGGAGGAGAACTCCTGGGTGATCTTCGCCCGCACGTCGTTCTCGGGCAGCAGCGTGAAGTTCACCGTGATGCCGGTCTCGGCGGTGAAGTGCTCCTTGGTCAGCGTGACCAGATCCTCCTGCGCCGGCAGGTTCACGGCGATGACGTCGATGCTCACCCCGTCGTTTCCAGCCTCGCCACCGTCTCCGCCGTTCGCGGAGGCACCGAATCCACCGGATCCGCACGCCGTGAGGACCAAGACGGACGCCACAGTCACACCTGTCAGTGCGGCCCATTTCCTATTTCTCATCATCAGAACTCTCCTTCTCAGGTGATCCTCACGTCGGTGAGACGTGGGTCGCGTCCGACATCGCCGTCGGATCGCCGGTAATTGCCGGTCGCATCGGCCGGTTCACGGGCGCGGGGCATGGCGTGCCCCGGCCGTGTCGAAGGCGCCGGCATCGTCGCCCGGATGCGTGTTGGGCAGCGCGGCTGGGCTGCGCGATCCCGAAGGAACCCCGAACCTCGGTCTCGATTCGTGGCTGGGCTCCGTTGGACGGGCCCGGTAGGCGACGTCCTCGTCGCGGTGGTTCTCGATTGCGAGTGGCCGGTGGCCCGTCGCTACATAACCGTCCTTTCCATTGCGTGCTCGTGGGGAGTCGGCTCACCCGTGGGTGTCACGGGCCGGTTCACGGATATGAAGCCGGATGTCGGCGGTGAAAATCCGTCGCTTCCTGAAAGGCCTCCCCCAGCGTCAGCAGGAGGTTCTCATCGTGGTGGCGCCCGACCAGCTGGGCACCCTCGGGGGTGCCCCGGCCGGTGAATCCGGTCGGCAGGGTCAGGCTGGGATGTCCGGAGTAGTTCATCGGGCAGGTCAGCCGCATCACCTCGTGGTTCCACACCTCATAGCTCAGCCGCATGCGATCGACGTCCGCGACCGTCGGTGAGGGCGTGCCCACGGTGGGGAGCAGGAGCGCGTCCAGTCCGTCGAGGGCGGCGTCCAGGTCGGATCGGTACCGGTCGGCCGAGGCCGTGATCCGGTCGAGGTCGGCGGGTGTGGTTGACCGGCCCTGCTCCAGCACATAGGCGATCTCTGGGCCGTACCGATCCGCGGCCGAGGGCGGATAGAGGTCGGCGAGGTCCGCGACGGCCTCGGCCCCGACGAAGGCGACCCAGTCCGCGGCCAGGTGGGCCCCGTCCGGAGTGGCCACCTCGACGACCGCGGCGCCGAGTTCGGCGAACGTATCCGCGGTCTGTTCGATCATCGAGCGGGTCTCGCCGGAGACGGTCTTGAGCAGGTTCGGGTCGATGCCGATCCGCCGGCCTTGCGCGCGGCCCTCACCCCGGGTGCCTCCGGGCCGGGCCCCGGCCCGCGCGATCGCCTCGAAGACGATCCGGCAGTCACGGGCCGAGCGGGCGAACGGGCCGAGCGTGTCGAGGGTGCGCGAAAGCGGCAGGGTGCCGCCGGCGGGCACGGCACCGCGCGTGGTCTTGAGGCCGGTCAGGCCCGTCGCGGTGGCCGGCCCTCGGATCGAGCCGCCGGTGTCCGAGCCGAGGGATGCGTAGCACAGGCCAGCGGACGTCGCGGCGGCACACCCGCTCGAGGAGGTGCCGACCCATGTGGCCGAATCCCAGGGATTGAGCGGCACGGGCAGACCGACCCCGTGATCGGTCAGGGCCGCCTCCGACATGCGGAGCGTCCCGACGATCACGGCCCCCGCTCGGCGCAGACCCTGCACGGCCTCGGCGTCCCCCGCCAGACGGTACTGCGCCAGGTGGCTCGAGCCGAACGTGGTGGGCTCATCCGTCGTGCCGTACAGATCCTTGACGGCGACGGGCACCCCGTGCAGGGGGCCGCGCCAGGCACCGGCACGGATCTCATCCTCCGCTGCGCGGGCGGCCGCGCGGGCCACCTGGGGGCTGACGCGGGCGTAGCCCTGCAGCACCGGGTCATGGCGCTCGATCCGCTCGAGAGTCGCGTCGATCAGCTCGACCGGGGAGAGGTCCCGCGCGCGGATCGCCGCGGCGACGTCGTCAATACTCGAATAATGCATCGCTCGTCCATCCCCTCACGCCGGTGCCTCGGCTGCGAGTGGCGCCGGGCCGAGCTCCTCGACGAGGCCGAGCATGCGGGCGTAGGCCCGATTGCGGTATGCCACGAGCCGCTCCCGGTCGGACTCGTCGAAGTCGCGCAGCAGGCCATGGCCGTTCTTCAGCCCGTGCTTGCCCGCGGCCACGGCCTCGGTCAAGAGTGCCGGGGTGGAGAACCGCTCGCCGAAGGCGCCCTCGATCGTCTTGAAGCCCTCGACGTAGACGTCGAGTCCCGCCTGGTCGGCGATGGCGAACGGGCCGAAGAAGCCGAGGCGGAACCCGAACGTCGTGCGCACGATGGCATCGACGTCCTCGACCGTCGCCACGCCGTCCTCGACGAGCAGGAACGCCTCCCGCAGCAGCGCGTACTGCAGGCGGTTGAGCACCATGCCCGGCGAGTCGGCCACCAGTGCTCCGTGCCGGCCGATGGCGCTCAGGAGTTCCTTGACGGCGTCGACGGTCGTCGGGGCGGTCGCCTCACCCGCGACGAGTTCGACTCCGGGGATGAAGGGCGCCGGGTTGGAGAAGTGCACCGTCAGGAACCGCTCGGGTCCGACGACGGCGCCGATGAGCTCGCGTACCGGCAGGGTCGAGGTGTTCGTGCCGATGATGGCGTCGGGGGCGGCGGCGCGGGAGATCCGCGCGAGGACGTCCCGCTTGACGTCGAGGACCTCGAAGACCGCTTCCTCGATGAAGTCCGCGTCCGCGACGGCCTGCTCGAGGTCGAGCCCGGCCGAGAGGTTGGCGGCGATGGTCTCGGCGCTGCCGGGTGCGAAGAGCCCCTGGGACTCGAACTCCTTCGCTTCGAGCAACAGCCGGGCAAGCGCCTTGTCGGCGGCCTCGACGGAGACATCGGCGATCCTCACCCGGTATCCGGCGAGCGCGAAGACCTGCGCGATCCCCCCGCCCATGTATCCGCCGCCGACGACGGTGACGCGGCTGATGTCGTTCATGTGCATTCCTTCCGATGGTGTATGTTCGGGGCGAGCGGCCGCGGTCGTCACCGGGGTCCGCCGGCGAGGGCCAGGGCTGGCACGGCGGCCTCCGGGCTCAGCGCTGAGTGGAGCACCTCGCGGATGTAGTCGTGGTTCTCGGCGATGACGCCGAGGGAGTCCGAGCCGTAGTGCTCGCAACAGAACGGGCCGGTGAACCCGAGCTCGATCGCCTGGCGGATGATCTGGCGATAGTTGATGTAGCCGTACTTGAGCGGCACGGGCGACGTGGCGTAGGCGCCGGTGGCCGGGTCGAAATCGCGGGTGTAGTTCTTGATGTGCCAGAAGTTGGTGCGCGGCAGCAGGCGCTCGAACATCGTGCGGTAGTCCTCGATCGGTCGGTGCAGGCGGATGAGGTTGCCGAGGTCGGGGTTGAGCCCGACGGCCTCGTGATCGATATCGCGCAGGAACTCCAGGGCATCGTCCGGGGTGCCCACGTAAGTGTCCTCGTACATCTCCAGGCTCAGCTGGACTCCGTTGCGGGCGGCATGATCGGCGAGGATGCGCGTGCGCTCGATCGCCAGATCGCGGTACTCGGCGGAGTCCACGTGCCCGTCGGCGAGCCAGAACCAGATCGCGTCCTCCTGCTCACCCGTGAGCCCCTGCATGAAGCCGATGTTGACGATCGTCGCTCCGAAGCGCGGGGCGAGGTCGATGAGCCGGTGTGCCTGCTCGAGGTGTGTCTCACCCGATCTGAGGTCGACGATCGATCGGCGCGTCATGGAGATCGAGGGAATCGTCATGCCCAGGTCGTTCAGCACGGAGGAGAACTGCGCCAGGCGCTCCTCGGGGAGCTCGGCGAGCGGCACCCACGCGTCGGTGGGATCGATCTGGTCGATGCCCAGGGCCTTGACCTGCCCCAGTTGGACGGCCCACACGCTCGCCGGCGCATCCTTTATGTGGCCCCCACCCGGGGCGGTGCTGCCGAACGTGAGCATGTTGGCGGCGATCGGCCAGTTCTCGGCTGTCAACATCCTTGTCTCCTTTTCGCGGTCCACTCAGGTTCCTATAGGTTTCGCCTCGTGTCAAGCACGGCCACTAACCGGATATTTTCGCGGTTTTGTACCAACAAACGGGCTCACGAGCCCACCCGCGCCGTGTCGCACGCCACAGCTTGTGACGTTAATCCTATAGGATTATGCTCCGTGGACGACCCCTCCGGTGTCCGGCCCCGGCCACTGGACGCAGACCCCTCGTGGGAGAGGATGACCAATGACGTATGTCTTCAACACCCCCTCGGATTTCGCGTCGGAGGCGGTGCGCGGGCTCGCCGCGGCCAATCCGGACGCGCTGCTGCACGTTCCCGGCGGAGTGGTGCGCGCCGATCGGACACCGGCCGGGCAGCCGGCACTGATCGTCGGCGGCGGATCGGGCCACTACCCGGCGTTCGCCGGCTGGGTCGGCGACGGCATGGCGCACGGCGCCGTGTGCGGAAACGTCTTCGCCTCCCCCTCGGCCTCACAGGTGTACTCGGTGGCGCGCAACGCCGAGAACGGTGGCGGGATCATCCTGGGATTCGGCAACTACGCCGGTGACGTGCTCCACTTCGGGGCCGCCGCCGAGAAGCTGCGCCACGAGGGCCACGACGTACGGATCCTGCGCGTCAGCGACGACATCATGTCGAACCCGCCCGAGCTGCACCGCGAGCGCCGCGGCGTCGCCGGTGGCCTGGCGGTCTTCAAGATGACCGGCGCGGCCATCGCGGCCGGTGCGACGCTCGACGACGCCGTTCGCCTCGCACGCAAGGCGAACGATGCGACCCGCTCCGTCGGTCTCGCGTTCGACGGCTGCACCATGCCCGGGTCGACCGACGCGCTCTTCCACGTGGAGCCCGGCACCATGGCCGTCGGCCTCGGCATCCACGGCGAGCCGGGCGTGCGCGACGTGCCGATCGGCAGCGCCGCCGAGATCGCCGAGCTCCTCGTCGATGGCGTGCTCGCCGAGGAACCGGCCCGCGACGGCCGCTCCTACGGCGGCAGGGTGGCCGTCATCCTCAACGGCCTCGGCACCGTCAAATACGAGGAGCTCTTCGTGGTCTACGAGCGAGTGGCCGCTGAACTGGCCGGGTGCGGTCTCACGGTGGTCGCGCCCGAGGTCGGCGAGTTCGTGACGAGCCTCGACATGGCCGGCCTCTCCCTCACCATGGTCTTCCTCGACGAGGAGCTCGAGCGCCTCTGGCTCGCCCCCGCGACGGCGCCGGGCTATCAGCGCTCGATACGGGCGCCCGGCGAGCGGCGCACTTCCCTCTGGACTGCCGCCGATGAGGCCGTGCCCCGGGCCAGCGTGGAGTCCCGCGCCCTGGCGGCCCGAATCCACGCCGCGCTCACCGAGTTGCGGGCGGTCTGCGCCGAGCATGAGGACGAGCTCGGCCGCCTCGACGCCGTGGCCGGCGACGGCGACCACGGCAACGCGATGGTCTACGGATCCCGCGGGGCCTGCGACGCGGCCGCGGCGGCCCTCGAGGCGGGAGCCGGCGCGCGCACACTCCTGCTACGCGCGGGCAGCGCCTGGTCCGACGCCGCGGGCGGAACCTCCGGAGCGCTGTGGGGTGCGGCGCTCACCGCCGTCGGCGGCGGCTTCTCGGACGACGAGGGCGCCGACGTCGCGCGAGTCGTCGCCACGCTGTGCTCCGGGGTGGAGGCGATGCACCGCCTCGGCGGTGCCGAGCCGGGCGAGAAGACCCTCATCGACGCCGCGCTGCCGTTCCGGGAGGAACTGCTCCGCCCCGGCGTAGAGCCGTATGCGGCGCTCCGAGAGGGCGTTCGGCGCGCGCGCGAGGCCGCGGAGGCCACGGCGTCTTTCGCGGCTCAGCGCGGCCGCTCGCGGGTGCTGGGCGAGAAGTCGATCGGTACACCCGACCCGGGCGCGACGTCCTTCGCACTGCTCATGGCCGCCCTGAGCGACCATCTCGTCGCCGGCGACACCGGCGCACGCGGGTCGGCGGCCGTCGTCGACACGCTCTGACGGTCTGATTCGAACGAGAGGGGACGGCGGAATGCGGCAGCTCTGGGTGGGCACGAGCTGGAAGATGCACAAGCGACTCGCCGAGGCGCGCCGCTACGTGCGGGGCCTGCACGAATGGTGGTCGCAGGAGGGCCCCGCGGGCATCCAACCGTTCGTGCTGCCGTCCTTCACGGCGCTGGCCGAGGCGCACCGGCAGCTGCCGCCGACGAGCCCGATCCTGCTCGGAGCGCAGAACGCGCACTGGCAGGACGAAGGTGCGTGGACGGGCGAGGTCTCCGTGCCACAGATCGCCGACACCGGTGGGCGGATCGTCGAGCTCGGGCACTCCGAGCGACGCGAGCACTTCGGTGAGACGGAGGAGATGATCCGAGCGAAGGTGCATGCCGTCGTCGCCCATGGCCTCATTCCTCTGCTGTGCATCGGGGAGCAAGCCGAGATCCGCGACCGTCACGGCGACCCCTCGCCCTACCTGCTTCGGCAGGCGGCCAGCGCCCTCGACGGGCTGTCCGACGCGGAAATGTCGACGGTCCTGCTGGCCTACGAGCCGGTCTGGGCGATCGGCGCCGCCGGACGGCGCGCGAGTGGGGACGAGCTCGAGACGCCCCTGCGTGCGCTCGGCGAGGCCTACGGCGGCCGGATCGCGGCCCTGCTCTACGGTGGGTCGGTGGACTACGGCAATGCCAACGAGCTGCTCTCGATCGAGCAGGTGGACGGCCTCTTCGTCGGCCGGGCCGCCTGGGAACTGACCGGCTTCCTGCGGCTGTTGCGTCTCTGCTCGGCCCATCCGAAGGGCGGCCAGAACACGTTGGCCCAAGAGGGGCGCCGATTCGTGCCAACGCAGTTGCGCGTCGATCGGCCCCCGGGCGCGGAGCGGTGAACGGCCGCCGACCGACGCGACCTTCTAATACTGTTGGCTTGGATCCTCGAGATCCGAAGTGGAAAGAGTGCGATAGATGAATCGGGACGGGCAGACCAAGCGGGAGCCGCGTGCGTTGCGGGCCGACATCCACTCCGCCCTATTCGACCGGCTTACCACGAATCACTGGGCGCCCGGGGATCACTTGAGCATCGACGGTCTGGCTCGCGAGCTCAAGGTCTCGCCGACCCCGGTGCGGGAGGCGATGGTGGCGCTTGAGCGTTCCGGCCTCATCAAGTACCGCGCCCAGCGCGGCTATGTCGTTGCGCCGCCATTGGACCCGCACCAGATCGGCCAGCTCATCGACGCTCGGCTCGTGGTGGAGCGGGCGGCTCTCACACGCGCATTCACCGCCGATTGGCCGCAGTTCGTGCAGGCGCTACGGGGCGCGCAACGTGCCCACAGCCAAGCAGCCGAACGGATCCGCTCAAGTACCGTCATGGATTATGGTCGGATGCGCGAGTACTTCGACGCTGATATTCAGTTCCACCGGGCGTTCTTCACATTCTCGGAGAACGAGTTCTTGACCACGATGCACGAGTCGCTCGGCGCCCACGCCCATCGCATGCGCCAGACGTGGGCCGGAGGCCGGGAGAACTTCGACCTGGACGAAACGCTCCACGAGCACGAGCAGATCCTTAACCGGGTCGAGGAACGCAATCACGATGGTGCACTGGCGGCCCTCGGCGACCACCTCGTCAACGTGCGTACCCGCTTCAGCAGGTAGGCATGGAGCGGGCTCAGCGCCTACCGCCGCACTCCTCGTCATGTCTCGGCTGACGACCAAATCGAAGCCTCGGTCGCCCTCGAGTCACAGCCTGCGAGCCGCAGCGAAGTCGAATTCCTGTGGCCAGGTCACGACGATCTCGGCGATCCGGATCCAGTTCGACGTACACGCGAGCGCGAGCCTCAAGCCCGCCCGCGGGGTCCAGGCTCTCAAGCATCTCGCACGGATCGGCGGCGACGCCAACACCATTCGTAGCCGCTGGCCGAAAGTCGAGCTCGCCCAAAATCATCCCGTACCCTGGAGGTGAGGCGCGAAGCTACTTCGCTTGGAATGAGCGGATGTAACTGCTGATCGTCGGCAGACCGAAGACCCGCGTTTCCAGACCGCCCATAGTCGGTGCCCTCATGCGCCAGGCAGTCGCGCATCCGCTCGATCGGCAACCATGGCACTTCGGGATGCCGCTCGGTCGTGTCGACACTCACTCAAGCGACGTGCTCCCCGATCTTGATGATCAGCGACGCCGCGGCAGTGCCCGGCACGCTGTCGGGATCGCCCAGGTACCATTCATCCCCACGCTCGACGCGATCCGCCCCGACCCCGCATGGCCGCACGATCGCCCGCAGCGCCACGGCATCCCGCTCGTTCATACCGCGACAGCCGTTGCCACGATCTCATGGTCGGCAGGTAGGCCGCCGTCGGTCACCACGTCGACCTCGACGCCGAGCAGCTCACTCGCGTCAGCAGCGGACGCCGTGATCGCGAGCAGCCCGGTGCCGGGCGCGCGGGTGACCAGGTCACTGCCCGGACGATCGGCGCCACGAGCCGCGGAGCCGAATACGCGGAGGTTGCGTAGGCCCCGGCGACCGGCGAGGCTCACCAGGTCGGCGCGGTGCGCGACGAGCGCATCGTGCGGCAGCGGACGTGTGGCCGCTTGCAGCCGCTCCAGCATCTCCGCCGAGGCGGTGCGCCGCCCTTCCTCGTAGGCCGCAATATTCGGCTGAGTAACTCCGGACCGTCGCGCAAGTTCGGCCCGGCTCAGGCCCGCAGCCTGACGAAGCTCTCGAGCTGGATTGCCCGCCACCCGAGTATGTCGCGCGACATACGCCCGACACCAGGATGCGCCGACGCCCCACGCCACTCGCACGTACTCTAACAATGTTAGAGTAGTGCGCATGGTGGATCCGCAGGTAGAACGCCTCCTCACCCACTCACCGGATGCCGCGGTCGAACAGCTCGCCACGCTCCCGGAGGGCCAGTGGTACGAACGGAAGTCCGGGCGGATCAACGCTCGGGACCTGGCATCGACCCTCGTCGCGTTCGCGAACGCCGAGGGCGGTCACGTCGTCATCGGCATTCACGACGGACAGATCGACGGTGTCACGCCCCAACAGCTCAATTCACTGCGACAAGCCCCGATCGACTTCACGTCGCCCACCGTTCGAACCGACGCGTTCGAGGTCTCCCTGGCCGACTCGCAGACGCTGCTCGTTCTGAGAGTCCACCCCGGCGAGCGCGTGCACGAGACGACCAAGGGCGACTGCTTTCTGCGGATCGGCGACGAAACGCGCCGACTCCCCTTCCACCTGCGCCGCGAACTCGAGTTCGATCGGGGATCCGCCCCCTTCGACGGAACCGCGGCTACAGCCGACATCGAGGATCTCGACACCGCTCAGGTCGAGGCCTACGCCGCGCTGATCGGGGCGACGTCGGCCGAATCCATGCTCACCGCCCGTGACCTTCGCACCCGCGACGGACGGCTGACCGCCGCCGGCGTCCTACTCTTCGCGGAGCGTCCACAAGTACTCTTCCCGAGCGCCCAGGTTCGCATCCTCAGGTATGCATCCGATGACCGCGGCGTCGGCGCGCGGATGACTCTCATGGCGGGAGGAGACGTGCGGTGTGAGGGCTCGGTCCCGCACCAGATCGCGGAGGCCTCGGACGTGATCGACCAGTGGATTCCGAGCGTCCAGGCCCTCGCCGTGAGCGGCCGCTTCGAATCACGCCCGATCATCCCGCGGAACGTCTGGCTCGAGGGTCTCGTCAATGCAGTCCTTCATCGCTCCTACTCCATGATGGGCGACCATATACGCGTGGAGATCTTTCCGAATCGGCTCGAGATCAGCAGTCCGGGCCGATTTCCCGGGATCGCCGATCCCACGGACCCGTTGACGATCAGCCGCTACGCACGCAACCCCCGCATCATCCGTGTCTGTTCCGATCTCGGAATCGCTCGTGAACTGGGGGAAGGTATCAAGCGGATCTTCGCCGAGATGCGTTCCGTCGGCCTCACTGATCCGATCTACACCCAATCGGGCTCCACTGTTCGCTTGACGCTCTCGGCGGCCGATGCCCTTCCGGCCGACCTGATCGACTCCCTCCCAGCCGGCGCCAGGCTCCTCCTCGACGTCCTTCGTCTCGAGGGACGCCCGCTCGGGACCGGACAGGTCGCCGACCTCGCCGGCATGGCACGACCCACTGCCATACGCCACCTGCAACGGCTCCGAGCCGAGGGAATCGTTCGCTGGGACGGTCAGTCGGCGCGGGACCCGCGCGCGACCTGGCGGCTCCGGTGATCCGACCTCCCTGGGCAGGCTACTCTCACGCGAATGTGAGAGTAGATCGTTAGAGTAGCCGCCGGCGGGACGACGATGGGCGGGACCCTCGGAAGGATCCCGCCCATCGCGGTTCGTGCGGGCCGGGCCCGCTCGGGCCGAACTAGCCGGCGTTCACGCCGAGCTGGCGGCGACGCGTCACCAGGATGGCGGCACCGACGAGGAGCAGCAGCGCCGAGGCTGCGGCGACTCCGCCGACGTCGCTACCGGTCTCGGGCAGGCTGCCCGAACCGCCGTCGCCGGCGGCCGCATCGTCGGACGCACCGGAGTCACCGGACGCGCCGGACTCGCCGGACGTGTCCTGGTCGCCACCGTCGGTGTCGGGCGCGGTGAACGTGTGGGTCCACTCGGCGGTCGCACCGTCGGCGAGCACGAAGCCCTCGAGGGCACGGGCCGTGACGGTCACGCTGCCCTCACCGGCGTGGACGCCGGCCTCGACGACCGTGCCGTCCACGAGGTACTCCACGCCCTCGGACGCGGGGATGGTGAAGGTCGCGTCGTCGTCGGAGAAGGTGACCTCCGCGGGCGTCACGGCGGTCGGGGCGTAGGCGTCGAGGCCGGTGAGGTACTCGTACCCCTCGGTCACGAAGCTCTCGCCGTCGGCCGCGACGTCGTACTCCATGATGTAGTACTCGACCGCGGTGTCCTGCGCGGCGGCGAGGATCGCCTGCAGGTTGTTGTCGCCGTCACCGAGGTTGGTGAACGACGGCCGGTCCGCGATGCCGAGGCCGTCGCCGTCCTTGATGTGCAGCATCGAGACCCGGTCGCCGTACTCGCGCAGCAGCGCCGGAACGTCCATGCGGCCGTGGGTGGCCCAGGCGACGTCGACCTCGAAGGTCACGTACTCGGGGTTGGTCTCGCGCACGAGGATCTCCCAGGCGGAGAGCAGCTCGCCCTCGTGCACGTACTTCGTGAGCATCTCGCCGGCGTGGTTGTGGCCGAAGAACTTGCCCACCCCCGCGTCGACGGAGCGCTTGCCGAGCCGGTCCATCGTGGCGGCGGTCGCGAGCGTGTTCTCGTAGGTGTCGACGCCGGGAGCGGCGAAGCCGCCCGAGCCCACGTACTCCTGGCCGACGGTCTTGACGTACTCGAGGGTCTCGTCGAAGGTGTCCTCGTCCGTCTTGTAGTGGGAGGAGGGCACGTTCAGGCCGAGCTCATCGGTCATGGCCCGGAAGTCCGCGGGGTCCTCGTACTCGTCGTAGTTCCCGCCCCAGGGCTCGATGTTCTTGATGCCGATGTCGGAGAGGGTGCCGAGCACCGATTCGAGGCCGTCCTCGCCCACCCAGGGGATGAGGGAGAACAGCTGCACGCCGACCTTGTCGGCCGGGACCGTCACGCGGTCGGCCGAGTCGAGGGTGAAGGTGTGCGACCACTCGGCGGCGCTCCCCTCGGTGAGGGTGTACCCGTCGAGGGTGCGGGCCGTGATCGTCACGTCGCCCTTGCCGGCGTAGTAGCCGGGCTCGAGCACCTGACCGTCGAGCACGTACTCGACTCCCTGGACCGAGGGCACCAGGTAGGTGGCGTCCGCGTCGGAGAACGTGACGTCCTCCGTGGTGGCGGGGATGTACGGCGGGGTGATGCCCGTGAGGTACTCGAAACCGTTGGTCACGAAGCTGTTGCCGTCGGCGGCCCGGTCGTACTCCATGATGTAGTACTCGATGTTGCCGTCCGCAGCGGCCGCGAGGATCTCCTGGAGCTTGTTCTCACCGTCGCCGAGGTTGGTGAAGGTGGGCCGATCGGCGGTACCCAGCCCGTCGCCGTCCTTGATGTGGAGCAGTTCGACGCGGTCGCTGTACTGGCGCAGCAGGGCGGGCACGTCGACGTTCGCGTGCGCGGCCCAGGCGACGTCGACCTCGAAGGTGACGTACTCGGGGTCGGTCTCCGCGACGAGGATCTCCCACGCCATGAGCTCTTCACCGTTGTGCTCGTACGTCTTGAGTAGCTCGGAGGTGTGGTTGTGGCCGAAGAACTTGCCCGTTCCCGCCTCGACGGACCTCTTGCCGAGCCGGTTCATCGCCTTGGCGGTCGCGAGGGTCTCCTCGTAGCTCCCGATGCCCGGGTCGGGGAAGCCGCCCGAGCCCACGTACTCCTGACCGATGGTCTTGACGTACTCGAGCGTGGTGTCGAAGGTGTCCTCGTCCACGTTGTAGTGGGACGACGACACGTTGAGGTCGTACTTGTCGGCGAGCGCCTTGAACTCCTCGGCCGTGAGGTCCGAGAAGTTGCCGCCGTACGGTTCGATGTTCTGGATGCCGACCTCCTGGAGGCGCTGGAACACGGCTTCGAGGCCGACGTCCTCCACCCAGGGGATGAGCGAGTACAGCTGGACGCCGACCTGGTCGGCCGGCACGGTCACGTTCGCCGCGTCCGCCGTGTCGGCGAGGGCTCCGCTCACACCGAGCGGGAGCACGAGCGCGCCGGCGAACAGCGCACCCACCCCCCGGGCCGACCAACGGGCCCGTCGCTTGCTAGCTACCACATTTCCTCCTTGAAACTCTGCACGTGGCCCGCGTTCACCGGCAACGGGTGTTGCCGCGAGGCGGGCCCTCATCGAGTGCTCCACCCCGACCGCCCCCGACCTCACTGCTCGGGGCGCCCGAGTGGCGCTCACCACAGACTATCGGAACTTTCGTATAGGTCAAGATAAAAGTAGTCCACAGGATGTGGATTAGCGTGGCAGGTCGTTGACACATCAGTGCGACGCGCGGGGCCGCGCGCGTGCGGCCTCGCGGCACGGGGCGTGGCAGCGCGGCAGCGCCGGGCCCGCGCATCCCGGGTGCGCGGGCCCGGCCGGGTCATCGACCGGCACTACGTGCGGACGACGAACCTCACCACCCCGGACGCCTCCCGCCCGCGGTCACCCCATTGCGTATGTTCCCGCGGCTCAGCGCCGATCAAGCCGGTAGAGGAAGGCGGCCGTGGCCTCGCGGGAGATCTTGCCCCGGGGCCGGAACGTGCCGTCGTCGTAGCCCGTGGTGATCCCCTGATCGGCGAGCCACGCGATCTCCTTGCCGAAGACATAGCCGGTGGGAACGTCGCTGAAGTCGGACGGGCCGGGCCGATAGCCGCTCACGTCCTCGAACCGGTAGAGGAACGCCGCCATCGCCTCGCGCGAGATCTGGTTACGCGGCCGGAACGTGCCGTCGTCGTAGCCGGTGGTGATCCCCTGGGCGAGCAGCCAGGTGATCTCCTTGTAGAAGGGTGCGGTCGTGGGCAGGTCGCTGAAGGGTGACCTGGCGGGGGCCCTGAAGGCCGGAGCACCGGCGTACCGGTACAGGAATGCCGCCATGGCCTCGCGGGAGATCTTGTTGCGCGGCCGGAACGTGCCGTCGTCGTACCCGGTCGTGATGTCCTGACCCAGAAGCCACGAGATCTCCACGCCGAAGACGTAGTCGGCGGGAACATCGCGGAACGTCGCGAACGTCGCGAGCTGGTCGAGTGTGCCGTTGAACTGATCCTGATCGAGGGGGACGTCGGTGTACTGCCAGAACGTGTGGTTCGCCCAACCGCCCGGCAGGGTGCCGACCGAACTCGACCAGCGCGCCACCCACAGCGGGTTCGTCTCGCTGAAGGCCGTGCTGTTGCCCGTGCACTGGCCCCACCAATCGAGGTTCGTGTAGATCACGGCCTCCCGGCCCGTCCGGCGCTTGTACTCGGTCACGAAGTCCCGGACCCACCGCACCATCTGCGATGGGCTCAGGTCGTAACACTTGTCGGCGCCCGCGACCGGGTTGTACTCGATATCGAGCACGCCGGGCAGGGTCCTGCCGTCCGGTGACCAGTTGCCGCCGTTGGCGACGAAGTAGGCGGCCTGCTCCTTGGCGCCGGCGTCGATGTCCGGTCGTCCGAAGTGATAGCTGCCCCGGAACATTCCGATGTCGTAGGAGCCGTTGTACTGCTGGCCGAAGTAGGGGTTCCGGTACGCGACGCCCTCGGTCGCCTTGACGTACGCGAAGCGCTTGCCCTGGTTCCACTGGCCGCGCCAGTCCACGTTCCGCTGCCAGCTGGAGACGTCGATGCCCGGCACCCCCGGTGGGGCGGGCACCGCAGCGGGCGCCGCCCGGCCGGCCAATGCCCGAGGCTGCGCGGTCTGTTCGGCCCGCAGCGACCAGCCCATGTACGCCTCGCCGTCGTCGAGGTCGGGGCGGTCGTGCTCCTCGGAGTGCACGCCGGGGGTCTCATCCACGGGGGCCGTCTCGGCCACGGCCCCGGTCGCAGTCAGGAGACCGGCCAGTACGGTCGCCCCGAGCGTGTACACAGAACGCCTCATACGTCACATCTTTCGTCCAATGCGGGCTCAGCCGCGCTTGTGTTCGAGCTATTCGACTCCGGCACGTCAGGTTCGTGTCGGGTCACTCTCCGGCCGCCGGCCGCATGACCTGCAAGCGTGCCCCGGGCGTCGTCGTCATGACAAGGGTAGGCGTGATCACCTCCCGGAGTTGCATCGCACTGACGTGGACGTTCCTGCGGGTGCCGGCCTCGTCCAGAGCCGCCAGATGCGCGACCCGTCCCGGCTCCAGCCACGCCGTCTCCACCCTGACCCGGTATTCCCTCGGCCCGATCCGGCGCACGAGGTGGCGGCGTGCTGGTACTCCGGCGGCCTTGACCGTGACGAAGACGATGTCGAATTCGGTTCGTCGAGCGTGCAGCAGCAGGTCGAGACTCGCGTCCTCGTTCACCGCGACGTGTGCCGAGACCTCCCGGGCGGGTGCACGCAGCTGCACTCCGGCGGTGCGTGTCCACGCCAGTTCGAGGGCCCTCGAGGTTCCCGGGATCATGGAACCGTTGAGAGCCGCGCCACTGCCCTGCTCGCTGCGGCGGCTGAGCGTCCCGGACCGCGTGAGTGCGCCCCAGGTCAGGTCGACCTCGACCCGCGCCGACCGCGCCGGCGCGCCGGGATGGTCGCGGTGCAGTGCGCCGACGTCGATCGGGATGCGCATCACGTACCACGCCGCGACCCCGAAGGGGCGCGGGAGTTCCTCGGTCCGCTCGAGCCGTCCCGTGTGGTCCAGCGGCATTCTGGTGCCGTCGGCGAAGGCGAGGACGACGCTCGCACCGGCGCGATCCGGGGGTATCGCCTGGCTGATCCCGACGCGTGCGTGGACGACCAGCACGCATGGATCCTCCCAGGCGTGCCCGTCGAATAGTGCGACGAGTCGCTGCTCGTTCGTGGAGACGACGCACAGGTCGGCCGGTAGGTCGGCTCGCCCCTCGTCGGGCACGGGCAGGGCCGCGACCGTCTCCCCTCCGCGGCCTTCGAGGCGCGCGCTGCTCGTGCTCGCACCGCCCGCCTCGAGATACCGTGCAACGCTCTCGCGGCTCGTCGTCAGTGCGAGGTGGCACAGCGCTCGATGGGCCGCAGACGCGTTCTCGAGTGCCTGCACGTCCTCGGTCGAGACGGTCTCGTGCATCATGTCCACGACTGCGGCGTACTCCGGTCCGTCACCGGCCGCGGTGTTCTCGAGGTACCGGGGGAAGTGGTGGTCGACCTGGGTCCACCACCACGCCCGCCGAATGCGTGTGCTGACGCCGAGGGTATCGAGGGCTTCGGAGGTGAGGCGGATCGCCTGCTCGCGCGAGCGGACGTCCGCGAGGGAGTACATGGTCCCGGTGAGGGCCGAATCGTCGGGCCGGATGCGGTAGTGGTACGTCGTCTGCGCCACGACGTCGATCGAGGCCGCCCGGCACAGGATCTCCGTGATCACGGGTTGGTCCTCGAAGAGCACACCCTCGCGGAACCGGAATCCGTGCGCGTGCCAGAACTCCGCACGGTATGCCTTGTTCCACGTGTAGAAGTCCCGCAAGAGCTGCGGTGTCTCCTCGATCGTGGTGTGCCGATCCCGGCCGTGGAGATCTCGCACCCACTGCCGCGTCCGCAGCGAGCCGTCGGGCAGGACGCGCGCGGTCCCACCCGTGGCGAGGTCGGCACCGCTCGCCTCGAGCGCGGCGACGAGCGCCTCGAAGGCCCGGCGCGGCACCACATCGTCGGAGTCGACGAACGTGAGGTACCTCCCGCGCGCCATCCGCACACCGCTGTTCCGGACCGCCCCCAGGCCCTGGTTCTCCTGCCGAACGAGGCGGATCCGGTCATCGCGGGCGGCGAAGCGCTCCGCGATCGTGGCCGAGGCGTCGGTGCTGCCGTCGTCGATGAGGAGGATCTCCAGGTCCGTCAGGGACTGGTCGACGATGCTCCTCAGGCATTC
This sequence comes from Pseudactinotalea sp. HY158, assembly GCF_009660225.1. Classification (NCBI taxonomy): domain Bacteria; kingdom Bacillati; phylum Actinomycetota; class Actinomycetes; order Micrococcales; family Cellulomonadaceae; genus Pseudactinotalea; species Pseudactinotalea sp. HY158. Next base: position 2,647,351 of record NZ_CP045920.1, read on the forward strand.
GTCGAGGTAGTCCTCGACGTTGTAGATCGGGACGAGCACGGAGAGGAGCGGCTGCGGCTCGCCCGCGCGCGTGGCCACCACGCCGCGGGGGCGCCGCCGACGGCCGACCGTGCGGGCGGCGTCGCCGAGCCGGTCGGCCAGCCTCACCAGCCGCCGGTTCTCCGCCCGTCGGGCCCGTGCGGCCTGGGAGTCGAGTCGCCGGCGTGCGTGCTCCAGGCGGTCGGTCCGGTCACGGAGCCGCCGGCGCTCGTCCGCCAGCTGAGCGGTGAGGTCGGCGACTCGGTGTCGTTCCTCGTCCAGGGTGTCGAAGAGTGCCAGCGCTCGTGCGGCGGGTGCTGCCCACGGCCCGGTCCGCGGGAAGGGAGCGGCGGGCGAGGGTGCGGGGAACGCGGCGTCGTCAGCGAGCGCCGCCGCGCCATCCCACCATCGCTGTTGCTGTTCGCGCCTTGCCGCCATGGTGGGTTCGAGCCACTGGCGCACCTCGACCCGGCGCTCGGACAGTTCCCGAGCCGCCGCGGGAACCGACTCCCAGGATGCGGGCCCGAGCACGAATGCCCCCAGTCCGAGCGGGCAGAGAGCACCCTGCATGCGGACCGTGGAGAAGCGAGCCAGAGAGATCCCGACGGCGGGCACGCCCTGGGCCGTGGCGAACACGAGCGGGTGATATCGGGTCGAGACCGAGAGGAGCGCGCCGGCGGTCACGGCGGCCGCGGCCCGCGCCGTCATCGTCGGCAGTGCACGGATGCGCCCGCTAGTCGATCGTTCGACGATCGATGCATCGGACAGTTCGTCGACCTTCCGCACGGGTCCGGCGAGTGATCCGATGTGCGGGACGAGGAGGACGGGGGCGTCGACCTGCTCGGACAGGTCGTCGAGGGTCGTGGCCACGAGGTCGAGGTAGTCGTGTCGATCGAGTCCGCTGCGCCCGGGGTCGGCGGTGAAGCTCGCCGCCACGTATCGAACGTCGGAGGCCACGAGGTCACCGGCCACGACGTCGTCGGCCTCACGCGACGAGAGCAGGATCGCGTCGTCGCTGATGCGGTGTACGCGGGCGGCCTCGCCCCCGAGTTCGAGGGCGAGGCGGTAGCTGTCGTCGTCGCGGACCGCGAATGCCCGGGCGTACTCGATGATCTCGCCGACGAGGCGGCGTTCGCGGTCGTCGAGGGCGGGCCCGATGGTCTGGGCCGCGACCACGAGCGGCTTGCCGTGCCGCCGGGCGAGGCGGGTCAGCGCCGCCCGTTCGTCGATGTGGTGTCCGAAGCGCGAGTTCAGGTTGCCGCCGCCGCTGATGAGCACGGCGTCCGCCGCCGCGACCGCCGCGTCGAGTCGCCCCAGCGGCGTCGAGGCGTCGAGTTCGCCGGCGGCCGCCTGACCGAGCATCTCGTCGCGCCGGGCCACGGTCCAGCCGGGGTCGACGCCGACCCGCTCGACGGCCGGACGTCCGTAGAGCTCGGTGGCGGCCGATGCGTGGGTGGCCACGAGGGTGATGGCGGCGGCACCGCGCGTCGTCAGCGCCTCGACGGCGACCTCCGCCATCGCCTCGTCACCGACGTGATAGAGGTCCCGGCGTCCGATGTCCCCGAGAACCAGCCACCTCATGAATCCCGCCTCATCGTCGCACCGACACCAAGCCCTCGACCCTACCGATCCGACTCGGCCGCGACCGGTGACGGCCGTCTCAGCCCGGCGGCCTCGGCGGCGGCCGCCAGGAATGCGTCCTCATAGCCGGCCTCCGGGAAGTCGCCCAGGTAGTAGGTCCGCTGTGCCCGCCGCATGTCGGCCAGGGGGTCCGTCGTTGCGACCTCGGTCAGTGTCGCCCTCATCGCCTCCGGGGAGCCGTCCACGACGTAGGCCGCCCGGGCGAGCGGGAACTCGCGAACGAACTCCTCGGTGTCGGAGGTGTCCGTCACGATGAGGAACGGCTTCTCGGAGTAGAGGAAGTCCGCGAGCACACCGGAGACGTCGGCGATCATCACGTCCGCCGCGTTGAAGCATTCGATCAGCGACATCTCGGTCTCGGCCACCTCGCCGAAGAGGTGATCGCGCCCGGTGCGCCGCGTGTCGTCCCGGAGCAGCTCGTGCACCTGCTCGATGATGGCGCGGAATCCCGGGTCCCGGTGGCAGTAGGGATGCGGCCGGAAGATCAGGCGGCTCCCCTGCTCGATCACGACTCGTGCGATCGCCGCTGCGGAGCCCATCGAACTGTAGGCGGCATCGTCGTGGTAGCCCTGCCAGGTCGGCGCATACAGCACGCCTGCGCCGGAGAGGTCGCCGCCCGTCCACGTCGCCCGCTCGATCCCCACGACCTGCGGCCGGCCCACGATCCGGAACTTCTCCGCCGGAATGTCGATTCCGTGCGCGGAGTAGCGATCGCGGCCGGCGCGCCCGGCCACGAAGATCCGGTCGAACATGGCCGTCACGGGGTTGTAGCTCGGGGCCTTGTCGCTGTCGCCGTGCAGGAGTTGCACATGGGTGAGCTCGTGGAACCGCACGAAGTGGGAGTTCCGGGCGGCGTTGTTCACGTAGAAGGCCGCCCGCAGGCTCTCCGGCCTGGCCCGCTCGGCATCCTGCATGGTCTTGCACAGCACGATCGGTGTGCCGCCCGCGACCGAGACCGCGTCGGCGTAGCTCGCGGCATTGCGGACCATGACATAGAACGGGACACCGAGCCGTTCCAGGTGCGGCAGCCACATCGCCAGCTGGTACTGCGAGCGGGCCGGGGCGTCCCAATAGAGCACGAAGCGCGGCGCGAGCCGATCGAGCGCCTCGGGCAGCGCCTCGTAGGAGGTGCGCGAGGCGCGGCGGCGACGGAGGGCCTCCGCGGCGACGAGCACGCCCGCGGCGACCTGGATCACGGCGACCGCGAGCCAGGCCCAGCCGGCCACGCCGCCGACGCCCAGCAGCAGCAGCGCGGGCAACGCGAGGGTCGCGACCGCCACATAGGCGAGATCGACCCCGTGCCGGTTCGGTCGCAGGCGCAGGCCGGGCAGGTTCTCGGCGCGGATGCCGGTGTAGGTCGAGACCTTGCGCAGCGTCGTCTCCACGCGGATCGCGAGCACGAGCACCGCGATCGCGAGCCAGGCGAGCCACTCCACGGCCGGCTCGCGGTGCAGCACGAGCCCCGCGACGCCGAACGCGAGGATGATCCGGGCGGTCAGCTGCCGCCCCACGGCCCGGCCCGCGCTCAGGCCACCGCGCGGGATCACTCTCGCGAGCATCCCGCAGTAGGCGACGGCCCAAACGGTCAGGCCCACCGCGAACACGTCACAGAGCAACAGGATCGTTCCCGCCGTGGCGACGAGGGCGATCGCCGTATCCGCGATGTCCCACTTGAATATGCGCACAGATCCCTCCTCGCCGCCGTGTCTCGCCGCCGCCGGTGAACCGACCGGCCCTCGATGTCCGGGTCAGAAACTATCAGGTTCCCCTGGTGCCGCCCCGGGGCCCGGTCACCCGGGTGGAGCTCTCCGTGCGGGGGTGCTCAGCCCTGCGCCGTGTACTGCTCCAGCACCTCGTCGATCGGGCCGTCGGCCCGCAGCTGGCCCTCGCGCAGGTACAGGCCGCGCTCGCAGAAGCGCTTGAGGTCGCCGTCGGAGTGGGACACGAGGAAGAGGGTGCGCCCCCCGGCGAGCAGTTCCTCGATCCTGTTGTGGCATTTCTTCCGGAAGGCCTTGTCGCCCACGGCGAGCACCTCGTCGACCAGCAGGATCGGGTCCTCCAGCCGGGAGATCACCGCGAAGGCGAGGCGCACCTTCATCCCGGAGGAGTAGTGCCGGAACGGCGTGTCGAGGAAGTCCGCCATCTCGGAGAACTCCACGATCTCGTCGAACCGGTCGTCCACGAGATCCTTCGGCATGCCGTGGAGGCCGGCGGCGAGGTAGATGTTCTCCCGCCCGGTCAGGTCGGGGGCGAAGCCGCCGGTGATCTCGATGAGCGGGGCCACGCCCTGGCGCACCCGCACCTCGCCCTCGTCCGGGAGCATGACGCCGGCCACGATCTTGAGCAGGGTGGACTTGCCCTGGCCGTTGCGGCCGATCACCCCGATCGCCTCGCCCGGGCGCACGTCGAAGCTCACGTCGCGCAGGGCCCAGAACGAGTCCGAGGTCACGCCCGCGTTGCGTTTGAAGATCAGTTCGCGCAGCCCCACGTTGCGCCGGCCGCGGGAGAACTCCACGCCGACGTTCTCGATCGAGATCACCGGGTCACTGGTCACCATCAGATCTCCTTGAGCACGGCGCGTTCCATGCGCCCGAACGTGATCCAGCCGACCACGAGGGTGAGCACGCTGATCGCCCCGGCGATCGCGATGACGTCGAGGTGGGTCTGTTCGGGGAAGAACCCGGCCCGGTAGGCCTCCATGATGCCGGTGACCGGGTTGAGCTTGTAGATCACCTTGAGGAATTCGGGCATGCCGGTGCCGAGTACGTCGTTGATGCTGTAGATGATCGGCGAGGCGTAGAACAGCGCCCGGGTGGCGATCCGGATGAGCGGTTCGAGGTCGCGGAAGAGCATCATGATCGGCGAGAGCAGGAAGCCGAGCCCGAGCAGCAGCACGAGCTGGATGAGCAGGCCGAGCAGCACGAACGGAACGTGCGCGTTGACCTGCGGCGGGTAGAAGATCAGGAAGATGACGAACACGGGTATCGAGAAGAGGAACTCGATCCCCTTCCCCCCGACCGATCGCAGCACCCAGATCTGCCTGGGCAGGGCGGTCGAGGCCACGAGCCGCCGTTGCGAGCGCAGCGCCTTGGCCCCCTCGGTCAGGCCGGAGGTGAACCACATCCACGGCAGCAGCGCGGCCATGAGGAAGATGATGTAGGGGTCGCCGCCGACCTTGCGCTCGAAGATCACGGTGAACACGAACCAGTAGATGACGCCCATCATGAGCGGTTCGAGCACCGACCACACGTACCCGAGCATCGACTCGGCGTAGCGCACCTTGAGGTCGCGGCGGATGAGTACCCACAGGATCCCGCGGGTGCGGTAGAGCTCGCGGATCACCTCGAGCGTGGTGCGCTTCTCCCCCGCCACATAGCCTGTCTTGCGACTCACGGGTTGGCGACCTCTCGCCGGCGGAATTCGCTCACGTCGTCACTCTCGGGCAGGGGGCAGGGGGCGTGCTCGCATCATCGTAGCGAGCCCGGCAGCGGATGGACGACGCCCCGGTCGCCTCCGCGGGAACGGTCACGAACCCTCCTCATTCGCCTCGATTCGACCCCATTCCCGGTCGCGCAGGTCGGCCAGGTCGCGGCAGGCGGTCAGGAAGCGCTCGAGGGAGGCACCCGGCCGGATGTCGCCGAGGTAGTACTCGGCCAGGGCGATGCGCTCGTCGCGCCCCGGGTCCTCGGTGATCTCTCGCACGGCGAGTTCGCCGGCGCGAGGCGCGTCGGCGGCGCTCAGGCGCGGGGCGACCTCGAGCAGCCGGGTGGCGGCCTCCCGGGTGAGGTCCCCGGCCGGGCGCGTGATGACGATCGGCTTTCCGGTGACGAGCCAGTCGTTGGCCACCGCGGAGATGTCACAGATGAGCAGGTCCGCGGCCGCGAAGTCGTCCATGAGGGCGCGGCCCTCGGACACGGTGTGATCCGCACCCGCGAGCAGCTCGCGCAGCCGCGCATCGGCCTCCCCGTAGCTCGGCACGCGCACGCCCGTGAGCGGGTGAGGGCGATAGATGACGCGAGCTCCGGCGTCCATGAGCGAGGAGACGAGCGCGACGGCGTGCGTGGGCAGGGATCCGTAGGCGACGCTCGCCTGGCCCCCTTCCCAGGTGGGGGCGTACAGCACGACGGGCCGGGCGCCGTCCACGCGGGTGAGCACGGGCGGGACGGGATCGGTGTCGAGGCTCGGTCGGCCCACGGGGATGCAGCGGGCCGCGGCGTCGAAGAGGGCCGTGTAGCGCGCGTAGCGGTCGATGCCGGCCTGCCCGGCGACGAAGGAGAAGTCGTAGGCCTTGACCTGGTTGGACACCGACACGCTCTTGTCGGAGTCGCCGTGGAGCAGGGAGACGTGGATGACCGAGCGCAGCCGCAGGGCGAGGAAGTTGAGAGGGTTGTAGTTGACGTAGAGACAGATCTTCAGGGTGCTCCGGGCCACGAGCTCGTCGAGGGTGGATTCCTGGGCGATCGTGAGGACCGGGACGTCGAGCTCGGCGCGGATGAGGCGGGCGAGGCGGGAATCCATGCACACGATCGTGAGGCCCTGAGCCTGGTGGAGCTCGCGGAGCGGGCCGTACCAGCCGCGCAGCTGGTACAGGCTGTCGGCGGTGTCGGGGAAGAAGAGGAGGACCTCGCCCTCGAGCCCGGTTCCGGCGAGGCGCTCGTCGTCGCCGAGCCCGTCGGGCATGCCGCCCGGGAGCAGCCCGAAGCGGCGAAGGAGCTTGCCGCCGGAGGAGCGCAGTCGTCGCTTGAGGGTGTCTTTACGCGGGGGCATCAATCGTCCTTTGCGGGGCGTTCGGCCTCCTCGGCCGCGGCGATCATTCGTTCCCAGGCCGCGCGGGTGGTGACCTTGGGCAACGCTCGATGGTAGCTGCGGCACAGCTGCCGCCATCGCCGGGCGAGGGCCCAGTGCTGGCGCAGGGTGGTGGCCAGGAGCCGCCGGGCGGTCGGGCCGTCGGCGATGAGGGTGCCGGCGCGGGAGCCGTCCGGGCCGGTCACGATCACCGCGTCGGCGCCGAGGGTCGTGCGCCACGTCACCTCGTCCGCAGGCAGCTCGCAGACGATGCGCGGCGGGCGCGCCGGCCCGACCAGGTTCGCCAGCGCGCGCACGGCCGCCCGCGCTGCGGGCAGCGGCCCGGCGTGCGTGACCGCCAGGTCGGTGGCCACCTCGAGGTGGTCCTCGTTCCACCCCTCGACGACGCGTTGGCCGTCGGCACGCGCGTGGGTGAGGTCGCGCCCGAGCCAGGTCCCGGGGCCCGCGAGGAACTGGTCGATCCCGGCCGCCCAGAGGGTGGCGGTGAGGTGGTGGCCGGCGAGAATGTGCTTGCCCTGGTGGAGCAGGGAAGAGCGGATGACGCCCCGGCCCGCACCACAGGCGGCGGCGGTGGCCAGCCGGTTGCGGTGCAGGATGCGGGCGGTCCAGCTCATCTGGGTGGCGAACGCGTTCCAGGTCGGGTGCCACACGTTCGCTCCGGGCGGCACCACGGTGTCGTAGCCGGCCCGGGTGGCCCGCAGGCCGTACTCGGCGTCGTCCCATTTGAGGAAGTACGGGGCCGGCAGGCCGAGCTCGGCCACCGTTCCCGGCGGCAGGAGCGTGCCCCACCAGCCGGTGTAGTTCGGCGACGCGTCCCCGGCCGGCCCCCACATGAAGTCCGCGCCGCGGACCGCCTCCGGACCGGAGATCTGCAGTTCGGGGTCGTCGGCCGCGTACATCGCCGTGCCCACGATGGTGGGCCGGTCGGCTTGCCCTTGGTGGGCGAGCATGAGCGCCAACGACTCCTCGGAGATCTGGGCGTCGTCGTCCGAGAGGTAGACGGCGTGCTCCGGTGAGGTGAGCGACTCGAGCATTCCGCGGGCGTAGCCGCCCGAGCCGCCGAGGTTGGGCTGATCGATGAGCTCGATCTTGGCTTCCCGCCTCCGGAGTTCGATGAACGGTTCGTAGGTCGCCAAGGTGGAGCCCTGGTCGACCACGAGCACGCGCGCCACCATCGTCATTCCGGCGAACCGCTCAGCCTGATCTGCGGCGTCGCGTTCGCGACGGAACGTGGGCACCACGACCGTGACCGAGACCGACCGAGGAACCGTGGGGTCACTCGTCATCGATCAACTCGAATGTGCTGACGTCGGGGAAGCGCCGTTCGAGGAATCGTCGCACCAACTGGTCGATGGCTGCCGGATCCTGCTCCTGCGTGGCCTCGTTCAGGCAGAACGTCTGGAGCACGTGCCGATCCTTGTACAGCCGGGCGAGGCGGGTTTCGGCGTCCTCGGCCCCCACGTTCACGTAGCGATACCGGATGCCGCGTGTGACGGCCCTGCCGACGGCGTAGGCGTAGTTCATGTGCAGGGCACCCGCAAGCGTCACGTCGCTGATCCGGCGGAACCGAGCACTCCGGGTGCCGGCCACGTCCGCGGGCCAGCGCGCCTCGATCTCCTCGGTGACGGAGCGCTGGAGCGCGAAGGGCGTGTGGAAGAGCTTTCGGCTGAGCCGCCGCCCGCTCACCTCCATCACCATCCGCCGCGCGTTCTTGCCGGCGGAGTCGGACGCGGGCTCGCCCGGGACCGGTTCACCCGAGGAGACCTGCGCCTTCGACAGGTACATGTGAGCGATCCCGTTCGCACTGAAGAACAGGTCCGGGCCCACCGGCGACGAGAGGAACACGTCGTCGTTGAAATAGAGGAAGTGTTCGCTCAAACCCTCGATACGGTGCAGGTTGGCCTCGATGGCGTGCGAGTTGAAGGTCGGCAGTGACGCCCCCGGGGGAGCGATATCGGTGTGGTCCACCACGGTGATGCGAGGGTGGTCGGCCTTGAGCCAGGCCGGACGCTGACGATCGGTCACGATGTAGATGTGGCGCACCCACGGCGCATACTGTTCGATCGATCGCAACGAATAGCGTAGCTCGTCGTGGTCGACGAATCGCAGGTCGGCCGCAGCGTCCTCTGTCATCGATTCGCCCGAGAGCTGCTCGACCGCGGCGCGCTTGCGCACCACCCATGCGGGGTCACTACCATCGACCCACGTGTAGACCACATCGATCGGGAATGAGATGTCAAAGATGTTGGGCGCGGCCAATTCCGGAAGGGTCGCGAAGTCTCCGTAGCGGGAGTTGAACGTCGCCGGCGTCCCGAGATCGACATCTTCGGCGTATGGGTTCCAGACTGGCGCGATCGCGCGCCCGCCTCCATCTTCGCTCCAGCACTCGACTGTGACGGCCGCCGCCAACCCCAAAGCCGCTACGACGCGACCGCCGACCACGGTGACCACCGGGTCGATGACGTGAATCCGATTGCTCGCTGCGAACGAAGGCACCTGATCACGCACGATGATCGGTCCGACTTCCGTTCCGGGTCGCGAGTAGCGATGTTCCTCCCCGAACAGCCATGCCGGCGCAAACTCTGCGAGTGCGCTCAACATCACGTTCCAGGAGCTTCCTCGAACGCCCAAACGTCCCACCGTGCCGACTGGATCCGGAATCAGGAACGTGTCGACCCCATGTGCTGCGAGGAGATCGGTCACCCGTCGCGCCAGGTCGGCCTGATGCGACGCGGGCTCCGACCTGTCTGCACGACGAGCAGGAATCCTACGCCCTCCGAGCAACGTGACGCGCAGCTTCGTGTCGGCGGGCAAGGCCCGATCAGACTCACGCAACGAACGCTCATACCGGTCACGAGCCAACCGGTCTGCGACCACGTGACAGACTCGACCAAGCCTGCGTCGCAACACTCCCACCTGCACACCCCCAGCTACGACGGACACGGACGTTCAAGACCCGTCCAGCCTAGCGGCCCGTCTCTGCAGAAGCGTGGGCCGCCGACACCGCGGCTCCTGAGGTCACCCTCAAGCACTTCGTGGTTTACGGGTCACTGATCTCATTCGGGTAGCATCGATCGCGAGCCCAAGGAGTCCCCCAGGCACACACAGTCCGTGTGACGCACTGGGCGAGCCAGCACCGCATCGGGGAAGGATGTTCCGTGGAACGCGCTAGCACGCGCCTCAAGAGGATCGCCAAGCGCCTCAGCCGGACAGCACTGAAGGCCGCTCGAACGGTTGTCTCCACGGCGCCACATGCGGACGCCGACGGCGTCTCACTAGCCGACGGGCGAACCCTCAACATTCGACTCTATGTACCACCAGGCGAGCATGCGCGAGCTCTGCGGTTCCGAAACGGTGCTTCCCGGCGCCGGATTCCACTGCTCATGAATTCGGATGCTGAATCTGCGACTATTACCGTGATGCTAGATGCCAATGGTGCCGACCTGCGCATTGGCCGCTGGACGATGTCGGTCGAAACCGAGCGGCACCGCCTCCCGCTGATGATCTCAGGGCCAGCGCGCAAGCACGCGACCGCGACCGTTATCCGCCCCCATCCGCCGGCACGCTCAGACCACCTGGTGCGACATATTGGAACAAACGCCTTGGGTCTGGCGGTCATCACAGTTTCGTCCCCCACTCCCTCAATCGACGTCACGAGCGTCGACGCATCCCTGTATCGGATTCGGCTCACGCTCACTCCCGTCGAAACGACAGTAGAGCGGATGTGGACACATAGACGCACGAGTCACACGCGCCTGGAAATCCCCTTCCATCGCATATCCGGTGCCGTGATCGTTGATCTGCCGCTTACGGCCATGGCGAACCAAGCGTACGCAGACGACGAGGCGAACCCCACCTGGGAAGTGGTGGTCGAGACACCTGCAGGCCACATGAAGCTCCAGAACGGCTTGAGCGACATTCGAAATCCTCGCAACGCCGTCCGATATAAGTCCATTCGTCTGGCCGGACAGCCTGGCCGACCAATTTTCCGACCCTACTGGACCTTGGACGCTCGACTCGCGATCGAGCAACGTTCGAGCACGAAACCAACACCGACAACGACGGCTGGGAGTCCCGTATGAAGATCGTCTACTTCGTCACCACGATCGATGCGGGCGCGGGAACCGAGCGCGCAATCATCGACCAGGCTAACCCCTTCGCTCGGGACGGAGACGCTGTCGAACTACTGAGCATTTACCGGGAAACCGGATCCCCGACCTTCTCGGTTCACGGCGACATCAACGTGCGATACATCATGGACGCTCCGTTGCAAAGTCCCGGAACCGGAGCGACACTCTCGCAGCGACTCCGCGAGGCGGACGCGCCGTCGCGCCTCATCCCAATCGAGTGGGACGATCAATTCTGCGCCAGTTCGGACGTGCTCGTCCAGGACGTTCTCCGCTCGCTTGAGTGCGACGTGCTCGTGACCACGACACCGGCCCTCGCCTACCTGGCGACCAGGTTCGCGCCTGAGCATGTGGTGGTGGTTGGGCAGGAGCACCGCGCCACCGGAGCACGAAGCCGCGCCTCGTTCGAACCACTGTCCATAGCAGCGCCACAACTCGACTGCCTCGTCTCCTTGACCCAACGCTCGACGTCCTGGCTCGAAGACCGACTCGGCGACCGCGCCCCGCACCTCGAGACCGTTCCCAATGCTATTCCCGCTAGCTTCTATCCACAGTCGAACCTGAGTTCGGACACTATTCTAGGAGCCGGCCGCCTCGTTCGAAGCAAAGGGTTCGGAGACCTGATCGAGGCGTTTGCACGAGTGGCCGACGACCATCCAACGTGGCGACTGCGCATCCACGGCGATGGACCCGATATGGCGCGACTGCGTGGCATCGCACGGCGAGTAAATCTAGAGTCGCGTATCGATATCACGCCAAGCGTGCCGGACCTGCAGACCGAGTGGGCCAAGGCGTCCATCTTTGCAATGGCGTTCCGAGGAGTCGAGGGGCTTCCGCTCGTCGCGCTGGAGGCAATGGCGGCTGGGCTACCGCTCGTCGCCTACGACTGCGAGACCGGGCCCGCCGAGATCATCGACGACGAAGTGAATGGATTCCTCATCCCATGGGGTGAGGTGGATGCGCTCGCCGCAGCGCTGACACAGCTTATGGGAGACTCGCTGCTGCGCGCCCGGCTAGCGGAAGGGTCACGCAACGTCTCCGACCGGTTCTCCGCTGCAAACATCCACCACAGGTGGCGTACGTTGTACGCCGACTTACTCGACCAAGCCAGAGCCACACCAGGGCGGATCGCACGCACAGCAGGCACAGCCGTAGCGAGTACGACCGTCCACTCGGAGTCGCCCCCGACATCGGTCGATGATCGTGCCTCCTTCAGCATCGTTCCTGAAGTCATGCCAGTCCACCGCCTGCGGACACCACAACTCGCCGACCGCAACCTCGGCCGAACCGTCGAAATGTTCGACACCGCGCAAATTCCCTATTTCTGGATACCCGGATATGACGCAAGCCGGCACTGCATCGCCATGCCGGAATCGGTGCGCCGCGATGTCGTCGAAATCATCCAGAACTCCGCTGACCCGTCACTTGAGGTCTACGGCCTTCGCGGAAACTCGCGTTTGACCGTGGAGCCGTGGCGCCCCGGCGCGGGCCAGCTACTGCCGATCCTCTTCCACACAGCGTCTGTTCTGCGGCTCTCCTTCACCGTGACCGACTCAACGGGCACACTTCGGGAAGGGCCCGCTGGCTGCGACATCGAGTTCTGGCCCGAGGATGAAGCCGGGGATCTCGTGCCGCCGCGCAATAACCGAATCGCAGATCGCGTCGCCGCGTCGGAATTGACGCGGCTTGAGGCCGTGACGATCGACTCCCGCCGCGTTCCGACTTTGCCGTTGGCGACACGTCACCTCTGGTCTTCGGTCCAGTTCCCTATCGATGTCGTGTACACATGGGTAGATGACACTGATCTTGCATGGCAGCAACGCCGAAACACGTTGCGAGACAGCGACAACGCCGGACTGCATCATGAGGCGACAAGCGCCGCCCGCTTCCGCAATCGCGATGAGCTACGTTATTCGCTCCGCTCGCTCGAGGAATACGCCCCGTGGGTCCGCAATGTCTACCTCGTCACGGCAGGCCAACGGCCAGCTTGGCTGCGGTCCGACTCGGACCGCTTGACCGTCGTGGATCATGAGGAGATCTTCCCGGATCCATCCGTGCTGCCAACCTTCAATTCACACGCGATCGAGGCGAACCTCCACCGTATCGAAGGGTTGAGCGAGCATTACCTCTACCTGAACGACGACACCCTCCTGGCACGTGCCAACCCTCCCGAACTCTACTTCACAGGGAGCGGGCTGACTCGGTTCTTCACATCACCGGTCAAAATCAACGGCGAGCGCCTCAATCCGCCGCCCCACATCGCAGCCGGATTGAACACGCGACGGATCCTCGAGACCGATTTCGGAATGACGGTCACCCAGGGCATGCTGCACACTCCGCACGCACAGCGACTCTCCATGCTCAAGGAGATTGAGGAACGGTATGCCACCCAGTGGAAGCGTACTAGTGCACAGCGCTTCCGGGGGCCGGACGACCTGGCAATCCCCTCGTCTCTCTCCCACTATTATGGGTACGCGACTGGAAGGAGCGTTCCTGGCTCGATCAGGTACACGTACGTACCACTGGGCAGCGAACACCTCGGGCGCTCGCTGACGAATGCCCTGCGGCACCAGCATCACATTGTGACCCTGGGAGAGCCCGCAATCCCGATTCCCGACCCCGAAGCTGTTGACTTCGCAGTAGACAATTTCTTGGAGGATTTGCTACCCATCCCGAGTTCCTTCGAGCTCTAACCCATATCGGAACAACCATGGCCCCGTATTCATATATGGCAGCCCGCCGACTGCTGGCGAAGATCAAGCGGGGCGCCCCCTGGCACCGGCTAGGCCCGGAAGCACCGACACGCATTCATAAGAATCGCGCCGCGAATCTAATCGACCTACACGCGGCGCGCGCGGCTCTGAAACAAGCTGCCCTGTCGGCGACGAGCGGCCTCCCTGCCGAATTGGCGCCCCTTGAGGACCGCCGCCCCCTGAACATCACGACGAGCAGCCCCGCCCAGGTACTCCACGAACTAAAAAAGATCCGTTTACTACGAGAATCGATTCACGAGACCGTGTCGGGCGAGACGGCCACTCTCACCCCAGCGCCATATCATTTCGGCCCACACACCCATGAACCCGGACTGAGGGTCCTTATTCGGGAGGTGGCGAATCGTGATATTCGCGCCTTCGATCCAGGCAGGCACCAATGGCCCGTCTCGAACGTCGATGGCCCAATCGACGTCGTCTATACCTGGGTTGATGGATCCGATGATGAGTGGCGTAGACGCCGGGACGCCACGCTCGCGCGCATTACTGCCATGCACGGTAGTCGGAGATGGCACACGAACGCCACAGACTCCTCCCGATTCATCGACTCCGATGAACTCCGCTACTCGCTTCGGTCGGTCTTCACGTTTGCCAATTGGGTCAACCACATCTACATCGTCACCGACCGGCAAGTACCGCAGTGGCTCGATCTCTCCCATCCGAAGATCTCCATCGTCGATCATAGTGAAATTCTTCCAAGACTAACATTTAATTCACATGCGATCGAGTCGGCGCTACACCGCATTCCCGATATCGCCGAAAGATATCTGTACCTAAATGATGACGTCTTCTTCGGACGACTAGCGTACCCGAGCGACTTCTTCCACCCAACGGGCCTCGCGAAGTTCTTCCCATCCGATCTACCAGTCTATCCAGGGCCACCATCCATTGAGGATCCGCCGATCATGGCCGCCGCCAAGAACGGACGAGACCTCATCGCGCGGCGATTCGGCCTGACGGTCACCTCCAAGATTCGGCACACGGTGCATCCCCAACTCCGCGACGTCGTGGAGCAAATGGAACGGGAGAGCCCGCGCGAGTTCGAACTCACGAGGAGTTCCCCGTTCCGCGCACCGACCGATATCTCCGTAGCTTCATCACTACATCACTGGTATGCCTCTGCCCTCGGCAGAGCAGTGGCAGACGAGCCGAATTACCTCTACCTGGACATCAGCAAACCGAAGTCGTGGCAGGACTTGGATGGCCTCGCAGCGCTGCGCCGTTACGACACGTTCTGCCTCAATCAAGAGGAGTCGGGCCCCTACAGCGTCCTGGCCCGGAGAGAACTCGCCAAGTTCCTGCCGAAGTATTTCCCGCTGCCCGCGCCCTGGGAACGCGACAACACGTAGAGGCTACTGTCGTACAACCAAGTTCTCGGAGTCGATGAAGCGACCCACGGGAGATGCGAGCGTCTCGATCACCTGGGCGACGTGACCAGGCTGCATGATCGTCCCCGGGTCCTCGTCCGGCGCCAGTACCCGGCGTAGCGCCGTCGCCGTCCGGCCCGGAGAGATGCACACGACTCGGGTGCCGTAGATCGCGAGCTCCTCACGCATCACCTGGCTCATGTTGATCACGGCGGCCTTCGATGCCGAGTAGGTCAACCACCCGGAGCGGCCCGTGATGCCGGCCGTCGAGGCGACGTTAACGATGAGATCGAACTGGTTCCCCAGGTGCAGCAGGTCCTGCACGAGGGTGAACGGCCCGTAGAGATTGACCGCCATCGTCCGCTCGAAGTCAGCGAAGTCCACCTGCTGGAGGGGCACCGGATTCGTGTAGCCCGCGTTGTTGACGAGCGTGTGTATGGTGCCGACCTCTCGATAGGCGTCGGAGATGGCCTGCTGCAGCGCGGCGCGGTTGCCGACGTCCACACGGTAGGCAACGATCCTCTTGCCATGGGGGTTGGCCGACTCCAGCTCGGCCACCGCCGCAGTGAAGTCGTCCGATTCCCGTGCGAACATGACGACGGTCGTGGTCTCCCCCGGCGCCTGTACGAGGCGCCGCACGGTCTCCAGGCCGATGCCGCGAGACGCCCCCGTCACGAGTGCAGTCTTATTCATCCTCGGCCTCCTCGCTCTGCAGCAGGTAGGTGGCGAGCCGCACGTCGATGGGTGTGGTCACCTTGAAGTTGCGGTCTGTTCCGTCGATGAAGTGCACGGGGTGGCCGGCGACCGCCACGAGGGTCGCGTCCTCCGTGAAGACCTCGTCGCGCTCGGAGGCGAAGGTGTGCGCGCTCGCGAGGTGGGTCTTGTTGAACTTCTGCGGCAGCTGCACGTTCCGCAGTCGGTCGCGTTCGAGTGAACCCGTGACCTCGTGTGTCGCCGGGTCGACGGGCGCGACGGTGAAGGGGATCGGCAGCATGAGCGAGACGTTCTCGTACTCGCTTGCGATCAGCCGCTCGAAGTCCTCCTCGCTGACCAGCGGGCGCGCGGCCTCGTGCACGATCACGTGGTCGTTCTCGCAGTGGGGAAGCATCACCGCGACGGACGCATGTCTCGTGTCCCCCGCCTCGACGAGGGTCACCGGCGTACGGATCGCATACGCCTCGAGGATCTCCTCGACCGCCTCCTTCCAGCCCGGCGGGTAGTTGAGGACGATCTGCGTCACCCCCTCGATCCTGTCGACCGCTACGAGTGAGTACACGAGGATCGGGATCCCCCGCACCTTGAGCAATTGCTTCGGCTGGCCGGCACCCACCCGTGCACCGATGCCGCCGTTGAGCAGTAGAAGGGAGTACACCCGTTGCTCCTCCAAGTCGAGATGATGTTCCGCCATGCTAGCCGTGCAAGCGCAGTCGTCGGCTCGCTACACCTGCGACTCGCCGTCGATGTCCAGCAAGTGGCGCCAGCGCGCGACGACCGTTGCATGGCCGAACTGGTCCGCCATTCGTTCCCGTCCGCTCGTGCCCATGACGGCCGCGCGCTCCGGATCTGACAGCACCTCGATCAGGCGCTTCGTCAGCTGCTTCGGCTTGTTGTCGGGCACGAGGCGGCCGTCGACGCCATCACGGATCTGATCGCTCGGTCCATAGTTGATGTCGTAGGCGACCACGGGTGTTCCCGCGGCAAGCGACTCGCCGATCGCGAGGCCGAACGACTCGACCTCCGAGGTGGAGACCGTCACTTGGCAGCGCGACATCGCGGCACTCACATCGCTGATCTGGCCGTGGAATGTGACGTAATCATCGAGGGAAAGCTCCCTCGTCAGGTTCTCGAGTGCCGCCCGCTCGGGACCTCGCCCGTAGACGTGCAGGTTCGCGGCCGGGATCGCCTTGCGGATGGCAGGAATGATTCGGATGAGCTGATCGATCCGCTTGCCCGGGTGCAGCCGGGAGAAGACGCCGATCCTGCCCTCGGCCTTCTCCGCTCCCTCGACCGTGGGCGCGGTGCGGATCCGATTCGGCACGACGTGGACGTTGTGTGCATCCGGATAGCGACGGCGCAGGTCGGCAGCCTGGGCCTCGGTTGCGACGACGACTGCGGGCATCTCCGCGAACCTCTTGAAGGTGTCCGCGTAGTCATCGCGGATATCGGCGCCGAACCGGAACGGCGGCTTGAAGTGATTCTCGTGCCACACGAACACGCGATCGGCGAGCCCGGGCTTCACATCGATCACCTTGCGAGCCGCGCCCGAGGAGTGGGCCACGAGCGTCGGACGTCCCGCAGCCCCCTTCATCAGCCCTTCGAGCCAGTCCACGTGCCAGGGCACATTGTGCGCGAACCGGCGGCTCTTTCCTACCTCGCGTGAGTTGACGTACAGGCCCGCGTGAGCGCCACTGTTCGGGTTGATCCAGCGGGCGAGGTAGCAGAAGCCGTCGGCGGTGTAGTACCGCTCCTGGTTCACCTTCCCGGTGACCAGGTCGTAGTGATACTCGAGCCCACAGAAGCCCGCGGAGTTGTACTCGCGGCGCACCACGGCACGCCGGGCCTGGAAATAGGTCGTCTGCACGGGCGCACCGCCACCGTCCCAGCGGCGGAACTTGATGTACTCGCCGTGTCGGTCGAAGTATCGAATGAACCGATCCTTCTCGAACAGATCGTCCTGCTCGATCAGTCCGTCCACCTCGTCGTCCTCGGCCATCGACCAGTTCGCCTCCCCGGGCACGGAGTTCTGCTCCATGAGGTCGAGGTAGATGTTGCGCACCCTCACGCCGTCCGGAATCTGACTCGAAGCGCGCCGCGACGCGATGGAGGACTCGAAACGTCCGTCGTAGTTGAACGTGAGCACGGTCGGCGCGAGCCCGAGCCGTAGGAACATCTCGGCCTGAGCGAAGACGGCCGTGGTACGACCGCCGACGCCCAGTTGGTGAGGTGCCAGGAAGATCTCGCGCATGCTGGCAACGTAACAACCCCGGGAGACGTGCGGTAGATGCGAAGGTGTAGTTCTCGCGTGAGCAACGTGACGAATCCAACGCCCCTGTGAACGGGCTGAGGTGCGCCTGGGTGCAAGCTGGGCATACGTTGCCCTCGGTGTTGACTCTCGACTACCGGGCGCCCCGCGTCCGCCGGGAGGCGATGATCGCGGACCGGTCGAGGCCGAAGGTCTGGCGCGTGAGGAAGCCGCCGATGGTGGTCCCGGCGGCGAGCCCGAGGCCGACCGCGATGGCGGAGACGAGGGCGGGCATGGCCGCGGAGATGCCGTACTCGGAATCCATGATCGAGTAGAGGGCGCGGTAGACGGCCAGGCCGGGGATGAGGCCGATGATCCCGGCCATGGTCATGGCCGACTCCGGCACCTTGAGCCAGCGGTACACCAGGTACCCGAGCACCCCGGCGACGACGCCCGCGAGACCGGGCACGACACCGGGCTGGTCGGTCAGGGGAAGCAGCACGTAGTAGACGGCGAACACGAGGCCGGCGACTGCGGCCATGAGGGGGACGACGCGCAGGTGCACATACGAGGTGAGCGCGAAGCCGACCCCGATGAGCGCGGCGCCGACCACGCCGGCGACGAGTCCGCCGTCCGGCCCGAGGGTGGTGCCCACCCGCATCGGCACTCCCAGCCGGATCGCGACACCGATCGTCACCGAGATCCCCACGGCCAGACCGAGGGTGAGCATCACCACTTCCATCCCCCGGGCCGTAGCCGTGACGTAGTAGCCGTCGATGGCATCGCGTGCCGCCGCGGTGAGCCCGATACCTGACAGCAGCATGATGATCCCGGAGATCACGATGACCGTCGGGCGGTTCGCCCCGGGCAGCTCGATGCCCATCGACCGCAGCCAGTACATCCCCACGGCGGCCCAGGTCGTGATCATGGCGGCGGCGATCTGCCCGAAGAACGCGGCGATGCCCCACTTGGCCATCCTGCGGGTGAGGAGGTCCACGGCGATCGCCGCGACCGCGGCCACGATCACGAGCACGAAGCTCGCGTCGTACATGACCACGACGCCGCCGGCGAGGGTCGCCTTGCCCGCCGTGACAAGCCAGCGCCGGTACGGATGGGGCTGGGTGAGGATCGCGCCGAGGCGCTCACGGGCCTCGTCGACGTGCATGAGCTCGTCGCCCGCGGTGATCTCGTCGATGAGCCGGTACACGGCCTGGAGCCGCGCATAGTCGGTGGTGCGGACCTTGACCACCCGCATGACCGAGATCGGATCCTCGTTCAGGCCCCGGTGCACGCTGATGGTGACCGAGGTGAACGTGATGTCGACGTGCGTGCCGTTCAGTCCGTATCCGGCGCTCATGCGCAGCACGGTCGCCACGACGTCCGCGGCCGAGGCGCCCGTGGCCAGCATCGCCTCGCCTGCCCGCAGGCACAGGTCGATGACGGCGCGGGCGTGGCGCTGGCTCACCGCGTCGTCGCTGCCGGCGATCGCGATCTTCTGGGTCGGCTCGCGGATCCCGCGTACGGCCTGACCGGCCATGAGCACGAGGGAGCGTCGTGGCTTCCACTGATAGTCACGCCACGTGTGACGCGCGGGGGTGGTCTCGATCTCGTCCGTCACGCTTCTACTCTAGGTCCGCAGAAAGAACGAAGGGCCGCCCACCGGGCAGCCCTTCGATGCATCATCGGCGCTCAGGCGCCGCACTTGTCAGTCCTCGACGTCGACCAGGCCGCGCTCGACGCCACGGGCCAGGCGCCGAGGCACCTTGACCTCGC
Organism: Pseudactinotalea sp. HY158; assembly: GCF_009660225.1. NCBI lineage: Bacteria > Bacillati > Actinomycetota > Actinomycetes > Micrococcales > Cellulomonadaceae > Pseudactinotalea > Pseudactinotalea sp. HY158. Next base: position 2,666,816 of record NZ_CP045920.1, read on the forward strand.
GGCCACCGGAGCGGACTGGGACCAGGTCAACGACCTCTGCCTTCCACTGCGAACGACGCGAGCGGGTGTTGCTGCGCGACATCTTGCGCTTGGGAACTGCCATGGCCTTGCCTCCTCTTCTACGACGGTTACGCGCGCCGGGGAGCCCGGCGCAAACTCAGGTCTACTTGCCGGCGTTCGCGTAGCGACGACGGAACTTCTCCACACGACCAGCGGTGTCGAGGATCTTCTGCTTGCCGGTGTAGAACGGGTGCGAAGCGGACGAGATGTCGACATCGACCACCGGGTAGGTGTTGCCGTCCTCCCACTCGACCGTGTTCGCCGAGGAGATCGTCGACTTCGTCAGAATCGAGAAGTTCGCCGAGATGTCACGGAACACGACCGGCTGGTACTCCGGGTGGATGTCCTTCTTCATATCAACTTCCTACAATCGGGTGTTCACGTGGGCGCGGGCGCCAACGGGCGGGTACTCGCCTCGGTTGGTGCTGACCGCTCCTGGAGGCTCCAAGGCACAACTCTCTCACGTTGAGCCCGGACGATCATACTCCAGAGCCCGGGGCTGATGCACGCCGGGCCGGACGGCTGTGGCCTAGACCACCGGGACGCCACCCGGACGCACCGCGAGCTCGCCGCGTCGTCGGTCACTGCGAGAACAGGAACCCGGCCGCATCCCGGAGCCCGAGTTCGAGGAACGGGGTCACGGTGCGCATGTACGTGGCCGAGACGTGGTGCTCGTCGCGCATGACGATCGTGTCCCCCGCGACGGCCGGGCAGTAGGTCGCGTCGCAGAACGCGGCCGTCAGATCGAGCGGGGTCACGTTCACGGGTATGCCCTCGGCGGTCCGCATCGGAGAGGCCATCTCCAGCGACGCGTCGCGCGGCTGGCCGCACTCCCGCGGATCGACTCCCACGCGTTCGAGGCACTCCGCCGCGGACTCCTCCAGGCGTGGGGTGTCCCGGACCGCCACGATCGGGATCCCCGCATCGGCCAGCTTCGACCAGGCGCCCACGGCCCCTGCGGCCACGTGTTCGTACCCGCCCTTGGTCGTGGTGCCGAGGGTGAAGACGAGATCGGGTTCCAGCTGCGCGATCAGCGGCAGCGCATCCCGGTTCCAATCCCGGCAGCTGTCGTTGAAGCCGAGACCGTCGACGTTCTCCCAGTCGACCGTCAGGTGGCATCCGCCCTTTTCGAGCAGGATGAGTTCCCACGACTGCTCCTCGGCGATCCGGCTCATCGCCGGCCACCACTGCCCGATGTGCGAGCCGCCGGTCATGACCACCCTCCGTAGCGGATCGGCCGGCACGTCCCGGCACACGAGCACCTCATCGAATCCGTCACGATGGCTCTGCACGCACGATTCGTCGTAGATCGCCGGCAGGTCCCGGGAGAGCACGGTCAGGTCCGGGACGACGTCACCCGGCTCGTAGGGATCGAGGCTGATCGGCTCTCCCGACATGAGCACCGCGGCACCCGGATACTCGCCGCCGTCGACGATCGCCTGCGCCAGGAGCGCATCCTGGCGCTGCGAGAGGCTCGACGCGGCAGCACCGGTGGTCAGGGCGACCACCGTCACGCTGGCGACCGCCCACGCGAACTTCCGGCCCTGGCTCCGCACGAAGCGCCAGTTCTGGGCGGGGTCCTCGATGAAGCGCTTCGACAGCCAGGCGAGTCCGACCGATGCCGAGAGGATCGCCACGGCCTCGAGCGGGCCGATGCGCTGCAGGCCGAACGTCGCGAGCACGAAGATGAGGATGGGCCAGTGCCAGAGGTAGAGGCTGTAGGAGATGTCGGCCGCGAAGGTGAACGGCTTGGTCACAAGTAGGCGATCCACACCCCACGGCGAGGTCGTCATCCCGCCCGCCAGCACGAGGATCATCCCGATCACCGGCCACGCGGCCAGGTACCCCGGGAAGAGGTTCCCGCCGTCGAAGATCAATCCACAGGTCGCGATCATCGCGATGCCGGCCCAGCCGCTCACGACCCTCCCGCGCATCGAGAGCTTGACGTACGGCAGCAGCAGCGCGGCCAAGCCGCCCAGTGCGAACTCCCACATCCGAGCCCCGGAGTGGAAGTAGGCGACCGGCTGGTCGACGGCCGTGAGATACACGGAGTAGGAGAGGGAGCCCACGAGAACCAGGGCGAGCACGCCGACGAGAGCCCACCGCGGCGACACCTGCAGCCGCAGGGCCAGCATCGTGACGGCCATGACCACGAGCGGAGCGACGAGATAGAACTGGCCCTGCACGGACAGCGACCAGAAATGCTGCAGCGGACTCGTGTCGGCCCCCGCGGCGTTGTAATCGAGTTGGGAACCGACGAGTTCCCAGTTCTCGTAGTAGAGGATCGTGGCCCTCAGTTCACGCGCCACCTGCAGCCACCGTGATTCGGGCAGGAGGAAGTAGGCACCGACGGCCACAGCGAGGAGCACGGGCAGGATCGGCGGCAGGAGCCGCTGCCCGAGCCGTCCGAAGTGCTGCACGAGGCTGATCCGGCCGTTCCCCTTGATGGCGCGCCGCAGCAACGACCCTGTGAAGAGGAAGCCCGTGATCGCGAGGAATACGTCGATTCCGCCGGAGACCCGGCCGTTGCCGAAGAGGTGGAACAACACCACGAGGCTCAGGGCAAGCCCGCGCACGCCGTGCAGTTCATGCCGGAACACACCCTCCGCGGTCGCCTCGCGGCGCGGCCGCGCGGCATGGCGCGGTGGGGCGGCAGGGCCGCCGGAGGGGTCGGCTGGGACACGCCTCTCGCCTCCCGCGTGGCGGGGAGGATTCGCGAATCGACTCAGCACCGCGGACGACGGTAGCAAGACCGTCGTCTCGAGGTGGCCTCACCACCGGCCAACGTGCGCGGTTTCACTCTCGCGTGGCTCCCCGCCCACCCGGGCGACCGCGCTACGCGGGCCGACCGGGCGTCGTCCATAGGCCCTGCCGCAACCGGCGCCCGGCGCCCCGACGCGCGGTCCGGCCAAGGCGGGCCGACACGCTGGATACGAACTTCGACGCAGGCAAGGGCATCACACCCGACATGAATCGACGCGCTGGACGAGGAGGCTCGCCGCCTCGACGTCACCCCGGCAGTCGATCATCACGATGTGGATCGGGGCCGCGTCGACGCGGCCCGGACACCGGCTGCATGATCATTCGGCGTTCGGCGATGACCGAACACCGAACGGGCGTCACGATGCAACGACGTGCGCCCACTCATCCGGCAACCACCTGTGGTCGCGGGCGGATTGGCGGCGCCCCCTGCCAGCGCGAACGGGCATGCATGACGGGGGCACGACAGTTGAACTGTCTCTCCGCGGGAACTACCGTCGGCAGCGGTAGCTGGGATGAGACAGTTCCCGGAGCGCCGATTCGAGAAGCCCACACTCCGGCGTGGGCTTCTGCGCGTCCCGGCATGACCGAGATCATGCTGTGGGCCCGCATCGATGAAGCCCCGGAAACCTGGCGCCTCCGTGAGGCGCACCGATGCACGCAGCCCCGCGTTCAGCTACACCGGCTTCAAATCATCCCCGAGCAACGGAGCCTCCCCTTCGGCGCTCGCGTCGACCACCAGAGACGACCGGCCCGCCCACCTCGGCGAGTCACAGCCAACGAGCACGTCCATCCTTCCGTCGAGCGCCCGCGCATGGGTCGCGCGAAGAGATCCGACACACAGCCCGGCCGGCCGAGATTCCACGCTCCCGCTCCGATTGGAACGTCGGACCTACCGGTTACCATGCGGCTATGGGCACACGGGATCGAGAGTTCGCGGCTCTACTGACGCTGCTGCGCCACCGACGCCACAGCACCGGTTGGGGTGAGATTGCCGCCGATGTGGCAGCCGCGGGAAGCGCTGTCCAGATTCTGAGCGGAGCCGATGGTCCGGCACTCTTCGGCGACCCCGAACTCGAGGCCGGGCTCGCCCGGGCAACCGCGGAGGTCACCTCGTGGGCAGAGGCCGGGCATCGGTGGCTGACGGTCCTCGACGCCGATTACCCGAGTCGGCTCTTCGGAATCAGGGAGACTCCACCGTTCCTGTTCTACCAGGGCACGCTCCAGGAACATGATCAGGGCATGTCGGTCGTCGGATCACGCTCCGCCTCCGACCATGGCCTGCACTTGGCCGACCGCGTCGCGCGCCATCTCGCATCCAGGGACCTCACGGTCATCGCCGGTCTCGCCGACGGCATCGACACGGCCGCTCATCGCGCGGCGCTCGATGTAGACGGGCGGACCGTCGCAGTCCTGGGCACGGGCATCACCAAGTCCTACCCGGCATCGAACCGAACGCTCCAACAGGAGATCGCCACCCGAGGGCTCCTTCTCTCCCAGTCCTACCCGGAGGCGGCACCGTCCAAGCAGTCCTTTCCCATGAGGAACGCCACGATGTCCGGCTACGGCCTCGCGACGATCGTCATCGAGGCGGGCGAGCATTCCGGAACCAGGATCCAGGCGCGACTTGCGTGTGAGCACGGACGCCCGGTGATCCTCACGAGCCGCGTCGCGAGAACCACGACCTGGGGCATCGCCCTGGCGACGCGCCCGAATGTGTTCGTCGTCGATTCGTTCGACGAGCTCACGCAGGCGATCACCGAAGTGTGTGAGGCACCGGCGCGGTTGAGAGGTGCGCTCGACGAACTGGCGTCCGCGTGAGTCGACAGTTTCCCGAGCGTGTCGCGCGCGTCGGCGACTACCTCACCGCGATCGCGGGCAGCTACTTGCGCACGGTGACCGCGGGACCGTGGACCCGGGCCGCCTGCCCCTGACCACCACCCCGGGGACGATCGGGCGCACGCACCTTGCCCATGCGCCGACACGCGGTGACGAGACGTCGGTGCCTTCCCTGCCCCTCGGCCTCGGCGAGGTTCACAGCGGCACGGTCTCGGCCAGGATAGACAGCCCCACACCCGTGCGATGCGCCCGTTCGCGCACGACGTCGGCGTCTACGACGTCAACAGTCGCCCCGGCCACGCGCGACAACTCCTCGCCCAAACGAATGAGGTCCCGCTCGACGCCAGGCGAGAACTGCACGATCAAGTCAAGGTCTGAGGAGTCGGTTGCTTGACCACGCGCAACAGACCCGAACACCCCGGCCGCCTCAACGCCATAACTGGCGAGCACACCGCGGATGGCCTCGCGGTGGGCCGCGAGGCCGCCAGGCGCAGTGACAGCAGGAACATTCATCTCGTCAGTGTCTCATCACCACATCAGCGACGAAAGGAACCCGCCCACCGGTAGCTGACCTCCCGCCTGGGCGACCCGCGCTACGCGGGCCGCCCGGGCGTCGTCCATAGGCCGGCTACGCGGCCTTCGCCGCGGCCGAGAGCGCTTCGAGGTAGGAGTCCAGCCCCCACGTGAGCGAGAGTGCGGTCGGCGGGGAGACCGCGGCCACGAGCTCGGGACCGGTGATCGAGGCCACCGCCCCGGAGGTCACCGCCGGGATCGTGGCCGCATACGGCGCCGCGAGGAACGCCTCCTCCTGCTCGGGGGTGTCCGCGTAGGACACGAGCACATCCGAGTCGAGCTCGGAGAGCCGCTCGTGGCTGAGCGTGTAGTAGAACGTCTCGTCGCCGTTCGCGAGCTCGGTCACCGCCGGGGCGTCGACGAAGCCCAGGTCGCGCAGGAAGCCCACCCGCGGATCGGCGGGCTTGTACACGTAGAACGTGCCCGACACGTCCCACGTGGCCGCGATCGTCTTGCCCGCGAACTCGGGGTGATCGGCGGCGGCGCGCTCGAGGGTGTCGTCGATGTCGGCGAGCACGGTGGCCGCCTCCGTGGTCCGGCCGAGGGCCTCGCCCACGATCTCGACGACCTGGCGCCACGGCGTGCTCCACGCCTCGTCCGGGTAGGCCACGGTCGGGGCGATCTGACTGAGCAGCTCGTACTGCCCGGCCGTGATACCCGAGTACACGGCCAGGATGAGGTCCGGGGAGGCGGCGGCGATCTCCTCGTACGCCGGCTCCTCGGCGGAGACGGGCAGCATCACCGGCGTCGCGGCGCCGAGGTCGGTGAGCTCCTCCTGGATCCACGGCAGCACCCCGTTCTCGTCGCCGCCGTAGGGCTGGGACTCCATCGCCGTGGGCACCACCCCGACGGCGATCGCCGCGTCCGCGCTCCCCCACCCGAGCGTGACCACGCTGTGCGGATCCGCGGGGACCACCGTCTCCCCGAAGGCGTGCTCGATCGTCGTGGGGGCGCCTTCCGTGTTCGCAGTGCCGCCGGTATTCGTGGGGCCGTCGGTACCGGTCGGGCTCGCGGGTTCCTCGCCCGTGCCGCCGCTCGAGCAGGCGGTCAGGGCGAGCGCCGCCGCGGCGAGCGCGACGAGGATGCGTGGACGTCGGATCATGGAATCTCCCGGGTCGTGAGGGGCGAGGGGTCAGGGCGCGGCCGGCTGCGGCGCGGCCGGTGGGCGATGGAACCGCCCGATCGGCACCACGAGCGGGGTGCCGCTGATCGGATCGGGCACCACGCGCGATTCGAGGGCGAACGCGTCGCGCACGACCTCGCTCGTGAGCACCCGCTCGGGCGGGCCCTCGGCGGTGATCCGCCCGCCGGCCATGACCACGAGGTGGTCGGCGTACCGGGCGGCGAGGTTGAGCTCGTGCAGGACCATGACGATCGTGGTGCCGCGGGCCCGGTTGAGCTGATGGAACAGGTCGAGCAGCTCGACCTGATGGGCGAGGTCGAGGTAGGTGGTCGGCTCGTCGAGGAGCAGGATGTCGGGATCCTGGGCGAGCGCGACCGCCACCCACGCCCGCTGCCGCTGCCCGCCGGAGAGCTCGTCCATCGCGCGCCCGGCGAGCCCGGCGCACTGGGTGAGCTCGAGCGCGAGGGCGACCGCCGCCTCGTCCGTGCGCCGATCCCGGCGCAGCACCCCCTGATGCGGGTACCGCCCGCGGCCCACGAGATCGGCCACCGTGATGCCGTCCGGGGCGAGCGGCTGCTGCGGGAGCAGGCCGACCATCCGCGCGAACTCCTTGCCGCCGTGGCGGCGGATGTCGCGCCCGTCGAGCGTGACGCGCCCGCCGCTGGGCCGCAGCAGCCGCGCGAGCCCCTTGAGCAGCGTCGACTTCCCGCACGCGTTCGCCCCGACGATCACGCTCACCTGGCCGCGCGGTACCTCCAGGTCGAGCGTATGGACGACGCAGCGCCCGTCGTAGGACAGCGACAGGTTCTCGGCGGCGAGCGCACGCGACGTCGTGGGCTGGGTCATCGGGTCTCTCCTCACATTCAGCTGCGGCCCGTGGCCAGCAGCCAGAGCAGGTACGGGGCGCCGATCGCGCCGGTGACGATGCCCACCGGCACCGGGGAGTCGGGCAGGAAGGCGCCGAGGGCGGCGTCCGCGCCGAGCACGACGCACACGCCCGTGAGCGCGGCGGCCACGAGCGCCGGGCCACCGTCGCGCACGAGGCTGCGGGCGATCGGCGGGGCGATGAAGGCGACGAACGCGATCGGGCCGGTCACGGCCGTGGTCAGGGCGGCGAGGGTGACGGCCAGGGCGAGGATGCCCAGCCGGGTGTGTTCCACCCGCACCCCGAGCCCGCCGGCCTGGGGGTCGCCGAGCTGGAGGGCCTGCAGGGCGGGCCGGGTCAGCGCGAGCGCCGGCAGCAGGATCGCGAGCGCGACGGCGAGCACCGCGATGGAGTCCCAGCGGGCCCCGCCGATCCCGCCGACGGTCCAGGCGAGCGCGCGGGACACCTCGCGCACGTCGCCGCGGGAGATGAGGTAGCCGAGCACCGCCTGGCCGGCGAACGCGAAGCCGACGCCCACGAGCACGAACCGGTAGGCGCCCACCCCGCCCCGCCAGGCGAGGGCGTAGATGGCCAACGCCACCCCGAAGCCGCCGGCGAGCGCGAGCAGGGAGAGCCCGATGCCCGAGACCCCGAGCACGAGCAGCCCGAACACCGCCGCCACGCTCGCCCCGCCCGAGATGCCGAGGATGTCCGGGCTCGCGAGCGGATTGCGCACGAGGGTCTGGAACAGCGCCCCCGAGAGGGCGAAGGCCGCGCCCGCGAGCACGCCGAGGGCGACCGTGGGGGCCCGCAGCCGCCAGAACACGAAGCTGCCGCCGCCGGTCGCCTCCGGACCGCCCGCGAGGATGCGCGCGAGCTCGCCGGGGCTGAGCGGATAGGGCCCCGTGGCCAGCCCGACGAGGACGAGCGCGACGGCGGCGAGCCCCAGGGCGGTGCACACGAGTACGCAGCGGGTGCGACGTCGTCGTAGAGCGGCCGCGAGAGCGGCCCGGGCTGTCGGCTCGGTGCGCTCGGTGCGCGCTGTATGCCCTGTGTCTTCTGTGGGGTCGGTGCCGCCGGAGGCGGGCGGTGCGGGCACGGTGATCACAGCGACCCCAGCCGGGTGCGGCGGGCGAGGGCGATGAGCACCGGCGCGCCGAGCACGGCCACGACGATGCCGGCCTCGAGTTCGCCCGGGGGCACCACGAGGCGGCCGATGATGTCGGCGCCGAGCAGGAGGATGGGGCCGCCGATCGCGCAGAAGGCGAGGATCCAGCGGTAGTCGGTGCCCACGAGCTGGCGCACGGCGTGGGGCACCATGAGGCCCACGAACATGATCGGCCCGGCGAGCGCAGTCGCGGCCCCGGCGAGCAGCACCACGGCGAGCCCGCACGCGATGCGGGCGAGGGTGAGGTTCTGGCCGAGTCCGCGGGCCAGGTCCTCGCCGAGGGCGAGGAGGTTGAGCATCCGACCCGAGGCGAGGGCGAGGAGCGCGCCCGCCGCGAGGAACGGCAACAGCGTCACGGCGGCCTCGGCGCCGCGGCCGGCCAGGGAGCCCACCGACCACAGCCGGTAGCTGGCGAGGGTCGCCGTGTCGGTGAGGAGCACGAGGGTCGTGAGCGAGGTGAGCCCGGCCGTGAGCGCCATGCCCGCGAGCGCGAGGCCCACCGGGCTCGCGGCGCCGCGCTGGAGGGCGCCGATTCCGTAGACGAGGCCCGCCGCGCACGCGGCCCCGGCGAGCGCGAACCAGATGAAGGCGGCCGGGCTCGTCAGGCCGAGCACCGAGATCGCGAGCACCACCGCGAACGACGCGCCCGCGTTCACCCCGAGGATGCCCGGATCGGCGAGCGGGTTGCGGGTGAGGCCCTGCATGACCGCGCCCGCGAGGCCGAGCGCGGCGCCCGCGAGCAGCCCGACGATCGTGCGCGGCAGGCGCAGGTCCCGCACGACGACGGTGGCCGGATCCTGGCCCGGACTCGTCAGCGCGTGCCACACCTCGGCGGGGCCGATCGCCGCGGCGCCGAGCGCGAGGCTCAGGGCGATCACGACCGCCAGCGCCACGACGAGGGCCGCGAGCGCCAGCCACCGGCGGGCCGGGCTCGGGGCGCCCACCGGGTCCGGTGCGCCCGCGCGGTCCGGTGCGCTGCGGGGGCCGGCGACCGGGGCCGGTGTCACGTCGGCCGTCACGTCGCCCATCACTGGGGCGGGACTCCGGTGATCACTGGGCCTCGGCCCTGCCCAGGCGCCAGTAGCCCATGAAGGAGACCCGGGTGCGGGTGATGCCCGTGGTGGTCACGAGGAGGCGGCGCAGGCGCTTGATCACGCCCGCCTCGCCGGCCAGCCACGCGTAGAACTCACCGCCTCGCACGCAGTACAGGTCGCCGAAGGAGTCCCATAGCAGGTCGCGATCGACGTCGACCTCCTCGAGTCGCTGCTCGGAGGTCGACAGGGCCGCGAGGTAGACGTGGGGGTGGGCCGAGACCCAGGCGGTCACGGCCGGCTCGAGGAGGGTTCCGTGGCCGGCGCCGTTGCGCGGCAGCCACGTCACCTGCGTGCGCGCCGCCGTGACGATCGGCAGCACATCCTCGCTCGCGGGCACCTCGAGGAACACGTGCGCCTCGCGCTCGGGCCCGAGGTGCTCGAGGATCGAGCAGATCGCCGGGGCCGCGGTCTCGTCGCCCACGAGGAGGATCTTCTCGGCGGTGCCGGGATGGAAGTCGATGCCGATCCCCGAGTCCCGGGAACGGGCGTCCGGGCCGACGAGCACGAGCGCATCGCCCGGGACCGCCTGCTCGAGCCAGCGGGAGGCGGGGCCGCCGTCGGGGTGGGTGACCATGTCGACGTCGACCTCGCCGGGGCGCACGGCCCGCACGGTGTAGGTGCGGAACGGGTTGCGGTCGGCGTCGGGCAGCTCACGCCACCGCTTGTACCAGTCGCCGGCCGCGATCGTGGCCGGGTCGTTCCAGCCGAAGTCGGCGACGTGGCCGGCCGGGTGCCCGCCGGGATTGTCGCCCGGGTGGGGAAGCACGATCTTCACGCGCTGATCGAGGCGGTCGGTCCCGAAGGAGTCGAGCTCGTCCCCGGCGAATGTGACGCGCACGAAACTCGGGGTGATCCTGCGAATCCGCGCCACGCGCACCGCGTACGGGCGGTATCCGGGGCGGGTGTCCTTGGCTACGGTCGACGTGAGCACGAATAAAGTATGGCACGCCTTACCTAATTCACTGCTACGCATCCGGGGTCGACTTCGTGTGTGCCCGACCACGCGCCGCGCCGCCCCGCCGATCCAGCGCGCCATCGCCACAGCACAGCGGGGCGGATACACCACCACCGCGGTGGCCACACGTCCCCGCTCCGGGACCTCCGATCGGGCCCGTCGCGGATTCGGGCGATCACCGGCTCATTCGTAGACGCCGCTGCGGTGGCCGATCTCGATCACGAGCACGACCAACCGTTCATCGCGCAGGTCGCAGATGATCCTGTAGTCGCCGACGCGATACCGCCACAGGCCGGCCAGACCTCCGGTGAGCGGCGCACCTCGGTCCCGCGGGCTCTCGAGTGTCGTGATCGCGCGAAGCGCGGCACGAACACGCCGGGCGGTCTGCGGATCAGCCTTCCGCAGCCAGCGTGCCGCCTCGGGCGACAGTTCGACTTCCCAGGTCACTCGATCTCATCCACGAGACTCGGATCGACCGGATCGTCACCGAGCCCCAACTCGCGCTCGACCACGGCGAGCGGCACTGCCTGCTGCCGCCCGGAGCGAAGGTCCGCGGCGCGCTCGACGATCCGCTGCTCCCACTCCAACTGTGCCAGGTCACGCTCCAGCACCTCGCGCACAACATCCCCCTGGCTTCGTCGCGTCGCCGCGGCGAGCGCCTCGACGCGCGCGCGCAGGCCTTCGGGAAGTCGCACCGAGATGGGCCGCCCCAGCGGCGTCGTCGAGTTCATGTAAACATTGTATTCGTTGTGTACATGCCGGGCAACGAACGCGCCCGGGAACCGACCCTCATCACCGCGCGCCCCGCCCACACTCCAGTTTGCACTAGTTGAACTAGTGCAACTACGCTTGAGGTGTGCTCATCACGGTGGACCCGACCAGCCCGCAGCCGCTCTTCGAGCAGATCGCGGCGTCGATCCGGCTCGCGATCCTCACCGGACAGCGGGGCGCCGGCGACCGGCTTCCGGCCACGCGCGACCTCGCACAGTCCCTCGATCTCAACGTGAACACGGTGCTGCACGCCTACCGCGAGCTCGTGGCCGAGGGGCTGATCGAGCTCCGCCGGGGCCGCGGGGCGACCGTGACCACCCGGGCCGCCGCCGACTTCGCCACCCTCCACCGACACATCGCCGCCGTCCGCGCCGAGGCCGCCCGCCTGGGCCTGGCGCCCGCGACCCTCGCCGCACTGCTCACCACGAAGGAGCCCGCATGAGTCCCCACGACCGCGGAACCACCCCCAGCGCCACGACCCCGCCCCGCCCCCCGCTGCCCCACCGCGGCCGGGCGATCGCGCTCGGGATCGCACTGCCGCTCGTGCTCATCGCCGCGAGCTACGCCCTCGTGCTCGCCTGGCTGCCCGACCTGCCGGACACCGTGGCCCTGCACTGGGGCCCGAACGGCGTGGACCGCGTGGGCAGCCTCGCGGAGCTCATGACCCTCAACTCCGTGCTCATCGGGGTCGGCGTCGTGGTGATGTTCCCGCTCGTGCTCCTGTTCGGCCGCTCCGCGCTGACCCGGCGCATGATCGTGGGGTTGTCGGCGGGCATGCTCACGATGTTCTGTGGACTGTTCCTCGTGCAGGTCGCCGGCCAGCGCGGGCTCACCGACCCCTATGCCGCCACCACTGCCGGCGGCGCCATCGCCCTGAGCATCGGCGTGGCGCTCGCCCTGGGAATCGTCGCAGCCGCGCTGGCCGGCGCCGATCCCGCCCGTCCCGCGACCGCTCCCGTGCCCGCCGGCGCCGCCCGTATCGAGCTTACGGACGACGCTCGCGCGGCCTGGTCGGGTCAGGCCACCATGCGCCGGCCCGGGCTGCTCGCCATGATGGGCCTGATCCCGATGGCCGTGGGGCTCGCGGTCGGGGTGAGTACGAGCAACTGGTGGCTGCTGCTGCCGATGGCGGGCGTTGCCGCATTGCTGCTCGGCTTCCTCAGCTTCACGGTGCAGGTGGATTCGGCCGGGATCGTCGCCCGGAGCAGCATCGGACTGCGGGTGCTGCATGTGCCGGCGGATGAGGTGCTGGCCGCGTCGGTGACCCAGGTCAGGCCGTTCGCCGAGTTCGGCGGCTGGGGCATCCGCACCAACGTCCACGGCACCACCGGCCTCGTCACCCGCAAGGGCGAAGCGATACGGATCGAACGTACGGGAGGGCGCTCCGCCGTCCTCACGGTCGACGACGCGGCCACCGCCGCGGCGCTGCTCAACACGGTCGCCGCCCGCGCGCGCCGATGACCGAATGGTGAACACCGTCTCACCAGGTAGACGACCCGCTCACTCTCTGGTCAGCGCGGCCTCCGGGTGCAAGGCTGAAGCCAGCGATCAGCCCGCCTTCGGAAGGAACGTCATGTCCCGCATCTACGAGAACGCCACCGACCTGGTGGGCAACACCCCGCTCGTCCGGCTCAACCAGGTCACCGAGGGGCTCGGAGCGACCGTGCTCGCGAAGCTCGAGTTCTACAACCCGGCCAACTCGGTCAAGGACCGCATCGGCGTGGCCATGATCGACGCCGCCGAGGCCGCCGGCGCGCTGAAGCCGGGCGGCACGATCGTGGAGGCGACGTCCGGGAACACCGGGATCGCGCTCGCGTTCGTCGGGGCCGCCCGCGGCTACAACGTCGTGCTCGCGATGCCCGAGTCGGCGTCGAACGAGCGCAAGGTGCTGCTGCGCGCCCTCGGGGCCGAGCTCGTGCTCACGGCGCCGTCCGAGGGTATGAAGGGCGCCGTGTCCACGGCCGAGAGGATCGCGACGGAGCGGGAGGGGGCGATCCTCGCGCGCCAGTTCGAGAACGAGGCGAACCCGGAGATCCACCGCCGCACGACGGCCGAGGAGATCTGGACCGACACCGACGGCGAGGTCGACATCGTCGTGGCCGGAATCGGCACCGGCGGCACCATCACCGGGGTGGGCCAGGTACTCAAGGAGCGCAAGCCCGAGGTGCAGATCATCGCCGTGGAGCCGGCCGAGTCGCCGATCCTCAACGGCGGCGAGCCCGGGCCGCACAAGATCCAGGGACTCGGGGCGAACTTCGTTCCGAAGGTGCTCGACACGACGATCTACGACGAGGTGATCGACATCGACGCCGAGGCCTCGCTCGAGCGGGCCCGCGAGGTCGCGCGCCGCGAGGGACTCCTCGTGGGCATCTCCTCGGGCGCCGCGATCGAGGCGGCCCTGCAGGTCGCCGCCCGCCCGGAGAACGCCGGCAAGCAGATCGTGGTCGTCGTACCCGACTTCGGCGAGCGCTACCTCTCGACCCCGCTCTACGCGCACCTGCAGTGAGTTCGGCCCCGGGTGCCGCGGCGGCGCTGGACGGTGCCGCGGCACCACAAGGCCACAGGGTCTGCGCAAACGTGACAGCATCGTGCCCGTGAGTGCTACCAGTCATCTCTCGCTGCGGTCGCTGATCTCCGAGGATCTCGCGACCGCGAAGCGCCGCGACCCGGCCGCCCGATCCTCCTTCGAGATCGCGCTGCTCTATCCGGGCGTACACGCGCTGTGGCTCCACCGGCTCTCCCACCGCATGTGGGTCACCTCCCACCTGCTCCGGTTCCCGGCCCGGATGCTGTCGGAGCTGGCGCGCACGTTCACCGGCGTGGAGATCCACCCCGGCGCGGTGCTGGGGCGGCGGTTCTTCGTCGATCACGGCATGGGGGTCGTGATCGGGGAGACCGCCGAGGTCGGCGACGACGTGCTCATGTTCCACACCTCGACCCTCGGCGGGCGCTCGATGTCGAAGGGGAAACGGCATCCCACGGTCGGCGACCGGGTGGTCATCGGCTCGGGGGCGAAGGTCCTCGGTCCGATCAGCATCGGCGACGACGTGAAGATCGGCGCGAACGCCGTGGTGGTCAAGGACGTCGAGCCCGGCGCCGTCGTCGTGGGCGTGCCCGGGCACGTGCGCCCCAACCCCCGTCCCGACGACGAGTACCCGATCGACCCGGCCATCTACATCTGACCTGCGCTGCGTCACAGAACCAGGGCCACCGACCCTGCACCCGCAGAGACTGCGGTACCGCACCGCGCTGCGCCGGGGCTTCGACGAGGGCAGGGCACGCCCATGGAACAGCCGTACGCGCGCACGAGCGACATCGAGCAGAGATGCGGGGTCAAGGCCGACTTCCTCGAAGTGGCTCAAGAAGCTCACCGCAGTCGGCCTGCTGCAAGAAGTCCGAATCGGGCGCCGGGTGCTCTACGCCAACGTGCCGCCCATGGCCGAACTCCGCTGAGCCGCCCGCGCCGGGCGACGTGTCAAGTAGCTTGACACGTCGGCCCGACCTGTAAAGATAACGGTCGATTCTTTACACGTCCGCTGTGCGGACACGCGCTCGACCCGCGCGCGGCGTGATCGTCGAACGCGACCAGGTGCCGCCCGATGGGGCCCGCGAGTCCTCGGCTCAGGCGCGCGCCAGGGTGAGCTCGGCGACCTCGGCCGCCGCGTCGATCGTGACGTCCGAACCGCCGACGACGACCTGCAGGAAGCCCCCCTCGGCCTGGGCGAGCACGCCGGCGGCGGTGTAGCCCATGAGGTCTCCGGTGAATCCACCGGCCCGCGAGGCGCCCGGGATGTCGAGCTGTTCGGCTTCGCTCCCACCCTCGTAGGTGCTCTGGGCGGCCTCGAGGGTGGCGTCGAACGTGGCATCGTCGGCGATCTCCACGGCGGCCCACTGGACCATCGCCATGCCCGAGCCGTCGGCGGCCGTGAAGGTGCACGTGGTCGAGCCCATGATCTCGTCGGCCGTGCCCTCGCCCAGGTCCAGTCCCGTGACCTCGCCGAGCTCGTCGGCCTCCAGCACGTCACACGCGCTGAACCCCTCGGCCGGAGCCGCCACGGCACCACCGGCCGAGGCATCGGCGTCGTCACCCGCGTCGGCCCCGTCGCCCGCGCCGTCCTGCTCCTCACCGGCACCCGACTCGCCGCCCGCGTCCGAGCCGCCGTCCATGCCGCCGGTCTCCTCCGCGGCACCCGCGCCGGCGTCCTGCTCGGCCGTGCCCTCGCCCGTGGACTCCCCCGAGCCACCGCACGCGGAGACGAGCATGAGCAGCGCCACGCCGCCGGCGGCCGTGGCCGCACGAATTCCAGTCAGCTTTGCGTTCACGTCGGTCTCTCTCCCTCATCCGCGCCCCGCGCGGTCCACTATCGCCGGCCGATCGGCCGGCGGGGCCACGGTATTCACCCGGCGCGAATCCTGGCGATGGGCAGAGCAACCCACTGTGCGGCTCCTCACCTGCGCCCCGAGGCCGGCGCCCCGAACCCTGAACCCGGCCCCGCCCCCAGTCCCAGGGCCCCGGGCCCCCGACGACGTCAGTCCGGCCAGCCGACCTCGCCCATCGGCACCCGCCCGGCCCGGCTGAGCACGACCCCCTCGGCGCGCAGGTGCTCGGCCTGGCGCTCGCTCTTGTGCACCACGAGCCTGCCGCCCGCGGCGCACACCCGCCACCACGGCACTCCCCCGCCGTAGAGCGAGAGCACCCGGCCCACCGTGCGGGCGCTCCCCCTGCCCGTCTCCGCCCGCGCGATCTCGGCGAGCACCCCATACGTGCTCACGCGCCCGACTGGGATCCGGCTCACAAGATCGAGCACGAACTCGGCGTAATCATCGGGTACGGCACTCACCGGCCTATGATCACTCATGCCATGACTGCCACGCCAGCGGACGATCCCGCCACCCAGCTCGATGCCTCCTCGGCCGCCGAACCGGGCGCCCCGGCGCACACGTGCGAGCACTGCGACAGCACCGAGGACCACTCCCACGTCGACGAGCGCAGCGCCGTGCTGGCGTACCGGTCGGCCATGCGGGCCACCGACGTCCTCCGCGCGCTCATCGCGACCGCCCTGCTCGTCGTCGCCGTCATGCTCTCGAGCGGGGGCCTCCTCGCGGGCGCCGGCGCCTGGCTCCTGGCCACGGCCGTCGGCATGGGCGTGCTGAGCATCGCCACTCGCACACGCCCGATCGGTCAGTCCGTGCTCCTCGGCGCACTGGTGAGCGCGGCCGCCGTGCCGCTGCTGGCCCTGGCGGTCTCCCAGCTCGTGGGGCCCGGCTGGCGGATCGGCCTCGCCGCCGGCGCCGGGTGGCTCGTGCTCGCCGGCGGAACCGAGATCCTGCGCAACCGGGGCCTGGCCACCACCCTCGTGGCCCACACGCGCGAGGGGGAGGCGGCCCGCGCCGCCGTCGCCGCCGGCGCCCCGACCTCGCCGTGGGTGGACTGGTCATGGTCGCTGCTCACCGGCGCCCTGTTCGGCGTCTGGGTCTGGCTCACCGGCGAGCTGGCGATCGCGGTCGTCACGCTCGTCCCGCTCCAGGTCGCCCTCGCGGCGCTCTCACGCCGCCTCACGCACCGCCGCGCCTGACGGGGCCCGCGCTTCGGTACCGGCCCACCCGCCGCGCCCGCCCTCGGCAGCGCCCGAGGCGTGCGGACGACGCAACCCGGCCTGCGTCGTCCTCAGGCGGTTTCGTAGGCGCTCACCTGGTCGATGCGCCGCTGGTGGCGGTCCGCGTTGCTGAAGGCGGTGCCGACGAAGGCCGCGACGATCTGGATCGCCGCGGCGACGGTGTGCTGGCGGGCGCCGATACCCACGCAGTTGGCGTTGTTGTGCTGGCGGGAGAGCTGGGCGGTCTCCTCGTTCCAGGCGAGTGCGCAGCGGATTCCCGGCACCTTGTTCGCGGCGATCTGCTCGCCGTTGCCGCTGCCGCCGATCACGATCCCGAGGGAGCCCTCGTCGGCGACGACGGCCTCCCCTGCGGCGAAGCAGAACGAGGGGTAGTCGTCCTCGGCGTCGTAGCGGTCGTTGCCGTGATCGATCACCTCGTGCCCGGCGTCGGTCAGGTGCGTGATGAGGGCCTCGCGGAGCTCGAACCCGGCGTGGTCGGCGGCGATGTGAATGCGCATGTGTCCAATCATGCCGCACCTGCGCCGAGCGGGGAGGATCGGCCCCGCCCCGTGGCCGGCCGCCCCCGCCGGGCGGGCGACTATTCGAGCACGTCGCTCCACCGGTCGAGGCCGCCCGGACCGAAGAGGTCGTTTCCCACGACGAGCCACGTGGCACCGGCCGCGAGCGCCTCGGGCACGATCGCCCGGGTGACACCGCCGTCGAGACCCAGCTCCCGATCCGGATTGCGTTCGGCCAGCTCGGCCACCTTTCGTAGCGCCGCCCGGTCGAACGTGCTCCCGGCCTGCCCGGGCGTGACCGACATACACAGCACCGCGAGATCGTCGGGTGCGGCACCGGCCGGGGTCCGGGGGGAGAGCGCGAGCGCGGCCTCGCTGCCTCGGCGCTCGATCCGAGCGACCGTCTCACGCCACCGCGGCGTCTCGACGTGGACGACGATGCGGCGGCACAGGTCGGTCCAGGCGTCGACCTGGCCGAGCGGGTCGGTGAACATTACGTGGGTCTCGTGCGCCACTCCCGACATCCCGGTCAGCTCGCCGGCCAGCTCGGCCGCGCGCTCCGAGGCGAAGCCCCCGGCGGCGGCGAACTCGCCATCCGCGTGATCCCAGTGCACGCGATTCATTCCGCCCTCCACCGCTGCTGCGAGGTTCCGCGCCTGGTCGGCGGGATCGACCGACCAGAGGGAACCGGCCACGCGGGGTGGCCCGACCGTCATGCCCGCTCCCCCGCAAGCAGTGCCTCTGCGAGCCCATGGTCGACCACGAGGCTGGAGACCAGGCCGGCGCAGGTGACGGCGCGAATCGCGTCGGCCTTACCCGCATCGGAGGCCACGGCGATCACCCGGGGAATCGCGTCGAGCTGCGCATATGAGATCGAGACGCAGCGCTCTTGGAACGCGGGATCGACGAGCTTCCCGTCGGCACCGATGAGAATTCCTGCGATGTCGGCCACGCACCCTCGCTCGCGCGCCCTGCGCACGTCCGCCTCCGGGATGACTTCCGGAACCTGAGAGATCTGCGGATCCCAGCTCCCGACCGACATCACGGCCGTGGTGACCTCGTCGAAGAAGTCCAGTGCGAGCTTGATGCCGGGGTGTTGCCGCAGGCTCTCCGCGGTCAGGGCGTCGTCCACGAACAGCGGGGAGAAGATCGGATAGACCGCTCCGCCGGCGCGCTGGGATGCCTGCCGCACGATCTCGATCGGGGAGGAGCCCAGCTCGCCGCTGACCGAACCGGTGAGCTGGACCACCGTGCAGCGCGGCAGCGACGTCAGCTGCGAGGTCGTGGCCGTGAGCGTGCGGCCCCACGTAAGCCCGAGCACCTCGTCCTCGCCCAGAGTGGCGCTCAGCAGTGAGGCCGCGGCTCCGCCCACCTGCGCCCTCACCTGGTCCGGGTCGCCATAACAGCGCACCACGAGGCACTCGTCCAGACCGAGGTATTCACCGAGCTCAGCGCTGAGGACCGGATCGTCGAGGCCGTCGTCGTTGATGGTGATCTGAACGACCCCCTCGGCGAGCGCGCGCTCGAGTAGCCGCGCCACCCGAAACCGCGAGATTCCAAGGGAATCGGCGATCTCGACCTTCGATCCGGCATCGAGATAGTACGAGCGTGCGACCTTCGCCAGTAGCGCGCGGTCCGTCTCCGCCCCACGAAGACGGGAGCTCAAATGAGCGCCTACATCACGGTCTTGTGTCATTTGATCACTCCAGGTTGCGCCCTTGCGGGATCGTTCGTATGCTCAATCGTACACGCCTCCCGCTCATATGAGCGTCACATACGTGTGTCGCCCACCAAGCGGCGGGGAAGGCCTCACCGGCCCTCGATTCAAAGGAGTATCACCCCGTGACTGTCCCCACCCCGGCTTTGGAGATCGCCCGCGAGCGTCTTCAGGCGGAGTCGGCCGCGATCGACGCCCTCGCACGGCGTCTCGATGCCTCGTTCCTCTCCGTCGCGCGGCTGCTGCGCGACTGCCCGGGCAAGGTCGTCATCTCGGGCTCGGGCACCTCGGGCACCATCGCTCGCCGCATGGCCCACATCTTCTCCGTCTCCGGCACCCCGGCGGTCTACCTCTCCGCCATGGACGCCCTGCACGGGGCCTCGGGTGCCGTCTGTTCGGGGGACGTGGTTCTGCTCATCTCCAACGGCGGAGCCTCCGCCGAGGTCGTCGAGTTTGCGACGATCGCCCGCGACCGCGGCGCCCGGGTCGTTGCCCTCACCGCCCACGCCGACTCACCCCTGGCTCGGCACGCGGACCAGGTGGCACTCGTCGCGGTCGATCCGGCGGCAGATATCGGCGGGGTGATCGCCACGGGCATCACGCTGGCCCAGGCCGCCTGGGGCGACGCCCTCGCCGAGGTGGTCATGCGCAATCGCGGCTACACGTGGGACCAATTCATGACCACCCACCCTGCCGGCGCCGTCGGGCAGCGCGCGAACCTTCCCGCAGACCTTCCGTTCCTGCCCATCGACGCCGGCAAGGTCTCACGATGACCGCCGCAGTCATGGGGGTCGACAGTTCCACCCAGTCCTGCACCGTCGAGCTCCGCGCATTGGAGAGCGGGGTCCTCCTCGCGACTGCAAGCGCCCACCATCCGGCCACCTCACCCCCGGTGAGCGAGCAGCACCCGGACGCATGGTGGGCGGCGCTCCTGCTCGCCGGCGCCGAGGCCCGCAGTCGTGCGGAATCAGAACATGGCCCCGTGCACATTCTCGGCGTCGCGGTCGGAGCCCAGTGCCATGGCTTGACGATCACCGGCTCGCAGGATCGCGTCATCCGCCCGGCCAAGCTGTGGAACGACACCACCTCGGGCGGACAGGCGGCCCGGCTCGTGGAACGCTACGGCGCCCGGTGGTGGGCGAACGAGATGGGGATCGTGCCCTCGGCAGCGATCACCGTGACGAAGCTGGCCTGGCTCTTCGAGAACGAGCCCGACTCGTTCGCCGAGATCCGCCGCCTGTTCGTGCCCCATGACTGGCTCACGTTCCGCCTGACGGGGAACCACGTGACCGACCGCTCCGACGCCTCCGGCACCGGCTACTACGCGGCGGCGACGAATACGTGGCGTACCGACATGCTCGCCGAGCTCTTCGGCCCCCGGGACTGGGAGGCCATGCTGCCGACCGTGCTCGGACCGGACGAGGCCGCCGGCCGGGTCACCCCCGAAGCCGCCCGAGCACTCGGGCTCGACGCCTCCGCTCTCGTCGGGCCCGGCGGAGGCGATCAGCACCTCGCGGCCCAGGGCATCGGGCTCGTCGGCGGCGATGTCGCCTACAGCCTGGGCACCTCCGGGGTCGTCTTCGCCACGACCGGTGAGCCGGTCCACGATCCCTCCGGGGCGATCGACGGCGTGGCCAACACCACGGGCGGATATCTGCCGCTCGTGTGCACACTCAACGCAGCGAAGGTGACCGACGCCGCCGCCCGCCTCCTCGGGGTCGGCCACGCCGAGCTGAGCGACCTCGCACTCGCCGCCCCGATCACGCCCGATCGGCCCGTGCTCGCCGCCTATCTCGACGGCGAACGGTCACCCCGCTTGCCCGCGGCTCGCGGGATGATGGCCGGTCTGACCTCGGGCATCACGCGTGAGCAGTTCGCACTCGCCGCCTACGAGGGGGTCGTGCTCGGGCTGGCCCGCGGGGAGCGCCAGATCGCCTCGTTCGGAGTGCCCACCTCCGGGCGTGCACTCGTCATCGGCGGCGGCGCCCGCTCGGCCGCCTACCGCCAGATCGTCGCCGATCTGACGGGCCACGACGTTCACACCGTCGATGCCGCCGAGGCGACCGCCCGTGGGGCCGCCGTCCAAGCGAGCGCGATCCTCCACGGACGCACGGTCGCCGAGCAGACACGGGCATGGCAACCCCGGACCGTCTCGGTCACGCGCCCCCAGGCCGACCGCTCCGATGTCTTCGACCGCTACGTGCAGCTCGCAGACCTCCAAGCAGACGGCACCACCTACTGACCAGCCCTCCCCGGCCCCGGCGCACCGCCACGAGGGGCCTGACCAACCCAAGGAGAAGAACCATGACCGCACTGCCACCGATGATGCGCGCCAGTGTCCTCACGGGCGTCGGCTCGATCGCCCTCGAGGAACGCCCCGTGCCGACCCCCGATCCGGATCAGGTCCTCATCCAGGTCGCGAGCGTCGGAGTCTGCGGCTCGGACGTTCACTACTACGAGCACGGCCGGATCGGCGACTACGTGGTCGACGCCCCGCTCGTCCTCGGCCACGAGCTGAGCGGAACCATCGTCGCCGTCGGCTCCGCGGTCGACCCGGCACGGGTGGGCCGGCGGGTCGCCGTCGAGCCACAGCGGGCGTGCCGCACCTGCGACTTCTGCCGCGCCGGGCAGTACAACCTCTGCCCCGACATGGAGTTTTACGCTACGCCGCCGATCGACGGCGCATTCTGTGAATACGTCACGATTCAGGACGATTTCGCGTTCGAGGTGCCCGAGCAGATCAGCGATCACGCCGCCGCCCTCATGGAGCCCCTCTCGGTCGGTATCGCCGCCGCACAGAAGTCGGGCCTTTCGGTGGGAGAGACCATCCTCATCGCGGGCGCGGGTCCGATCGGCATCCTCACGGCACAGGTGGCTCGCGCGTACGGCGCGGCCGAGGTGATCGTCAGCGATCTCAACCCGCTTCGCCGCGAACTCGCGCTCTCCTACGGCGCAACGCGGGTGATCGACCCTCTGAGTGAATCCACCGAGGATCTCGGTGCCCACGTCTTCGTCGACGCGTCCGGCGCGGTGCCCGCGATCCTCAGCGGCATCAAGTCGGTACGCGCCGGCGGGCAGGTCATCCTCGTCGGTTCCGTGGACGAGTTTCCGCTCTCGGTCGCGGACATCGCGATGCGCGAGGTCAACGTCACCGGCACGTTCCGCTACACGAACACCTGGCCGATCGCCCGCGCGCTGCTCGAGAGCGGCGCCGTCGAAGTCGACTCACTCGTCACGCATGTGTACGGCCTGGAGCAGGTCGAGGACGCGCTCCGCGCCGACGACACCCCGGACTCCCTCAAGCGAATCGTGCTACCGGGCGTGGCCCGCGTCGAAGACCCGAGCGAGGCCGCGGAACGGACCCGGAAGGAGCAGTGATGGACGCCCCCATTCCACGGCTGTCGCTTCAGGGAATCAGCAAGACCTTCCCCGGCGTCAAGGCCCTCGACGACGTCTCCTTCGACGTACGCCCGGGCACGGTGCACGCGCTCTGCGGTGAGAACGGCGCGGGGAAGTCGACCCTCATGAAGTGCATCAACGGCCTGTACTCCCCGGACGCCGGCCGCATCCACGTGAATGGGGAGCCGTCGAAGATCCGCAACCCGATCGAGGCACGCGACCACGGCATCGCGATGATCGCCCAGGAACTGAACTACGTGCCCGACATGACGATCGCGGAGAGCTTCTTCATGGGCCGCCTGCCCACGAAGCTCGGCCGCATCGACTGGCGCTTCATCCGCAAGGAGGCCGCACGGATCCTCACGCAGGAGGGCCTGCGCTACTCGGTACGCCGCAAACTCGGCACCCTCACCGTCTCCGAGATTCAGATGCTCGAGATTCTGCGGTCGGTCTACCACAGCGCCGACGTGCTCATCATGGACGAGCCCACCTCCGCGATCGCGCACAAGGAGGTCGAGTCGCTCTTCGCCAAGATCCGCGCGCTGCGCGAGTCCGGCAAGTCGATCATCTACATCTCCCACAAGATGGACGAGGTCTTCACCCTCGCCGACGACATCACCGTGCTGCGGGACGGCGCCGTCGTGAGCAGCCAGAGCGCCGAGGCGATCACCTCCGCGCAGGTCATCGCCCAAATGGTCGGCCGTGACCTGAACCATCAGGCCTACCCGAAGGAGCGCATCGAGATCGGTGAGACGGTCTTCCGGGCCACCGGACTCTCCCGAGCCGAGCAGTTCGAGGACATCTCGCTCGAGATCGGCAAGGGTGAAATCGTCGGCCTCGCGGGCCTCATCGGCGCCGGCCGTTCGGAGGTCGTCCAGTCGGTCTTCGGACTCGACCACCTCGACGCCGGCGAGATCGAGATCGAGGGCAAGCCGGTCACACTCTCGAATCCCCGCCGCGCCATCGCCGCCGGAGTGGCGATGCTCTCCGAGGATCGCCGTCTCACGGGGATCATTCCCAAGCTGTCCATCCGGCGGAACGCAACCCTCGCCAGCCTGCGGAAGGTCATCCACCGCGGCCGCACCCACGGACTCAAGGAACGCAAGCTCGTGGCAACCTACTTCGACCGCATGAAGGTGAAGGCCCCGAGCCAGGACACGCTGATCGAGAACCTCAGCGGCGGCAATCAGCAGAAGGTGCTCCTCGCCCGGTGGCTCATCGCCGATCCCAAGGTGATGCTGCTCGATGAGCCGACCCGAGGGATCGACGTCGGCGCCAAGTACGAGATCTACGGACTCATGTCCCAGCTTGCCAAGCAGGGGCGCGGGATCCTCATGATCTCCTCCGAACTGCCCGAACTCATCGGGATGTGCGATCGAATCTATGTCATGTCCGCGGGCCGAATCACCGCCGAACTCACGCCCGACCAATTCTCTCAGGAGACGATCTTGAAATACGCAATGGACGAAGCCGAGGTGGCCTGACCATGCTCGACAAACTGAAGGGCCTCGACAAGGGGCAATACTCGATATTCCTCATTCTCGCCGTCGTGATCCTCATCGCGAGTTTCCTCTCCGAGAATTTCATGAGCCCGAACAACATCACCAACATCCTGCGCCAGGTCGCGGTGATCACCATCCTCGCCTACGGCGCGATGACGCTGATCATCAGCGGGATGATCGACCTCTCGGCCGGCTCGGTCATGGCATTCGCCGGAGTGGTCTCGGTCATCGTGTACAAGGACACCGAGAGCATGCTGTGGGCGATACTCGCAGGAATCGTCATCGGCGTCATCTGCAACCTGGTCAACGCCCTCCTGGTGGCGACGTTCCGCACGCCCGCGTTCATCGTGACCCTGGGAATGATGATGATGGCCCGCGGGGCCGTGCTGGAGATCACCCAGGGGCAGAATGTGCTCCAGCTCGGCGACTTCGTCAAGCTCGGTCAGGGCTCGGTCGGCTGGATGCCGCTGCCCACCCTCTTCCTCATCATCATCACCGTCGTGATCTGGTATCTCATGTCGCAGACCCGGTACGGGCGTGGCCTGTACGCCGTCGGCGGGAATGAGGAGGCGGCTCGAGCCGCCGGGATCCCCGTGACACGGGTGAAGTACCAGGCATTCATCGTCAACGGGGTCCTCGTCGGAATCGCCGGCGTCATCTTCATGGCCAGGGTCAACGCAGGCCTGCCGAATGCCGGGGTCGGCTACGAACTCCAGGCGATCACTGCCCCGATCATCGGTGGCACGAGTTTCTCCGGTGGCGTCGGCACGACCGCGGGCACCCTCGCCGGCGCACTCATCGTCGGTGTGCTCGGCAACATCATGAACCTCACCGGCGTCGGTTCCTACATCCAGCAGATCGTCATGGGACTGATCATCGCGGTCGCAGTGACCTACGACGTCTGGAGCAAGCGCGGCAAGCGCAAGACCGTGATCCTCAAGTCCACGGACGACGGTCCGCACGGTGGCACCACACGATCGCCGGACGGCGACACCGGTGCGCCACCCGGCAATCAATTGTCACAAGCAACAACCCCTCGATAGCCCTTCACCATCAGGAGACACCCTATGAAACTCTTCAACCGAAAGATCGCAACGGTGAGCATTGCCGCCGCGGCCGCCCTCTCGATGGTCGCCTGCTCCTCGAGCGGTGGCGACGCCGAGGGCGACGACGGCTACCGCGTGGCATACATCGCCCGCGCCCAGGTCGACTCATTCGCCGCCTGGCTTGCGAACGAGATCAAGGCCGAGGCCGAGAACTACCCCGACATCACCGTGGAGGTGTTCGACGGTCAGGCCGATGACGAGATCGAGAACACGATGATCGAGAACGCGATTGCGAACAATTTCGACGCGATCATCATTCAGGCGAATAACGGTGAGGCGCAGCGCCCATACATCGAGCAGTCCGTGGCCGCGGGTATCGTCACGATCACCACGAACCCTCGCGTCGAGGGCATCGAGGGAGCGTCGTCGGTCGACGCGAGCCCGTTCGACCAGGGTGCCGTCGTCGCCCAATACGCGCTCGACCAGGTGCCTGAGGATGCCAAGGTCGTCGTTCTCAATGGGCCGGGGGGCAACTTCCACTCGACCGAGCGTCGTAAGGCCTGGCAGGAGGAGTTCTTCGACAAGCGCCCGGACGTGGAGATCGTGGCCGAGGACATCGCCAACTGGAACAAGGACGAGGCCCTGCGACTCATGGAGGACTGGGTACTCGCCCACCCCGAGATCGACGCGATCATCTCGATGAACGACAACATGGCCGCCGGCGCCCTCGAAGCAGTCAAGAACAAGCCCAACTTCGACGGAATCCTCGCCTACGGCGTGGACGGCACGCCTGAGGCCACTCTGCTGATCGAGAAGGGGCTCATGACGGCCAGCACCCTGCAGAACGCGGAGGAACTCGCCGAGCTCAACCTCAAGACCGTGCACGACCTCCTCACCGGAGTCGAGGACGAGGTCCACGTGGACATCGGCAACCCGCTCATCACCTCCGAGAACGTCGAGGAGTACCTCGAGCTCTACAAGTCCGCAGGCCTGATCGACTGACCCTCCCCCGGTGGGCAGGAGTCCGGGACCGCCGGACTCCTGCCCACCGGGGCTGCAGCACCGTTCACCCCATTCCCCACGAAAGTTGGAACACACGTGTCCGTTCTCGACAGCTTCGACCTCACTGATCGCGTCGCCCTCGTCACGGGCGCCACCCGCGGCCTCGGCCGACAGTTCGCCCATTCTCTTGCCGAAGCCGGCGCCGACATCGTCGTACACGGACGTGACGAGGCCGCCGCGGCCGAGGTCGGTGCCTCCATCGAGGAACTCGGCAGGAAGGCCTACATCGTCACCGGTGATCTGACCCGGGCCGGCAGCGTCGAGACGATCATCGCCGAGGCGATCGCCCGGGCCGGTCGGATCGACGTGCTGGTCAATAACGCCGGTGCCTGCATCCATCGCCCCGCCCTCGAGGTGAGCCCGGACGAGTGGTCACACGTGATCGACACGAACCTCACGGCACTGTGGCACGTCTCCCAGACGGTCGGCCGTCACATGACCGAGCGCGGATCGGGCACGATCGTCAACGTGGGTTCGATCTCGGGGATGATCGTCAACCGCCCGCAGATGCAGCCGGCGTACAACGCATCCAAGGCGGCCGTGCATCAGTTGACCAAGTCGCTCGCCGCCGAGTGGGCGCCGCTCGGGGTTCGGGTCAACGCCCTCGCCCCGGGCTATATCAAGACGGATATGTCGCCCGTGGACGAGCCCCGATTCCGTCGCTATTGGATCGAGGACGCCCCGCAGCAGCGATACGCCACACCCGACGAACTCGGCCCGGCGATGGTGTTCCTCGCCTCGGACGCCTCGAGCTTCATGTCGGGCACGGTGCTCGTGGTCGATGGCGGCTACACGCTGTACTGACCGGCACCACGAGCCTCAGTGGGGAGGATCGACCACGCCCCCGGTGGTCGATCCTTCCCACTGGGCCGCGTCCCCGCCGGGCGGGCGACCCGCGCGGAATGGGGATAATGGCCCGGGAGGCCGACCACGTGGTCGGCCGGACGACTGATCGGATGGATTCTCGGATGCTCTACCTGGACTCGGCCGATACCGCCGAACTCGCCGACCTGCTCGGCACGGGCCTGTTCGCCGGCGTGACCACGAACCCCACGATCCTCGACCGGGCGGGCCGCTCGGTGGCCGACCTGCCGGAGCTGTACGCGCTCACGAGGGAGCACGGCGGCACGTTCTTCGCGCAGGCCACGGGGGCCGATGCGGATGAGTTGCGCACCGCTTCCGTTGCAATCCTGGAGATCTCCGGCGACATCGTGGTCAAGCTCCCGGCCACGCAGCCGGGCCTGACCGTGGCGGCGGAGCTGACCGCCGCCGGTACCCGGGTGCTCGTGACCGCCGTGTACCACCCGAGCCAGCAGCTCCTCGCGGCCGCGGCCGGCGCGCAGTTCATCGCCCCCTACGTGGGCCGCTCCACCGACGCCGGATTCGACGGCATCGAGCTCGTGCGCGAGATGGCCGCCCTGAGCGGTCCCGGATTCCCGCGCATCCTCGCGGCGAGCCTGCGCGGCATCGAGGTGGTCTCCCACGTCGCTCAGGCCGGCGCGCACGACCTGACGATGAGCACGGCCGTGGCCCGCACGCTGTTCTCACACGAGCTGACCGGCCGCGCCGTGGCCGAGTTCGAGGACGTCGCCGCCTCGTCGCTCGCCCGGCACGAGGCCGCCTCCTCGTGACCGAGACCACCGCCCGGGCGGGCGGGTCGCTCGAGCCGGCGAGGCTGTCGGGAATGGCGGCGGTCCATCGCCGCATCGAGGAGCTGCTCTCCCTGCCGCGGCGCCCGGTCGTGCTCGGCATCGTCGGCGCGCCCGGAAGCGGGAAGACGACGCTCGCGGACCATCTCCTGGAGCGCCTCGGTTCGCGGGCGGCCCTGTTGAGCATGGACGGATTCCATCTCTCCAACGCCGAGCTCGCCCGGCTCGGCCGCCGAGACCGCAAGGGCGCCCCGGACACCTTCGACGCGGCCGGTTACGCCCACGCCCTCGGGCGCATCCACGCCGGCGAGAGCATCTTCGCCCCCACCTTCGACCGGCGGCTCGACGAAGGCGTCGCCGCCGGCACGTGGATCAGCGCCGAGGCCGAGATCGTGCTCACCGAGGGCAACTACCTGCTTCTGGACGACACCCCCTGGGCCGACGTGTTCGCCCACCTCGACGAGGCCTGGTTCGTGGGCGTGGACGACGGCCTGCGGCGCAAGCGCCTGGTCGCGCGCCACATGCGCTTCGGGATGACCGAGGCCCAGGCACGCGCCTGGACCCTCGACGTGGACGAGCCCAATGCCCGGCGCGTGACCGCCTCCCGGTCGAGGGCGCACCGCATCGTCGAGGTCGACGACCTGCCGTAGCCGGTCCCGCCCCGGGTGGCCTCGACCCGCCCACACGGGATCGAGAGCACCCACCTCCCCCGGCGCCCCGCTCCCCCGGCGCCCCTGCGCGGGCGCCCAGACCCGCCTCCTCCGCCGGCGCCCCGGTGCCGTGGCACGCCACCCCCTGGCACACTCATCACTTCTATGGTTAACTACTCTAGTAATGAACCAACGAGCAGAGGTGAGAGATGTTCGACGGGCCCGAGCCGATCTACCTGCAGATCGCGGAGCACCTGCGCGACCAGGTCCTGACCGGCGCGCTCACGGAGGGTGACCAGGTCATGAGCACGACACAGTTCGCCACCACCTACCGCATCAATCCCGCCACGGCCGCCAAGGCCTTCACGCTGCTCGTCACCGAAGACGTCATCTACAAGCAACGAGGAGTGGGCATGTTCGTCGCCGACGGCGCCCGGGAACGACTGCGCGAGCGGCGCCGGGGCGCGTTCTACACCGATCGGCTCGGCCCGGTCCTGGCCGAGGCGGGCCTCCTGGGCATCAGCTCGGCCGACCTCATCCGCTACATCGAAGAGAAGGAGCTGAGAGCATGAGCGGCCTGCCGATCACCCTGCAGGAGCTGACCGTCGATTTCGGCTCGACTCGGGCGCTCGACGGCGTGAGCGCCGAGATCGCAGCGAACTCGATCACCGGCCTCCTGGGACGCAACGGCGCGGGCAAGACGACGCTGCTCGAGGCCGTCGCCTCGTTCCGCCGCCCGACCGCGGGGCGGGTCCTGGTGGATGGCCGCAGCCCGTTCGAGGACGAATACCTCATGGAGCGCATCTGCCTCATCCGGGAGAGCGGGGACGGGCTGTCCGAGGAGCGCGTCGGCCGTTCCCTCGACGTCGCGGCGCTGGCCCGCCCCACGTGGGATCAGACCTTCGCGGAGGACCTGCTCGACGCGTTCGGCATCGACCGGGGCACGCGGGCGAGAAAGCTCTCCCGGGGTCAACGCTCCGCCCTGGGGGCGACGATCGGCCTGGCCTCCCGCGCCCCGATCACCCTCTTCGACGAGGTCCACCTCGGGATGGACGCGCCCTCCCGGCGCCGCTTCTACGAATTCCTCATCGCCGACTACGCCGAGCATCCGCGCACGATCGTGCTCTCCAGTCACCTGATCAGCGAGGTCGAGCAGCTCCTCGAGCACGTCATCGTGCTCGACGAGGCCCGGGTGCTGGTGAGCGAGGAGGCCGAGCACCTGCGCTCCCGCGGGGCCACGATCACCGGCCGCACCGACCTCGTGGACGCCGCGACCGCCGATCTGCGCGTGCTCGGCCACCGGTATCTCGGCCCCACCAAGCAGGCGACCGTGCTCGGCACCCTCACGGGGCCGCAGCGCGATCACATCCGCGCGGCGGGCCTCGAACTCGGGGCCGTCCCGCTCGAAGACCTGTTCATCGCACTGACGGAGAAGGAGACACGCTCATGAGCAGCCTCGTCCATCGACTCCTCGCCCCGCTGCAGAGCCCGGCGCGCCCGCAATGGGTGCGCACGGCCGGACTCCAGCTGCAGGTCTACCTCTTCATCTGGGCGCTGTTCTGGGCGATCTGCCTCGTCGGCGTCGCCCTGGCCATCCTGATCGTCGACCAGTTCGGCACGGTCAACGTCTCGATCGGGCAGTTCGTGCGGAACGGGCCGCTCGTGTGGTTCGTCTACGTCGTCGCGATGCTCACGAGCGCCGCGCTCATGATCCCGCACGTGGCGCACGGGATGACCCGGCGCTCGTTCGGCCGGGGCGCGCTCGCCGCCGGCCTCGTGAACGCGCTGCTGCACACGATCATGGCCGCCGGGCTCATCGTGGTCGAGGGCGCGCTCTACGCCCGGATGGGCTGGCAGCACGACATGGCCGTGGGCCCCGAGTACACCGCGGGGGTCTGGGAGGGCGGTATCGGACTGCTCGTGCTCGACTACGGCCTGGCCACCGTCGCGGCCGGCGTCAGCGGCCTCCTCGTGCCCATGGCGTATCGCCGGCTCGGCGGCCTCTGGGGCACCGTCACCCTGCCGCTGACCATGCTGCCCCTCATCACCCTGTTGCTCACCACCGGCTGGTCCGATCCGGCGGCCGGATGGCACGTCGGCACCGCCCTGGGCACCGCGATCTCGGTCGTTCCCATCGTGGCCGGGATCGCCGTCTTCCCCGCGCTCACCCGCAACGTCGCCCTCTCCCGGACGTGAGACCTGACCTGGAGCCGCCCGGCCCCGACATCGAGCGGTCGATCGGGCCCCCGGCGCGACCGGACCGGGTCACGACCATCAGCGGGTCGGCCGGGGCCGAGGGCGCGGCGGTCTCATTTAGGCTGGTGGCATGACGACCTCCGCTCCGCTGCCCGCGCTCGCCGACCTGAGCACCCGCCCGCAGGACGACCTCTACCGGCACGTGAACGGCACGTGGCTGCGCGCGCACGAGATCGCCGCCGACCGCGCCCGCACCGGCGTGGCCCGGGAGCTGTTCGACCGGGCCGAACTCGACGTGCGCGCGATCATCACCGAGGCCGCCGACGTGCCCGCGAGCGATCCGGACCACGCCGCGGCCCAGCAGATCGCGGCGACCTACGGCGCCTTCATGAACACCGCCGCGATCGAGTCCGCGGGGATTGCCCCGCTCGAGGCGGACCTGGCCCCGCTGCGGGCGGTGACGAACCGCGCGGAGCTGGCACGCGCCGTCGGTACGCTCGAACGCGACGGCGTGGGATCGACGATCGGCGCCTTCGTGAACAACGACGCCGGCAACCCGACCGAGTACCGCGTGTACCTGACCCAGGCGGGCATCGGGCTGCCGGACGAGGCCTACTACCG
Source organism: Pseudactinotalea sp. HY158 (assembly GCF_009660225.1). Classification (NCBI taxonomy): domain Bacteria; kingdom Bacillati; phylum Actinomycetota; class Actinomycetes; order Micrococcales; family Cellulomonadaceae; genus Pseudactinotalea; species Pseudactinotalea sp. HY158. Next base: position 2,697,981 of record NZ_CP045920.1, read on the forward strand.
CGAGGACGCCCACGCCGAGATCCGCACCGCCTACGTGGCGCACATCGCCCGGATGCTCACGCTGACCGGCGTCGTGCCGGCCGGCGAGTCCGAGGAGGCGGCCGGCCGGGTCATGGCGGTCGAGACCGCGCTGGCCGCCGGACACTGGGACACGGTGCGCGACCGCGACGCGCAGGCCACCTACAACCGGGTGAGCCGCTCGGAGCTCGTCGAGCTCGCGCCGGGCTACGAGTGGTCGATCTGGGCGCGCGCGCTCGCGGGCTCCGATGCGCTGCTCGACGAGCTCGTGGTGCGCCAGCCGAGCTACCTGACCACGGTCGATTCGGTCTGGGGATCGACGCCGCTGGCCGACCTCGTGCTATGGCAGTCGTGGCACGTGGTGCACGCGCGCGCCCCGTTCCTGACCGAGGCGGTCGTGGCGGAGAACTTCGACTTCTACGGCCGCACGCTCACGGGCGCCCAGGAGCTGCGCGACCGGTGGAAGCGCGGGGTCTCGCTCACGGAGAGCCTCCTCGGTGAGGCGATCGGGAAGCTGTACGTGGCCCGGCACTTCCCGCCGGCGAACAAGGGGGCGATGACCGAGCTCGTCGCCGACCTGACCGAGGCGTACCGGCAGTCGATCTCCGCGCTGCCGTGGATGGGCGAGCAGACCCGGGAGCAGGCGCTGGTCAAGCTCGGCAAGTTCACCCCGAAGATCGGCTACCCGAACCGGTGGCGCGACTACTCCGCGCTCGAGGTCGCCGCGGACGACCTGCTCGGCAACGTGCGGGCCGCCTCGGCGTTCGAGACCGACTACGAGCTCGCGAAGCTCGGCCGGCCGATCGACCGGGAGGAGTGGCTCATGACCCCCCAGACGGTCAACGCCTACTACCACCCGACGATGAACGAGATCGTCTTCCCCGCCGCGATCCTGCAGGCGCCGTTCTTCTCGATCGAGGCGGACGCGGCCTCGAACTACGGCGGCATCGGCGCCGTCATCGGCCACGAGATCGGGCACGGCTTCGACGACCAGGGATCGCACTACGACGGAGAGGGTCGGCTCGCCGACTGGTGGACCGAGGCCGACCGGGAGGAGTTCACCGCGCGCACGCAGGCGCTGATCGACCAGTTCTCGGCGCTCAGCCCCGCCCAGCTCGAGGACTCCCATCGCGTCAACGGCGAGTTCACGCTCGGCGAGAACATCGGCGACCTCGGCGGGCTCGGCATCGCGGTCAAGGCATACCGGATCGCCCGGGGCAAGGGCGTGGACGCCGGCCTCGACGAGGCGGAGGCGCTGCGGCGGCTCTTCGCCTCGTTCGCGGCGGTGTGGCGGGTCAAGGCGCGCGACGAGGAGGCGATCCGGCTGCTCGCGATCGACCCGCACTCCCCCGAGGAGTTCCGCTGCAATCAGACGGTCAAGAACCTCGACGAGTTCCACGAGGTCTTCGCCACCGCGCCGGGCGACGGCATGTGGCTCGCCCCGGAGCAGCGCGTGAGCATCTGGTAGCCCCTCCCGCTTCGATTGGGGACGGCGCACCACGCGTTTCGTAGTGCGCCGTCCCCGAACGCGCGGGGCTCAGTACGGCGCGGTCAGGCCGTCGATCATCGGGAAGTGCTTGACGTTCCTCGTGAGGACTCGGGCACCGAGCAGTTCAGCCGTGGCCGCGATGACGAGGTCGGCCGTGTCGATCCCCCGATGCGACGGCAGCCAACGGCGTCCGAGCTCTCCCGCCCGCTCCGAGACCTCCCGGTCGACCGGATGCCAGTCGAGTATGTCCAGGAGATCGGACGTCGATCGCTCCTCACCCCGTCGTACTCCGACCAGGACCTCGACTCGGGTGACCTCGCTGGCGTGCAGCGGCCCCAGGCCACGCTCGGTGCGCAACAATGTGACCGCTGCCGGCTCCCCGCGAAGGACGTCGATGAGGATTGACGTGTCGACCAGGCTCGTCACCGTCGGATGGCCTCGCGTAGCCGGTCACCGGAACGGATGGTCTCGACGTAGTCGTGGCCGTCCTCGCCCTCGCGAGACCACGCGCCCGCGACTGCCGCGATCACGCCCAGATCGTGGTTCAGGTCGAATTGCGGCCCGTACGTGCGCGCGACCGCCTCGCGGATGAGCGAGGAGATCGATCGACCCGTGCGTTCCGCCTCGGCGTCCAGCAGCTGGCGGTCTGACTCCGTCAGCGAAATCTGCGTTCGCATCATGATGTAACACTACATCACCTGACCAACGTGTAACAGGGGCCGCCTCGACTCAGGCGTGGGCGACCTTGCCGATCCGCACGCGCCAGACCTCCGGGCCCTCCTCCTGGTACTCCCACGTGAACTCACCGGCGTTCTCGGCGGCGAGTTGGTAGTACAGGGGCTTCGGGTCGTGGTCGTTCACGAGCACGAAGGCGGTGCCCGGGTCGAGCGTGCCGAAGGTGTCGAAGATGAGTTCGTGTCGCACTCGCGGGATCTCCTCGCGGACGTCGACGATCTGGTCGGTGACGGACATACTCGGCCTCTTTCGGGTCTCGGCTTCCGGATGCGCGGGCCGATCGATGCCCCGCGCCCGCCCGGCGGCGGGCCGAGATCTCCGGCTCCACGTGACAGCAACGCTAGTCGCGCCGTCCGTTCGCCTCCTGAGCCGAAGGTCCCACGCGCCGGCCCACGCAGCGGCCCGGACAGACCGACCGCGCCGGCACACGCCGGCACACGCCGGCACACGAGAAAGGCCGTGGGGCCGGGGCTGTGCGCCCCGGCCCCACGGCCCCATGCGTCGTCGTGACGCTCCTACGGATCCGTCAGCTGAGCTGGCGGCGCCGGTTGGTGAGCAGCACGCCACCGAGTCCGAGCAGTGCCAGCGCGGCGACGATGGCACCGACGGGGGCGCTGCTGCCCGTGTCGGGCATCGGGCCGGGAGCCGGCGCCTCCGCACTCGGGGTCTCACTCGGGGTCTCGCCCGGGACCGGGGTCAGGAAGACCCCCGCATCCCACGTCGGGTCGACGCCCTGGGTGGCACCGAACTCGCGGTCGTAGTCACTCGTGAGGGCCTCGTTCGCATCGTCCAGGGTGAACGTGACGGTCCATCCCGTGGCCGGGTCGGCGTCTGAGTCGAGGCCGGCGTTGTCGCCGGCACCCTGCTGGGTCAGCTGGTAGACCGCGGCCTGCTCGGCCGTCAGCGTGAACTTCACCTGATACGTGCCCGCGGGCAGGTTGTCGAACAGGTACCGGCCCTGATCGTCCGTCGTGGTCGGGGCGACCACGGTGCCGTAGACGTCGGTGACGGGCTCGCCGTCCGCGTCGGTCAGCTCCACGGTGACGCCGGGCAGCACCTGCTCGCCCTCACCCTGGACGCCGTCCTTGTCGGAGTCGATCCACACGTAGTCACCCACGGCGTAGGACTTGACCACGAACCCGAAGTCCAGACTCGGGTCACGGTCGCCGTCCTGGCTCAGGCCACCGGGCTCGCTCGAGGCCTCCCACGTGGAGGAGTCCACGCCACGGTCGTCACCGGCACCCAGGGTGGTCGGCACGTACGGCTCGAGCGCCTCGGCCGAGGCGTCCCGGTCGATGCACACCGTGTACACGTCGTCACCGGTCAGGGCGGGCAGATCATCGAATGTGTAGTGACCGTTCTCATCGGTCACCACCGGTCCGACCGGCTCACCGAACACGTCCGTGACGGGCTCACCGTCCGGACCGACCAGGCAGACCGTGACGCCCGGGATACCCGGCTCGCCCTCGTCCTGGAGACCGTCCCGGTTCTCATCGACCCACACGTAGTCACCCACGGAGACCGACTTGAGGTTCACACCCGCATCCCACGTCGGGTCCACACCCTGCGTGGCACCGAACTCACGGTCATAGTCCGTTGTGAGCGCCTCGTTCGAGCCGTCCAGCACGAACGTGGCCGTCAGGCCCGTCGTCACATCGGCGTCGGAGTCGGCCGCGTCGTCCTCACCCGCATCGAGCTGAGTGAACTGGTACACCAGAGCCTGCTCATCCGTGAGGGTGAACTGCACCTGGTACGTGCCGGCGGGCAGGTTGTCGAACAGGTACCGGCCCTCGGCATCGGTGGTGGTCGGCTCGACGAGCTCGCCGAACACGTCGGTGACGGGCTCGCCGTCCGCGTTCGTCAGTTCCACGGTGACGCCGGGCAGAACCTGCTCGCCGTCGTCCTGGATGCCGTCACGGTTGGAGTCGATCCAGACGTAGTCGCCGATTGCGTAGGACTTGACCACGAACCCGAAGTCGAGCGTCGGGTCACGGTCGCCGTCCTGGCTCAGGCCGCCGGGCTCGCTCGAGGCCTCCCACGTGGAGGAGTCCACGCCACGGTCGTCGCCGGCACCCGGGGTGGTCGGCACGTACGGCTCGAGCGCCTCGGCCGAGGCGTCCCGGTCGATGCAGACGGTGTAGACGTCGTCACCGGTCAGGGCGGGCAGGTTCTCGAAGGTGTACTCACCGTTCGGACCGGTCACGACCGGCTCGACCACGTCACCGAACACGTCCGTGACGGGCTCACCGTCCGGACCGACCAGGCAGACCGTGACGCCCGGGATACCCGGCTCGCCCTCGTCCTGGAGACCGTCCCGGTCGGAGTCGACCCACACGTAGTCACCCACGGAGACCGACTTGAGGTTCACACCCGCATCCCACGTCGGGTCGACACCCTGCGTGGCACCGAACTCCTGGTCCGTGTAGTCGTTCGTGAGCGCCTCGTTCGAGTCGTCGAGAACGAACGTGGCCGTCAGGCCCGTCGTCACATCGGCGTCCGAATCCGCCGCGTCGTCCTCACCGGCACCGGCCTGCGTGAACTGGTAGATCGCGGCCTGCTCGTCCGTCAGTGTGAACTTCACCTGATACGTGCCCGCGGGCAGGTTGTCGAACAGGTACCGGCCCTGATCGTCCGTCGTGGTCGTGTCGATCACGGCGCCGCTCTCGTCGAGCAGCTCGACCGTGACGCCCGGGAGCACCGGCTCGTCGCCGTCCTGGACGCCGTCACGGTTCGTGTCGATCCAGGTGTAGTCGCCCACGGCGTAGGACTCGACGTGGCCGTTCCAGTCGTCCGAATCGGTCACCTCGTCCTCCGACGTGTTGCCGACGGCGGTGACCGTCGCGGTGTCGGAGTGGGTCTCGCCGGCGTTCAGGCCCGGCAGGGTGCCGGTGCACTCGAACTGGGCGGCGGGCTCGAACGGCCCCTCCCAGGTGGTGCCGGTGGACTCGTCCGGGAAGGTGCACACGAGGTTCTCGATCGCGCCCGCGCCGCTCGTGAGCTCATCGCTCACGACGACGTCCACGAGCGTCTCGCCGCCGTCGTTCGAGACCGTGAAGGCGATCTCCTGGTCGGTGCCGTGCGTGAGGGACTTGCTCGACCCCTCGTCGAAGTCACCGGCGTAGCCGTCGTTCGTCAGCGCGCCGGACTCGTCGTAGGCGGGCCCGTCCGAGCCGTCCTCGCTCGTCCACTTCTCGATGTCGACGCTCGGCGGGTCGAGCGGGGTGATCGTCGCCTCGGTGGATCCGATCTTGTTCACGATCGGGGCCGTGTTGTCCGTGATCTTCACCGCGAAGTAGGCGGCGATCGGCGCTCCGGCCTGGAGCTTCGTGCCCGCCCTCTGCTGCAGCGTCACGACGCCGTCGGCGAACAGGGCATCAAGATTACCGCCGATGTCGACCGGGCCGGCAGTCGGGTTTTCACCGGTGGCGGCGTTCGCCTCGGTCACGAAGCCGAGGAACTCGGTCGCGTCCGGGAGCACGTCGTCCACGTCGGCGATGACGACCTGGTTGTAGCTGCCGTGCGGGATGAACTCGACGCGGTAGACGTAGGTGTCCTGCACGAGGGTGCCGTCGACGCCGATCTGGGCGTCAAGGGTGGCGACCCATTCGGAGGCGTCGCGGTCGTAGACGCGCTTGCGCACCTCGGCCTCGTCACCGTAGGAGGTGGCCTCCGTCTCGGTCTCGGACCAGTAGAGCGGGTCGTCGCCCTCACCGAACAGGGTGGCCTTGTTCGTGATGGTCTTGGTCTCCTTGCCCTCGAACGGCTTGCTCGTGAGGGTGATGTCGACCTCGTAGCGCTTGTCGGTGCCGCGATCGGCGACGAACGCCTTGCCTGCCTCGCTCAGCTCGATCACGAGGTTGCCGTCGGCGTCGGTGCTCAGTTCGAAGTTCGCGCCGTCGAGGTTCTGCGAGTCGTAGGAGCCCGACACGTCGATCGTGCTCAGGTCGCTCAGGTCGAAGATCTCGGTGTCGACGTAGTCGACGATCCGGCTCGAGGCTGCGTCGATGCCCTTGCCCGCCGCGGCCACGAACTTGTAGGTCGCGGTGACCGTCTCACCGGGCCTGATCGTCGTGTCGCTCACGTGCCCGGTCTTGGAGAACGCGTCCGGGTCGTTGTAGCCCTCGTCGGTCTCGGGGAGGATCGTCGGGAACGCGTCCCAACCGGCATTGTGCGGCTTGTCTCCGGCGTCCCAGTAGAAGGAGGCGACGTTGCGGAATTTGTACGAGGTCGCGCCCTGCACGCTCGTCTGGTTTCCGACGCTGTCGAGGCCGGCAGTGGTGGTCAGCTGTGCCTTGACGGCGAAGGTGACGTTCGTGCTGTCGTCCTGGCCGACGTTGATGAGCAGGGTCTGCCCGTCGACGCAGTACTGGCCCACATAGGCGTCGCCGGCGAATGTCGACGCATCCGGGCAGTCGCTCGCCTCGGTGAGGGTGAACCCGGCACTCGCGGTGATGAAGTCCGTCGCCGTCGTGTTCCAGGTGAGCTGGGTCGGCAGCTCGTCACGAATGACGACGTTGCGCGACAGTTCGAAGTCGGACTTGCCCTGGAGCTTGGTCAGGTCCGCCTTGAGCGTGTAGGCGATGTCGACCGGCGTGGCGAACGTGCCGTCCTCGGCGACCGCCTCCGGGCTGAACGTCTGCTTGTTCCAGTCGGCGCTCTTGCCGAAGGCGTTCCCGGGCTCGGGGCTCGGCGGGGCGGCGATGTTCCCGCCGATCCGCTTCGAGGCCGTGCGGTCCGTGTCGCCGAACGTCGCGGTGTTCTTCAGCTCGACCGAGTAGTTGCCGGGCGCACCCTCGCGCGCGTCGTAGGCCTCCTGGACGAGGGCGGTGAGGCCGTCGATGTCGGTGACCTGCGCCTTATAGGTGACCGTGAGGATCGAGGGGCCGGGCACGTCGACCGCGCCGGCGAAGGAGGCTGAGGTGCCGTCGGTGCTCGGCGTGACCGTCGGGGCGAAGGTGAAGTCGCCGGTGGTCTGGTTGAGGCCGTTCGCGTCCCACGTCGTCAGCTTGCCGGCGAAGGAGCCGGGCACGTAGTCCATGGTCGCCGGCAGTACGTCAGAGATGCCGAAGCCCGTACGCGCCTCGGCGGAGTTCAGGGTGAGCGTGTAGGTGAACACGTGGTCGGCGATCCCGGGCTTGAGCGAGACCACACCCTCATCGCTCACCGTGACGTACTGGTTCAGGTCACCGGTGTTCAGCGCCTTGGCGGAGCCGTCGGTCACGTTGGCGAAATTGTCGCCCTCGTTCTTGACGATGACGTCGATCGACTGTTCCTCGCCGTCGACCGTCCAGGTCAGCTTGTCGTGGCCGCTCTCGTCGACCGTGTTCACCGTGAACGTCAGGTCGAACACGCCCTGGTTGACCCCGGCCGGCCACGGATCCTTGAACGTGACCTGGACGTTGTTGCCGTCCGTCGCGAACGTCTCGACCGCCTCGTTGCCCGCGGGAACGCCGGTGAGCGTCACATTGGTGCCGAGGCCGAAGGTGACGGTCGCGCCCGGGGTCATGGCGTCGGTGTACTGGACCCGGAGCGTGAGGGTGTCGCCCTCCTGCACGACGGCCGTGCCGTCGTAGGTCGCCCCGTTGAGCAGGACCTCGGCCGAGTTGATCCCGGGCGTCGCCGCCCGGGCGACCTGGGACAGTCCGATCACGGTGGCGAGCGCGAGCACGAGACTGAGGCCGAGGGCGATCGCCCGCCTCACTCCCTGCCTGCGCCGCCCCGCGGCGAATGATATGGACACGGCTATCTCTCCTCGTATCGAGATGTTTCGTCGAGCACGGCGACCGGGGACAGCACGAATGGCGCCCCTCGGCCCCGATTATGACGAAAGACTAGTCCGCGCCGGGACGAGCGTCTAGGACGTCCTGCCCAGTCCACCATTCGGACAACAGCTGCCGTGTGATGGCGCGGATCACGAGCATCGCCGGACGTCTTGGCGTGGACAACATCACAGTCGCGTCATGACGAAGGCGCCCGCACGTCACGTGGCGGGCGCCTTGCGGGCTCGGGGCCGCTCAGTCGAAGATCGGTCCCTTGGTCCGGGTCCGCTTGAGCTCGTAGAAACCCGGGTAGGAGGCGACGGCGACGACGCCGTCGAAGACCCGTCCGGCCTCCTCTCCGCGGGGGGCGGGGGTCATGACCGGGCCGAAGAAGGCGGTGCCGTCGACGGCCACGATCGGGGTGCCGACGTCCTCCCCGACGAGGTCGAGTCCGCGCTGGTGCGAGGCCCGCAGCGATTCGTCGAGTTCCTCCGAGCCGGCATAGTCGATCAGCTCCGCCGGCAGGCCGACCTCGGCGAGCGCCTCGACGATGATCTGCTCGTAGTCACGGCGCCCGCCGGGGTGGATCCGGATGCCGATCTCGTCGTACAGCGGCTTGACGTGCTCCTGCCCGTGCAACTCCCGGGCGGCGTTGACCACCCGCGCCGGGCCCCACGCGCGGTCCATGAGCTTGCGGTACTCGGGGTCGACGTCCTGACCCTCGTTGAGCACCGAGAGGCTCATGATGTGCCAGGTGACGTCGACGTCGCGGACCTGTTCCACCTCCCCCATCCACCGCGAGGTCATCCACGCCCACGGGCAGGTCGGGTCGAACCAGAAGTCGACAGCCGCACTCATATTGCTCCTTCTCTCCATTGTCGGCCGGCCCATGCCGGCACCACACATCCGGGTGAACCCACCCGGATCGGTCGTTGTTCCGCCTCCGCGCGGCGATCTCGTCACGCGAGCGTGAAGAGCCGCTCCCCCGGGCCCACCGCGGTCCCGGGTGCGGCGGGCTGCTCGACCCGGGCGGCGCCGAGCGCGATCACGGGCACGAGCGGGCTGAGCGCTCCCAGGGCGGACAGGTCCCACGTGATGAGCGGGTCGCCGGCGCGCACGTCGGCCCCGACGGCGGTGTGCGCCCGGAACGGGCCGCCGCCCAGGGTCACGGTGTCGATGCCCAGGTGCACGAGGATGCCCGCGTCGCCGCTCTCGATCACGAACGCGTGCGGGTGGAGCACGGCGACCCGCCCGTCGACGGGGGCGAGCACCGAGATCGCGCCCTCGCCCGCCGCGCCGGCGGACCGGGCCGGATCGATCGCGCGGCCCGGGCCGACCAGTTCCTCGGCGAAGACCGTGTCGGGCACCGACGCGAGCGCCACGATCTCCCCGGCGAGCGGGGCGAGTACAGCGATCATCGCCCGGCCCCGCCCGCAGGCTCCCCCGCGAGTTCACGCAGGTCGGCCGCGATCGCACCGACGAGGGAGGTGAAGCGCACGGATCCGCGCACGTCGTCCACGAGCACGGCCCGCCCGGAACCGTCGGCCAGCGGCAGCCGCCCGCTGGGATAGCCGCCGGCGGGATCGGGCATCGACTGCGGGCGCCGCTCGCCCACCGCGTCGGCGAGCGCCACCGAGACGAGCCGGGCCGGGGTGCGCACGAGCGCCCGATAGAGCGCCTCGATCACCTCCCGCTCCGTGGCCTCGAGCGGGAGGAGGTACTGCTCTCGCAGCGCGGTGAGGGTGCGCTCGCGCCGGCTCCGGGCCGCGAGCCGCGCGCCCGCCAGATCCTCGAGGAGGCCGAGTCGATCGGCCAGGTCGAGGTGCTCCCCGGCGAGGAAGCCGGCGCTCGGAATCGTATCGACGACGACGCTCGCCAGCGTGGTCGTCGGCAGCTGGGCGGGGCCCAGGTCCCAGACGCGCGCGGTCCGCCAGAACTCGCCCGGGAGCTCGCGCGCGGCATCGGCCTCCGGACCGGCCGCCGAGCTGTCGGCCGGGCCGGGCGCCGGGCCGTCGGTCTGATCGTCCCGGGCCCCGCGGCCGTCAGCGCGGCCGGTCGCGGGCTCGTCGAGCACGAGGAGCCGGTTCCCGGCGGCGGCGGCAATGAGGCTGCCCACGTCGGTCAGTTCGGTTTCGGCGAGCGCGGGGTGGAGGGGGCGGTCGATGCCGGTGTCCGCGGGCAGGTGCACGAGCAGCCCCCCGCAGGTGCGACCGGCCGTGCGGATCCAGTGCGCCCAGCGCAGCGACGGGTCGAGGGTGCACCAGGTGGCCGCGCGGGCCGCCTCCAGGTCGACCGGGGCGAGGATCCCGATCGTCATTCCCGCGATCCGCGCGGCCCGCTGCGCCCGCGCGGCCTGCTCGGTGCCGATCCACGCCAGCCACGTGTAGAAGCGTTCGGGCGAGTCCGTACCGGCCTCCGGGGTGCCCGCGGCCTCGACGCAGGCGCGCGCGTGCTCGGCCAGCAGCTGCCCGCCGCGTTCCCGGAACACGGCGAAGGCCTCCTCGCGGGCCGCGGAGCGTCCGGCCGCGTAGATGGTCTCGAGCGCGGACCGCTTCGCCTCCCAGGCGGCCGCCGGGTCGATCGCGGCGGCGTCGGTGTTCCACGGGCGCACCGCCTCGGTTCCCCACTCCACGAGGGTGCGCTGGGCCCCGGGCAGGTAGGCCACCTCGCGGATGTCCTCGGGGCGGATGTGGATCGGGTCCGGGAAGGGCCCGCGCGGCAGCCCGGATCCGCCCATCCGGGCTGACTCGGCTGAATCGGACGCACCTCCTGCAGCGACTCGATCGGCCGAATCGGCTGGATCGGCTGAATCGGCTGGGCTGCCTGCAGCGACTCGAGCGGCTGGATCAGCTGGATCAGCTGAAGCGGCTGGATCGGTGTGACCGGCCGGCGCGAGTCGCGCGACCGGAGGATTGAGCTGGAGGAAGTCGGCCCCGGCGCGGGCCGCGACGACGGCGAGGTCGGCCAGGTCGGCCCAGTCCCCGATCCCCCACGAGCGCGCGCTCCGCACGGCGTGCAGGTCGAGACTCAGGCCCCAGCCTCGGCCGCCGTACTCCTGCCGGCCGAACCGGGGTGGGCGGTGGATCGCGGCCTCCTCGCCGCGGCCCGGTGCGGCCTCGGCGCCCTCGCCGCCCGCTCGCACGGCGGCGGCCTCGAGGCCGTCGGGCTCGGGCGCCACGATGACGGGGGCGCGAGCCGTGCTCAGCTCGCCGGCATGGTCGATCGTGGCCACGAGTTCGTGCCAACCCGCGGGAACGCCCACGAGCGAGAAGCGTGCGCGACCCAGCCGGGCGCCGTCCACAAGCTCGGCGGGAGTCCAGTCCTCGACCTGGGCGAGCAGCGCCTGCCCGCCCTGCTCGAGCTCCGCCCGCAGGAGCACGTGGGCACCGTCGGGAACGTGCACGGGAACGGTCGCGCCGGCGCCGACGCGGCCCAGCACGAGCGGCGGCAGCACCTCGCGCCAGCGATCGTCGACGGTGACGGCTCCCTTGAGCACGTTTTCCACATCTCTCCCCTGGTGTCGGGACGGGTGTTCCATGATTTTGCCAGACGCCGGGCGGGAGCGGACACGACGACGCCCCCGAACGCGCGTCCGGGGGCGTGAAGGTCTCGGTTCAGCTCCGCAGCGCCCGCACGTTCTCGGCGAGCACGTCGGCCTCGGGGCCGACGACGACCTGCACCACCCGCCCTGAACGGACCACGCCGAAGGCGCCGCTGGCGCGCAGGGCGTCCTCGTTCACGAGGCCCGGGTCCGTCACCTCCACGCGCAGCCGTGTGATGCACGGTTCGAGCTCCACCACGTTGGTGCTTCCGCCAAGAGCCGCGAGGATCTCTTCCGCCTTACTCACTGTGTCTCCTGCTCCCGCTTTTAGTGTGACTCAGGCCATTGTAGGCCGACGGACCCGCCGATGCGCCAGGAAGCGGATGATCGGGTTCGAGACCGACGGTCGGCGTCGCCTCCGACGCGATGAGGCGGGTCCGGGTCGCCTCGGGTCGTCGCCGTCAGGCGAAGTCGGTCCCGGTGGCCTCGTGCACGCCGGTGATCATCGCAACGACCTCCTCGGGTTTCGTGTCCCGGGTCTCCAGGTGCCCGACCATGCGGCCGTGCCGCAGCACCCACACCGTGTCCACCAGGTCGAATACCTGGCGCAGGTTGTGGCTGATCATCAGCATGGCGATCCCCTGACGCTTGAGGCCGCGGATGATCTCCTCGACCTTCGCGGTCTCCTGCACGCCCAGGGCCGCGGTCGGCTCGTCGAGCACGATGATGCGCGAGCCCCACCCCGCCGCGCGCGCGATCGCCACGCCCTGCCGCTGCCCGCCCGACATGCCGAGCACCGGCGCGTGAAGATCGGGGATCTGCACGCCGGTCGTGGCCAGGATGTCGCGGGCCTTGGAGCGCATCGACTTGACGTTGAGGACGCTGAACGGGCCCAGCCGCAGCCGGTACTCCTCCCGGCCGAGGAAGAGGTTGGCCGCCACGTCGAGGTGCTCCGCCAGGGCCAGCGTCTGATACACGGTCTCGATGCCGGCCCTGCGGGCGTCGAGGGGCGAGTGGAAGTGCACGATGTTGCCGCCGAACCACACCTGCCCACGGTCGGGGGTGTCGGCGCCGGTCAGGATCTTGACCAGCGTCGACTTCCCGGCCCCGTTGTCGCCCACCAGCGCGACGTGCTCGCCCTGACGGACCTCAAGGTCGACCTCGGCCAGCGCCTGCAGGCCGCCGAAGCGCTTGCTCACCTTGCGCGCCTGCAGGAGGGGTCCGAGCACCGTGGTGCTATTGGACATACTGCAACCAGGGGTCGTCGTCGGGCAACGGCGGGTTCGAACAACTCGGATCGAGGATGGCCTGATACTTCTCCTCGTTCATGTTGTCGGTCGTGACGGCGTAGATTCCGGTGTCCTCGCTCTTGACCTCGACGCCGTTGCGGATGTGCTGCACCATGGCCACGACCGAGTCGAAGCCCATGCGGAACGGGTTCTGAACGATCAGGGCGCTGATCTCGCCGGTGCCGAGCGACTTGACCTCGTCCGGCGCGGCGTCCCAGCCGACGAGCGTGATCTTGCCGCTGAGCCCGCGCTGCTTCACGGCCTGCGAGGCTCCGATCACGGACGGCTCATTCGATCCGAAGATGCCGTCGAGGTCGGGATGGGCGGTGAGGATGTTGTTCGCGACCGTCAGGGCCTTGTTGGCGTCACTCCCGTCGGCCTGGTCGGCCACGAGTTCGAGACCCGGGTAGTCCTTCAGGCCGGTGGTGAAGCCCTTCTTGCGCTGGTCGTTGGTCATCGACCCGGGCTGGAACTCGATGAGGGCGACCGTTCCCTTGCCATCCAGGTACTGATTCATCAACTTGGCCACGTGCTTGGCGCCGGCGATGTTGTCGGCTCTTCGTGGTTCGTGGTGAAAGTGGCCCGCGCGTCGTAGGCGTGTGAGGGCTCGTGGTCCTGCTGTGATGGGTGTTGCGAGACATCCACAAGAGCAGAGGACCACGAGCTATGGACGAGTTTACTGGCTCGCAGCGTGATGCTGCGAGCACGATCTTCAATCTGTCTGACTACCGTGTCATCGACGCGATCGATCTTCCCGGCGGAGGCCGTCGGGTCGTGATCGAGTCACTCGCCCCGCCTGGCTGCCCGGCGTGTGGTGTGATCGCGGTGAAGATCCATTCCCGGCGCCGGCAGCGTCTGCGTGATCTGCCGATCGCGGGTGCGGTCGAGGTGTGGTGGGCCAAGCGGCGCTGGTTCTGCCGGGAAGAGCTGTGCGGGCGTGGCACGTTCGCCGAGTCCACCATCCAGGTCCCCAGGTTCGCCCGGTCCACTACGCGGCTGAAGAATCAGGTCGTGGCCGCGGTGGTCGACTCCGGTCGAGCCGCCAGCGAGGTTGCCCGCGCTCACGGGGTCTCATGGTGGCTGGTCCAATCGGCGCTGGCTGCCGCGGCGCTCGTCCTACCCGCCGCCGACGACTGGGTCGTGACGCGCTTGGGCATCGATGAGCACCGGTACCGGTCCGTGCGGTTCTTCCGTGATGAGCACGGGGCCTGGCGCCGGTTCGAGCCGTGGATGACGACCCTGGTCGACCTGGCCACAGGACAGGTCCTGGGCATCGTCGATGGCCGCGACAGCACGGGCGTGGGCGCGTGGCTCAGCGCCCGCCCACAGTCATGGCGGGACCGTATCGAGGTCGTCGCGATCGACCCCTCGGCCGCGTTCCGTAAGGCCCTGCGCGAGCACCTGCCCCACGCCGCGGTCTCGGTCGACAAGTTCCACCTCGTCAAACTCGCAGGCGACATGCTCACCAAGGTCCGCCAGCGCCTCGCCCGAGACCAGCACGGCCGCCGCGGGCGCAAGAGCGACGCGTCCTGGGCACACCGGATGCTGCTGCTGCGGGGCGCCGATACGCTGTCCCCGCGTGGCTGGGCCAGGCTGGAGAAGGTCTTCACCGACGATGACCCCACGGATGAGCTCTCCGCCGCGTGGGGCGTCAAGGAGCAGCTCCGCCGCCTCCTCGGCGCTGATACCCTCGCCCAGGCGTGGCAAGAGCGGATGAGACTGGGTCACTACGTCCAGACCGCGAACATGGCCGAGACCGACCGCCTCTACGAGACCATCGTGACCTGGTGGGAGGCCATCGAAGTCCTCATCGTCACCGGCGCCACGACCGCGAAGGTCGAAGCCGCGAACACCACGATCAAGAACATCAAACGCACCGGCCGCGGATTCAGGAACTCCGCCAACTACAAGGCCCGTATACTCCTGGCCAGCGCCGCTCGAGCAGCAGCGCGAACACCAATCACAGCAGGCCTTTCACCACGAACCGCGTAGAGCCATGTTGTCGGTCGCGAAGATCGGCACGTTCTGCGGGTCGGTACCGGAGTCGATGTTGAACACCGGAATCTTGGCATCCTGCGCGTTCTTGGTGACGGACACGAGCGCCTTCGAGTCCGTCGCCGCGTAAATGAGACCGTCGACGTGCTGATTGATATAGCCGTTGAGCATGTCGACCTGTTGGGTGATGTCGGTCTCGGCCGAGACGCCGTTCCACTCGACGTTCACCCCGTCGAGCTTCGAGGCGGCGCATTCGGCCCCCGCCTTGACGTGCGTCCAATAATCGAAGCCGACGGCCTTCGGAACGACGGCGATCTGCAATGTGCCCGGGCTCTCTTCGGCCGAGGGCGACTCGCCGGCGGAGGCCCCGGGCGACGGGCTCTCCGTGTTCGAGCCACTCCCGCACGCGGCGAGGACGAGCAGCGACAATGACATCAGAGACGTGGTGACTGCAGCCTTGACTTTGGTTGACATGATGATTCCGATCCTGAGACGCGTGAGCGAATCACTCCTGACTATGCGGGCTCCTCGACGGATTGAATATGGCTACGGTTGGTGATCTGCTTGCGCCGGAATTGATCCCAGGCAACCGCGAGCCAGATGACGACGCCGATGATGACGTCCTGGACGTAGATGTTGATGTCGAGCAGGACGGACCCGTTGCGGATCAGCTGGATGAGGAACGCGCCGATGATGGCGCCCGACACCCGCCCCTGACCGCCGAAGAGGCTCGCCCCGCCGATGACGGCCGCGGCGATGGCGTCGAGCTCGAGACCGATCCCGAAGTTCGGTTGGCCGGAGGCCACCCGGGACGTGGCGATCATCCCGCCGAACCCGGCGAGTACTCCCTGGGCGATGTAGACCATCACCAGGTAGCGCCGCACCGGGATGCCGACCAGCCGGGAGGCCTCCTCGTTCGACCCGACCGCGTAGGCGTAGCGGCCGAGCTTGGTCCGGTTGAAGATGAAGGAGAAGACGATGATCACGACGATGAGGCATACGGCCGGAACGGGGATCGAGACGAGTTCTCCCTGCCCCAGTACGGAGAAGCCTGCGGGCAGCCCATAGACCGCGACCGAGCCGGTCGCGATGAAGGTCAGCCCCCGTGCCACACCCATCATGCCGAGGGTGGCGATGAACGGCGCGAGCCGGGCCCATCCGACGAGGGCGCCGTTGACGAAGCCGATCAGGCCGCCGATGAGGAGCGCGATGACCGTGGCCACCGGCCAGGACAGGTGCGCATCGACCAT
This sequence comes from Pseudactinotalea sp. HY158, assembly GCF_009660225.1. Lineage (NCBI taxonomy): Bacteria > Bacillati > Actinomycetota > Actinomycetes > Micrococcales > Cellulomonadaceae > Pseudactinotalea > Pseudactinotalea sp. HY158. Next base: position 2,714,057 of record NZ_CP045920.1, read on the forward strand.
GAGCAACGCACCCAACACCCCCGTGAGTGCGGCGACGGAGCCGACCGACAGGTCGATCCCCGCGGTGACGATCACCAGCGTCATGCCGACCGCGATGATCGCCGTGACCGACCCTTGCACGGCGACCGCGCTCAGGTTGGTGAAGGTGAAGAAGTACGGGGACAGGATCGTCATGACGATCCCGACGACGATCACGGCAGCGAGCGCGGCGAGTTGGGAGATCCAATCGCTGACCCGTTGTCGTAGCATGTCGACCCCTTTGGGATGTCCACTTTCGATGCTAAGGAGCACGGAACCGGAGCGTCAACGGGAACGCGACCATCGCGTTTCGGCGATCCGGGCGGCGGGGCGCGCACCGCGCGGGCGCCCCGTTTGCGGCGGTGAGGCGATGACTCGGCCGAACGCGGGATGGCACCCGGTCCACGCGGGGTGGCACCCGGTCCACGCGGGGTGGCACCCAGTCCACGCGGGTGGCACCCGGTCCACGCGGGATGGCACCCGGTCCACGCGGGGTGGCACCCGGTCCAGTCGAGTCGGCCTTCGCGACACCCCGCGTTCGTGGACCGGGCACGGCTGATACCGTCGGCCGCAACGCATGCGTCCCACCCCGTCGACACGGGGCCCGGTCAACACGGGGCACCGTCAAGACGGGTTCTGGTCCATATGGGGTCCGGTCACCACGGGGCGCTGCCGGCCGAACCGAATGGAGCACCGATGAACCGCACCACCCGCCTGTCCTCGTTCGCCACGGTCGTCCTCCTGCTCTTTGCCCCGAGCGCCGCGGTGGCGGCCGACGGCCGTCTCGCCGACACCGGTTCCACCTTCCCGATCGGGCTCGGCATCGCCGGCGCCATCGTGCTCCTCGGCGGAATCGCCGCGTTCGTGATCTCGAAGGTCCGCAAGCGCAGCGAGTAGCCCGGCGCCCGGCCGACCAGGGCCAAACCGCCATTTCGCCCGCCCACCAGGGCCAAACCCGTGCTCCACGCACCGATTTCAACGATTCCACCCTGCTCGCCACGCCAGACCCCGAGGCCCGCATTGCTCAGCACTGTGGCCCGACCGATCCCCCGAGAGGGATCGTCGACTCGCCAGCTCGACCAGGGCCGAACCCTCGCTTCGCCCGCCGACCAGGGCCAAACCCTCGCTTCGCCCGCCGACCAGGGCCAAACCCGTGCTCCACGCACCGATTTCAACGATTCCACCCTGCTCGCCACAGCAGACCCCCCGAGGCCCGCGCTGCTCAGCACGGTGGCCCGACCGATCCCCCGAGAGGGATCGTCGACTCGCCAGGTCGACCAGGGCCGAACCCTCGCTTCACCCGCCCACCAGGGCCGAACCCTCGCTTCGCCCGCCCACCAGGGCCAAACCGCCATTTCGCCCGGCCACCAGGGCCAAACCCGTGCTCCACACACCGATTTCAACGATTCCACCCTGCTCGCCACGCCAGACCCCGAGGCCCGCATTGCTCAGCACGGTGGCCCGACCGATCCCCCGAGAGGGATCGTCGACTCGCCAGGTCGACCAGGGCCGAACCCTCGCTTCGCCCGCCGCCCAGGGCCGATCCCTCGCTTCGCCCGCCCACCAGGGCCAAACCGCCATTTCGCCCGGCCACCAGGGCCAAACCCGTGCTCCACGCACCGATTTCAACGATTCCACCCTGCTCGCCACGCCAGACCCCGAGGCCCCGCGCTGCTCGCCACAGCAGACCCCGAGGCCCGCGCTGCTCGCCACGGCAGACCCCAAAGCCCGCGCTGCTCGGCACGGCAGGCCCAAAGGCCGACCTGCTCGCAACGGCAGACCCCGGATTCCGCCCTGCTCGGGGCGCTGGGCCCGGCGGCTACCCTGGGGGCGTGAGCGATCCTGCGATTCCAGCCCCCGGTCCCGAGCCCCGCGCGAGCGAGCCGGGCGCGCCCGGGCGACTGGGCGTCGTCCCCACGCAGTTGCGACAGGCGGCCCCGCGGCCGGCGCGGCGACCCGCCCGCGAGGACAGCTTCTGGGCGCAGGTGGGCGGCACGGCCACGTTCACGAAGATCACCAAGCGCTTCTACGAGCAGGTGGCCGACGACCCGGTCATGCGGGAGATGTACCCCGAGGAGGACCTCGGGCCGGCCGAGGGGCGGCTGCGACTGTTCCTCGAGCAGTACTGGGGCGGACCCACGACCTACTCCGACACGCGCGGCCACCCGCGGCTGCGGATGCGGCACGTGCCCTACGCCGTCACGCCCGCGGCCCGGGACCGGTGGCTCGCGTGCATGCGGGTCGCCGTCCGCGACGCCGGGCTCGCGCCCCTGCACGCGGCCACCCTCTGGGACTACCTCGAGCGGGCCGCGCACTCGCTCGTGAACACGTTCGAGGAGGGCGATCGATGAGTTCGACGGACCCGGCACCCGGCCCGCTCGAGGCGGTGCTCGCGGCCCTCGACCTCGAACGGCTCGGCGCCGACGAGTTCCGCGGCGCCACCCTGCCGCAGCTCAACGGTCGGGTCTACGGCGGGCAGGTGCTCGCGCAGTCGCTCATCGCCGCCGAGCAGACCGTGCCCGCGGGCCGGCTGGCCCATTCGCTGCACGGCTACTTCCTGCGCCCCGGGGACCTCGACGAGCCCGTCACGTTCACCGTCGAGCGGATGCGCGACGGCCGCTCATTCAGCGCCCGGCGCACCCACGCGGTGCAGTTCGGCAAGCCGATCCTGTCGATGATCGCCTCGTTCCAGGAGGATCAGCCCGGGCTGGTCCACGCCGAGCCGATGCCGGTCGTGCCGGGCCCCGACGAGCTGCCCAGCTCCGTCGACCTGTTCAGTGCCATCGACCATCCCGCCGCGCGGTTCTTCTACCGGAACGGCGCCTTCGACATGCGCCACGTGCAGCCCCAGCTGTTCACGGGCCCCGATCCCGAGCGGTCGACCACCCAGCAGCTGTGGCTGCGGGCGCGCTCGCCGGTGCGCGCCGACCAGGGGCGCCAGCGGGCGCTGCTCGCCTACGCGTGCGATCAGGTGATGCTCGAGCCGATCATGCGCGCCCACGGCCTGAGCTGGCTCACGCGTGGGGCGTCGGTGGCCTCGCTCGATCACGCGATGTGGTGGCACCGCGACGTGGACCTGTCCGAGTGGCTGCTGTTCAGCCAGTCGACCCCCTCGGCCCAGGGCGGCCGCGGGCTCGGGGCCGCCACGGTGTACAGCCGCGACGGCCGGCTCGTGGCCACGATGGCCCAGGAGGGCATGATCCGGGTGCCGGAGGGCTCCGGCGACTGAACCGGCGGCAACCCACCAGGCACCGGCAAGCACCGGCAAGCACCGAACGGTGGATTCGGCCCCTCAAATGGCCTGATCGGGGGCTGGATCCACCGTTCGGCGGCGCCCCTGGACTCAGGGCTTACAGACGGCGGCCGCTGCTTCGGCGTTGGCCACTCCCCCGCCGTAGGCCTGCACGAGATTGCGCGCCTCGCGCGGCGCGCTGCCCGGGACCCCGGTGTGCACGACGACGATCTCCGGGTGCGCGGTGAGCAGCTCGGCCACGGCCGGGTTCGGGGCGCGGGTCACGACGAGTGCGGGCACGGCCTCCGGATCCCGGGTGAGGGTCAGGCCGAGGCGATCGGCGAGGATCCCGGGCAGCCGGGCGGCGGAGTTGCCGGCGGCAAAATCGACCGTGTGGCGCAGGTCCGCCAGCAGCCCCCCGGGCTGCACGGCCACCCGGCCGCGCACGGACTGCGGCAGGGCGAGGGCGCGGGTGGCCACGTCCCGGCCGACCTGCGCCATGGCCGCGTTGGCCCGCTCGATCGTGGGCACGGCGGCCCGGGTGCGGCGGAGTCCGAGGATCCGGTCGCGCAGGGCGGTGACGCGGGCGGCGGATTCGGCCAGGCGATCGAGGGTGAGGCGCCCGTCCTGGACGGCGCCGATGAGGGCGCCGGCGGCGAGGTGGTACATCTCCTCGTCGTCGCGCTTGGCGGTGTTGCCCAGGCACAGCAGATCCGAACCGGCGAGGACCGCCTGCACGCAGGCCTCCTCGAAGCCGGGGTCGACCGCGAGGGCGCCCATGTCGAGGGCGTCGGAGATGACGACCCCGGTGAATCCCATCGCCCGGGCGAGGCCGATGAGCTCGCCGTTGAGCGAGGCGGGCGTGTCGCCGTAGCCGGCCACGCGCAGGTGCCCGACCATGATGGTCTCGACCCCGGCGTCGAAGGCCTGCTGGAACGGGGCGAGGTCGCGCTCGCGCAGCAGGTCGGGGGTGACCTCGAGGATCGGCAGGTCCACGTGGGAGTCCGTGCCGGTGTCCCCGTGGCCGGGGAAGTGCTTGGCGCAGGCGGCCACCCCGGCGGCCTGGATGCCCCGGGCGAACGCCACGCCGTGCGCGCCGACCGCCGCCGGGTCGGCGCCGAAGGAACGCACCCCGATGACGGGGTTGTCGTCGCGGGAGGCCACGTCGATCACGGGTGAGATCGCCAGGTCCACTCCGACGGCGCGCAGCAGGTCGCCGAGGCTGCGGCCGGCGGCGCCGGTCAGCTCGGTCTCGCCCACGGCGCCGAGCGCGCATGCGCCCGGCAGCAGCGATCCGGTCGCGGCCTGGATCCGGGTGACGTCGCCGCCCTCCTCGTCCGCGGCGATGATGACCCCGGGGATGATCGCGTTGAGCTCGGCCGTGACCGCCGCGGTCACGGCCGCGTCCGGGGTGTTGTGGCCGAACAGGAGGACACTGGCCAGCCCCTCGGTGTTCGCGAGCCAGTCGGGAACGGTCGTGCCGTTGAATCCCGGCATGAGCACGCCGTTCACGGCGCGGCGGATGGTGTCCAGGTCTGTCATTGCTGCTCCTCGTCGAACGTGCGATGCGGGTGGGTGCTGCGAATCGGGCCGGATGGGCGGTGGGCGGCGACGTGGTCGGAGACGGCGGACCCGGGTGGCCGGACCGGGGCCGGCGGTCGTGCCGGGGGATCAGGTGCGGCGTCGGAACGTCACCGGCTCGTCGAGCAAGGCGGTCAGGGCGGCGCGCTCGTCGGCGCTGAGACGCCGGGGCCGGCCGGTGCCGGCGTCGACCATGACGATCGACGTGACGGCCCGAGCGCACGAGGTGCCGTCGGGTGAGAACACCTCGTAGCAGACCTCGAGGGAGGCCCCGCCGATCCGGCCGATCCACAGGTCGACCGGGACGGGCCGCTGGGTGTAGGCCAGCGGCGCCGAGTACTCGATCTCCTGCCGGGCCACGAGCGTGCGGCTCGTCGATCCGGTGCCGCCGGCGAGCACCTTGGCCACCCGCCGGGCCGCCTTGGACCCGGAGTCGTCCGGGCCGGGCCCCTCTGCCTCATCGGCTCCGGCCGCAGCGCCGTCCACGCCGGCCGCGCCGGCAGTATCCACGGTCCAGAACGTCTCGATCCGGGCCTCCTCGAGGAGGGTGAGCATGGCCGCGTTGTTCACGTGCCCGTAGGCGTCCAGATCGGACCAGCGCATCCGGATCGGTACGGTGATCTTTGCCATGGACCGTCTCTCGAGGTGGTGCGGGTGGGGAGGTGCCGGCGCACATCGACACCAGTCTAGGGCCGGATCCACCCGCGGTCGCGTGGTCGGCGGGCTGCGCCGGCCGGAAGCACCTGGCTACCGGCCGGCGCGATCCGATCAGTCGCGGGTGAGCTTGCGGTAGGTCACCCGGTGGGGGCGGGCGGCGTCCGGTCCGAGCCGCTCGACCTTATTCGCCTCGTAGCCGGCGAAGTTGCCCTCGAACCAGTGCCAGCGGGCCGGGTTCTCCTCGGTGCCCTCGTAGGCGAGGATGTGGGTGGCCACGCGGTCGAGGAACCACCGGTCGTGGGAGACCACCACGGCGCAGCCGGGGAAGTCGAGCAGCGCGTTCTCGAGCGACCCGAGGGTCTCGACGTCCAGGTCGTTCGTGGGCTCGTCGAGCAGGAGCAGGTTGCCGCCCTGCTTGAGGGTGAGCGCGAGGTTGAGGCGGTTGCGCTCCCCACCGGAGAGCACGCCCGCCGGCTTCTGCTGGTCGGCGCCCTTGAACCCGAACTGGGACACGTAGGCGCGCGAGGGGATCTCGACCTGGCCGACCTGGATGAAGTCGTGCCCGTCGGAGACGACCTCCCACAGGGTCTTGGTCGGGTCGATGTTCTCCCGCGCCTGGTCCACGTAGGAGATCTGGACCGAGTCGCCGATCTTCAGGTCACCGGCATCCAGCGGCTCGAGGCCGACGATGGTCTTGAACAGCGTCGTCTTACCCACGCCGTTCGGGCCGATGACCCCGACGATGCCGTTGCGCGGCAGCGTGAAGTCCAGGCCGTCGATGAGCGTGCGCCCGTCGAAGCCCTTCTCCAGGTCCGTGGCCTCGAGCACGAGCGATCCCAGGCGGGGGCCCGGCGGGATCTGGATCTCCTCGAAGTCGAGCTTGCGGGTGCGGTCGGCCTCGGCGGCCATCTCCTCGTAGCGGGCTAGGCGCGCCTTGGACTTGGTCTGGCGCCCCTTGGCACTCGAGCGCACCCATTCGAGCTCGTCCTTGAGGCGCTTGGCGAGCTTCGCGTCCTTCTTGCCCTGGATGTCCAGCCGGGCGGCCTTCTTCTCCAGGTAGGTCGAGTAGTTGCCCTCGTAGGGGTAGAGGCGCCCACGGTCGACCTCGGCGATCCACCCGGCCACGTGGTCGAGGAAGTACCGATCGTGGGTGACGGCGATGACGGCACCCGGATACTTGGCCAGGTGCTGCTCGAGCCACAGCACGCTCTCGGCGTCGAGGTGGTTCGTGGGCTCGTCGAGGAGCAGGAGGTCGGGCTGCTCGAGGAGCAGCTTGCACAGGGCGACCCGGCGTCGTTCACCACCGGAGAGGTGCGTGACCTCGGCGTCGCCCGGGGGGCACCGCAGCGCGTCCATGGCCTGCTCGAGCTGGGCGTCGAGATCCCACGCGTCGGCCGCGTCGATCTCGCCCTGGAGCGTGCCCATCTCGGCCATGAGCGCGTCGAAGTCGGCGTCGGGGTCGGCCATGAGCTCGCCGATCTCGTTGAACCGGTCGACCTTGCCCTTGATGTCGCCCACGCCCTCCTGGACGTTCTCGAGCACGGTCTTGGACTCGTTCAGCGGCGGCTCCTGGAGCAGGATGCCGACCGTGTACCCGGGGGCGAGGCGGGCCTCACCGTTCGAGGCCTGTTCGAGGCCGGCCATGATCTTGAGGATCGTGGACTTACCGGCCCCGTTCGGGCCGACCATCCCGATCTTCGCCCCGGGCAGGAACGACATCGAGACGTCGTCGAGGATGACCTTGTCACCATGCGCCTTGCGCGCCTTGACCATCGAGTAGATGTACTCGGCCACAACTCTCCTCAGAGCTAGACAAAAGGGGGATCCAGCCCCCTAGCCTACGGCCGGCGTCAACCGGCGCGGCGCACCGCTCGCCCGCCCGGCTCAGGCCGGCACGTGATCCTCCTCCCTCGTCTCGTCGGCGAGCCCGGCGGCCACGGTCGCCCACTTCCCGGAGACGTCGTGCGCCTCGGCGCCGGCCGGATCGCCGGCGGCCACATCGCCGGCATTCGCGGACTCGCCGCCGGCGGGGCTCCCCTGCGCGTCGGGGTCGCCGGGCCGCACGGGCCGGACCTTCGTCGCCCGGGCCCGAGCCCGGCGCAGGTCCATCCCGAAGGCGTTCGCGAGGATGACGGCGCTCTTGTGCGTGACTCCCTCGTCGGTCGTGTACTCCTCGATCCGCAGCGGCCCGGTCACGACCACGGCGTCGCCGCGTTCGACGCTCGCCGCGATGTTCTCGGCGAAGTCACCCCAGGCCTTGACCTGGTACCACTGCGTGGGCCCGTCCACCCACTCCTCACCGCTGCGTCGGCGCGGGGTCGTGGCCACGCTCAGGCGCACGAACGGCTTCTGCCCGCCCGTGCGCAGCTCCGCGCGTTCGCCCGCGTGCCCTCGAATCGTCACGGTCACTTCGTTCGACATGATCTGCTCTCCCATCAGGTTCGGTGAATCCGATGGGGCCATCGTCGACCGGGGCGCCGGGGTCGCGCCCGGCGCCCCCGCCCGCCTGTGGACGACGCAGCATCAGCCGCGCAGTTGTGGATCGTTCCGCATCGCGCACCTCGCGCGGGTACGCCGGACAGGCCGCGTGAGCCGGGCGCAGGCCGCGTGAGCCGGGCGCAGGCCGCGTGAGTCGTGCAGGCCGCGTGAGCCGGGCGCAGGCCGCGCTCTCCGGGCCGAGCGGGGCCGAGCCGGGCCGAGCCGAGCCGGGCCAGCCAGATGCGCCGGGCCGGGCCGGGCCGGGCCGGGCCCTCGAGCGTGGCCGGCGCATCCGGGGCGGGCGCGGATCAGGCGGCGGCGACCACGTCCTGCCACTGATCCGGGCGGAGCGCGGCGATCGTGGCCGGATCCGTGCCCGAGCGCTCGTGCGCCCAGGCGATGGCGCTGCGCAGGAGCTCGCGGAGCCGGTCCTGGGCGTCGGGCGCGCTCGATTCCGCGATGGCCCGGGCGGAGACGAGCGTGAGGGACGTCGCGGCCGAGGCGCCGGTCTCGATCCTGCCCATGCGCGCGGCGGAGCGGTGCGCCCAGGCCAGCGCCTCGGCGTCCGCCTCGTGGGTGAGGGCATCCTGGGCGCGCTGCGGCCAGGGAGCACTCGCCGAATGGGCGTAGTCGCCGGCGCCGGCACCGATCCGGAGCATGCCCAGGGCGATGCTGCGCTCGAGATCCGGCGCGGCCACGGGCAGCGCCGCCGTGGCCGCGATGAGCGCGAGGTCCTCGGCGAAGCCGTCGTCGAAGTCCGTCTGGCCGATGACGAGCGGGACGAGCGGCGCGAGCAGCGGCCGCTTCTCGTCCGTGGTCAGGTCGTTCACGAGCCGGGCGAGTTGGGCGAGGGCCCAGTGGGTGCAGTTCGGCGCGTCGCTCCACGGCTCGCCCGCAAGGTAGGAGGCGAGCTCCATGAAGCAGGCGCCGTGGCGCGGGCTCTGGTGCTGCCCGCGCGCCAGCATCGGCATGGGGAGGGGTTCCGGGGTCGTCATCTCGGCCACCTTCGTCGGAGGGGAACTGTTCCCTCATTCTCCGCCATCGGCAGCCGAAAGGCCAGGATTTTATGACATATTCCACTCAAGCGTCATGACGACGCGGTGTCACCTCCCGCGTCTACCCCCGCTGGAGGTCGGCGACGGCCTTCCATTCGAAGAACAGGATCGCCTTGACGTGGCTGATGTCGAAGTTGAAACGGTCGTCGGCCTGGGCCTGGCAGACGTCGACCCCGCGCACGACCCTCCTGTTGTTGAGCGCGAACTCCCCCGTGGCGGCGTCGGCCTTGACCACGCCGAGGTTCACGAGCGGACTCACGGTGTCGTGGCCCATGATCGCCTCCACGGCGAGCGAGCGGGCACGATCCTCGGCCGCGGGGGTCCGGGCGAGCATCTCGGTGCGGATCCGCGCCCGCGCCACGGGCAGCAGCCGCGGCCAATCGACCGTGTACGCCGCACGCTTCCTCTCCGCGGGGGTCGGCTTCCTCCAGCTGTCGACGTTGACGCCGCGCGGGGTGAGGTCCTTCGTGCGCACGCGCAGGATGTGGTCCGCGGCGAGCAGGATCCTCACGTAGTCGCGACCGAGCGGGGAGTTCATGAACAGGGCGGATACGTCCTGGGTGCCCGCGCTCCCGCTCACCGGCTCGTGCGTGCGTCCGACGAGGCGCGCGAGGAGGAGTGGGACGATTCCCCCGCCGGCGGGGTCCCAATCGTTCACCGCCTCGTCGACGATTCCCGTGATCGTCGGACCCGCCACGTTCCCCTTGTGGAAGTCCTCGTTCTTTCGACTCCACCGGTCGAGATCGAAGATCTTCTCCGCATCGTCGTTCGGGAGCTTGAAGAAGTAGTTCATGTGGTGCGAGTCGTCCTCCTCGACGCGAGCGGTCACGCTCGGAGCGGCATCGTCGAGGCGATAGGTGACGATCGCCTGGTTGACCGCGGCGACGAGGACCGTCAGGAGCCGCACGGCTTCGGCGGCGTCCTCGGCCGTCGGGGCCTTGGGCAGCCCGGTCAGTGCCGTCACGAACGCGTTGGCCTGGTCCTTCAATGCGGCGCCGGCCGAGGGCTGGATCCCGGCGAGGGCCTTGAGCACCCGGGCGATCTCGCCTCGGAGGGACCGGCCGTCACCGGTGACGGGCACCTTGGTGTAGGCGAGCAATGCGGCTCGCGTGGCGGCGGGGCTGCCGGCGACCGCCGGTGCCCCGGCGATGATCTGCCGGTGCACCACGGCGGTGCCGCCCGCGAGCGCACGGGCGGTGACCCCGTTGCCGACCGCCGTCTGCAACAGTCGGACCCCGTCGAGCGGCGGCGCCACTGCCCTGATCGGTGCCACCGGCAGCGCTCCCACCGGCACCGGCCGCCGCGGCGCCGACGGTGGCCGCACGCCGGTGGGAGTGGCCGTCTCGCTCGATCGCGCTGCCGTTGGCACTGTTCCACTCCCGCCGCCGCGGAACCCCGGTCCCGTGACGCGACCCTAGGCCGCCTCGCAATCCTCCCGGCAGCGAGCCCGGACCACCCTTCGGGCACCCGGAGATGCCCGATCGGGCAGGGGCCGGGGCTATCGCGTCGTCGCGTCGAGCACGCTCTCGTGATCGGCGAGGATCCCCCGGGCGGGCTCGTCGAGCTCCTCGGCCACGACGCGCGCGAGCTCGCCGTGGACCCGGGCGAGGTATGCGCCCGAGCGGGCCTTCGCCGTCCGTGATCGCATGCCCCGGGCGACGAGCACGCACACGAGACCGGCCACGACCGCGGCCCCGCCGCCGCTGCCGGCCCACACCCAGACGCCCGTGGCGAGGCCGGCGACCAGGCCCGCGAGGACGCCGAGGGCGACGAGCACGAGGCCGCCGATCCGCACGCGCCGGGCGCGCACGTCGTTCACAGGCGGCAGCGGGACCGCGGTGACGGTCTCGCTCACCCGCGAATAGAAGGCGTCGGGACCGGCGACCGCGGCCGCGAGCGCGTCCCGCCACCGGGCCGGCAGGGCGCCGCCGACGCGGTCGAGCCAGCCCTCCCGCACGGCCTCGATCCGGGAGGAGGCGGGCGGCTGCACCCGGCTCGAGGCGGAGGGGCCCACCCCCGCGACGGCCAGGCGCACGGAGTCGGCCACGGCGGGGATTCCGCTCGCGCCGGCGAGCTGAGCGGCGGTGTCGTCGGCGGCGGGGAGGGCGGGGGTCGCGGGCGCGAGTTCGCCGCCCACACGCTCACAGATCGCGTCGAGCTCGGCGCGCATCGTGCGGGCGGCGATCGATTCGGCGGCGATGACCCGGGCGAGCTCGGCCCGCACCATCCCCACGCCGTGCCCGGTCTTGGCCGAGGCGAGGATGATCGCCACGTCGCTCAGGCGGTCGGCCTCGAGGAGGCGGCGCACGTCGGCGCGGATGTGGTCGAGGCCCGACTCGGGCACCGTGTCGACCTGATTGACCACGACGACCATCGCCTCGTGCCGGTGCGTCAGCTCCCGCAGGTACTTCTCGTGCAGCACGTTGTCGGCGTACTTCTGCGGGTCGAGCACCCAGATGAGCAGGTCGATCATCGGCAGCAGCCGGTCCACGAGGCCGGCGTGGCCCTCGGCGATGGAGTCGTGGTCCGGCAGGTCGAGGAGCACGAGGCCGGCGAGCTCCTCCTCGTCGAGGCCGGTGAGCGCCGACTCGCGGCCGATGCGCCGGGTCTCGTCGACGCCGAGGAAGTCGAGCAGGTCCTCGGCCGACCCGCCCCACGTGCACGCGGCGGCCTGCGAGGTCGTGGGCCGGATCACCCCGACGTCGGCGAAGTCGAGCTGGGAGAGGGCGTTGAACATCGACGACTTGCCCGACCCGGTCCCGCCGACGAGCGCGACCACGGTGTGGTGCACGCCGAGGGCGAGGCGGCCCGTGACGCGGTCGAGGTCGGCGCGGGCGCGGGCGCCCACCTCGGCCGGGATGCGGTTCCCGGCGGTCCCGAGCGCGGCCGTGATCGATTCGACCCGGGCGGCGAGTTCGTCGCCCGGCTGCGGACTGGGTGTGTTCACGCGAAGCCTTTCAGCTCACTCGCGCGCAGTCGCAGCGAGGTGGCGGCGGAGGGGTCGTCGACGTCGAGCGAGTCGAGGGCCTCGAGGTAGGCCTCGGCCTCGGCGCGCACGGTCGCCTCGGCCCATTCGGCCAGCTCCCCGCGGAGCTCGTCGACGACGTCGAGGCCGGCGTCGCCGAGGTACCTGCCCACGGCCCTGCGCGGCCCGTCGAGCCCGACGGCGGCCACGGCCACGAGGTCGGCGACGCTCGCGGGCGGCAGGGTCTCCGATCGGCTCACGAGGTCGCGGGCGCGGCCGTCGACCTGGGCGGTCCACTCCGTCAGCAGCGTGCGCATGCGCGCCTCCCGCTCGGTGCCGCCGCGCCGCAGCCGGCCGAGCACCTGCTCGCCGGGCCCCGTGCCCACGAGGGCGTCCCGGATGGCGCGCGCCCCCCGGCCGGCGGCGTCGGTGAGCAGGTCGCGGGCCGCCTGGTCGCAGGTGCGGCGCAGCGCGGCGAGCGCGGCGGCCCGGGCCTGGGCGGAACGGCGGGCGCGCCAGTGCTCGAACGCGCCCCGGGGAGGATTGGCGAGGGCGGCGAGCGGGCCGCCCGAGGTGGCGGCGGCGAGCCACGTGGTCGTGGGGGCGCCGTAGCCGATCGCCCCGGCGCGCACGTCGTCGCGGGCACGACGGCCCACACCCGCCGTGGCGGCGCCGATCTCGTTCGTGAGCGAGAGGTGCGTGCGCCGCTGCACCTCGAGGGCACCGGCGACCGCGAGCACGTCCTGCCGCAGCGCCGGCCACGCCCCCCGCACCGTGCGGGCGATGATCGAACGCGATTGCGCGCCGCGGCCCAGCACCTCGAGCCACCCGGCGAACTCGGCCACGCGGCCGGTGGGCAGGACGCCCTCGTGCGGGCCGACGTCCGCAATCACGAAATACGGAACGTTCCCGAACCCGTGCTCGTTCATGCGGCCGAAGAGGTCGCCGCGCACGGCGACGAGCGCGGCCGGGTCGACGCGATTGAGGACGACGGCCAGGCTCACCCCCCGCTCATCGGCCTCGGTCAGCCGGGTCCAGGGCACGGCGTCGCCGTAGCGCGAGCCGGTCGTCACGAACACCCACAGGTCGGCGAGTTCGACCAGTTCGCCGGCGAGCGCCCGGTTGGCGTCGGAGACGGAGTCGAGGTCGGGCGCGTCGAGGATCGCCACCCCGCGGGTGACCCGCTCGTGTTCCACGAGCCGGGCGAGGCCGAGCACCGGATGGTCGGCGAGCAGCTCGGCGTCCTTCGGGTGGGCGACGAGGATCGGCTCCTTCGTCGTGGGGCGCAGGACCCCGGCGGCGCTCACGTCGTCGCCGAGCACCGAGTTCACGAGGGTCGACTTCCCGGCCCCCGTGGGGCCGCCCAGCACGACGATGACCGGGGCCGAGACCTGCCGCAGCCGGGGCAGGAGGTGGTTGCGCACCTGGGAGGCGACGCGCTCGCGCCGCTCGCGGGTCGCGGCGGCATCGGGGGTGTCGAGGACGAGTCGCGCCCCGGACAGCCCGGCGAGCAGGTGCTCGACCATCTCCACCATCGGCAACCTGGGCGACACGCCCCCGGAGCTGGGCTGGGCGGCGGGGCTGACGGTCACCCTCCAACTCTGCCCGGTTTCGGGCCGATCCACCAATGCGCCTCGCCCAGCGGGCACCGATGGTCGCACCGAGCGATTGCCACTACCCTGAGAGCCGTCGATCGCGCGTGGTCCGTGCCGCGTCGATCCGGCCCTCGTAGCTCAATGGATAGAGCAACGGCCTTCTAATCCGTAGGTTGCAGGTTCGAGTCCTGCCGGGGGCACCGACAGACCGGCGATTCGAGCGGGTGAATCGCCCACGGGCGCGCTAGCCCGCCACCGGTGTGACCACGAAGGAGATCCAGGGCTCGGAGTCGCTCAGGAGCACCTCGACCTCGTAGTCGGCGTTCTTCACGAGCCCGTTGCCGGTGTCGGCGCCCCAGTAGGAGTCCTCGAAGCCGGCGTCGTTGAGCATCCCGTGCGCCTTCTCCATGTCGCCCGGCTGGTCGTCCGTACGGAAGTTCGCTATCCACCCCTCGGCACTCGTCAACGGGATCGCCGAGGCGATCGGGAGGTCCGGTAGCGGCACCGCCGCGGGGAAGTCGTCCGGGAGCGAGCCCTCCGAACCACTGCCGCCGGCCCCCTCGGCGGCCTGCCCGTCCGACGCATCGGACGTGCCGTCGTCGGCATCCGCGACGGAGCCGGCGGCCACGGACGCGTCGCCGTCGGTCACCTGCCCGTCGCCTGCGGACGCACCGCAGCCGGCGGTGGCGAGCGCGAGCGACGCGCATAGAGCCATCAGCGGCAGAAATCTTGGCCTGCATGTTTCGGTCACGAAGGCACCCTCCTCTTTCGTCCGGGGCAGTGCATCATGCGCCGCTCACAATCCGCTCACATCTCGTTGTCGAGTTGTCGAGTTGTCGCCGTCTTCATGACCGCGTTGGAGAAGGGCCGAGGGCCCGAGCGGTGAATACCACTCGGGCCCTCGGTGAAGTTGCAACAGGGAGACCTGCCCCTGCTTTCGCCTCCTATGGTAGAGCATGTGACGCCATCAGTCGACCAGCCGGACGGGCTCTACGAGATGCTGGAGCCTCACCTCGCGCCGGCGCGGCTGGCTCCCTATGTCGCCGCGACTGACGGTAGCCGGCGGCAGGCGATCCGCTTGTATCAGTGGAACATCCGTGTCTCCGGCGCCGTCTACGAGGCGCTACACGTGGTCGAGGTCGTCCTACGCAATGCGATCGACGCTCAACTCTGCGGATGGAATTCGTCCCAGGTCGACCCGCAGACCGGCAAGCACCGTGATCGTGACTGGCTCCTCGACCCCGCGCCGTTGCTCCGACGTCTTGTCCGCGATCACGAACTGACCAAGGCGCATCAACGCGCCGAGCGGGCGATCCGGCATCAGCGACGACCAGTCGCCCACGCGGATCTGCTGGCCCAGCTCTCCTTCGGGACCTGGCGATTCCTTCTGCCCGATCGCGACCCCGGGCGCCAACGCCTGTGGGACGACGCCCTGCACGTCGCGTTTCCGCACCTGGACCGAAGTCCGCAGGAGCTGGTCAACTCCGTACACGGAATCTACCAACTTCGTAACCGCGTCGCCCACCTCGAACCGCTCCTACGCTCCGGCATGATCCGCACTCAGTTCACCAACATGCGCACCGTCTTGAACGAAGTCGATCCAGTTGCCGAGCAATGGTTCGTCTCCAACCAGCGCGTCACTGCCACCCTCCGCGGGCGCCCCGCAACAGAGAACAAGTAGTTTCACGGGATCACAGCCGTCCCATCAGCGCTCAAACTCTCGAAGACCCATTCGACCTCGCGCGTGAGGCCGCCGATGAGAGTTCGCCACGGATCGGCCGACTTCTAGATACTTGCTTGCGGTAAGCAACTGAAGACTCTACGATGGCGCTCGCGGCGGAACCGGATCCGCACCGAAGAGACAGGAGCAGGAGTGATCGACGATCACCATGCGGGGCAGATCCTCGCCGAGATGGTCCGCATCGCCCGCACGTTCCACCGGGCGGGGCAGAACAGCCGGGAGCGCAGCCTCGCCGGCACGGAGTTCGGCATCCTCCAGTGCCTGCGCGGCGGTGACGCCCGGCTGAGCGAGATCGCCCACCGCATCCAGGTCTCGGCGGCCGTCACCTCGCGCGCCGTCGTCTCCCTGGAGACGGAGGGGCTCGTGGAGCGGCGGACCGACCCGCACGATGCCCGGGCCGCTCGGATCTCCATGACCGCCGCCGGGCGCGCCAGGCTGGTCGAACGCGAGTCGAGGGTGGTCGCCGAGTTCGGCGACGCGCTCGGCGACTGGTCCGCCGCGGATGCGGAGCAGGCCATCGCCCTGCTCGCCCGACTCAACCGGGACCTCGGGGCGGTCATCGACCCACCGGCCCCCGCCGCCACCGACGCCTCGGCCGCACCGACCAGGAAGGACAGCGCCGGATGACGACCTCCCCCACCACGGCCACCGCCACCAGTGCCTACCGGCAGTACTCTCACCGCGAGATCCTCGAGGTGATGACGGCGCTGCTCGCCGCCCTGTTCACCGCGATGATCTCCACCACGATCGTCTCCACCGCGCTGCCCACGATCATCGCCGACCTCGACGGGACGCAGCGCCAGTACACCTGGGTGATCACGGCGAGCCTGCTCGCGATGACCGTGAGCACGCCCGTGTGGGGCAAGCTCTCGGACCTGTTCAGCAAGAAGGCGCTCACGCAGATCTCCATCGTGCTGTTCGTGCTCGGATCCGTGGCGGCGGGCCTGACCACCTCGATCGCGATGATGATGGTCGCCCGTGCGGTTCAGGGACTCGCCATGGGCGGACTCATGGCCCTGGTCCAGGCGATCATGGGATCGATCATGGCCCCGCGGGAACGCGGCCGATACGCCGGCTACATGGGTGCCGTCATGGCGGTCGCGACCGTCTCCGGTCCGCTCCTGGGCGGGGTCATCACCGATTCCCTCGGCTGGCGCTGGTGCTATTTCGTCAGCGTTCCGCTGGCGGTCGCCGCGCTCGTGCTCCTGCAGATCAAGCTGACGCTGCCCACGACCCGGCGCACGAAGACCCCGCTCGACTACTCGGGCGCGATCCTCGTGACGTTCGTCGCCGCGCTGCCGATGCTCTGGGTGACGTTCGCGGGCAGCGACTACGACTGGATCTCCTGGCAGTCGGGCGCCTATCTCGTGGCGTTCCTCGTGGCCGCGGCCCTCCTCATCGTGGTCGAGCTCCGGGCGGCAGAACCGGTGATCCCGATCCGGCTGCTGCGCAACCCCACGGCGGCGCTCATGATCGTCGCCGGCATCGGTGCCGGCGTGGCCATGTTCGGCTCCGGGGTGTTCCTGACCCAGTACTTCCAGCTCGGGGGCGGAGCCTCCCCCACGCAGGCCGGACTCATGACGATGCCGCTCATCGTCGCGCAGATGCTCGCCGCGACGATCGGCGGGCAGATCGTCACCCGCACCGGGCGGATCAAGCCGGTCATGCTCGTCGGCGGCCTCGTCATGCTCGTCGGGCTGTTCGGCCTGGGAACGATCGACCACACGATGCCCTACTGGCTCGTCGCCGTGTTCATGGCGCTCATGGGCGCGGGGATCGGCGCGCTCGTGCAGAACGTCGTGCTCGTCGTGCAGAACACGGTCGACGTCACCCAGATCGGCGCGGCCTCGGCCGCGATCGCGTTCTTCCGCTCCCTCGGAGGCGCCGTCGGCGTCTCGGTCCTCGGCGCGGTCCTCACGGCACGGGTGGCCACGAACATCACAACGGGTCTGAGTTCGCTCGGCTTGTCCGCGGACTCGATGTCGTCCGGTTCGGGCGACACGAAGCTGGACATCAGCGGGCTCCCCGGGCCGATCCAGGAGGTGTTCCACCACTCGTATGCGGATGCGTTCGGCGGCGTCTTCCTCATCGCCGCCGTCTGCTCGGTCGTCTCGGTCGTCGCGATCATCGCCATGCGAGAGGCTCCGCTGCGCACCACGATCGCGCTGACGAACACGGAGGAACGGAGCCGATAATCCCGGCCACCCACCCGCGAGAACGACCGCGGCGGCGCTGCTATCGGGCCTCAGGCAGGCGGAGCACGAGCTTGCCGCGGGCGTGGCGCGTGCGCACCCGGGCGAGTGCCTCCGCGGCGTCGTCGAACGGGTAGACCCGCTCGATCTCGACGTGCACCTCGTTCGCGACCACGTCGGCCATGAGCCGGATCAGGTCGGCCCGCACCTGCGCCCGATAGTCCACCATGGTCACGGCGATTCCCCGCTCGGGCATCACCTCGTCACCGGAGACGGTGACGAGGCGACCGCCGTCGGCGACCACGCGCATGGCCTCGGCGCTCGTGCCGGGCTGCACCGCGATCGCGGCATCGATTCCCCCGCCCACCCAGCGCCGGACCTCCTCGACCCACCCGCCGTCGTGATAGTCGACCACGTGCTCCGCGCCGAGTGAGCGCAGGTACTGGTGGTTGCGCGCCGAGGCCGAGGCACCGACCCGCCGGCCGCGCCGGTGAGCGAGCTGGATCGCCAGGGTCCCGATGGCCCCGGACCCGCCCGCGACGAAGATCGAGGCGCGCTCGGGCATGGCCCCGAGCGCGGCGAACGCCCGCAGGGCCGTGTTGCCCGCCACCGGCAGCGCCGCGGCCCGGGCGAAGTCGAGCCCGGCCGGGATCGGCAGGATGAGGGACTGCGCGTCGACCACCGCGTATTCGGCCCACGTGCCGCCCTTCGGCTGCATCGCGCTGACGAAGGCGATGCGGTCACCGGCCCCGTAGCCCGAGACTCCGCCGCCGACCGCCTCGACGATCCCGGCGCCCTCGATCCCGATCGGGTAGTCCGGCCCGGCAGCGGCCGGGAGGAAGGACGAGTCGTGGATCCCCACCCCGACCGCACGCAGCCGCACGAGCAGCTCGCCCTCACCCACCCGGGGCACGGGCACCTCGGCAGGACGGATGAGGCCCGCTGCGGGATCCGACAGCACGAACGCCTTCACCCTCGGACACTATCCGAATCCGTGGAACCGCCGGCGGCCTCCGTCCGCTCCCCCGCCGCCACACGCCGGCGCCGGCGCCGGCGCACGAGCAGCAGCACGACCACGACGGGGACGCCGACGACGACCACCCAGGGCACGAGCGCACCGGCGACCACGAGCAGGGAGGAGACGAAGGACAGGAGCGCGTTCCATCCGGTGGCGAGGCCGCCGACGAAGCCGCCCGCGTCCACCTGGGCGGGCCCGGCGGTGGGAACGAGGTCGACCGTGAGCGTGGACATCTCCACCTGCCCGGCCAGGTACTCCCGCCGCGAGAGGTGCGATTCGAGCTCGGCCTGGCGCTCGCTCAGCGCGGCCTCCGCCTCGAGCAGGTCGGAGCTCTCGGTCGCGCCGGCCATGATCTCCCGCAGCCGGTCGGTCGAGATGCGCAGGGCCTCGATCCGGGCGTCGAGATCGACGACCTCCGCCGTCACGTCCTCGCTGGTCTGGGAGACCTCCTGCACCCGGCCGAGGTCGGCGAGTCCCTCGATCACGACGGCCAGTTCCTCGGCGGGGATCCGCAGGGCGAGCGAGGCGCTCGGCGGACCGGACGCATCGCCCTCCCCGGCCCAGGTGTGGCGGCCGTCGACCCAGCCGCCCAGCCCCGTGGCGCGGTCGGCGAGGTCGTCGGCCGCGGCCGCCGGATCGTCGGCCTCGACGGTCGCCGAGGCGGTGGTGATCACCTGGCGCG
Source organism: Pseudactinotalea sp. HY158 (assembly GCF_009660225.1). NCBI lineage: Bacteria > Bacillati > Actinomycetota > Actinomycetes > Micrococcales > Cellulomonadaceae > Pseudactinotalea > Pseudactinotalea sp. HY158. Next base: position 2,733,271 of record NZ_CP045920.1, read on the forward strand.
GGGCGATGTCGGGATCGACGCCCTGACCGGCTGCACCGGCCTCGGATCGCTCGTAGGCCTGCTGATCGGCCACGGAGCGGCCCGCGTCGTGGCCCGCGCTCTCGTCGGCGCCTTCGGCGCTGCACGCCACGAGGCCGGCGGCGATGGCCAGGCCGGCGATCAGGCGCGTCATCGTGCTCATGCCCGTGACCCTAGGCCGCCGGGGGCCGAATGTCCCGATCGTCACCGAATCGGCACGCAACCGTGCCCGCTCCGTGACCGGCCGGCGGCGCGCCGGCAGCGGGCCCCCGGCGGGTCAGGCACCCGCACCCGCGAGCAGGCCGTCGATCTGGTCGATCGCCGTCCGCGCCCCCTCCTCGACGCCCATCTCGAGCACGACCTGCAGGTCCGCGACCGTGTCGTACGAGGTCTCGTACACGGCTCGGGTGCCCCCGGTCACGGTGGTGAAGGAGTACACGTTGTGCGAGACCGGCAGGTCCGGATTCGGCGTCAGATCCTCGTGGGCGAAGCCGTCGTCGAAGGTGAACCCGTTCGGCTCGTCGACGTCGGTGATCGCCCACCAGCCGGCGAAGCGCTGCCCGTCGGGGCCGGTCATGTAGTAGCTCGAACGTCCACCGGGCACGAGATCGTGCTCGATGAATGTGGCTGGGAACTCCGGCGGCCCCCAGACCTTCTCCAACCGGCGCGGGTCGGAGTACAGCGCCCACACGCGATCGAGCGGGGCCTTGAACTCCGCGGTGATGACGAGCCGGCGGCCCTCGATGTCCTTGACGATGTCGATGACGGGCATGTCACTCCTCCTTCGGTGGGATCGCGAGCAGGTCGTCGATGCGGGCGATACGTCCGCGCCAGATGTCCTCGAACTCGTCGAGGATCGAGGCGACCGAACGCACGGCCTCGACGTCCCCGCTCGCGAGTTGTTCTCGTCCGCGTCGCCGCTTGGCGAGCAGGCCCGCCCGCTCGAGCACGGCGACGTGCTTCTGCACCGCGGCGAAGCTCATGTCGTATTCCGCCGCGAGATTGGTGACCGAGTGCTCCCCGGCCAGGACCCGTCGCAGGATGTCGCGACGTGTGCGATCGGACAGCGCGTGGAAGAAGGCATCGGCCCGCTCCTCGCTCGCCTCGTCCATGGACTCAACATACAACCAATCAGTTGTATGTTGTCAAGGCCTTCATTCGGATTCACGCGTCGGGACGACGTCGCTCGCCCCCCGCCCGAGCGTCACCTCTCCCTCGTCCGACCCACCCCGGCGAACGCCCCGCCGCCGAACACCGACCGGGCGAACCGCTCCCCCATGAGCCGATGCGCCTCGGGCCCCGGATGCAGGGCGTCGGGCAGCGGGAGGCGAGCGGCGTCGTCCGCGCCGAAGAGGGAGAGCCCGTCGAGGTAGTGCAGGTGTTCATCCTCCGCCCGCCGCTCGGCCACGATGCGGGCGAGCTCCACGCGGATCGTCTCGAGCGTGAGCCGCCCGGCCGCGACCTCGGCCGGATCGCCGCTCGAGGTGAAGACGACCCGCCCCTCGGCCAGCGCGTCCGGATCGAAGGCCGCCGGGCCCGGGGTCGTCTCGACGATTCCGCAGTGGATCGGTGAGATCACGAGCAGCGGAGCGCTCGGGTGCCCATCGCGGATCTGATCGAGGTAGCCGTGCACGGCCGTGCGCATCGCCCGCAGCCGCATGACGTCGGAGGTCACGAGGTTGATGCCCAGTTCCAGGCTGATGACATCGGCCGGCAGGTCCCGGATCGTGCGTGCCATGAACGGGTCGAGCAGCGCGCTGCCGCCGAAGCCGAGGTTCGTCAGCTCCGCGCCCGCACTCCGCGCCGCGGCCGCCGCCCACGTCCCGGTCGGCCGGGTCGCGTTCGACCCGTGGCCGATCGAGCTGCCGTGATGCAGCCACCGCGGGCCATCGCTCGGCGCGGGCTCGGCCGGCGCGTTCGCGCGCACCTCGATCAGTTCGGTCGCCTCGTTGTGGGGCAGCCAGAGCTCGATCGTCTTCTCCCCCGGCCCGAGGCCGTCGAAGCGAGCGGTGAAGGGCTCCCCCTCGTGCATCGTGACGGCGCCGGTGAGCGGGTCGAGCTCCGCGACGGTGCCGCCCGAGGTCACGACCTCGGCCATCACGCACGAGTCGACGACCAGTTCCACCACCCCGTCCGGCCGCGGCTCGAGCCCGGCGAACGTCGCGCGCGATCGCCGCGCGGTCAGCTCGACGGACGTGGCCTGTGTGCGCAGCGCGACGCGCACGCCGGCGGTCTGTGCCGCGTTCGCCCGCACCCGCGGGTCCGCCGCCTGCCGCAGCGCCCATTCGTCGAGTCGCCAGGGCGCCACGCCCCGCGCCGTGTCCTCGAGCCGCAGCGCCCCACGCACGTAGTCATCGGTCAGGGGGATCGCGTGGGTCGGTGTCATCGGATCAGTCTAAGGACGACGAACGGCGCCCCTCGTAGGAGAGGCGCCGTTCGTCGTCGCGCGAGTGGCCGTCGGATCCCGCTGGACCCCGCTCGATCAGAGCGTGCCGGTGGCCCGCCTGCGCAGCACCATGGCCGCCGCCCCGGCGATGAGCAGCAGCATCGCGGCCGCGGCGTAGCCGGTCACGGCCGCACCGGTGTCGGGCAGCGGCTCGGTCACGTCGGGTACCTGCGCGCCGTCGGCGCCGGCGCCGTTCGACCCGTCCGGACCGTCAGCACCGGCAGCACCGGCAGACCCATTCGAACCATCGGAGCCGTCGGAACCGCCGGAGCCGTTCGACCCGTCGGACCCATCGGAACCGTTCGAACCATCGGAACCGTTCGAACCATCGGAACCGTTCGAACCATCCGAGCCGTTCGAACCATCGGACCCATCAGACCCGTTCGAACCATCCGAGCCGTTCGAACCATCGGACCCGTCAGACCCATCGGAACCGTCGGACCCGTCAGACCCGTCGGAGCCGTTCGAGTCGGCGGGGACGACCGTGAGCTGCGCGGCGGCGGCGGCCCCGGTGGTGGTCCCGGTCGCGGTCAGGGTGTACTCCCCGCCCTCGACGCCGGCGGCCACGGGGATCGCGACCTCGGCCCGGCCCTCGGCGTCCGCCTGCGCGGTCACCGACTCGGCGCCGTCGGCGTCGAGTGCGAACTCGACGATCTCGCCCGGGGCGAAGCCCGTGGCCACGGCGGTGACCTCCTCGCCGGCGGTCACCTCCCCGGCTCCCACGCTCAGCTCCGGGGCGTACTCGGGCGCCGGTGCGGCGGGACCGGCCACGGCGATCTCACCGGCGGTCGCCCAGACGAAGCCGTGCACCTCGGAGAGCCCGGTGAGCATGACGTAGCGGGCGCCGGTGGCCGGGAACGGCGCGAGCTGCGGCTCGCCGGTGTTGACGAACGTGCCGGTGGCCACCGGCTCGCCCCAGTCCTCGCTGTCGAACGCGCTCACGGTGTCCGAGGCGTACACCTCGTACTCGGCGATCCGTCCGTTGGCGCCGCCATCGCCGCCGCTGTCGCGGCCGGTGTACCAGAGGCCGCACACGTCGCTCGACTCGCCGAGGTCCACGACGATCGAGTGCGGGTAGCCCGGTTCGGACGGCGACCACTGCGAATGCCAGTACGTGGAGGGGTCACCGTCGATCGCGGCGGTGGCCACGCCGCTGCCGGCCGCCTCGCCCGTGGTCTGCTCGCTCGAGACGCTCGCGATGGCGACCGGGGTGATCCGCTCGACCGAACACATCGACGCCACGTCGCTCGAGGCCGTCGAGATCACGGTGCCGTCGCCATCCACGAGCTCGAACGTCACCGGCCCGGAGAGGGAGTCGCCGGAGACGTTGTACAGCGTGACGCCCACGTCGGCGGACTCACCCACGCCGACCTCGGCCACGGGGGTGCTGCCCGGCAGTACCGTCCAGCCCGCCGGGAGCGAGGCCGCCCGCAAGGTCGCGCCGGCGAGGGTAGTGCCGGTGAAGTTCCCGAGGCGCACCGTGCCGGAGATGCTGTCACCGGGGGGCGCCGCCGACGCGTCGAGCTCCAGCCGCATGGAAAGGGAGCCCTGGAGGGTCCATACGGTCGTTCCCCAGTCGGCCGGGGTCTGCACGATGAGCCCGTCGGGCACGTCCTTGAGGTCCTCGTGGGCCACGGGCACGTCGGTCAGGCCGTCGGAGATCGACAGGTACTGCTGGGAGGCGGCGTTGATCAGGTGGAAGCCGCCGTCGGCGCGCTTGACCTGCCACTGCTGCACCGTGGTGTCGCTGCAGGTCGAGAGCACGACGTCGGCGCCGATCTCGACCGGGACCGCGAGACGCATCGTGCCCTCGTCGGAGAGGCTGAGGCAGCGGCCGTCGTTCGTGGTGATCGTGTAGTAGCCGGCGTCGTTGCTCGTCAGGGTGAGGTCGAGCCCGTCGCCGTCCGCACCGAGCCGCAGCGTTCCGCCCTCGCCCGCGGCGAGGAGGCCGGAGCCGTCGGCTGCGGACATCGTGAACGCACCGTCGGGAACCGGGAGGCGTTCGACGTTCTCCCACAGTGGCGGACGCCCGATCTCACCCATGGCGGCCTTGAAGCCGTTGTAGTCGCTCCACGGCCGCGAGTCGGCCCAGGTGGCCTGGGCGATGAACCGGAGCGGCTCGAACATCCGCTCTTCGGTGGTGTTCTCGGCCTCGTTCGGGGTGCCGGCATCCGGCCAGGCACTGATGCGCGCACCACGGATCTGGTCGAGGCCGCCGGAGATCGTGCCGTTGTAGAAGTCGGTCGGGCTCCAGCCGGAGTTGTACAGGTTCTGAACGTTCACGCCATAGCCGCCGCGCACCATGTACAGGGAGTTGGAGACGTTGACGATCTCGTGGCCCCAGTCGATGAAGTCCTGTGGGTTGACGTGGGAGGCGGCGTTGTTCCAGTGCTCGATCACGATATCGGTGTCGAAGTCGACGAACTCGTTGTCGGTGATCACGCCGTCGTTCCAGATGCGCAGGGTCTTGCCCTGGGACTTGACGTAGTCGTTCACCTTGTTCACATACCAGGCCACGACGTCGTTCTGGGTGGCGGTGGGACCCCACTGGGCCTCGGCGAACGCCTTGATCTGCGGGAAGTTCGCGTATCCGGAGCCGAGCATGTACTCGTCCACGCCCATGTGCCAGTAGTCGGAGTCGAACACGTCCGTGTACTCGTCGATGAGGTCGGTGTAGAAGTCGAAGGAGGCCTCCTTCGTGATGTCCATGCGGACCTCGTCCTTGACCCCCGTGCTCTCGTTCGTCAGCTGCAGCTCGGGCATGTTCTCGAGCCAGATCTCCATGTGACCGGGCGAGTTGATCTCCGGGATCACGTCGATGCCGAGCTTGTTCGCCTTGGCCACGAGCGTGCGGATGTCGTCCTTGGTGTAGTACGACCACGTGTTGGTCTGGGGATAGGCGTCGACCTTGACCTTGAGTTCGATCATGAGTGTGTTGAGCTTGAGGTAGCTCATGTCCTCGAGGAGCCGATCGATGAAGTCGGTCGAGATGTTGATGACGCAGGCGCACAGGGTGACCCCGCGCTCGGAGTACGCGGGAACGTCGATCGCCGAGCCGTAGGGCAGGTCGAGCTGCTGGGTGAGCAGTTGCACGAGGGTGCGCGTCCCCCAGAACGTGCCGGTCTCGGTGGCGCCGGTGATCGTGATCTGCTCGTCGATCTCGAGTTCGTAGCCCTCCTCGCCCAGGTCGTCGGCACCGGCCCGGGAGGCGTCGACGATGAGTTCGATGTCGCCCGCGGCGGCGGCCCCCGAGCCGGCCTCGACGCCGGGCACGATCGTGTCGAGCTCGTCGGCGAGCAGCTCGGCGGTGGAGGTGAGCCGCTCGTCGTCCGCGGCGGCGACGACGGTCAGGTCGCCCGTCGCGGTGAAGGTGCCCTCGGCGCCCTCCCAGCCGTCGAGCGAGGGGAGCAGCTGCGGCAGGTCGGGGGTGTCGGCGGCGGCCATGGGCGCCAGCGTGAGCGGCGCGATCGCCGCGAGCGCGGCGGTGGCGAGGGCTGCGACAAGGGTTCGTGCGCGGCCGGGGCCGCGCGGCGTGGAGCTCAACACTCGGTACTTCTCCGTTCCGTGTGCGCTGTGCGCTACGTGCTGTGTGTGCGGACGACGACTCGCGCCGACCGCTGGCGACCAGTGACGGCCACTGGTGACCACTGATGACCACTGATGACCACTGACAACGCTGTGCGAGTATGGCATCGGTAACATACGACGTCCTGAGCGAACATGTCAAGATCGCCCACACAACGTCACGTTCGCTCACACGCGTGCCCGAGAGGAGGAACCGCCGTGCCCACGTCCGCCTCCCGCGCCCCGGGCATGACCGACGTCGCCCGGCTGGCCGGGGTCTCCCCGCAGACCGTCTCGCGGACCCTGCGCGGACACTCCTACGTGAGCGCCGCCACCCGCGAGAAGGTGATGGACGCCGTCCATACGCTCGGCTATCGGATGAACACGGCCGCGCGGGCGCTCTCCTCGGGGCGAACGCGCACGATCGGGGTCATGACGATGGCCACGGGCTCCTACGCCGGCGCGGTGACGCAGATGAGCATCGACCAGCGGGCGGCCGCGCACGGCTACGCGGTCGTCGGCGCCCAGGTCGGCGTGGTCGACCCGCGGGCGATCGGGGCGGGCCTGCAGCGCCTCGCGGCCCAGGGCGTCGAGGGGCTCGTGCTGGCGCTCCCGCTCGGCACGATCGACCCGGGGAGCGAATCGCTCCTGCGCGCCCTGCCGACGGTCACGATCGGCGGATCGGCCACGACGGTCGGGGAGTCCCTCGCCCTCGATCAGCGGGTGGTCGCCGAGCTGGCGACGGCCCACCTGCTCGGTCTCGGGCACGGCACGGTCCACCTCCTGGCGGGCCCGGACGACTGGATCGACGCCGCCAACCGCACGGCGGGCTGGCGAACGACGCTCACGGCCGCGGGCCGGCGCGCGCCCGCCCCGCACCACGGCGACTGGAGCCCCGAGTCCGGATACCAGGCGGGGCTCGCGCTCGGGCGCGATCCGGACGTCACGGCCATCCTCGCGGCGAGCGACGACATGGCCTTCGGCGTGATCCGGGCCCTCCACGAGCTCGGGCTGCGCGTGCCGGAGGACGTCTCGGTCGTCGGCGTGGACGACATCGACCTGGCCGCCTACTGCAGCCCGGCACTGACCACCGTGGCCCAGCCGTTCCGGGAGCTGGGCCGGGCCGCGGTCGACCACGTCGTGGCCCGGCTCGAGCACCGGCACCCGAGCGACGAGCCGCCGGTCCCGGCGCCGCGCCTGGTGGTGCGCTCCTCGACCGGCCCGGCGCGCCGCCCGGATCGGCCGGGGGCCGCGCCCCGCCGATAGGCTGGGCGGCCATGAGCCATCACGGCGCGGTCCACACCGCGGACGACCTGTCCACCCGGGCGCTGCTGCGCACGACCCTCATCGTGGTCGGATCGCTCGCGCTCGCGGCCCTCGTCGCGTTCCCGCTGCGCGAACCGATCTTCGTCGCCGTGGCCGGCGGGCTCGGCGGCTCCCCGCTCGGCCCGCTCTTCGCGGCCGTCGCCGAGCACGGCATGTACCTGTTCGTGCTCGCCGCGGCCGCCGGGGCGGTGTGGACCTGGCTGCGCGACCGCGCCCGGTTCTGGCTGCTGGCCACCGGCGGGATCGGCGTCATCGCGGCCTATCTGCTCAGTGAGCTCGTCAAGGTGATCGTGACCGAGGAGCGCCCGTGCCGCACCCTCGACGTGCAGGGGGCCCTCGCCTGCCCCGCGGTGGGCGACTGGTCGTGGCCCTCGAACCACTCGGTGCTCGCCGCGGCGTTCGCGACCGCGCTGCTGCTCACGTTCCCGTGGGCCGCGCGCTGGCTCATCGCCTGGGCCGCCCTGCTCGCGTTCTCCCGGCTCGCCGCCGGCGTGCACTACCTGCACGACGTGCTCTCCGGGCTCGCGCTGGGCACGCTCGTGGTCGTGGCGGTCGTGCTCGCGATGCGCGCGCTCGTGCTGCGCGTCGGCGCGCGGCCGGGCTCCGGCCTCGGCTGATCTCAGCGGCGCCGCGCCAGCACCACCGCGTCGGTCAGCTCGGCGAGCTCCCCGGCCGGCGAGGTCGCCGAGCGCACCCGCGATTCGGCCACGAGCACCTCCCAGTCCGGCCCGTCGAGCCCGAGGCCGGTGACCGCCTCGGCGGCGCTCGGGAAGGCGTGCAGGTTCTCCCCCGCCTCGTGATCGTGCCCGTGATCGCGCGCCGCCCACGGCGGGAAGTCCACGTGTCCCACGATGAGGAACGCGCCCCCGGGGGCGACGGCGGCGGCGGCCCCGCGCAGGATCTCGTCCCGCGGGAACTCGAGCTGGGAGTGCAGGAAGCAGGCCGACACGAGGTCGTAGGTCGCGGCGGGCCGCCAGTGCGCCAGGTCGGCGCGCTGCCACGTGATCCGATCCGCGACCCCGCGCCTGCGGGCCTCGGCCTCGGCTCGCCCGAGCGCGGTGGCCGAGATGTCCACGCCGGTCACGTGCCAGCCCTGCTCGGCGAGCCAGATCGCATCGGCCCCCTCCCCGCAGCCGAGGTCGAGGGCGGTGCCGGGGGTGAGCGCGCCGGTCTCCTGCACGAGCGCGGCGTTCACGCGCCCGCTCCACATCGCGCCGCGTTCCCGGTAGCGGCCCTCCCAGTAGGCCTTGGTCTCGCTCGCCGGCCCGGTCGGCTGCTCGAGCCCGAACCGCGTACGGACGACGTCCCGGTCGGCCTCGTAGCCCTGTGCGCCGTCGCCGGTGGTCGCCATCGCCCCGACCGCGGCGGCGAAGTCGATCGCCTCGGCGAGCGGGTGCCCCTCGGCCAGGAACGTGGCGAGGCCGCCGACGAACGCGTCCCCCGCCCCGGTGGTGTCGATCGGGTCGATCTCGAATGCCGGCCGCTCGCCGGGGCCCTCCGCCGTGTGCCAGAGCACGCCCGCCGCGCCGAGGGTGACGACCACGTCGACGCCGTGTCGCGAGTGGATACGGGCGGCCAGGTCGGTCGTGGCGGCGGACTCGTCTTCGAGCACGATCCGGGCCTCGGTCTCGTTGACCACGAGCAGGCTCACATCGCCCAGCAGGTCCGCGACCGGGGCGCCGGGGGCCGCGTTGAGCACCGTGACCAGGCCGCGGGAGCGCCCGTAGGCGAGGGCCGCGGCCGTGGCCGCCATCGGGATCTCGAGCTGGCACACGAGCACGTCGCCGGCCTCGGCGAACTCGAGTCGCCCGGGGACGCCGGCCGGGGAATGGGAGCCGTTCGCGCCGGCGATGAGCACGATCTGGTTCTCCCCGTCCGCGTCCACGGTGATGAGGGCCTGACCGGTGGGGGTGTGCGGCTCGGAGCGCAGCCGGCTCAGGTCGAGACCCGGCTCGGCTGCCAGGGCGAGGCGGACGGCCTGGCCCCGGGCGTCGTCCCCGATCGATGCGACGATCACGGCCTCGGCGCCCATGCGGGCGGCGGCGACGGCCTGGTTGAGGCCCTTGCCGCCGGGCGCGGAACTCGACCTGTGGGCGTGGATCGTCTCGCCGGGGCGGGGGAAGGCCTCCACCCACACGGACGTGTCGAGGTTGGCGCTGCCGTAGACGATGACCCTCACGCTGCTCCTTCGGTCGGTTCCCTCAACCTAGCCGGTCGGGGGCGCGCCGCGGTGCTTCGTGCCACAGCGAGAGCCGCCCGGAGCGGTTACACTACGAGGGTCATTATCGCCGCGAGACGCACCGAAGGGGGATGGCCATGGAACCCGGCAGTAGTCGAGATCATCACGCCATCAGGAGTGCGTACCGCGCCGGCGCTTCCTGACCTGGGCGTTCAGGGCGCACCCGGGCCGCTCCCGCAGCGGGCCCGCCATGGCGGCGGGTTCGAGGTAGGAGGCATCGGCCACCGATAGCGGCCGCGCCGATGCCGGCCGCTGGCAGCAGCGCGGAGGATGACCTATGACGATGACCGAGACCCTCACCCACGTCCACGACCTCGTGGAGCGCACGGACCTGCTCGAACTGGCCGGATTCCTCTCGGATGCGCCGTTGCCCGAGGTGTCCGAGCTGCTCGACCGGCTCCCGGCCGCCGACGCGGCCGTGGTGTTCCGGCTGCTGTCCAAGGACACGGCGATCGACGTGTTCGAACGACTCGAACCGGCCGCCCAGGCGGACCTGATCACCGAGCTCGGCGACGCCGAGGTGGTGGGGGTCTTCGAGGCGCTCGACCCGGACGACGTGGTCGGGCTGCTCGACGAGCTGCCCGCGAAGGTGACGAAGCGGTTCCTGCGCGAGCTCAGCCCCCGCCAGCGCCGCGCCACGGCCCCGATCCTCGGCTTCCCGCAGGGGTCCATCGGACGCCGGATGACCCCGGAGTACCTCACCGCCCACCCGGGCGAGAACGTGGCCACGGTGCTCGAGCGGGTCCGGCGCAACGAGGCGAGCGCCGAGACCATCTACGTGGTGCCCGTGGTCGACGCCTCCCGCACCCTCGTCGGCATCGCCAGCCTGCGGGACCTGCTGCGCGCCGAGCCGGAGGAGTTCGTGCACGAGGTGATGAACGCGGCCACCTCGGTCGTCGCGTACGAGGACGACGAGGCCGCCGCGCGCCGCTGCCTCGACGTCGGCCTCATCGCGATGCCGGTGGTGGACCGGGAGGAGCGGCTCATCGGGCTGCTCACCATCGACGACGCCGTGCGGATCATCCGGGCCGCCGAGGACGAGGACCGCGCCCGCGCCGGCGGCCACGAGCCGCTCCGGCGCACCTATCTGCTCACGCCCATCCTCTCGATCACGAAGGCGCGGGGTCCCTGGCTGCTCGTGCTGGCGATCTCGGCGATCCTCACGGTGCAGGTGCTGCACATCTACGAGGCCCCGCTCGAGGAGCTGACGACGCTCGCCCTGTTCATCCCGCTGCTCACCGGCACGGGCGGGAACACCGGCTCCCAGGCCGCCACCACCCTGACCCGGGCGATCGCGATGAACGAGATCGGCAACCGGGACGTGGGGCGGGTGGCCTTCAAGGAGTTGCGCACCGGGTTCTCCCTCGGGATCGCGCTCGGCACCCTCGGTTTCGTGATCGCGACCCTGGTGTTCGGGATCGACATCGGGACGGTGATCGGGCTGACGCTGCTGGCGATCTGCACGATGTCGGCGGTGGTCGGCGGGGTCATGCCGATCATCGCGAAGCTGTGCCGGGTCGACCCGGCCGTCTTCTCCACGCCGTTCATCTCCACGTTCTGCGACGCGACCGGACTCATCATCTACTTCTCGATCGCCAAGGCGATCCTCGGGCTGTAGGCCTGCCTCGGAACGGGCGGACGCGGCGAATGCCGGCGGTCGCCGTTAGGCTGGCCGGGTGAGTGTGAAGATGCAGAGCCCCAGCAGCGACCCGATCGTGTGGATCGACTGCGAGATGACCGGGCTGGACCTGACCAAGGACGCCCTGATCGAGATCGCGGTGATCGTGACCGATTCCGAGCTGCACCCGCTCGGGCCCGGGCTCGATCTCGTGATCGCTCCCCCGCCGGGGGCCACCGACGACATGGTCCCGATCGTGCAGGAGATGCACACCGCCTCGGGCCTGCTCGACGAGCTCGCCTCGGGCACCACGCTCGCCCACGCGCAGCAGCAGGTGCTCGACTTCATCAAGCAGTGGGTGCCGAAGGCGGGAACCGCGCCGCTGGCCGGGAACTCGGTGGGCACCGACAAGATGTTCCTCGATCGGGACATGCCCGAGCTCACCGCGTTCCTGCACTATCGGATCATCGACGTCTCCTCGATCAAGGAGCTCGCGCGGCGCTGGTACCAGCGGGCGTACTTCCAGTCGCCGAAGAAGGCCGGTGGGCACCGGGCGCTCGCCGACATCGCCGAGAGCATCGACGAGCTGCGCTACTACCGCAGCGTGCTCTTCCCCGCCGACCCCGGGCCGGACTCGGCGACCGCGAAGGCCGCCGCCGCAGCGATCCTCGCCTCCCCCACCCCGGCGGTCCAGGTGGACGAATCCGGCGCGCTGGACGGCGACGCCACTGTGATTCCCGACACGCCCGTAGCCGCGGAATCCAGCGGAACCGGCGAGGCGTTCGGCCTCTGAGCAACCACCCCGGCGGGGTGAGGCGCCCCCGATTCGTGAGGGTGACGAATCCTCGCTACACTGGGCGCGCAGCGGGAGACCGCTGCACATGGTGGGCGTAGCTCAGCAGGTAGAGCGCCGCGTTGTGGTCGCGGATGTCGCGGGTTCAAGTCCCGTCGTCCACCCCAATCCGAGCCCCAGCGTGTCGACGCTGGGGCTCGATGCTGTGTGAGTCGGCACGTCACGCGGGCGTGGGGTGGTCATGACGGTGATCATCGAAATACCGCTCCGGGCTCGCCGAGGCACGGGCCCCCGAGGCCAGCCACGCCTCGAGCGCGATGGCGTCGCGGGCCTCCAGTTCCTCGAGGATCTGCTGCCGCCGCATGATGACGCTCAGCTTCTCAACGACCGAATCCGCCTGCCACAGCTCCCAATAGCTGTGGCGCCACGCGAAACACAGCATGACATCGGACATATACCGCGGCTCCGCCACGGGCACGAGCGATGGCGGCAGCTCCGGGCTCGGCTCGACCGCCGCTGATGGAGTCTGTACCAGGGGGTCCGGCGCCTCGACGACACGGTCACGCAAGGCGCGCACCGGCGGACTCGTCGCCGCCGCGACGGCCAGCACCACGAGCGCGAGTCCCGGAAGCAGCGAGAGCACCGCCACCGTCGACAGCACGAATGCCACGACGCACGCCACGACCCGGCCGATGCGGCGTGCGGGCACGACCCACGGCTGCGTGGAATCGAGGTGACGATCGTGCTCCGCCGTCGCCAGAATCACGACGAGCGGGATCGCCACAGCGAGAGCGATCCCCATGACCGCATCGGGGCCCCAGAGCAGGACCGCCAGGCCACAGCCGGGGATGCAGAGAAGCGTCCATCTCCTGACCCACCACGACCAGCTGCCGAGTGTCAACGAATCCGACCTCACTGCCCCGCCTCCGCGTCTTGTCCAGGGTCGCTGGGGCCCGCACCAACAGCATCTATATCTCGACGCTAAATTCGGTGACCGCGGCGCACAAGGATGCGCGTGGACATTTCTGTGGACCCTGTGAACCCCGCGACCCCGTCCACCTACGCTGCCCGCGATCAGGGCCGTGCGGTCACCGGCGCAGCGAGCGTATCGGCGTCCAGGAAGAGCAGCGGTGCTTCACTCACCGAACAGCTCGGCCTCGATGTCGGCAGCGGACGCTTCGGTCATGCGCCGCATCAGCTCGCGACTGTATCGCTCGTACTCGTTCAGCGGGATGCGATGGTGGGTGCCGACCTTCGTAGCGGTGATCTCGCCTTCGGCGATCCGGCGCAGCACGGTGGATCGCGACATCCCCAGCCGTCCCGCGACCTCGGCGGGGGTCAGCAACTCCACGCGGGTGGAGAAGTCGACGACCTCGCCGCGATTCTTTGCCGAGTCCAGGAACGCGCGCACGCGCGCCCAGTCGTCGTTCGACAGGTGCGCCGGGTTCACCGTCATGCTGTTCATGTTCCCCAGCGTACTCTGCCATGACCACTTACGTATTACCAAGTGTTCATTGAGGCAGACAGGCGACGGAGCCCCAATCAGCCATCCTCCTCGCGCGATGCCCAGTTGTGGCTCATTCGGGCTCCCCGATCGCACCGGATCCGACCTGCGCGCCGTGATCGGGACATTCCCGACTCAGTACGTGACCCAGTCTGTGCCGAACCAGCGGCGAGCGCGGGACCGGCCGAACTCGGCCTTGTCACGCGACAGTGATCCCGACGGGGCCTCGAACGTGCCGAACGGCCGCTCGCCGCTGCGGAACGTCACCTCGACCCGGCCGACGGTCTCGTTGCCGTATTCGACGTAGCAGACGCCGGTGCCGTCGTAGGTGGAGATGGCCTCCGTTCCGCGCTGCCGGGCGATGAGTCGATCGGCCACGACGCGGGCCTGCCGTTCGGAGAAGACGCCCGCCTTCGGCGTCCCGACGCTCGTGACGTCACCGACGGCGTACACGTTCGGGAAGCCGGTCTCGAGGGTGAGCGGGTCCACGGGCACCCAGCCGTCCACGCACAGGCCCGAATCCGCCACGACCCGCGGCACCCGATGGGCCGGTACCCCGAGGAACAGGTCGAAGGGGAGTTCCTCCCCGTCCGCGCAGACGGCGAGGCGGCGGTCCGGGTCGAGCGAGCGCACGAGCCGGTTCGGGTACCAGCGGATGCCGCGCTCGGCGAAGGCGGCCAGGAGCGACTCGGATGCCCCCGGCGAGGGCGGAATCGGGCTGGGCAGCGGCATGACCAGGGAGATCTCGCTCGCCTCGCGCAGCCCGCGGGCGGTGAGGAAGTCGTGCATCATCAGCGCCGTCTCGCTCGGCGCCGGCGGGCATTTGAAGGGCGTGGACGTGACACCCACGACGACGCGGCCACCGCCGAACGACTCGAGCACCGCGCGCGCCGCGAACGCCCCGGCGGGCGTGTAGTAGTCGACACCCGCCTCGACCAGTCCGGGCGTCGCCGCGGGATCGAGGTCGGCACCGAGGGCGACGACCACGACGTCGCCCTCGAACCGGCCGGCGTCGGTGTCGACGGCGCGACGCACCGGGTCGATCGCCCGCACCTCGGCCCGGACGAACCTCACCCCGGGCCGGGCGATGTCGGCGTAGGAGTGGCGCACGGCCGCCTCGCTCGTGCGCCCGAACATGACGTCGAGCTTCGAGAACCCCAGGACGAACCCGTCGGCACGGTCGATGAGCACGACGTCGGCGTCGTCCCCGAGTTCCTCCGACACGCGGGCCGACAGTTCGAGCCCGCCGAATCCTGCGCCGAGAACCAGCACTCGCATTATTGCTCCTTCGGGTCATTCCGTTCGGACCGAGCCGTCTCGACCGGCGCCGCCGATGGCGCGGTGGGGATGCGGGGAACGAGCAGGTGGGCGGGCCGCTCCGGGCCCCAGCGGAGGGTGCAGCGGCCGGCGCCGACGCAGCGGTATCGGGCCGGGAAGTTCCCGGTGAGCGGGTTGGCCGGCCAGAGCCATCGCCCGCCGATCACGAGACGCAGCGACTCCCCGGGCCGGAACAGGGTCGCGGAGTGGCCGAGGGCGACGTCGACGGGCACGACCTCACCCGGCCGCAACGGTTCCCGAGTCCGGTACGTGTGCACGGGCTCGCCGATCCTCGAGGCGTCCTCGTCGAGCTCCCGCAGCGAGGCCCGCTGCCAGCCGGTCGCGACCCGGTCGCGTCCGAAGCCGTAGGAGCCCTCGAAGCCGACGTAGCGGGAGCCGCGCCACTTCTCGACCCCGGCGACGAGGTCGACGTCGTCGCCATCCTCGACGGCGAGCCAGATCCGCAGCGCCATCGGCCCGGTGAGTTCGAGGTCGGCGGGGGCCGTGAACGTGAACGCCGCGGCGCGCCGGCGCGGCCGGAAGGTCACCGAGCCGGGCACCTCCGCGGGCTCGGGGCGCAGGAGTCCGCCGGGCGCCAGGTACAGCGGGGTCCAGTCCGTACGGGCGAGCGGCCACTCGTGCTCCTCCCGCACCTCGACGATCCGATCGCCGGCCTCGCGCACCTCGAGCCGCACCTCGACCGACCCGGCCGGTTCTGCCACCTCAGCCGGTTCCGCCGCCTCGACCGGTTCTGCCGCCTCCGCAGGACCCGGTATCCCCGCCGGACCCGGGACCCCACGCAGGTGGCGGTCGAAGAAGGCGAGCTGGGCCCGCCGGGCCGGCTCACCGTAGAACGTCGTCCATTTGCTGTTGCCGGCCGCGTCGGGTGATGATGTGCGCGTCGTGATCGGTGAGGACGGATTGTGCTGAGAAGTGGCCCCGCCGGTGGTTCCCGGCGGGGCCTTGGTGGTCAGGGTGTCGCGGTGGTGGTCAGTGTGTCGGGGTGGTTATTCGGCGGTGACCTCGGTGACGGCGGCGCGGGCTGAGGACTCGTCGACGATGGCCTTGCCGGTGGCGAAGGCGGCGACGAGTGCCTGTACGGCGAGGTTGTTGACCGCTCGTGGTGTGCCGCGCCCGACTTGGTGGATGAGGGCGGTAGCGTCGTCGGAGAACAGCGTGTCTGAGCGCCCGGCCAGGGCCAGATGGTGGGCCAGGTAGCTCTTGGTCTCGGCGTCGTTCATCGCGGTCAGTGCGTAGCGCAGAGCGATGCGCTGGTCCAGCGCGGCGAAGGTCCCGAGCTTGATCCGGCGGCGCAGGGTCGGCTGGCCGATGAGCAGGCAGGCGAAGGTGAGTGGGAGTCCATTTCGCGTTCGTCAGCAGACGCAGTTCCTCGAGCTGTTCGGCGGTGAGCAGGTGGGCCTCGTCGAGGATGAGGATGACGGTGCGGCCGCGTTCGTGTTCCTCGGCGGCCAGCAGGTCGGCGGTCTGGGGGATGAGGCTGGCCTTGTGGAAGCGCGGGACGGCGCCGAGGGCGGTGACGATCTGGCCGTAGATGCCTCGGCCGCCGACGGCGGGGTTGCCTATGTAGATGGTGGTGTGCCGGGAGGCGTCCAGTGTGGCGAGGGCGGCGCGGACGGCGACGGTCTTGCCGGCGCCGACCTCGCCGGTGATCACGCCCAGGGCGCGTTCACCGATGCACCAGGAGATGCGGGCGACCGCTTCGGCGTGGGCGGTGTGGCGGTGCAGCATGCCGGGGGCCAGGGCTCGGCCGAAGGGCATGCGGGTGAAGCCGTAGTGGGCCTGGAGGCGGTCGAGAGTCACTGGGTCTCCTGAAGATCGTCGTCGTGAGTGGTGGCCAGCAGTTCGATCAGGTCGGTCTGTCCGGGCAGGACCGGTATGTCGCCGGTGGCGGCAGCGAGCCGGTCGCGGTGGGTAGCGAAGGAGGCGATGTCAGCCGCGAGGGCGGCGTTGACGTCCTCGGCGGCGGGCTCGTCGGTGAGTGGCTCGCCGGACATGGCGGCGTAGTTGACGCGCTGGGCCAGGGTGGTGGTGTGGCGGTCGCGGACCAGGGCCAGGTAGTCGATCCCGGTCACCGGCGCCGGGCCGGTGGCCTCGGCGGGTGTGGCGGCGGGGTGGACGTGCCGGCCGACCTGGTGAGCGACGGCGGCGCCCATGTCGCGTCCGGCGTAGCGGACGGTGATGTCAGTCAGGTCGAAGGGGTCGAAGACCAGCTCGACGCGTCGGCCGGTCAGGGCGGCGTCGACTTCGTAGGTGTTGCCGTGCAGGGAGACGGTGGCGGTCTTGGTCACCGCGCGGTGCTCGGACCACAAGAACGCCTCACGCAGCTGAGCCGGAGTCGGTAGGTGGGGTGTCCCGCCGGCCAGGAACCGCTCGATGGGCGTCTGGTCGGTCTCGGAGTGGACGCGCTGGTGGTAGACGCTCTCCACCCAGGCGGCGAACAACTCGTTCAACGCGGCCAGGTCGGTGATCTTCTCGGCGGCGCCGGGGGCGGTCAGCTCGATGAGGAACTGCTCGCGGACGGTGCGGAAGAACCGTTCGATCTTGCCCCTGCCCTCCGGCTGGCCCGGCCGGGAGTGCGTCATCCGGATCCCCAGGACGGCCAGGGCGCGCAGCAGCTGCTTGGAGACCATCGCCGCCCCGTTGTCCAGATAGAGGACGGCGGGGGTGCCGCGGGCGGCCAGCCCCGCGCGCAGCGCGGCGGCCAGGTGCAGGGCGTCCTCGCTGTGGCCCCACCGATACCCGGTCAGGGCCCGGGAGTGGTCATCGATGAACGCCATCAGGTAGGTCTTGCGCCCGGCGATCACCGGCCCGTGCAGCGCGTCCCCGGTCCACCGCTCGTTCGACGCGGCAGCCTCGAACCGGCCGAACGCCGTCGGTGCCTGCCCGTCGGGGCGAGTGTTGAGCTCCAGGCGGGCGAAGTGCCGCTGCAGCGTCCGGTCCGAGGGCACCGAACCCGTCCCGTGCTCGGTCAGGATCCTGGCGATCTGCGCTGCGGTGCGCCCCGGGACCTCGCGCTTGAGCGCCGCGGCCAGCTCCAGCACCGCCGCCGGGGTGCGGGGCTCGACGTGCCGGGCGGTGGGAATCAGCGCGTCGAACCCGCCAGCACGCCAGGCTCGGATCCACCGATCCAGGCTCACCCGCGAGACGCGGACCTTCTGCCCGTGCGGGCCGGTGTGCTCGGCGGCGGCCAGCCGGCGCACCAGCGCCCCGCGTTGGCGGGTCGTCAACGACACGTCCGCCGCCTCGCGGATCAGCGCATACCGGAACAGGGCCACGTCTCGTGCCCGCTCGGCCCGGCGCGCTTCGTTACCTCCGGGTCTGTCCTTGTGCTTCATCCCTTGCCCTCACCTCGTCGGAAACACCCATCCCGGCCGAGCATGGCGGGCCGATATGGCCCTGCCCAGGGTCAACTCGTGTTGCTCACCACCCCACCCCGAGCGAGGGAGCCAGCAGCCGCCCGCCGCTGACCCGGGCAGCGAACTCCCACGGGGCCACCAGCGACAGCCTGACCACCGCGGCGGCCGCTGCCCGGCCGATCGCCTCCACCGCGTCAGCCAGCGCTGAGCCCCGCGGCCTCAGCGCTGCCGCCAGCGGGTCCAGCGCCCCCAGCAGCCGGGTGAACTCGACGCGGACCTGCTCGGCGTTGACGGCCGCGCGGCGCAGCCAGCCCCGCACCGTCGAGGCCGGCCGTCCCAGCGCCGCCGCGATCGGCCGATGACCCGAACCGGCGGCCTTGGCCTCCAGCGCCGCTCCGATCACCGCGCCCGCATCCGCCCGACGCGACAGCCAAAGCTGGGCCAGCAGGACATGCGTCGCCCCGCAGGAGATACAGCGCGCCCGCCGCGGACGATGGCGCACCATGCCCGTCGGCCCGCGCGTAGACCGCTGGCGGGCATGGCCCCACGGACCCAGCACGCCTCGACACGAGGGGCAGGACAACTCCCCCGACACCAGCGACCGCTCGACCTCGACCGGGTCGCTACCTACCATCAACATCGGGTGCCCCCAAGCACCAAGTGACGGCCCTCCTGCTCGCCAAAGCATGGGAGGGCCGTCGCGCTTCAACAGAACGTGGTCACGCCCTTGACGCCGACCATAGAACCAGGCCAGCCCCCGCGACGCCGAACACGTCCTCATATTCGATGACGCCAACCCACCTACACGTGGTCAGCCACGGTGTCGCTCAACACCCGCGCCGGGTCGGCAGACGGTCCTTGCCGTACGGGTGGGCCGAGAGCAGCACGGGCAGGCGCTCCTCGCCGGGCGGCCGGTAGACGTTGACGCGCAGCACCGTGCCGTCGGCCATCGGCACGGCCACGTCGCGATCGCTCAGCACGGAGCCGGGTGCCGGTTCGTACACGGACACGGGCGGGCGCGCGATCCCGCCGAGCCGAGCGAGCGCGTACCGGAATGCGCCGGGCCGGTGCCACGCTCGATCGAGGACCGGGGCGGGTGCGGAACGGGCCATGTCACATCTCCGAGATTTGAGTGACACTCAAGTAGACTTGAATCACACTCTAATCCTCGCTCCCGGGATCCGTCCATGCCCTCCCCCGCCCCCCGTCGCCCGAATAATCGACCGAACCATCGTCCGGTCGGTCGAGCGACCGATCGAGCGAGCGGCCGACCGACCGATCGACCGACCCGGCGGCAGGAGGCCGCCGCGGCCTCCCGGGCCGAGACGCGCCGGCGGCTGCTCCGGGCCGCGGGCGCGGAGTTCGCCGACCGCGGTTATCACGCGGCCACCGTCGCCCGGATCGCGGACCGGGCCGGCGTCACGGTCCAGACCCTCTACCTCGCCTGGGGAAGCAAGCGCGCCCTCCTGCGCGCGCACCTGGACGCCGCACTCTCGGGCGATGCGGGCACGGACTATTCCGAGCAACTCCCGCGTCTCATCAGCCAGTCGTTCGGCGGCACCGAGTCCGATGCCCGGGCCGTGGTCGAGCGCATCGCGCGGTTCTATGTCGGACTCGCCGGTCGCGCGGCCCTCGGCTGGCGCCTCTACCGGGACGCGGCGGCGACCGACGCCGAGGTCGCGGCCGACTGGCGGGCCCTGCAGGATCTGCGCCGCCGCACCGTCGCCGACCTCGTCGGGCGGATACCGGCCGCCGAGCTGCGGGCGGACCTGACGCCCGAGGCCGCGGCCGACACGGCGTGGGCCATCGCGAGCCCGGAGACCTATGAGCTCCTGGTCACCACGGCCGGCTACGACCTGGCGGCGTACGAGCACTGGGTCGGCCGCACCCTCGCCGCGGCGCTCCTGGCCCGACCGGCCCCACCCGGCCCCGACCGGCCCCAACCCCGTGAGGGCCACGACACCTGACCGTCAGCGGCGGCCGGGCGCGCGTCCGTCCGCGCGGAGCAGCCGGAACTCCTGCCGGCGCAGCAGCCGCAGGATGAGCCGGGCCGGAAAGCCGAACGCGCGCCGCCCGTCGTCGGCCGGATAGGGCTCGATCGCGACGATCCGGTACACGGTGCCGCCGACGAGGATCCGGCAGCTACCCGCCGCGACGACGTTGCGGTACCAGTCCACGCCCGCGCCGTAGGTGAGCTCGGCGACGAACCCCTGCGGCACGCGCGCCACGATGATCGGCGTCTCGTAGACCTTCCCGGACCTGCGCCCGACGTGTCGCACGAGCGAGATCGGCCCGACGCCGGACTTCGCGAGCCGGATCGTGAACCGGTTGAGCGTGTTCTTGACCAGCCAGAGGAATGTCCGCCGCATCCGCCCAATCTCGCATCGCCCTCGAGGCGGGTCAATGGGCACCCCGGTGCGCGGGCCGTCGAGCGGCACGTGGACGCCGGCCCGTCACGCGGCCCGCTCGAGCGCGAGCAGCGCGGCCTTCGCCTCGAGCCCGCCGACGTAGCCGCCGAGCGTGCCGTCCGAGCGCAGCACGCGGTGGCACGGCACCACGACCGGGAGCGGATTGGTGGCGCAGGCGGTGCCCACGGCGCGCACGGCCCCCGGACTGCCCACGGACGCGGCGACCTCACGGTAGGAGCGGGTGTGGCCGTAGGCGATCTGCGGCAGCGACCGCTGCACCCGCTCCCTGAACCCGGCGGAGAGCGCGTGGTCGAGGGTCAGGTCGAAGGCCCGGCGGTCCCCGGCGAAGTACTCCGCCAGTTCCCGGGCGGCGGCCGCGAGCCCGGTCGGGGTCTCGAGGATCCGCGCGCCGATCCGGCCCGCGAGCGCGGACAGCACCGCCTCGAAACCCTCCCGCTCGAACGCGACCCGCACGAGCCCGCGGGCCGTCGCCGCGAGCAGCAGCGGCCCGATCGGGCTGTCGATCACCCGATAACGGACGTCGAGGATCGCCTCGGCCTGCGCGCTCGCCTCGAGCCGGGCATGCAGTCTCGCCAGGTCCGCGTGCGTCACCGGGAACAACTCGCCGTCCGTCGCGTCGGGGGCGGCTCTGTCCGCCCGGCCGGGGCCGCCGAGGGCGGGGCCGCCGAGGCCGCCGGGGCCGTCGGGGCCGGCTCTGTCCGCCCGGCCGGGGGATCCGGGCAGATCGGGTCGCGCGTTCATCGGGATCCTCCCTCGTCGTGATAGATCGTGCGCAGCCGTCGAATGCCGTCCGCGGCGGCGCGGCGAACCGATTCGGGCGTGCCGCCGATGAACTGCGCGGTCTCGGTGTGGGCGAGCCCGCCGAGGTAGTGGTAGCCGAGCGCGAGACGCTGCCGCTCGGGCAGGGCCGCGACCCGGCCCCAGAGGGTGGCCGAGTCGATCGCCGCATCGCCTCCCGGGTCCCCGCCGCTCGATCCACCCGACCCCGATCCACCGGCCCCCGATCCACCGGGCCCGCTCGATCCACCGGGCCCCGCGCGTGCGGGCGGTTCCGGGAGCGTCTCGGTGGGGACGGCCCGCCGGTCGCGGGCGCGGATGACGTCGATCGCCTTGCGTCGGGCGATGCGCACGAGCCACGCCTCGACGTTGGCGCCCTCCTCCAGGTCCGGCCAGGCACGCAGCGCCGCGAGGAACGTCTCGGACCACGCGTCCTCGGCGTCGGCCCCCGGCCCGAGCACGGCCCGGCACACCCGCAGCACGGTGACCCCGTGGCCGGTGACGGCGCACTCGAACGGTTGCTGCGTCGTCCTCACCCCTAGAACAGTCGGGAGGCGGCCGCGGCGGCCGGCTCCTCGAGCTCGAGCAGGCGCCGCTTGCGTTCGAGGCCGCCGGCGTAGCCGGTGAGCGAGCCGTCGGCGCCGACCACGCGATGACACGGGATGAGGATGCTCACCGGGTTCTTGCCCACGCACCCGCCCACGCGCTGGGCGAGGTGGCGGTTGCCGAGGCGCCGGGCGAGGTCGCCGTAGGTGGTCGTGTGCCCGTACGGGATCTCGGCGAGCAGGCCCCAGACGCGCTCGGAGAAGGCATCGCCGCGGGTCGACACCGGAACATCGACGCGGCTCCGCTCGCCGGCGAGGTAGGAGCGCAGCCGGCTCGCGGCGAGCCGGAGCACGGGCAGGGCGCGCTCGGTCACGAGCTCGCCGAACGCCGGTTCGGCGGGCAGGTGCGGGTGCCCGGGGAAGTACAGGCCCGTGATCGCCTCGCCGTCCGTGACGAGGGTCAACTCCCCCAGGTCGGTCTCGATCCGGGCATGGTTCGTCATGGTCGTGGTGGTCACCGCGCCTCACCGCCTCTCACCGGGTAGACGCCCCGGAGCGCGCGAACGTGAGGCGGCGGGATGCGCCGATCGCGGATCCGCGCCGGGGAACCTCGCCCGGCCCCCTGGCCCTTCTGCGTGAACCGGCGGAGAATGAGACACGGTTCCCTTTCTCGGAGGTGTCGATCATGACGACTACACCAATGATGATGCCCATGCTGGCGCGTGGGAAGCACCGCAAACCCCGACGCGGGGCGTGCTTCATGGAATTGGCCTCGTATCTGGCGGGCCAGCCGTGGAGCGACCATCCCGCCTGCACGGACCCGGCGCTGGCGCAGCTGGCGCGACTGGTCAACGATCTCACCACGGATGCGGGGCGCCCGCAGCTCGCGCCGATGATCCCGTCGGTGATCGGCATCGTCGATCTCGGCGACGAGTACATCGAGGAGGTCGCGGTCATCGCCGCCCTCCGGGCGCTGCCGATCGCGGCGCTCGAGCATCAGCACGGCCTCGGCGTGGGCCTGCTGCGGATCCTCGGTGACTCCGGCCCGTACCCCGTGGCCGTGCGGGAGCCGTGGCGCAGTCGTGCCGAGGCGGAGCTGGCCGACCACACCGCCCTGCGCTCCTGGTCGGTCGCGTTCATGCGCCGGATGAAGATCGCGCTGCCGCCGCTGTCGGTGGCCATCCCGCTCACGGTGATCGCCGCCCGGGCGCTCTCCGAGGCGTGCGTGGGCGATCCCGACGCGGAGCTGCGCGCCGTGCTCGGCGAGGCGATCGACTGGGCGCGCGCATGCGCCGGGTCCGACGCGCCCGAGGCGTCTCCGCTCGAGCCGCACCAGTGGGCGGGCATGGTCCGCTCCGCCTGATCCGGCCACCGCGCGGTTCACGTAGGCTGCGCCGGTGGAGATTCTGAGCGAGGTCTGGGTCCGGGTGCTGCCGGTCGACGCCCCCGAGGTCGAGGCCCGCTCGCTGCTGCTCGCCGCCGCGGTGGCGCTGGCGATCGTCGTGATCGGGCCGCTGTGGCGGCTCGCGCGGCTCGGGGTGACGCTCGTGCACGAACTCGGGCACGCCCTCGTCGGGCTCGCGTGCGGGCGCTCGTTCACGGGCCTCGTGCTGCGCGCCGACGCCTCCGGCCATGCCGTCACCCGCGGCCCCGAGCGCGGTGCCGGGCGGGCGCTGACGACCTGGGCGGGCTATCCGGCGCCGGCGATCGCCGGGGCCGCGGCGATCGCGGCGGCCACGTGGGGATGGGCCGCCCCGGTGCTCACGCTCGCGCTCGTCGCGGCGGCCGCCGCGCTCGTGCGCGCACGATCCTGGCTCACCGGGTCGGTCACGCTCGCCGTGACGGCCGGGCTCGGCCTGCTGTGGTGGCGTGGGGACGACGCCTGGCAGGCCTGGGTGCTCATCGTCGCCGGGGGCGTGGGGATCGTGGGCGCGTGGCGGCACCTCGGTGCCGTGGCCGGCTCCCGGTCACCCACGAGCGATCCGGCCGTGCTCGCGTGGCTGACGAGGGTGCCCGCGGCGGTCTGGAACGTGAGCTTCGCGCTCGCCTGCGGGGCGGCGACCTGGTTCGCCGGGAGCAGGCTGTGGGCCCTGTGGCCGGGGTCGTTGCTATGAGGCCGACGCATCCGGTGCGTCGTCCCGGCTCATGCGCAGCGGGCCCGCCGCGGCGCGGGCGATCGCTCCGATCGCCGCATCGACGCGCGGCAGGTGCCGCTCGGCCCGGGCCGAGCGGGTGAGCACGGCCACGGCGATCGGGAACTCGCCCGGGAAGGTGACGACGGCGGCCTCGTGCCGCAACCGTGCCAGCGTTCCGGTCTTCCCCTGCACGAGCACGTCGTCGTGCGGGAACGCCGAGGCGATCCGGTGCCGCCAGGCCTGATGGGCCATCGCGCCGCGGACCGCCTCGTGCGCCCGGCCGGTCCGGCCCCACAGCAGCGCGAGCACCCGGCACAGCTCGCGGGCGGTGGAGGAGCTGGCCAGCGCCGGTTCGAACTGGCTCGTGAGGCGTTCCTCGTCGACCGTGGCCAGGGCCCGCTCGGCCGCCGCCGGATCGGGTGCCCCGGTCTCGGCCTGGACGATCCGCAGGGTCTCGGCCGACCCGTGTCGAATGTGGGTCTGTTCGAGCCCGTCGGCGGCGAGGGCCGCATTGGCCGCCCGGAGGCCGACGATCCGGAGGATCTCGTCCGCGCAGGTGTTGTCCGAGACCGCGAGCATGAGCCGGACCGCGTCCCGCTGACTGAGCGCGACGTCGTCCCACAGCATGGCGACCCCCGTCGGGCCGGCGGCGCGCTGCTCCGCCCGCAGGACCAGCCGCGAGTGGGGGTCGAGCGCGCCGGCCTCCACGAGATCCGCCCAGACGAGCGCGAGGGGGAGCTTGTACAGCGAGGCGACGGCGACGGGGACGTCCGCGCCGGCGGAGGTCGATGCGGGGGGCCCGCCGAGCCGGGTCGCGTGCACCCAGGCCGTGATGCCGGCCTCGCTCGCCAGCCGGGTGAGCCTGCCCTCACTCATGTCAGCGCGGTCTCGAGCAACTCGGCGGCTCGCAGGTGCGGCAGGTCGCGGCGGCGATCGGAGGCGACCGGCAGGATCACCCGCAGCCGCAGCGGGAAGTTCGCACCCGTCGCGTCCGGCGCGCCGCCCAGCCCGAGCACGCGGCCGGCGGCGACGAGCGCGCGGCGGGCCATGAGGTCGGCCTCCTCGATCACCTCACCCGAATGGCGGTGGCGCCGCAGGGCGTCGACGAGCTGGTCGTGGGCGGCCGGCTGCCAGCGGCGCGGCGGCACCACGACGGGCAGATCGGTGCCGGGCGGGGCCACCCGCCCGCCGGCCGAGCAGATCGTCCGCGGGATCGTCAGCACGCCGCGGGCGTCGGTGCCGTCGACGATCCCCGGGTGGCGCACCACGGCCAGGTCGAGGCCGCCGTCCCGCACCGCATCGACGAGCCTCACGCTGCCGGCGATCAGCGGCGAGACCGCCACCCCGAGGCCGCCGAGCGCCTCGACCGCCCGGCACGCCCGGTCCTCCACATCGGCGGCGATGCCGACGCGCAGATCCGGTTCGCTCGACCATTCCGTGGCCTCCTCGAGGAAGCCCTCCGCGGCCTCGAGCACGTCGCGCATGCGCGGCAGGAGCGCATCGCCGGCGGGCGTCGGACGCACCGCGCGGGCATCGCGCTCGAAGAGCCGGACACCCAGGCGGCGCTCCAGTCGCTGCAGGCCTTGCGACAGCGGCGGCTGACTCATGTCGAGGCGCGCCGCCGCACGGCCGAAGTGGCGTTCCTCCGCGATCGTGATCGCGAACCGCAGGTGGCGCAGCAGATCCATCCTCGGATGATACTCAAATGCTATGAATACATTCATTTGATACTCTTTGACACTTCTTCGGCGCCTCCGGATACTTGGGCGATGCCCCGTCGCCG
Organism: Pseudactinotalea sp. HY158; assembly: GCF_009660225.1. NCBI lineage: Bacteria > Bacillati > Actinomycetota > Actinomycetes > Micrococcales > Cellulomonadaceae > Pseudactinotalea > Pseudactinotalea sp. HY158. The sequence continues at coordinate 2,759,142 of NZ_CP045920.1, forward strand.
CTCCCTGCCCCCGCTGCTCGCCTGCGTCCTCGTCTCGCTCTCGGCGTGCTCGATCGAATCGACTCGCGCCGACGAGACGGCCGCGGCACTGACCGCCGCCCTCTCCGAGCACAGCCTCGAGGGTGTGCCGCTCGCCGACCCCGCCGCCGCGGCCGCCTTCACCGATCAGGTCGAGCCGCTCGCCGGCTACGACGTGCGGGTCGACGCGGGCACGATCCGCTACGAGGACGACGAGGCCACGGTGCCGCTCCACTGGACCTGGTCGATCGAGGATCGTGACTGGGAGTACGAGACGTCCGCCCGGCTCGCGCTCACCGACGGGCAGTGGCGCGTGCGGTGGGAGCCGAGTGCGCTGCTGGCCGAGCTCGGTGAGGGCGACCGGTTCGACGTCGTGCGCACGTTTCCCGATCGGGCCGAGATCCTCGGGGCGCGCAACACCGTGCTCGTGACCGACCGGGCCGTCGGACGCTACGGGCTCGACAAGACCCTGATCGAGCCGGGCGAGGTCGCGGCCGCGGCCGAGCGGATCGCGGCGGCGACCGGCGTCGACGCCGAGCGGTTCGTGGCCGCGGCCGAGGCCGCCGGCCCGAAGGCCTTCGTCGAGGCGATCGTCGTGCGCCCCGAGGACGCCGAGGGCCTCATCGACGCCGACTTCCCCGACATCCCGGGCGCGCGCAAGGTCGACGACTCGCTGCCCCTGGCCCCGACCCGCGACTTCGCCCGCGAGCTGCTGGGCACCGTGGGGCCGGCGACCGCGGAGATCATCGACTCATCCGGCGGCGCCGTCCGGGCCGGAGACCTCGTCGGCCGCTCGGGCCTGCAGGCGCGCTACGACGAGGAGCTCCGCGGCCGGCCCGACGTCGAGATCGTCGTGCTGCGCGCCGGCGGCTGCGAGGACGGGGCGGAGTGCGACGACGTCGAACGCACGTCCGTGGCCCACTGGGACACGAAGCCGGCCCCGCCGCTGCGCCTCACCCTGGACCCGACCCTGCAGACGACCGCGGAGACTCTCCTCAGGGACGCCGCGGACGCCACCGGCGACGCGGACGAGGAGCCCGCGAGTTCGATCGTGGCGATCCGCCCCTCGACCGGTGCGGTGCTCGCCGCGGCGAGCGGCCCGGGAAGCGCGGGCCTGAACACCGCCACCGAGGGCCGGTACCCGCCGGGGTCGACGTTCAAGGTGGTGAGTGCGCTGGCGCTGCTGCGGGCCGGCGTCGCCGCGGACGACGTGCTGCCGTGCCCGGCGACGATCGACGTGGACGGCCGGAGCTTCAAGAACTACGACGGCTACCCCGACTCGGCGCTCGGCGAGATCTCGTTCCGGAACGGATTCGCCCATTCCTGCAACACCAACCTGATCGGCGCGCGCGATCGCCTCGAACCCGACGACCTGACCAGTGCCGCCCGAGCGCTCGGCCTCGGCGGCGACTCCGAGGGCCTCGGCTTCCCGGCCTTCCTCGGGGAGGTGCCGGCCACCGACGGGCAGACCGACGCGGCCGCAGCGATCATCGGGCAGGGGCGGGTGCTCGCGAGCCCGCTCGCGATGGCGACCGTGGCCGCCTCGGTCCAGGCGGGCACCGCCGTCGTGCCACACCTGATCGAGGACGTCACCGTCGCCGCCGACGTGGGTGAGCCCCTGACCGCCGAGGAGGCCACCGTGCTGCGGGAGCTCATGCGCGGCGTCGTGACCGACGGCACCGCGTCCTTCCTGGCCGGCGTTCCGGGCGAGGAGGTCCGCGCCAAGACCGGCACCGCCGAACACGGGGCCGCCGACGAGTCCACGGACCCGCACGCCTGGATGATCGCCGCCCAGGGCGACCTCGCGGTCGCGGTGTTCGTCGACGCCGGCATCGCCGGGGCGCAGACCGCCGGCCCGATCCTCCAGGCGTTCCTCGAGGCCGCCGGCGAATGAGCCGGAGGCGAGGCGGCGGTCCAGGTCCTAGATTGGAACGGTGGGTGACGATCACGACGAGGGCGAGCGGGCGCCGTCCCTGAGCATGAACCGCGGCGGGGTCGCGCTCATGTCGACCTCGCACCTGGTCAACGACTTCTATCAGGGCGTCGTGCCGGCGCTGCTGCCGTTCCTCGCGGCGGAGCGTCACTACAGCTACGCGGCGATCGCGGGGCTCACCCTCGCCGCGACGCTCATCTCCTCGGTCGCGCAGCCGGTCTTCGGGGTGCTCGGGGACCGCCGGCCGCGGCGGTGGCTCATCGGGGCCGGGATGCTCACCGCGGGCGTCGGCCTGGCGCTCGTGGGCCTGGCCCACTCGTATCCGCTCACGTGGATCCTCATCGCGATCTCCGGCTTCGGGATCGCGGCGTTCCATCCCGAGGCCGCGCGGGCGGCACGGCTGGCGGGCGGCCCCAGCAACCGGGCGATGAGCATCTTCGCGCTCGGGGGCAACGGCGGGTACGCGCTCGGCTCCCTCGTGGCCACGCCCGTGTTCCTGCTGCTCGGCGTGCGCGGGACCCCGCTGTTGCTCATCCCGGCGGCGGTCATGGCGACGATCCTGGCGCTGCGGCTGCGACGCGTGCTCGACGGCCGGTCCGGCCGGCGCCGTGCCGCCGCGATGCCGACGGGCCGCGACGACTGGCCCGAGTTCGTCAAGCTCATCGTGGTGGTGGTGATCCGCTCGATCCTCTTCCTGGGGATCACCTCGTTCATCGGGCTCTATTTCATCCGCGAGCTGCACACGAGCGAGTCGGTCGGCGGGGCGGCGCTCACGGTCTTCCTCGTGACCGGCGCCGCGGGCACCCTGCTCGGCGGTTGGGTCGCGGACCGGTCGAATCGGCTCATGAGCATCCAGGCGGGGTTCGTGCTCACCGTGCCCGCGCTGGCCGGGCTCGTGTTCACCCGATCCTGGCCGGCGACGCTCGCCTTCGTGGCGCTCACCGGGATCGCGCTGTACCTGCCGTTCGCCGTGTTCATCATGCTCGGCCAGGACTACCTTCCGAACCGGATCGGCACCGCGAGCGGGGTCACGGTCGGGCTGGGCGTGAGCGTCGGCGGGCTGTTCAGCCCGCTGCTCGGCACCTTCGCCGATCACACGAGCCTGCGGGTCATGTTCACCGCCCTCATCGTGCTGCCCGTGCTCGGGCTGGCCCTCACCTGGTTCATGCGCGACCCGAGCGGGCCCGGGACTCGCGCGCGCCCCCGATCCGGCCGGCCGGTTCCGCGAGCCTGAGCCGCGCCGCTCACGGCGGAGCCGCCCGCAGCAGAACCGGTGGCGCCCGGGCCGGCCGGCGCAGCAGGCTGACCGGCCCACCGACGACATCGCCCTGTGGATCCACTCCCCCGGCGGGTCGGTGCCGGCGATGTTGGCCATCCGGGATGTCATGCGGCTCGTCCCCAACGACGTCTCGACCCTCGCGCTGGGCATCGCCTACAGCGCGGGCAAGTTCCTCCTGTCCGCGGGCACGCCGGGCAAGCGCCGGGCGCTGCCGCACGCTCGGGTCCTCATGCACCAGGGCTCGGCGGGCATCGGCGGCACGGCGGTCGACATCGAGCTGCAGGCCGACGACCTCCGCCACACCCGGGACACGGTGCTCGGGATCATCGCCCACGACACGGGCCGGCCGATCGAGCGGGTGTTCGAGGACTCGCTGCACGATCACTGGTACACGGCCCGGCAGGCCCTCGAGTACGGCTTCATCGACGCAATCGTCCAGGACTTCGACGAAGTCGGCCCCGCACGGCGAGACTCCGCCGGATTCGGCCCCACGCGAGGCGGGAGCGGGCGATGAGCGGCTACACGATTCCGCACGTCGTTCAGCACCACCCTCGCGGCGAGCGGGTCCTGGATGTGTATTCACACCTGCTGACCGAGCGGATCATCTACCTGGGAACGGCGATCGACGCGGGTGTCGCCAACGCGCTCATCTCACAGTTGCTCTACCTCGAGTCCGATCAGCCCGACCGGCAGATCCAGCTCTACATCAACTGCGAGGGCGGCGATCCGAGCGCGATGCTCGCCGTCTACGACACCATGCGCTATATCCGCTCCGAGGTGGCGACCAGTTGCGTCGGACAGGCGGTCGGGGTCGGTGCCGTGCTCCTGGCGGCCGGCGCCGCCGGGGCGCGCGCTGCGCTCCCGCACGCCCGGATCGTGCTGCATCAACCGGCCGCCCAGGGCAGGGGCAGCATCCCGGACCTCATCCTTCAGGCCGACGAAGTGGTCCGGATCCGCACGGACATCGAGGGCGTGCTCGCCCAGCGCACGGGACGCAGTGTCGAGACGCTGCGCGCCGACACCGACCACGACCGCGTCTTCACGGCGACCGCCGCCCGCGACTACGGGCTGCTCGATCACGTGATCGAGCAGCGGTGAGGCGCCTCAGGCCGCGAGGCTGAGCGCGGCCCGGCCGGAGGCCCCGCGCGGAGCGCCCGCGGCGGGCGCATGCAGCTCCCGCGCGACGGCGGACGTCAGGTCGATGAGCGAGACCCCGAGCGCGCCCGCGACGGCCGCGATCATCTCGCTGGAGGGGTCCTTGACCCCGCGTTCCATCTCGGACAGGTACTGCGCGGAGACCCCGGCGCGCGTCGAGGTCTCGCCGAGGGTCTCCCCGCGTCCGTGGCGGAGCCTGCGCAGTTCCCGCCCGAGCACGGTCCGCCAGAGCGGCTCACGTTCACCGTCCTCGCCGAGGGGGAGGCGGGGAACCGGGCGGAGGGGCGGTGCGATGTCGGCCATGATCCATGCTAAGACGATCCCGCGGTCGCGCCCTGCGAGTTCTGCCGACAGCAGCGCCGGGCTCAGGCCGCGGGCAGGAACTCCTTGACGCTCTCCTGCGGGTGCAGGTCGAGGCGGCGCAGCAGCTGGGCGTTGAGCGCGACGACGACCGTCGAGGCGGACATGAGGAGCGCGCCCACGCTCATCGGCATCGTGAACCCGACCGGGGCGAGCGCGCCGGCGGCGAGCGGCACGGCCACGAGGTTGTAGCCGGCCGCCCACCACAGGTTCTGCTTCATCTTGCGGTAGCTCGCGCGCGAGAGCTGGATGACCGAGAGCACCGAGCGTGGGTCGGAGGAGGCGAGGATGACCCCGGCCGAACCGATCGCCACGTCCGTGCCGGCACCGATCGCGATGCCCACGTCGGCGCGGGCGAGGGCCGGGGCGTCGTTCACACCGTCGCCGACCATCGCGACCCGGTGGCCCCGATCCTGCAGCTCGGCCACCGTGGTCGCCTTGTGCTCGGGCCGCACGCCCGCGAACACCCGGTCGATGCCGAGCTCGGTTGCGACGGCGTGCGCGACGGCCGGGGCGTCCCCCGTGATCATCACGACCTGGATCCCGGCGGCGTGGAGCGCGTCGACCGTCTCGCGTGACTCGGGCCGGATCGCATCGGCGAGGCGCAGCGCCCCGGCGATCTCGTGGTCGACGAGCACGTGCAGGACGATGGCCCCGGCCGCCCGCCAGGGCTCGCGGCCGGGCAGTTCGCTCAGGCCGTGACGTTCGAGCAGGTTCGGCCCGCCGACGGCGACCGCGTGGTCGCCGACCGTGGCCCGCACGCCGATCGCGGGTTCGGAGGCGAAGCCGCTCGCCGCGGGCGGCTCGAGTCCGCGGTCCGCCGCGGCCGCGACGATGGCCCGCGCGAGCGGGTGCTCGCTGTCGGCCTCGGCCGCGGCCGCGAGCGCGAGCACCTCGTCCGGGTCGTGGCCCTGGGCGGGCTCGACCCCGGTCACGGCGGGCTCGCCGGCGGTCAGGGTGCCGGTCTTGTCGAAGAGCACCGCATCGACCCGGCGCATCCCCTCGAGGGCGAGCCGATCCTTGATGAGCACACCGCCCCGGGCCGCGCGCTCGGTCGACAGCGCGACCACGAGCGGGATCGCCAGGCCGAGCGCATGCGGGCAGGCGATGACCAGCACGGTGATGACGCGCAGCACGGCCTGGTCCGGGGTGCCCACGAGCAGCCAGGCGACGAGCGCGACGAGGGCCGAGCCGAGCGCGAACCAGAACAGCAGGGCGGCGGCCCTGTCGGCGAGGCGCTGGGCGCGGGAGGAGGAGTTCTGCGCGTCGGCCACGAGCCGGCGGATCCCGGCGAGGGCCGTGTCCTCGCCGATGGCACTCACCTCGACCCGCAGCCCCGAGTCGGTGGCGATCGTGCCGGCCACGACCTGGTCGCCCGCGGTGCGGCGCACGGCCCGCGCCTCCCCGGTGATCATCGATTCGTCCAGGTGGGCCTCGCCGTCGATGATGCGGCCGTCCGCCGGGACGGCCGAGCCCGGGCGCACGAGCACGACGTCGCCCACCTTGAGGTCGGCCGGCGTCACCGCCTCGGTGCCGGCCGCGGTGACCCGCTCGGCGTCGTCGGGAAGGAGCGCGGCGAGGGAGTCGAGCGCCGAACCGGTGCGGGCCAGGGATCGCATCTCGATCCAGTGGCCGAGGAGCATGATGACCACGAGGAGGGCCAGCTCCCACCACAGGCTCATGCCGGCGTCGATCCAGCCGAGGGTCGCGGCCCACGAGGCCACGAACGCGACCGTGATCGCCAGGCCGATGAGCAGCATCATTCCGGGCGTGCGGGCGCGGAGCTCGCCCACCGCGCCGGTGAGGAACGGCCGCCCGCCCCAGAGGTAGATCAGCGTGCCGCCCACGGGCGAGACCCACGCGATCCAGGCGGCCGTCGGCAGGTGATAGCCGAGCAGGTGGGCGAACGCGCCGTCGAGGGCGATGACCGGGATCGAGATCACGAGCATGACCCAGAACAGTCGGCGGAACCGGCCGGCGTGGTCGCCATGGTGCCCGGCATGACCGGCATGATCGGCGTGATCGGCGCGATCGGCATGGTCGGCGTGACCGGCCTGCGGGCCGCGGTCGCCGCTCGCCTCGGTCCCGTGGGCGGAGTGATCGATCGTGTGGGGCATGCCGCCACCTTAATACCCCCAGGGGGTATAAGACCAGAGGTGATGGCCGGTCTCTCGCGCCGGGCTCGCCGCGCCGGCTTCCGCCGACCCGGCGCCGTCGCCGCGGTCGGCGGCGGTCCCGCACGACGCGCGTGGGATGGCCCGGACGGGCCACCCCACGCGTGGTCATCGGGGCAACGGGCCCCGTTCGATCAGGCGGCGCTGCGGCGGTGGCGCGCGCGCAGCATCAGCCCGGCGGCCACGAGGCCCGCGGCCATGAGCGCCGCGCCGGTCAGCTGCATCCCGGTCACCGGGAGCCGGTCTCCCCCGGCGGAGACCCCGCCCCCGCCGGTGTCTCCGACCTCCTCGGAGCCGGCGGTCCCCTGCGAGTCGTCGGAGCCGTCGGCCCCGTCCGTCCCGTCGGTCCCGTCGGCACCGTCGGTCCCGTCGGCACCGTCGGTCCCGTCGGCACCGTCGGTCCCGTCGGCACCGGCACCCGCGTCTCCGCCGGTACCGGCGTCACCCTCGTCGCCGTCCGTGCCGATCTCGACGGTGCCCGTCACGGTCACGTCGCTCTGGACCCCGACGAGTTCCACCTCCGCCACGCCGGTTGCGGCGGGGGCCGTGGCGGGGAGCGAGACCCGCCCGTCGATCACGTCGACCGTTCCCAGGTCCTCGCCGGCGAGGCCGACGCGCACCTGCCGGTCACCGGCGAACCCGGTTCCCGCGATCGTGAACTCGGCGGCCGGTGCCACCAGGGCCTCGGGCAGGTCGAGGGCCGCATCCGCGCTCAACGCGGGCAGGTCGGTGGCCAGGCCGAGGGTGTTGACCACGGTGAAGAAGGTGTCGGTCTGGTCGGTCAGGCCCACGACGTTCGCGGCACCGGGGCCGTAGCCGGCGATCGGAACCTGGGCACCGGTGTGCTGCTGCGATCCGGTGGTGGCGGTGCCGTAGGCGACGTTCATCGGGGAGCCGTCGGCCGTGAGCAGGGTGTTGCCGAGGGTGTGGTCGGGAACGGAGCCGACGATCTGGCTCGTGTGGGCGTGGTCCGCCGTCACGATCACGAGGGTCTCGCCGTCCTGCTGCGCGAACTCGAGCGCCGCCTGCACGGCCTCGTCGAGGTCGACGGTCTCGCCGATCTGGCCGCAGACGTCGGCGGCGTGGTTGCGCTTGTCGATCGAGGCGCCCTCGACCTGGAGGAAGAACCCCTCGGTCGAGTCCGGATCGTCGAGCAGGTCGATCGCCTTCTGGGTCATCGATCCGAGGGAGAGCTCCTCCGCCAGCCGGTCCGGGTTCGCCTGGCACTCGATCGGCGCCTCCGGGTTACCTCCCGGCACGGCGACGGACTCGGACATGCGGGTGGGCATGTTGCCGGGGGTGAACAGGCCCAGGAGCGGCTCGGCCTGGTCGGCGTGGGTCACCTCGCCGAGTTCGGCGGCGGTGGTCACCACCTGGTAGCCGCGCTCGCGCGCCTGCTCGAAGAGGGTTTGTCCCTCCCACTGGCCGGCGCGGGCGGTCTGGCTGAAGGAGGCGCTGCCTCCGCCGAGGACGACGTCGGCGCGCGCCCCGAGGATCTGCTCGCTGATCGATCCGGCGCCGCCCGCGTCGAGCGCGTCGGCTCCGCAGCGATCCACGGAGTCGGGGCCGTAGCACTTGCGGTCGTCCACGTGGGCCAGCTGCACGGCCGGGGTCGCGTCCTGGATCTCGGCGGTCGACACGTTGCCGGTGCGCAGCCCGTTCGCCTTGGCGAGTTCGAGCACGGTGTCGTGCGCGACCGAGTCGAGGTCGACCGAGATGGCCCCGTTGTAGGACTTCGTGCCGGTGGCCCATGCGGTGCCGGTGGCGGCCGAGTCGGGAACGTAGTTCGGCTTGCCCGCGTAGTCGCCGCCGCGGTGCAGGCTGTAGGTGGAGTAAGACCCGGACAGTGGCAGGGCGTCGATCCCCGGGAGCTCACCGCCCGCGCCGTAGGCGTAGTTGTGGGCGATGGTGATCTCGCTGTCGCCCATGCCGTCGCCGATGAGCAGGATGACGTTCTTGGCGGACGCGTCCTCGAGCGCCTCGCGCACGAACGCGGTGTTGTCGCCGTCGTGTCGGGCGGCGCCGCCGTGATCGCTCACGGCGGCCGAGGCCGCTGCCGGGGCGAGGATCCCGAGCGCCGTCACGGCGCCGGCAGCCAGGACCGAGTGTCGGACTCGGCGGGAATGACGTGATGTCATCGAAGACTTCTCCAATTCGAGCGGTGTGGTTCGAACGGCTCTATTGGAGTGGGCGCAGGCGTCGGGAACGTGGCGTGAGGACGAACCCCGGACGAACTGTCGATGACGCCTGAGCGCCCCGCCCGGGGCCGGGGGCGCTCAGGCCAGGGCGGCGGCGAAGAGCGCCCGCATCGGTTCGTCGATGAGCACGAAGACCACCCGGTCGAGCCGGCCGAGCTGGTCCGAGGCGCGCACGGCGCGCGCCGCGACCTTCGCCACCCGGACCGGGTCCCAGCCGTACACGCCGGCGCTGATCGCCGGGAACGCCACGGATCGGGCCCCCACCCGCACCGCCTCGGTCAGCGAGTTCGAGAAGCAGGCGGCGAGCAGCCGGTCCTGGCGCTCACCCCGGTGCCAGTTCGGCCCGACCGTCTGGATCACCCAGGTCGCGGGCAGGCGCGCGCCGGGGATTGCGGCGGCCTCCCCGACCGGGAAGCCGCCCGGATAGCGGGCCCGCAGCTCCCGGCAGTGCTCGAGCAACTCGGGCCCGGCGGCGCGGTGGACGGCGCCGTCGACCCCGCCCCCGCCCAGGAGGGAAGAGTTGGCCGCGTTGACGATCGCATCGACCCGCGCGCGCGTGAGGTCGCCGCGGACCGCCTCGATCGCGGCGGCACCGCCCGGTGATCCCGTCCGCGTCATGATCTCCTCCTCGTCGCCGTCCTCTCGAGCCTGACACGCGGCGTTCACCTGCGCCACAGTTTGCCGACCGCTCGACGGCAGGGGCCGTCGGGGCCGGTCGGGGCCGGGCCCGCAGGGCCGGGGACCTGCGGCCGGGCATGGGGGCCGGTGCCGATAATCTGGCGGGTGCAAACCACCAGCGAGATTCCGAGCTGGCCGTGAGAAGTGGAGATTCAATGGCGATGTTTTCTCGAGCGTGCGGTGCTGTCGCAGCCGTCGTCGTAGCTGCCGGCATGGTTGTGGGAGCGGGTGATGCCCACGCCGCCGACCCGCCCGATGCGCCGGACCACACGGCCGGCGCGCTGCTGACCGGCTTTGCCGACATGACGGACTGGGCGATCGTCGAGGGCACGTGGGAGGTCTCGGGCGGAGAGCTCGTCGGCACCGGCTCCGTGAGCTCCGAGATCTGCGGCGAGTGTTCCAGGGAACGGCCGCTGACGAGCGCGCGGGTGACCTATCAGGTCGAGATGCCGTCCGTGTCGTCCGATTCGCCGGCCACGCTCACGCTCGGTCTCCGGAATGCATCCGGGCTCGAGCGCATCGGCGTCGAGCTCGCCGACCTCGGCAGGGACACGGTCTCGTCGGTCCTCGTGAAGACGACCGACGGCGAATCCCGGCCGCTCGACGACGGCGCGCGAAGCACGGAACGGTCCTGGTCCGCCCCTCCCGGCAGCATCCAGAACGTCGAGATCGAGTGGTACGCGAGCAACGTGCTCTACCGCATCTGGCCGGCGGATTCACCGCGGCCGGGCGCTCCGACGGGTGGCCACACGCTCGCCGGCCTCGACGTCTGGCCCGATCGGGCCGAGATCACCACCTCGGCCGGCCAGGACGTGCGGATCACGGGGTACGCCGTCGATCTCGTCGAGGCGGGCTACCCCGCGGAGCTCGATGCGCCGGAGCCGATCGATCCCCACGCCTGGCAGCAGTTCAGCGGTTCCTGGGAGGAACAGCAGGACGGCGGGGTGCGCTCCACGAGCGACGGCGCGGACGCCGCGATCGCCCGGGCGCTGTGCCCGGACTGCAGCCCCGGCTCGACGATCGACTCGGCCACGGTCTCGGCCGAGTTCGTCGTCCCCGTCGCGGAGGAGCTCGCGGACTCGACGTGGGCCTCGACCAGCCTCATGCTCGTCGCCGCCGACACCAGTCAGCGGCTGTATCTGGCCGGGCTCGTCGGTTCCCAGTCGAAGTTCGAGGCGATCCGCAGCGACCGGGGCTCCGAGACCCGACTCGACAGCACCGGCTTCGCCTGGACCCCGGGGGAACGCTATCGGGTCGAGGCCGCCTGGAGCGGCACGTCCTACGAGGTGCGTGCGTGGCCCGCGTCGCAGGAGCGGCCGGAGGATGCCCAGCTGACGTTCGCCGCACCCGCCTTCTCGCCCGCGCTCGGCGGATTTCGTCAGTGGGGCGTGAGGACGGCCGCCTATTCCGATCTCGAGGTGGCCGGCGCCGTCACGACGCCCGGCGACCCGCCCCCGTTGGTCACCACGGGCACGCAGGGACTGTTCCTCCCCGTCGAACGCGAGATCGTTCCGGCGCCGAGCTACGAGGAGATCCGCTCGCAGCTGCCGACGCCGGTCGTCGACGGCGATCCCGACTACGTCGAGGCCTACGAGAAGACGTGGCAGATCCTCGTATCGGAGAACCTGCTCGAGCCGGATGAGGACTCACCGCTCGTGCGCACCTACGTCGATGCCGGCTTCGACCCGTCGATCATGTTCCAGTGGGACACGCTCTTCTCGCTGCGGTACGCGCTGTACGGCCAGGGCGCCTTCGACATGATCAGCACGCTCGACAATTGGTATGCGTTCCAGTCCCCGACCGGTGAGATCCGCCGCGCCTACGACACGAACACCGGACAGGTCCACCCCTGGGCAAGCGGACCGAACGGGGTCAACCCACCGCTGTTCGCCTGGGTGGAGCTCGCCGGCTTCCACATGACCGGTGACGTCGATCGCGTCGAGCGTGTCCTACCCGCGCTGCGGGCCTATGCGGACTGGGTCTCGATCCAGCAGTGGTCCCAGAACACCCCGCACCAGCTCTTCTGGAACAACGGCAACGGCAACGGCATGGACAATCTGCCGACGCAACTGGGCCAAGGCGGGGACGGCACGTCCAACCCCGTGGGAAACATCGACATCAGCAGCCAGATCGTCCTGATGCGCAACAGTCTCGCCGAGCTCGAACTCGTGGCCGGGAACGAGACCCGCGCCGCGCTCGATCGCGCGTGGGCGAGCGCCATCGCCGATCGGATTCAGGAGTTCGGCTGGAACGAGGACGACGGCCGCTTCTACGAGGTGGACGCTCAGGGCGAGCAGTGGAAGGTCGACAGCCTCGCCGGCTTCTGGCCCCTCCTCGCCGGCGTCGCCTCGGAGGAGCAGTCGAACCGACTCGTCTCCGCGCTCGCGGATCCGTCCGTGTACTGGACCGACATGGTGTTCCCCACCCTCGCCAAGACCGACGAGCGCTACGACCCGAAGGGGCACTACTGGCTCGGTGGCGTCTGGGCTCCGGCCACCTTCTCCACGATCAAGGGCGTGGAGGCCATCGGGAATGCAGAGTTCGCGCGGGACGCCTCGACGCGGTACCTCGACGGGATCGTCGACGTCTTCGACTACTCCGGAACACTGTGGGAGATGTACGCACCCGAGGCGCAGCCCGCGTCCTGGATCGGCCATTCATATACGGGTCGCAAGAGCGGCGAACGGATTCCGGTCGTCGCCCCCGGCGTCGAGCTCGCCGACGGGCTTCACATCGCGCCCGGCACCGACGAGGGCGGGTCGGAACCGAACGCGGAGGGCGGATCCGACCTCATCTCCAAGCCCGACTTCGCCGGCTGGACCGGATTGGCCCCGATCGCCCTGCTCATCGAGAACGTCATCGGCATCCAGGCCGACGTGCCGAGCGGCACGATCGAATGGGACCTGACCCGGACCGACCGCAACGGTCTCGAGAACCTGTCGCTCGGGGAGGCCGGCTCGCTCTCCATGATCGCGGACGCACGCGCATCGAGCACGTCCGAGACGAGGATCTGCTTCGAAGGAGACCTCTCGAGCCCGTTCACGGTCGACGTCCGCTTCGGGGAGGCGGTCACGCCCGTCCTGTTGGACGCGGGCGCCGTCGACACCTGCCGGACCGTGGGACCGGACGGTGACGACCTGCCGGGTTCCGGCGGCGACCACAACGGATCCGACGACGCGGATGACGACGACGCAGCTCAGGGCGGCGACGACGGTGCCGATCACGGTGACGACGACGCCGCGGCCCAGGGCGACGACGACGGCGCCGATCACGGTGACGACGACGCGGCAACGGGCACGAGCGGCGCGGATCGCGGCGACCAGGACGACACTCGGGGCGATGCCCCCGACGAAGCCGGACCGTCCGACGCCGGTGGGCGGCTGCCGCAGACGGGCGCGGGGGTCGACACCCTCCTCCTGAGCGGCTCGCTCCTGCTGCTGGCGGGGTGGCTCCTCGTCGCCCGGCATCGCCGGAGTCGTCGGGCATAGCCACGACGGGCACGTCCGGGTGGGGTCGATCGGCTCCACCCGGACAGGTCCGCACGCGGGCCGCGCCCGCCGCGATAAGCCCCCGCCCGCCCATATGGAAGGCTGACCTCGTGCCCCTCCCTCACGATGACATCGACCCCGGCGGCCTACTCGAGTACTCCGTGGTGTTCACGGACCACTCGCTCAACCACATGTCGCGGCGCTTCACCGGCGTCATGGCCGAGCTGCTGGGCATCCTGCGCGATGCGTACGGGGCCGCCGAGGCAGCGATCGTGCCCGGCGGCGGCACGTATGCGATGGAGGCGGTGGCCCGCCAGCTCGCGACCGGGCGCCGCGTGCTCGTGCTGCGCAACGGCCTGTTCTCCTACCGCTGGTCGCAGATCCTCGAGGCCGGTTCGATCACGGACGACGTCACGGTCTGCCGGGCGCGTCCCGTCGCCGGGGGCAGGCAGGCGCCCTGGGCGCCGGCACCGATCGAGGACGTCGTCGCCACCGTTCGCGAGCAGCGTCCCGGCGTCGTGTTCGCGCCGCACGTCGAGACCGCCTCGGGCATCGTGCTGGGGGCGGAGTACCTGCGAGCGCTCGCGGCGGCCACCCACGAGGTGGGCGGGGTGTTCGTGCTCGACTGCGTCGCCTCCGGGGCGCTGTGGGTCGACATGGGCGACCTGGGCATCGACGTGCTGCTCACCGCCCCGCAGAAGGGGTGGAGCGGCTCCCCCGGCGCCGGCTACGTGCTCCTGGGCGAGGCGGGCGCGGCGGCGGTGCGGGAGTCGACGTCGACGAGCTTCGCCGCCGACCTCGGCCGGTGGCTGGCCATCGCCGAGGCATACCGGCGCGGGGAGGCGCCGTATCACGCGACGATGCCGACCGACACCCTCACCCACAACCTCGAGCTCGCGCGCCGCACCGTCGCGGCCGGACTGCCCGCGCTGCGGCGGGCACAGCTCGACCTCGGCGCCCGCGTGCGCGCGCTCCTCGCCGATCGCGGCCTCCCCTCGGTCGCCGCGCCGGATTTCGCGGCGGCCAGCGTCGTCGTGGCCCACACCGACGACCCGCGGATTCACAGCGGGGCGCGGCTGAAGGAGGCGGGCGTGCAGGTCGCCGCGGGCGTGCCGCTGCACTGTGGGGAGGGCACGGACTTCTCCACGGTGCGGCTCGGCCTGTTCGGCCTGGACAAGCTCACCGACGTCGACGGCGCCGCCGGCCGCCTCGAGGCGGCGTTCGACCGGCTCGGGCTCTGAGCCCGGCCCTCACGCGGTGGCGATGACGCCGATGCCGGCGAGCACGACCGCGGCCCCGGCGATGCGCCGCACCGGATGCGGCTCCCTGAACAGCCACCAGGCGAGCAGGGAGCCGATGATGATCGAGGACTCCCGCAGCGGTGCGACGATCGAGACCGGCATCGTCTGCATCGCCACGAGCACGAGGATGTAGGCGAGCGGGGAGAGCACCCCGATGAGGACCACCTCCCGCCGGTTGCGGCGCAGCACCGGCCGGATCCGCTCGACCCGGCGGAGGGCGCCGGGCGCGAGCAGGAGGGTCTGACCGAGCACCGTCGCCGCGAAGTAGGTGAGCGGCGACAGCCCCCAGGCCACCACGGAGTGGTTGTCCCAGAGGGTGTAGGAGGCGATGATCACCCCGGTCAGGGCGCCGTAGCCGAGACCCGTGCGGGTCGAGCCCGGCCCGCCCGCCCGCCGGGGGCCGGGCCGCCAGGCCGTGACGACGATGCCCGCGAGCACCACGCAGCCGCCGGCGACGGCGCGCCAGCCGGGCCGCTCCCCCACGACGAGCAGCGCGAACGCCATCGTGAGTACGGGCCCGACGCCGCGCGCGACCGGATAGACGAGGCCCAGCTCCGCCCGTGCGTATCCGCGCTGGAGCGTGAGGGAGTAGGCGATGTGCAGGACCGCGGCCACGAGCGGGCCGGCGAGCAGGTGCCAGGTCATCGGCCACCCGCCGGCGCCGAGCTCGACGAGGGCGAGTGGCACGCACAGCACCGCGGAGACCGCCAGGTAGCACCACACGAAGACGAGCGAGTCGGCGTCGTCGCCCTCGTGCCGCTTGGCGGCGATGTTCCAGACGGCGTGGAAGACGGCCGCCGCGATCACCAGTCCCAGGGCGCCGAGCATCACCGGCACCCTCTCCGCACGGCGCAGCGGCGCGCGTCAGGCACCGGCGCGGGCGGCCGCGACGAACTCGGTGATGAGGCGGGCGCTCTTGACACCCCGGGAGGACTCGACCCCGCTGGAGACGTCGACCCCGCTCGGTCGCAGGCGCGCCACGAGGCCCGCCACGTTCGCCGGGGTGAGCCCGCCGGCGAGGAGCCAGAAGCCCGCTGGACGCGCCTCCTCGAGGAGGGCGGCGTCGAAGGTCTCCCCGGCGCCGGGCCGCACGGCATCGAGCAGGATCCGCCGGGTGGCCCAGCGGGCGATCCGCTCCGGGCTCAGCCGCAGGTAGTCCTCGGCGGAGAACGCCCGCAGCCCGGCGAACCCGGCCTCGATCACGCGAAGGTGAGCTGCGTCGTCCTCACGCCCGTGCAGCTGCACGGTGCTCACGCCCGCGGCGCGGGCGAGGGCGAGCACCTCCTCGATCGGCTGATCGCGGAAGACGCCGACGGTCTCGACCGACGGCCCCGCGGCGGCGACGAGCGGGGCCGCGATCTCCGGGGTGATCGTGCGCGGGCTCCCCGGGGCGAACACGAACCCGACGGCGTCGGCCCCGGCGGCCACGGCGGCGGCGAGGGTGGCGGGGGTGCTCAGCCCACAGATCTTGACGTACACCGCTCACCTCGGATCGAGACAAGAAATCCCCAGCCGGTCGAGCCGGCCGAGGATCCTGGTACGCCCCCTGGGATTCGAACCCAGAACCCAGTGATTAAGAGTCACTTGCTCTACCGTTGAGCTAGAGGCGCTTGCGAGGATCAACAGTACCCGAGCCACACGGGTTCGTGCGACACGGCGACCCCCGGACGCGCACTCCCCTCCCCCAGGAAACGCCAAGGATCGCGCCATATCCTTGAACACGTCCCCGTCGTCCATGATCGAGATCACAGCCTCATGCCCTACGAATCAACCGGATCCGACCTCGTGCCGTTCGGCGACCTCCCCCTCGACACCGACGAGATGCAGCGCCGCCACCACGAGCTCACCGGCGTGCTGCTCGGCTACCAGTACGCGATCGACCAGATGGTCACGCGGCTCGGGGTGCTGCGGGAGGACTTCAACCACAGCCACGGGGACAACCCGATCGAGTCGATCTCCTCCCGGCTCAAGTCGCCCGCGTCGATCATCGCGAAGCTGCACCGCAAGAACTTCCCGATGACGATCGAGGGCATCCGCGAGAACATCCTCGACATCGCCGGGATCCGGGTCACGTGCTCGTTCATCGCCGACATCTACACGGTGCGCGACCTGCTGCTCGGCCTGCCGGACGTCACCCTGATCGAGGAGCGCGACTACATCGCCGTGCCCAAGCCGAACGGGTACAAGAGCCTGCATCTCATCGTGGCGGTGCCGGTCGTGCGGGCCGCGGGCACCGAGCTCGTGACCGTCGAGGTGCAGATCCGCACGATCGCCATGGACTTCTGGGCCAGCCTCGAGCACAAGATCTACTACAAGTACGACGGCGCTGTGCCCGAGCACCTCGTGGACAACCTGCGCCAGGCCGCGGTCGCCGCCAATCACCTGGACGAGCAGATGCAGGAGCTCCACCAGGAGGTGCAGGCGCTGCGGGATCACCCGCCGCGCGTGGTCGCCTGAGGATCCGCCCGCGCGGCGACTGTGGCGGGTTCCACGGGCCGAACCGCACCGGCCGCCGGAAAAAGGAGGTAACTTCGTCACTGTGACGACGACGCCTCGAATCGCCCTGGTGATCAGCTCCAGCCTGCCCCTTCTCGAGGACGAGAGCGGCCCGCTCGCGGCGGCACTGACCGAACGCGGCGGCCTGCCGGAGGTGCACGCCTGGAACGCCACCGGGGTGCCCTGGAGCGACTACGACCTCGTGGTGCTCACCTCCACCTGGGGTCACAACGACCACCGCGAGGAGTTCCTCCAGTGGTGCACGACCGTGCCCCGGCTCACCAACCCCGCGAACGTCATCCGCTGGAACAGCGACAAGCACTACCTGCAGCCGCTGAGCGAGCACGGCCTGCCCACGATCGAGACGACGTGGCTCGAACCCGACCGCAACTACAACAAGCGCGACCTGCACAACCGCTTCCCCGCCCAGGAGGAGTTCGTGATCAAGCCGGCCGTCGCGATCAGCGCGCACGGCAGCGGCCGGTACACGGCCACCGACGCGGACTCGCGCCGGTACGCGATCAACCACGCCCACCGGCTCCTCGGCGAGGGGCACTCGGTCATGGTCCAGCGCTACATCCCCGAGATCGACTCCCACGGGGAGATCTCGCTGACGTTCTTCCACGGCACGTACTCCCATGCCGTGCGCAAGGAGCCGATGCTCAGCCCCGGGTCCGAGGTGGTGAACACGAGCTCGATGGCCGCCGAGGTGAGCGCCCACCGGGCCTCGAACGTCGAGATCGAGGCCGCGCAGACCGCGCTCGCCTTCGCCCGCGCCCGCATCCCGGGCCGCAGCGTCACCTCCCGGCCGCTGCTCTACGCGCAGGTCGATCTCGTGCGCCCGAGCGACGGGCCGCCGCTCATCATGGAGCTCGAGCTCACCGCCTCGTTCGTGCACGAGTCGTGCAGCCCCGGCGCGCTCGCCCGGTTCGCCGATGCGATCATGGCCGAGGCGCGCATGGGGCCCGATTCGCAGAACATCGACCTCGCCTGAGCCGCACCACCCGCCACCGATCCGAGGAGTCGCGTGTCCCGTCTTGCCGTGGGCGATCCCGCCCCCGAATTCACCCTGCCGAGCGCCGACGGCCGCGAGGTGAGCCTCGCCGAGTTGCGCTCCGGAGCCGAGGCCGGCGTCGTCGTCTACTTCTACCCGGCGGCGGGCACGCCCGGGTGCACGAAGCAGGCGTGCGACTTCCGCGACAGCCTCGCCTCGCTGCGCGCCGCCGGCTACGGGGTGATCGGCGTCTCCCCCGACCCGGTGGCCAAGCTCGCGAAATTCGTCGAGTCCGAGTCCCTCACGTTCCCGGTCGTCTCCGACCCCGAGCACGCGGTGCTCGAGGCCTACGGCGCCTGGGGTGAGAAGAAGAACTATGGGCGCATCTACGTCGGCGTCATCCGCTCGACGATCGTCGTCGCCCCGGACGGCACCGTGGCGCTCGCGCAGTACAACGTGCGGGCGAGCGGACACGTGGCCAAGCTGCGCCGCGACCTGGGCATCGACGCGGCGTAGGCGCGCCGGCCGGACTCGGACCGGCGGCTAGACTGGCCGCTGGTTTCACGCGCGAGTGGCGTAATTGGCAGCCGCGCAGGATTTAGGTTCCTGTGTCCGTAGGACGTGTGGGTTCGAGTCCCACCTCGCGCACCCGATGAGCGATGGCGTAACGCCTGCCTGACTGAACGGCTGGGCGACGCAGCCGGCCAGACGGTCCTGGCACCGGCATGTCCGGACCGGGCTCGAGGCCCTGGCCAACATCCGCCGAACCGAGTTCGTCCAGTGCAACAGCCGCGCATCAGCTGCGATCATGGTCGTCGCTCCGGGGTTCCAACATCTTCCAGGCCGTCCAGATGAGATCGATGATGTACACGACGACCCACGTGCGCATGGCGGCGCCCGCGAGCGCAGCAATGTCGGGGTCGCCGTCGAAGAGTTCACGGACGGCGCGCACGACGCCGGGGGCTTCGGTGCCGAAACCCAGGATCGAGGAGAACGAGGACTCGGGGACGGCGAACCGGGCGATCAAGAGCCCAACTGCAAGTAGTCCGCTGTGGGCCGCAAGATCGGTGAGGAGTGTTCGGCGTGATTTCTGCGCCATGGATTCGTTCGCGTCGGAGCGGGCACTCAGGTCCACGTCCTGCGCGGTGGAAGGGCGCCCGTCCGAGTGAATCGTCGGCCTCGCGGGGCCGGAGAGGGCCGCGACCGCTGCAGCTTCTGGGTCGTCGGTCACACCGAGTCGTCTCACCGCCGCGGGGATAAGGGCCGCACCGGATGAGATCACGAGGGCGCAGATGAGGCAGGCGAGGAGCCAGCTTCCCGACTCGTAGAGAAGACCCGCGACGAGAGATCCGATGAACGCTCCTGCCAGGCAGGCCGCCTCGTACAGACTGAGGCCGCGACCAAGGTGCGCGCGGCCCGCAACCTCTGCGATCACCGACTGCTGTACGGGGATCACTGCCGCCCATGCGACCGCGGACAGTACCCATAGTGCTGCGATCCAGGGTGGGCTCGGTGCGAATGCAAGACCGAGTGCGAACAGGGCGCTGCTCACCGAGCCGAGCATGAGCATCCGGCGGCGACCGAACCGCACGGCCAGGCGATGCAGAGGGGCCGGGAGGACGCTCATTGCGATCGCTCCGGGAAGGAACACGTAGGCGATCTCGACGAGTCCGAGACCGAAGCCGCGTTGCAGGTGGAGGATCAGTAGCAGACTGATCGCCGCTTCAGCGGTCATCGTAACCACTACGGCAAGCAGCATTGGTCGTAGCGATGTGCCGAGTCGTCTCAGCGAAACGCTCGATAGCTCTGTTGCCGCGGTCCTCGCGTCGTCCGTCGATGAATCTCGATGACGTGTTCGGAACAGCCCCCACGCCGCGAGGAGGCAGCACAGGGCGATGCCGGCGAATACCCACTGATACCCGGCGATGGAGAGCAGGATGATGGCGGGCACGAGGATCAGCCATCCGCCCGTTTCCTCCGCTGCGACAAGCTTCGCGAACACGCTCGAATCCTCGTGGAGGCGTTCCCCGATGATCGAACGGATTGCGACCCACAGAAACGCACCTGCCCCGCCGGTCACGACCGCCGCGATCACGGCCGATGAGAACCCCGTCGAGAGGGCGAAGAGTCCGCATCCGACCGCGAATGCACCTGCCCCGAGCGCGCCGACGACCGAGCGATCTGCGCGGTCGACCACCACACCGGCTACGGGGCGAATCAGGAATGCCGTCAACTGACTCGCTGCGATCAGCAGGCCGGTCTCCCACGCAGAGAGCCCGAGTATTGCGCCCGCGAAGAGTGGCAGCACGAAGTCGACGACCTGCTCAGCACCGCTGGCGAGCGTTGCACTGTCCAGCGTGCGCCGCTCGCGCCGTAACGCGAGGGTCGCAGCAGCCATCTGACCTCCATCTTGGTGACACGAATGAACTAGCAAATGGATATTAGCACGACCGTGTTAGCATCATGAGATGCCGAAGCTCATCGATCACGATCAGCGACGTGAACAGATCGCTGAAGCAACCTGGCGTGTTGTTCTGGCCGAGGGCATCAGCAGCGTGTCCATTCGTACGGTCGCAGCAGAAGCAGGCATCTCCACCGGGTCGCTACGCCACGTTTTTCCCACCAAGACCGAGCTGCTGGTTCACGCCATGCAACTGGTGGATCAGCGCGCGTGGGAGCGCATCCAACACCACCTCGAGGAGCCGGACCCGCGCTCCCTTGTGATCGCCGTCATCAGGGAGCTTCTCCCGCTCGACGCCGAGCGCCGCGCAGAGATGCAGGTCAACATCGCGCTGATCGCCGAAGCACCCGGCAATGACCAGATCAGGCAGGTCCGTGACGAAACCTATGCGGTGCTCCGAGATGCGTGCAGGCGCATGGTCACCCACATCCACCAAGCTGACCTGGCCGCGCCGGAACTCGACATCGAAGCAGCGACGACCGCGCTGCACGGACTTGTCGACGGATTGGCCGTTCACATGCTCGTCAACCCTGAACCGACCTTCGCGCAACAGGCGCTCCAGGCAATCGAAGACAACATCGATGGGCTGAAACGCTTGTGAGATGGGGCGTCTATCGGGGTCACAACACTGCAGACCAACGGTGAACGAGGATGCGGCTGCGCCCAGGTCGGACCACCTCAGATCCAGCCGCGTTCCTCCGCGAGCAGCACCGCCTGCTGGCGCGTGGCGACCTGGAGCTTGCCGAGCACGGTCGAGATGTGGTTGCGCACCGTTCCGGGCGCCAGCGAGAGGGAGCGGGCGATCTGCCCCGTGGTCTGACCGCGGCGGCCCGCCCGCAGCACGTCGAGCTCCCGGTCGGTCAGGGGGCTGCGTTCGTCGCTCAGGGCGTCGGCGGCCACCTCCGGGTCGACGTACCGGGCACCGGCCGCGACGCGGCGGATGACCTGGGCGACCTCCTCGGCCCCGCGCGACTTGGGCAGGAATCCGGCGACGCCCGAGGCGAGCGCGCGGCGCAGCACTCCGGGCCGCGCATGCCTCGTCACCACCACGCACCGGGACGCGACGGTGCGGCGCAGCCGTTCGGCGACCTCGACCCCGTCGAGGCCCGGCATCTCCAGGTCGAGCAGGCAGACGTCCGGCTCGAGCCTGAGCGCGAGGTCGACGGCTGCCTCGCCGTCGGCGCACTCGGCGACCACGTCGATGTCGTCCTCGAGGCGGAGCAGCGCGGCCAGAGCCGACCGGATCATCGCCTCGTCGTCGGCGATCAGGATGCGGATCATCGTCGCTCGCTCCCCTCCGCGGGCACGGTCACCGGTCCGGCCGGCCGGCCGGTAGCCGGCACCCGCACCGTGACCGTGAACTCGCTCCGCCCGCGCTCCACGCGGACCTCGCCGCCGGCCTCGCCCACCCGCCGGGCGATGCCCGTGAGCCCGGATCCGTCCTCGCTCGCCGCGGCGGGCGAGGACGCGTCGTTGGTGATCTCGTAGCGCCAGCCGGCGCCGTCGCCGGTGAGCAGCAACCGGGCCCACCGCCCGCCCCCGTGCCGGAGCACGTTCGTGGTCGTCTCGCGGATCACCGGCCCGAGGACGTCGGCGGGCGCTCGGCGCGAGTCGGGGTCGATCGTCGCCTCCGCGGTCGTGCCCGCGGCCCGGAGCAGGTCGACCGCGTTCGCGATCTCGTGCTCGAGGGGGACGCCGCGGAACCGCGTCGCGAGATCCCGCGTGCCCTGCTGCGCGGCGGCGACGCTCGTTCTCGCCGCCCGCACCTGCTCGAGCGCGGCGCCGGCTCGACCCTTGTCGATGAGTCGCTCGGCGAGTTCGAGCTGCAGGGCGATGACCTGAAGGTGATGCCCCTGCAGGTCGTGCACGTCGGTCGCGACGCGCAGCCGCTCCTGGGTCGCCCCCAGGCGCGATTCGGCCGCCCGGGCCCGGTCGAGCCGCACGAGCACATCCCACCACCACAGCGAGAGCACGGTCACGCCGGGGAGCAGGACCGAGTACACGACCATGACCGGCCAGTTCGACTCGGCGGAATCGCCCCCCGTGAAGACCGAGCGGGCGTCGATCGATGCGAGCACGGCAAGCAGCGCGGTCGCGGCCACCACCACCCGCAGCCGGATCCCCGCCGCCCAGTCGAGCATGACCGCCACCTGCACGACGGGCGTGATCGCGACGATCCAGATACCGGTGGACGCCCAACCGAGGGCGCCGAGGACCGCGGCCGTCGACAGCGGCAGGAGCGCCGAACGCCACGGCAGGAGTGGGGCGGAATCGGTGCGGTGCCGGTAGGCGACGAGGGCCACGCCCGTCGCGACCAGCCACAGGAGCCCGCCGGCGGCGACGGCGCGCACCACCGCGGGGCGAAAGCCCTCCAGGTGGAGCACCGACACCGTCATCAGAACGAGCATCAGCTCGAAGAAGACGATCGCCGAGACCGTGTACCACCAGGTCACGGTGATGCTCCGGGTGAGCCGACGATCGCTGCGGAGACCGGGCGCCGCGGGAGCTGCGGCGGCACGGTCGTCAGGGCTGGTCACCGCCACAGCCTACGGGCATGACAGTTGTCACCCCTCGTGCGGGTCATGTTCCCCCGCGCGGGTGACACGGCGGCACTTCCCGCTCCTCGCCCGAACCGATGGACTGGTGGCACACCGACACCCGGTGCCCCACGACAGGAGAACCCATGGACCTCATCGCCTTCTTCCAGGACCTCGTTGCTCAGGTTCCGGAGCTGCTGCAGCCGGTCATCGTCTCGGCCGCCGCCGCCATCCCCTTCATCGAAGGCGAGGGGGCCGCCACGATCGGGATCGTCGGTGGAATCCACCCGGTCCTCGCCGCCCTCGCCGCCATCGCCGGCAATCTCCTGTGCGTCACGGTGCTCGTGCTCACCACGACCCGCGTGCGCCGGGCGGTCATCATCCGCCATCACACCCGCGTGCTCGCCGGCACCGGCGGTATGGACTCGACCGACGCGACCGACCAGACCGGCACTGCCGGCACCGGCCTCGGCGGCGTCGTCGATCCGGCCGCGCACGTCGAGACCGGCCGCAAGGCGGCCCGGCGAGCCAAGTTCCAGCGGGCGTTGGAGCGGTACGGGGTGCCCGGGGTCAGCCTGCTCGGCCCGCTCCTCATTCCCACCCAGTTCACCGCGACGATGCTCGCCGCCGCCGGTGTGCGCAGGCAGCGCATCCTGTTGTGGCAGGGGATCGCCATCACGGGCTGGACGACCCTCGTCACGGTCCTCGTCGTCGGCGCCCTCTCGGCCCTCGCCTGAGCGGGTGGGCCGGTGCTAGGCGCTCAGGCGCAGCTGGCTGGCCAGGGGGCAGTCGAACGGGTCGCGCTCGCCGAGGCCGACCTTGTTCAGGTACTCCACGAGGATCCGGTAGGACTCCCCCATCGAGGTCTCGGTGTACTTGACGCCCTTCTCCAGGCAGTACGCCTTGACGATCGGGGCGACCTCGCGCATGGCGATCCGGGGCATGCTCGGGAAGAGGTGGTGCTCGATCTGGTAGTTGAGCCCGCCGTAGAGCGCGGCCATGAACCAGCCGCCGCGGATGTTGCGCGACATGAGCACCTGCCGGCGCAGGAAGTCGATCGACATGTCCTTGGGAACGATCGGCATCCCCTTGTGGTTCGGGGCGAACGAGCAGCCCATGTAGAACCCGAAGACGGCCAGCTGCACGCCGAGGAACGCGAAGGCGAGTCCCGGGGAGAGCACCAGGAACACCGCGGCGACGAGGCCGCCGATCCGCAGCACCAGCAGCGCGAACTCGAGCCAGCGACGCTCCGCCCGGCCCGCCTGATCCTTGCGGAAGAGGCCGCGGATGCTCTGGTAGTGCAGGTTGATTCCCTCGAGGCACACGAGCGGGAAGAACAGGTAGCCCTGCCGCTTGTACCAGAACCGCTGCAGGGGCGACGCGCCGTCGGTCTGCCCGGGCACGAACGCGATGACGTCCATGTCGATGTCCGGGTCGGCCCCGACCTTATTCGGCTGGGCGTGGTGCTTGGAGTGCTTGACCTGCCACCAGCCGTAGCTCAGCCCGACGAGCACGTTCGCCAGCAGCAGGCTCGCCCATTCGTTCTTGCGGCCCGAGCGGAAGATCTGCATGTGGGCGGCATCGTGGCCGAGGAAGGCCGTCTGCGTGAGCGTGACGGCCAGCGCGCCCGCGACGAGGAGCTGCCACCAGCTGTCACCGAGCAGCACGAACGCCGTCGCGATCGCGCCATAGGCCAGGAGCAGGCCCCCGAATGCGGACCAGTAGAACGTGTAGCGCCGCCGCATGAGACCCTGCGCGGTCACCTTCTTGCGCAGTTCGGTGAAGTCCCGCACGAAATTACGCTGGCGCTCGCCCGGTCGGACGGCGGCCGTGGAAATAGACATGAACTCCTGCTCGCGTCGGTTGTGGCCGAGAATCAGCCCTGGAGGGACGCGATACCCGCAGGCAAGACGTCTGGGCACTTGGACCAGCGCCCGTTCTTCGATCGTAGCCCGCAAAGAGCCCGCGGGAAACACGACCGACGTATAGGCACGGGACGTTCATCCTTCGACCACATCTCGCGTCTCAGGGGCGCACGAGCGGCGCCACCGCCGCGTAGGCGCCCGCCAGGTCCCGGGTGGTCTCGTCGAACACCCGGGAGATCATGGACGGCGCCCGGTAGCGTTCCCATCCCGGCTCACCCGTCCGCATCAAGCGGACCGCGGCGCCGTGCACCGCATCGGCGAGCGCCTGCGGCGGCTCGGGCCCGGTGACGGGGGGCACGTCGTCGCGGTCGAGGCAGTCGAAGAAGAAGGGCACGTCGAGGCAGTGCTGGGCGTGGCCGGCCGCGCGGGAGGGCCACGCGAACCGGTACAGCCAGGTCGCCGCCTCCGGCGCCTCGGCCCGGGCGGCGGCGAACCGCAGCGCCGGGGCCCGGAACACGGCGTCGGTGAGGAATCGACCGGCGATGCGGGCCGTGCCCGCGCGGGCGAGCGCTCGGTTGGCCGCGAGATAGTCCCCGAGGCGGGCGCGCTCGAGGCCCATGACCCGCAGCACGAGCCGGGTCGGTGCCCACCTGAGCCGGCGGGCCAGCGGGGCGACGGCGCCGAGGAACTCGTCGTCGGTGGTGCCGAGCACGAGCGGCTTGTCGGCGCCGACGCCGGCGCGGATCGAGTCGAGGGTCGGGGCGGGCAGGAGGTCGCCGTCGACCATCGGCCCGATCGGCAACCCGTGCGTGGTGACCTCGGCGACCTGCCACGGCCGGGAGAGGGTGGTCAGCTCCCGTTGAATCGGCAGGAGACGCTCCTCGGGCACGGACCGCAGGGCGGCCGCGGTCGGCTCGACCCCGGCCCGGGCGGCGATGGCCCGCCCGAGGCGCTCTGCCCGGCCGGCCGGGACGTCCGCCAGCGCCCCGGAGAGCGCGTAGACGCCGTGGAAGAGGTGGGCGGCCGCGGGCATGCCGAGCAGCGTGAGCACGGCCCCGCCGCCGGCGGACTGGCCGGCGATGGTCACCCGCGCGGGGTCGCCGCCGAAGGCCGCGATGTTCTCCTGCACCCATTCGAGTGCGAGCAGCCAGTCCCGCACGCCCCGGTTCGCCGGCGCGCCGTCGATCCAGCCGAATCCGTCGTGCCCGAGCCGATAGGAGACGGTCACGGTCACGACGCCGTCGCGGTTGAACGCGGCCCCGTCGTACCAGGGTCCGGCCGGCGATCCCGCGGTGAACGAGCCGCCGTGGAACCAGACGAGCACCGGCAGTCCGCAGGCGCTGCCCGGGCGCTCGGGTGAGGGCGTGAACACGTTGACGTTGAGGGTCGAGTCCCCGGCGATGCTCGGCTCGGGGATCGTCGTGGGGCCCGTCGCTCCCCGTTGGGGCGTGGCCCCGTACTCGAGGGCGCCGAGCACGCCCCGCCAGGGCTCCTTGGGCCGGGGCGCGGCGAACCGCAGCTCGGCCACCGGCGGCTCCGCGAACGGAATACCCAGGAAGGCCGCGGACCCCTCCTCGGCCCCGCGCCACCGGCCCCGCACGCGGCCGGCGGGCGCGGTCACCTCGACGAATTCCGTGGACATGCCTGCACCCTAGCGATCCTAAAGGGTTCAAACTTGACGCCAGTCTTGAGTTCTAGGCCCCGGTTCCCAAGCGGGCACGGTCGGCGTAGTCGGTGATGTGCTGGTCGGTGGTGCACAGGGCGGCCCACGGTGCGCGTGGAGCCGGTGGTTGGGCGGCGGCCCGCGGACGCAGGAGTCAGTGCGTGGGTCAGAACCGTTCCGGTGACGTGCTGAGAGCGGCCGGTGAATCCGCTACAGGCTCTGGGGGCGCCCGTCCGGTGCGGTGATCGTGGACCGTTTGGCAGTCTCTGCTGCGTTGATGGGCGCGATATTCGCCGATACCACCCCGGGCGGCTGGGTCAGTACCAGGCCACGTAGCCCGTTATCCAGACTCGGCGGAAGTAGAAGCGACTGCACCGGGTCATAGCCACGGAACGTCTTCGCGACCGGCGCCGCCAGCGATAATCCTCGGCCTGGACCGGCAACCGACAGAGCCATCTCGAACAAGCCGCACTGCGAGCCGCCGTCACGATCCAATGCTCCCAGTACCCGCGACAGCAAGCCCGATTCAACTCGGCGCGTTGACCGCCCAAGTTCCGACCCGCGCACCTAGCGGTCAGGCAACCGTCCCCAAAGCACCGAGGGTCACGGCGCCCGTAGTCGACGATAGCGGCGCCCTCTCCCGCCCGAGATGGGACCGCATGGCATTGGCCTATACCTGACGGGTTGATCTCGCATTCCTTAAGATTTTGGCCAACAGAGAAGTTCCGAACTGGGAGCTACCGCCGTGGCCTGCGCGGAATGTACGCCCTCATATATGGGTACGCAGAACCGCCGCGTCCGCCTGACGACTTCCATATAGACGAGGAGCACATCTACACATGCGGCGCCGCCGCACGAAAATCACCGTTATCAAGTTGCACAGCCGTCAGAATCACCTACATCCACGAAGCCGCATTCCCTCACGACCGCGACCCAAGCACGCCTCCTCAACGGAGCGTGACTCCTTCAGGAATCGGCACTGAAGTAGGTACCCAAATGCCGCAGCCATCCGACTGAAATGCGTAGTCGCTGGGCTGAATTACAACTTCAACGCGACGCGCCTCAACGATAAAATCGTTATCGATGGCACTGCCCGACTTTCCCTGACGCTCCCAATAGCAATTTGCGACACCCCCTTCCACGTAGTAGGTTCCTGGCTGCACCTCTTCTCCAACGAGGGCGTCATCTGCGCTAATCAAAAGAGGAAGAAGGTCTTCCATGAATGTCGCCATCGTCTGAACTCTCTCTGCCCATGGGTGGCTTGGACACAGTGCAAGCATTGCGCTCAATTCAGCAATAGTACTCTCACTTATCGCACCAACCGAAACTTCCCGCAGCCGCCCTTCATTCCGACCCGAAGTACTTGCGCAAAGATGGTAGGCGACATTGATTGCACCGTCATATTCATACATCTTCACCACCGCTTGCTCCGCCGCAGTTTCGGGAGACATTGGAGCATCATCGATTTGCGAAACGCATTCACGGGCACGGCCCCACGCCTCGGAGAAGTCCACTGGGTCAACTCGCTCCACAGTCACGCTAGTCGGAGAGCACCTAATCTCAACGCTTGGAACTGGCGGCTCGGTGGGCTTCGGTTCGGTTGGTGAAGCGACAGCGGTCGGAGGAGGCGCCACGCTTAGAGCTGCAGCGGTTCTCGTTTCACTTGGGGTCGACTCAGCGGGGACGGAGTCGGGGACACCCAGGCGCGAAAGGGCCCAGGCAACAGCAAGCAGAAATACGATTCCAACGATAATGGCGACACGAATGAGGCGTCTGCGGCTATACTGCCGAGTTGAGAAATGGTTGTCGCCCTCATCTAGCGCTTCGCTCATGCGGCCCTTTCGTGCATGTCATGTCCCGCCAACACCCTGATCGCTCTGGCACGGCGAGCAAGTCTGCGGATACTCCTGACACAAGAGCGTAGCGCACGTTTGACCTAGGTGCGCGGGTCGGAACTTGGCGGTCAACGCGCCGAGTTGAATCGGGCTTGCTGTCGCGGGTACTGGGAGCATTGGATCGTGACGGCGGCTCGCAGTGCGGCTTGTTCGAGATGGCTCTGTCGGTTGCCGGTCCAGGCCGAGGATTATCGCTGGCGGCGCCGGTCGCGAAGACGTTCCGTGGCTATGACCCGGTGCAGTCGCTTCTACTTCCGCCGAGTCTGGATAACGGGCTACGTGGCCTGGTACTGACCCAGCCGCCCGGGGTGGTATCGGCGAATATCGCGCCCATCAACGCAGCAGAGACTGCCAAACGGTCCACGATCACCGCACCGGACGGGCGCCCCCAGAGCCTGTAGCGGATTCACCGGCCGCTCTCAGCACGTCACCGGAACGGTTCTGACCCACGCACCCTAGCGAGGCGGCCCGACAGACGCCTCGCCCGCCGCCTCCGGTGTGGAGACGGCGGGCGAGGTGCCGGTCGTTCGTGCTGCTATTCGGCGGTGGAACCGAACCGGCGTCGCAGCGCGATCACCAGGCCACCGGCCGCCAGCAGCGCGCCGAGGGCGATGACCCAGCCGGTCACGCTCGCCCCGGTCGAGGGCATCGACCCGTCACCCGAGCCGTCGGCCGCGGTGTCCGCGCCCGATGCGTCACTCGATCCCGAGTCGTCGCCCTGGTCCGAGCCCGCATCCGATCCGTCCGAGCCGCCGTCCGACCCGTCCGAGCCGCCGTCGTCCCCGCCGATGGGCGCATCGCCCACGGTGAGCACGAGCGCCGCGGAGGTCGACGGCGCGAAGGCATCCTCGTCGTCCGGGGTGAACCGGGCGGTGTAGGAGTGCTCGCCCGAGGTCGCCGGGGTGACGTCGACCGAGGCCGTGCCACCCGAGACCGGGGCGGTTCCCACGACCTCGTCGCCGTCGAGGATCTCGATCATTCCGCTCGCCTCGGCGGGCGCGACGGTCGCGGTGAGCGTGACCGAGGATCCCGCCACGGGGGCGTCCGAACCGGCGGTGAGCGTCACGCTCGTGTCCACCGGGCCGGGCACCTCGAGGGCGACGACGATCTCGGCGCGGGCCGGCACCTGCGACTCGGCGCCCGTGGCCACCACGGGATACGTGCCCGCGACGGCAGCGGCCGGGATCGCCAGCTCGTAGGCGAACCCGCCGTCGGCATCGGCGGTCACCGTGCCTTCGCCGCCCTCGCCACCCTCAGCACCGGCGAGGGTCATCGCCTCGCCGAGGTCCACGGCCACGGTCTCGCCCGGGGCGAAGCCGGACCCGGTCACGCCCACGGTCCCACCCGGGGCGACCGTCTCGGCGTCGAGGGTGATCGCCGGCTCGTAGAGCACCGGCGGGTCGGTCACGACGATCTCGAGCCGGGCGACCTGCGAGGTCACGCCGTCGTCCACCGTGACCGCCACCTGATAGGTGCCGGGCGCGGCGTACGTGTGCGTGCCGGTCACCGAATCGGTCACGGCATCGATCAGGTCGACGGCGCTGCCGTCGCCCCAGTTGACGACCGCCGTCGTGTCATCGGTGCCGACGCCGCCCGAGACGGTGGCGAGGACCTCGGTGAAGGCGACCTGCGTCGTCTGTTCGCCGACCTCGGCCGGGGAGACCGCGAGCGCCGCGCTCTCCTGCCGGTCGCCGTCGGATGCGATCGCGAAGAGGTGCGCGCGGCCGTCGTTGCGGAGCGTGCCCTCCTCGGCGGGCAGGGTCAGGCTGACGACGCGCTTGGCCGCGCCGCCGGAGTCCGTGGCGAGGTCGACCGGGGCGGTCGCGAAGATCCCGGAGTTCTTCACGGTGCCCTCGGCCTGGGTGCCGACGAGGCGCCCCTTCGAGAGCCCGACCAGGATGTTGCCGTAGGCCGGGCTGCCCGAGGCGCCGACCCAGTCGCCGAACTGGATCGGGAGGTCCTGGGTCGTGCCGTCGGCGTAGGTGAGCACGCCCGTGAGGTCCTTGCCGGACTCGGTGGCCGTGCCGATGAGGGAGATCTGCGTGGCCCCGTCACCGAGGTCGATCGCGACACTCTGGCCCTCGCCGGTGATGTTGTCCGGCTCCCCCGCGGGGATGTCGGGCAGGTCGAACGT
This sequence comes from Pseudactinotalea sp. HY158, assembly GCF_009660225.1. Lineage (NCBI taxonomy): Bacteria > Bacillati > Actinomycetota > Actinomycetes > Micrococcales > Cellulomonadaceae > Pseudactinotalea > Pseudactinotalea sp. HY158. The sequence goes on from NZ_CP045920.1 coordinate 2,789,771, forward strand.
CACGTCCGTGCCGGGAACCTCGACCGTCGTGCCCTGCACGAAGCCCGAGTCCGCGAGCTTGTCGCGGAAGTAGCTCGAGCTTTGCCCGTCGCAGTTGCCGGCGGTCTCGTTCAGGTCGCCGATGCACACGTTGTTGAACTGACCGGTGAACGTGTCGTCGCGGTAGACCTCGATCGACGTGGTGCCACCGGCCCTCGCGCCGCCGTCGGCGGTCGCGGTGACCGTCACCGTGTAGACGCCCGGCCGGTCGTAGGTGTGCGACGCGGCCGCTCGCCAGCCGCCGAAGCCGTTGTCGGTGAGGGTGGCCGGCTGCGCGTCGCCGCCGTCGCCGAAGTCGACGGTCACGTCGGAGTCGGCATTCACGCCCTCGCCCCGGATCGTGGCGACCTGGCCGTCGAACTCCTCGCCCATGCGCACGCGCTGGGCGTCCGCCCCGGTGACCTCGAGGTCGCCGGTCGCGGCACCCGTGGCGAACAGCTCGAGCTCGGCGAGGGCGAGGTCGCCCTCGGCGGCCGAGACGGTGAGCCGGTACTGGGTGTAGCCGGCCGCATTATCGCTGCCGGGCACCGAGAACGGACGGGTCTGGGTTCCGAACGGGAAGGTCTCGCCGCTGCGGGAGTCCAGCTCGGTCCAGTTCTCGCCGTCGCTGGAGGCCTTGAGGGTCCACGCCGCGGGTGCGGCGCCGGCCGTCGTGGCGGTGAGCGTGTATGAATGGACGGCGACCGGTCCCGATTCGGAGGTCCAGGTCAGTTCCGCGTCGGTTCCCTCGAACGTGACCGAGGAGCGCATGAGGTCGTCGGTCAGCGGCGCCGAATCGACGGTCTCGCCGGCGCCGTCACGCGCGGTCAGGGTGCCGATGCCGGGCTTCGTGGCGTCGCGCATCGTCTCGGGCACGGACAGGTCCTCGTCGAGGTCCTTGGCGCCCCAGTCGCTCGGGCTCTCACTCATGGTGAAGGTGAGGGTGCCGCCGGAGCGGATGAGGTCGCCGTCGATGGTCGTCTCGGTCAGCGGCGTGCCGTTGTGGGCGACACCGTCGACGTAGACCTTGCCCTCGCTCGCGCCGGGCGCCTCGATCCGCAGGGTCGTATCGCCGAGGTTGAGGGTGGCGGCGTCGAAGATCGGCGAGCCGATCGTGTAGTCGCCGGAGCCGACCTGGAGCGGGTAGAAGCCGAGCGCGGAGAAGATGTACCAGGCGGAGAACTCGCCGTTGTCCTCATCGCCGGGGTAGCCCTGGCCGATGTCGGAGCCGGCGAAGAGCCGCTGCATGATCTCCCGGATGAGCTCCTGGGCGCCGGAGGGGTCCCCGGCCTCGGCGAGCACGTAGGGGATGTGGTGGGCGACCTGATTCGACAGCCCGAGCATGCCCAGGCGCACGTCGCGCGCCTCGCGGGCCTCGTGGATGCCGGAGTAGTCGGCCTTCTCGGGCGTGGTGAGGAACTCGTGCAGTTCGTCCACGAGACCTTGGCGGCCGCCGTAGAGGGCGGCGAGGCCGTCGACGTCCTGCGGGGCGTGGAAGGCGAAGGTCCATCCCGAGGCCTCGGTGAACGCCCCGCCCCACTCCTTCTTGTCGAAGTCGGCCCCGTCGGAGAACGAGCCGTCGGCGTTGCGGGAGGTGAAGACCCCGGCCTCCGGGTTGTACATGAGGGCGAAGTGCTCGGAGCGGGCGTCGAAGTAGGCGGCCTCCTCGCGCAGCTGCGCCACGCGGTCGGCCGGGGTGTTCGGGTCGTCGGCGAGCTTGTGCGCCATCTGCGCGATGCCGTAGTCGTTGATGAAGCCCTCGAGGCCCCACGAGGCGCTCTGGTGGGTGCTCGCGTCGGTGTAGCCGAGGAAGATCGACCGGTCGAGGCCCTTGCGGCCCACCGCGTTCGAGTCGGGCAGCACCGTCGCGTTCTTCACGGCGGCGTCATAGGCGTCGAGCGCGAGGTCGGTGTCGATCGCGCCGGCGAGGTAGGCCTCGGCGAAGGCGACGTCGGAGCTCGTGCCGGTCATGAGGTCGGCGTAGCCGGGCGAGGACCACCGGGCGACCCAGCCGCCGTCGCGGTACTGCTGCACGAAGCCGTCGACCAGTTCCTGGGTGATCCCGTCCGGGTAGAGCAGCGCGTACGCCGGCCAGGCCGTGCGGTAGGTGTCCCAGAAGCCGTTGTTGACGTAGATCTTCCCGTCGACGATCGGCGCGTTCGTCTCGGTGTCGGTCGCATCGCCCACGGTCGGCGAGACCGGGCTCGCGTACTGGTACACCGGCGCCTCGGCCGTGCCCGTGTTCTCGAACTGGGAGTTCGGGTAGAGGTTGAGGCGGTACAGCCCCGAGTAGAGGTTGACCAGTTGCTCGTCGGTCGCGCCCTCGACGTCGGTGATGACCGAGAGCCGCTCGTTCCAGGCGTCGGTCGCGGCCGCGTGGAGCTCGTCGAAGCTGCGGCCGGTCACCTCGAGACCGAGGTTCTTCTCGGCCTGGGCCTGGGAGATGAAGGAGCTTGCCACGCGCAGCTCGACCGTCGAGTCCTCGCTCGTGTCGAAGGCGGCGTACCGGGCGCTGTCCCGGTCCCCGCGCGGTGCGGCGCCCGCCGCCGTGGGCGCGGCGTCGAACTGGCCGGCGACGAACATCCGGGTCTTGCCCGGGTAGCCGGAGCCGTCCTCGACCCAGCCGCTCACGTGGCCGTCGGCGGAGACAGTGAGGCCGGACTTTCCGTCCTTGTCACTGATGCCCTGATCGACGAGCACGCTGCCGGTGTCCCCGGTGAAGGTGAAGGCGAAGACCGCGCCGTGGTCGGTCGGGGTGACCGCCGTGGCGAGCCCGTTGTCGAATTCGACCTCGTAGATGTCGGGCCGGGCGGTCTCGTTCTCGTGGCCGAAGGCGAGCTTGCGCTCGCTCAGCTTCGAGGTCGGATCGCTGCCGTCGGCGGGGAGCACGATGAACTGGTTCCGGTCGCCCATCCAGATGCTCGGCTCGTGCGAGAAGCCGATGCCCTCGAGGGTGGGCCGGTTGTCGGAGTTGTTCCGGGCCTGGTACTCGTACAGTGTCCCGGTGGTGCTCGCGTTGGTGAACGGGGTGATGAAGTTGAACCCGTTCGGCCAGGCGGTCGCCGGGATATTGTTGCCGCGGGAGAAGCCGCCGGAGGAGTTCGTGCCGCGGCGGGTGTCCACGTAGCTGACGAGCCCGTCGGAGGTGTCGCGCTCGACCGCGTGATCGAGCGTCACGTCGTCGAGGTAGCCGCCCACCGTCGTGCCGGCCGGGGCGTCCGGCTGGTCGTAGGCGAGGAGCACGTCGGTGACCGTGCGCCCGGCGAAGGCGGACAGGTCCACGGTGACCGAGTTCCACTGGTCGGGCCAGAGGATGTCGCCGGTGCCCTGCGCGCGGGCGTTCGCGCCGAAGCCGTACGCGTCGGTGGCGCCGGTCTCGGACAGGCGGGTGCCGTCGTCGAACACGAGGTCGACCGCGGCGTGGGTCGAGGCGTAGGTGAGCCCGCGGTCGAGCTCGGGGAAGATCTTGTAGGTGAGCTGGGAGTCCGCGGTCAGTTCCACGTCGGTCTCGAACAGCGTGTTGACGGCGCTCGCGCCCCCGTCGCCCGTGACCTGGCCGCCGTAGTGCAGCGAGCGGGTGCCGGTGAACCCGACGCCGGTCTTGGCCGTGGAGGACGAGCTGGGGCCGCCGGCGACCTCGGTGAGCATCGGCGTGATGGGCGTGCCCAGGTCGGAGTCGAGGAGCTCGAAATCGGCGAGCTGGATGAGGCTGGTGCCCTGGTTCGCGGCGATGTTCAGGCGGACGTAGGTGTACTCCGCGCTGCGCTCGTCGAGCTCGTAGTCCTTGGTCACGAATCGGTTCTCGCCGTCGTCGTCCTGCCAGACCTCGCCGGTGCGGGCGTCGAGCTCGACCCAGTCCTCGCCGTCGGTGGACCCCTCGACGGTGAAGTCGCGCGGGTCCCGGTCGGGGGCGTCGTTGGCAGAGGTGAGCGCGTAGCCGGTGATCGAGGCGGCCTCGGAGAGCTCGTAGGTGAGCCAGGCGCTCGTCGCGTGGGCGAGCCACTTCGTTTTCGGGTTGCCGTCGGCGGCCTTGACGGCGGTCTCGCTCGGCGGGTTCTCGTCGCTCGCGGTGACGCCGGCGACGAGCCCGAGGAGGCTGCCGGCCCGGTAGGAGGCGCCGGTGAAGTTCACCGGGGCATCGTATGACGCGCTCAGGGCCGGCTGGGAGTCCCCGGCCTCGAAGGACGAGGCGAATTCGCTCTCGGCGGCTGCGGCGGGAACGGTGGCACCGATGAGCAGGGTGCCGACCAGCGCGCCGGTGGACGCGACCGCGGCGGCGGCTCCGGCCCTTCGGCGGGGACCGCCCGCTCGGGTCGTTCGTGACCTCGGTAGTGACATGCAGGGGGCTCCTTCGGCTCCAACGGATCTTCCGATCCTGACATCGATGTCAGGTTTGGTCGAAGCTATCACGCCCACCCGCGCACCCGTCAACCCCCACCCTGTCGGCGTCAGGCGTCCCTGGCCATCGGGCGAGAACGCGCTACTGGGCTCACCCGAGCGCGAACGCGACGATCCGGTCGTCCCCGGGGCGCGGGTCGCCGCGGCCGTCGGTGTTGTTCGTGAGGAACCAGAGGCCGCCGTCCGGGGCGGGCACGACCGTGCGGATGCGCCCGTACTCACCCGCGAACAGCTCGGTCGAGGTCGCCGGGTCGGCGATCGGCACGACCCGCAGCCGCTCGCCGCGCAGGTTCGCGATCACGAGGCTGTCCCCGGAGCGGGCGATGCCGCTCGGGCTCGCCTCCTCGGTCGCCCACACCTGCACCGGATCGGTCATCCCGTCCCCGCCGCCCATGCCCTCGACGTCGGGCCAGCCGTAGTTGCCGCCCGCGGTGATGATGTTGAGCTCGTCCCACGTGTTCTCGCCGAACTCCGTGGCGAAGAGGGTGCCGTCGCCCGACCAGGCGAGGCCCTCGACGTTGCGGTGACCGTAGCTGTACACGAGCGATCCCGGGAACGGGTTGTCCGCGGGCACCTCCCCCGCCGGGGTCATCCGCAGGATCTTGCCGCTCAGGGAATCGAGGTCCTGGGCGTTCTCCCGCTCGGTGGCATCCCCCGTGGTCACATACAGCATGCCGTCCGGGCCGAACGCGATCCGCCCGCCGTTGTGCACGCGCGCGGCCGGGATGCCCGCCAGGATCGTCTCCGGGTCCCCGAGGGCGATGTCGCCCGGGTGCCCGGAGAGCGCGAACCGCTGCACCCGGTTCCCGCCCTCACCCGTGGAATAGACGTAGAGGCGGTCGTCGTCGGTGGCCATGCCCAGGAGGCCGCCCTCGCCCCCGTGCACGATGCCCGCCACGGTCGCCACCTCCCGGACGTCGCCGGCGGCGGTGAGCTCGAGGATCCGGCCGCTGTCGCGTTCGCTGATGAGGGCGGACGTGCCCACGAACACGATCGACCACGGCGCCTCGAGGCCGGTGGCGATGTCGACCGGTTCGGCGGGCGTGGGCGGCGGCGCGGCCGTCGGCATCGTGGTCGGCGCCTCCGACATGCGGGGCGTCGGCGCGCTCACCTGGGCCGACCGCTCCGGCTGCCGCTCCTGCCCCGGGCCGGAACACCCGGCGACGAGCAGGAGCATCACGATCGGCACGGCGGCCATCCCCCGTGCCCCGCGGGCCACCCGCTGCAGCCGCCGCATCCTCGCCTCCTCGCTCACGTCCTGCCACACGTCCGCCTCCTGGCCCGCCGCCTGCCCTGGCGGTCACAGGCCGGCCTGCTCCGAACATTCTCCCCGACGAGGTGCCCGGGCGCGAGGGGTGAGCCGCCAACGGCGGTCTGTCCGCTCTCTCGATTCTGCCCGCGTCGGCGCCCCACGACGAGGGGCACGCCCGCGCGGAGGGCGAGCCGCGCCGTCCACACGGGCACCTGAGCGAGGGGCGGGCAGCGGGCGAGTGGCGTTCGGCGGGCGCGCACGCTAGAAATTGAGGGGTGAGCGACATCGGATCCGACGACATCGGCAGCTGGTTCTCCGAGGAGGAGCTGACGGTGCTGCGGCACCGGCTGCCCTTCCTCTACCTCGACATCCTGCCCGTGCGGGTCGACGCCGACGGGCAGATCACCGAGATCGCCACCCTGCTGCGCACGCCGCGCGAGGGCGGGATCCGGCGGGCCCTGTGCTCGGGCCGGGTGATGTACCACGAGCGGCTGCGCGACGCGATCGCCCGGCACCTCGACAAGGACCTCGGGCCGATGGCGCTGCCGCGGCTGCCGGTCTCGATCGTGCCGTTCACCATCGCCGAGTACTTCCCCACCCCGGGCATCACGCCGTATCACGACCCGCGCCAGCACGCGGTCTCGCTCGCCTACATCGTGCCCGTGGACGGCGACTGCGTGCCCTCCCAGGACGCGCTCGAGATCGCCTGGAACGCCCCGGAGGAGATCATCGACCCAACCGTGCTCGGCGAGATGGTCGACGGGCACGCGGCGCTCATCCGCACCGCGCTGGCCACGACCGGGCGGCTCGTATGAGCGCCGCGGACCGGACCGGCTCTCCCGCCGAGGTCCGCGCCGGGCTCGCCGGCTGGGGCGCGCCGCTCGCGTTCCTCTTCGACGCGCTGCTCGTGCTCGCCTTCGTGCTGGCCGGGCGGGGCACCCATTCCGAGGACGGCGGGCTCGCCGGCGCCGCCGGCACGGCGTGGCCGTTCTGGGTGGCGCTCGTCTTCGGCTGGGCACTGGCGCGGGCGTGGCGCCGGCCGGTGGCGCTGTGGCCGGCGGGCGTGATCGTGTGGGCGACCACGGTCGCCGGCGGACTCGCGCTCAGGTACCTCACCGGCGGGGGCCTGGCGGGCGGCTTCCCCTACGTCGCGGCCGGGGTGCTCGCCGTATCGCTTCTCGGCTGGCGGCTCGTGGCACTGCTGGCCGCCCGGCTGCGGCTGCGGCGCGAGCTGCGCTGACGCCTGCGCCTCAGGCGCCGGCGTCCTCCTCGTCGTCGTTGTCGTCGCGGCGCACCTGCACCGAGCGGACCCCCTCGATGTCGTCGAGGTTCGGGATGAGGTTGCGCAGCGGCGCGCGCCCCTTGAAGCGGACGTCGAGCTCCACGAGGTCGGAGTCGTCCTTGCGGCGGGTGCCGAGGATGAAGGCGCTGAAGCCCACGGTCGTGGCCTCGGTCAGGAGCCGGCGCAGCACGCCCTCGCCGTCGACGTAGGTGATGCGCAGCACCCGGTTCGAGTCGCGCGTGGGCACGTGCGCCACGAGCGGGGCCACCACGATGAGCGCGAACAGGTGCGCCACCGTCAGGCCGATCGCGAGCGAGACCATGCCCGCCCCGGCCGCCATCCCCACCGCCGCGGCCACCCAGATGGTCGCCGCCGTGGTGAGCCCGCGCACGACGTCGCGCCGGGTGAAGATGACCCCGGCGCCGAGGAAGCCGATCCCCGAGACGATCTGGGCCGCGATCCGGGAGGGGTCGAGCACCACCTCCTCCCCGAGCACCGGGGCGAATCCGAAGGCGGACACGAGCGTGAACGTGCACGCACCCGTGCCCACGAGCACGTGCGTGCGGAATCCGGCGGCCTTCTGCCGGAACTGCCGCTCGAGGCCGATGAAACCGCACAGCACGAACGACAGGCCGAGCAGGCCGAGCTGCAGGCCCGAGGTCGACATCCACCAGCTCATCCGACCAGCCTAGCCGCGGCGCACCGGGCGGGCCCTGGTCGCGGCGGGCTCTGGTCGCGGCGGGCTCTGGTCGGCTCGGCCGGATCACGGGGACATCGCCGCGAGGCCTTGACATCGTTGTCAAGACGGTGTCATCGTGGCGGGCGACACGATCGAAGACGATTGGAATGCAATGTCGCCCCTTCTCGCTAGACCCCTTCGCATGGCGGGCGCCGCGCTGCTGCTCGCCGGCATCGTGCTGGCTCCCGCCGCACCGGCCACCTCGGCACCGCCCGACGACGGCTGGTTCACGTCCTGGGCCCAATCCCAGCAGCGCCGGTCGGACAACACGTTCACCGAACAGACGTTCCGCATGATCACGCACCTGAGCCAGGGAGGAGACTCCCTCCGGGTACGCCTCCAGAACGAGTTCGGCGCCGGCCCGATCACGATCGACGCGGCGGGCGTGGCCCTGTCCACGGGCGAGGCCGGGACGGTCGAGGGCACGAGCCGTCCGCTCAGCTTCGACGGCTCCCCCGCGGTGACCATCCCGGCCGGCGGCGAGGCGTGGAGCGATCCCGTCGAGCTGCAGACCGACGCCCAGGACGACGTCGCGGTGAGCATGTATCTGCAGGAGCCCACCGTGCCGAGCCTGCACGACGCCCCCTACCGGAAGAACTACGTCTCGCCCCGCGGATCGGGGAATCAGGTGGCGGACACGACGGGCGATCCGTTCACCGAGGTGATGTCGTGGACCTACCTCGTCAGCGCAGTCGACGTGCACAATCCCGATCTGCTCGGCACGACCGTGGCCTACGGCAGCTCGGTCGTCGACGGCGAGGGGAGCCAGAACTGCGGCCCGGGCTGCACCGCGCTCGGCACGGATCGCCGCTGGACCGACGAACTCGGCCGGCGCATCAACAGCGAATTGCCCGCCGACGCGCAGCTGGCGGTCGCGAACGCGGGGATCGGCGGCACCACGAGCTCTCCGGACTGCGCCGGGGGCGGGAACGACGGCGTCACCCGGCTCGACCGTGACGTGCTCGCGCTCCACGGGGTCACCGCGGTCCTTTTCTACTACGGAACGAACGACCTGGCCTACGGCGCGTGCACCGACCGCGAGATCGTCGAGAGCTATGTCGACATCTTCGACCGCCTCCACGACGCGGGCATCGCCGTCTATGTCACCCCGATCACGCCCCGTCCGTCCTATTCCGCCGACCAGAACGCCTGGCGCGGCGAGGTGAACGAATTCGTGCGCGCCGGCGGGAACTGCAGCGGCACCTGTGACGGCGTGATCGACTTCGACGCCGTCCTCAAGGACCCGGTGCGCCCGAACTCGATCCTGCCGAGATACGACACGGGTGACGGCGTCCACGTGAACGTCGCCGGACAGCAGGCGCTCGCGAACTCGATTCCCCTGTCGCTGCTGGCCGCAACGGGCGGCGGGGAGAGCCCGGCGCCCGTCGACTACTCGGTCTACGACTTCGAGAACGGCTACCAGGGGTGGCGCGCCGGGCAGGGCGTCGGGGCGCTGCTGTGGGCCCGCGCCGACGGCGACACGGGTGCGCACGCCCTTCAGGCGCGGTCGCGGCCCCTTCCCGCTCATCAGAAGCGCGCGCTCACCGTGACCCCACCGGTCCCCTTGGACCTGTCCCGCTCGAGTGAATTCATCGCGCACATGACGATGCGCGAAGGGCTCGGCGACGACGTGGGCTACGAGGCCTCGATCAAGCTCTGGTCGGCCGACGGCGACAGCCGCCTGCACGTCGTCCCCGTCGCCGCCGACGCTGCCGACGACCGGAACGAGCTGCGGTTCGCCCTGCCCGATTGGCAGGGCCTGGGCGCCGTGACCCGGATCGAGATCGGCCTGCGCGCGCCGGCCTCGTCCGCGCCGTGGACCTCCGTCTTCCAGATCGACGACGTCTCCTGGCCCGCGGACCAGGAGCCAGGGGAACCCACCGACCCGGGCACCGACGAGCCGACCGACCCAGGCACCGACGAGCCGACCGACCCCGGAACAGGCGAGCCGACCGACCCCGGCACCACCGAACCCACCGACCCCGGAACAGGCGAGCCCACCGACCCCGGCACCACCGAACCCACCGACCCCGGCACCGGCGAGCCCACCGACCCCGGCACCACCGAACCCACCGACCCCGGGACAGGCGAGCCCACGGACCCCGGCCGCACGGACGACTCCGCGGCGGCGCTGCCCCGCACGGGATCGTCCGGGGCGCTGCCGTGGGCCGTGTGCGCCGGATCGGTCACCCTGATCGGGTTGATCCTCGCCGTGCGCCGGGGTCGGTACGCCCGATCGCTCAGGTGAGGTGGACGGTGGTGAGGCAGGTCGGGTCGTCGGCGCCGGTGGCGAGCGGAACCGTGGCGGTGCGCTCCCCCTGCGTCACGGTCAGGGTTCCGGCGAGGTCGCGCGGGAGCCACAGCCCGAGGAAGCCGTTGTCGTTCGTGCTCGCGGTCTCGGCGAGCACGACGCTGCCGTCGTCCGCGAGCACCTGCACGTCGAACTCCTCCCCGGAGAGTTCCCCGAGGCAGGTGGTCAGGCTGTGGAAGTAGCACTCGTGGGTCTGGTCCACGAACGGCGCGATCGACACGTAGAACTCGTCGGCGGGCAGCGGCACGGCGGCCTCGCGGCCGTCGGCCCCGGTGACGAGCACGGCGTCGGATCGCACCGAGGCGATGAGCCCGGTGGGGCGTTCGGTGATCGGGGTCGCCTCGAGCCGGTCCACGAGCTCGCGTCCGTCGAGGCCGGCGAGGTCGTATTCGGCGAGGATCCCCTCGGCTGTCGCCGAGCCTGTGGACGACGCCTGCTCGCCTCCCCGCGCAGGTTCCGGCCGGTCATCGGTCGGGGTACACGCGGACAGCACCGTGAGCACGGCGACGGTGAGAACGGTGGCGAGTGCGGCGGCGAGCGGGGAGCGCCGCCCGGGCGCGCCGGGGTGGGGTCGTGTCGTCATGAGGTCATACTCTGGCAGGCCCGCCCGCGGACCCGCTGGGACGATGGTCATGCCCCAGGGCGCGGCCGATGTGCGGCGTGAGTGCGCGGAAGGCCTGGCCGCGGTGGGAGATGGCGTTCTTCTCCTCGGCGGGGATCTCGGCGGTGGTCACGTCGCGGCCGGTCGGCATGAGGATCGGGTCGTAGCCGAAGCCGCCGTCGCCCCGGGGCTCGGTGGTGAGCGTGCCCGCGAGGTAGCCGTGCTCGACGTGTTCGTGGCCGTCCGGGGTCACGAGGGCGGCGGCGCAGACGAACGCCGCCTGGCGGTGGCCGGGGGCGATGTCGGCGAGTTGGGCGAGCAGCAGTTCGAGGTTCGCGCGGTCGTCGCCGTGGCGGCCGGCCCAGCGGGCGGAGAAGATGCCGGGTGCGCCGCCAAGCACGTCGACGGCGAGGCCGGAGTCGTCCGCCACGGCCACGAGCCCGGTGGCGCGGGCGAGGGCGCGGGCCTTGATCAGGGCGTTCTCGGCGAACGTCACCCCGGTCTCCTTGACGTCGGGCGTTCCGAGCTCCGCCGCGGAGGTGATCTCGTCGGCCGCGAGCACGCCCGCGAGGATCGCCCGCAGCTCGGTCAGCTTGCCCGGATTGTGGGTTGCGAGCACGAGCCGGGCAGCGCTCATGCGCCGGTCCCGGTCGGCGCGGCGGCGATCGGGGCGGGGGCGGTGCGGCCGGGCAGGTCGGCGGCGAGGGCCCGGTGCTGCAGCTCGGTCAGGCTCGCCGTGCCGGCGAGGGCGAGGTCGAGGAGGGAGTCGAGTTCGGCGCGGTGGAAGGGCACGCCCTCGGCGGTGCCCTGCACCTCGACGAAGGAGCCCGAGCCCGTGACCACGACGTTCATGTCGGTGTCGGCGCGGACGTCCTCGACGTAGGGCAGGTCGAGCATGGGGGTGCCGTCGATGATCCCGACCGACACGGCGGCCACGGAGTCGGTGAGCACGGTCGCGGAGGCGGCGATGTCGCCGGTCCGCTGGCCGTGGGCCACGGCGTCGGCCAGCGCCACGTAGGCACCGGTGATCGCGGCGGTGCGGGTGCCGCCGTCGGCCTGGAGCACGTCGCAGTCGAGCACGATCGTGTTCTCCCCGAGGGCGGCCAGGTCGATGATCGCGCGCAGGGAGCGGCCGATGAGCCGGGAGATCTCGTGGGTGCGGCCGCCGATCTTGCCCTTGACCGATTCCCGGGACGAGCGGGTGGTCGTGGCCCGGGGCAGCATGGCGTACTCGGCGGTGACCCAGCCGAGACCGGACCCCTTGCGCCAGCGCGGCACCTCGGCCGTGAACGAGGCGGTGCACAGCACCCGGGTGCCGCCGAATTGCACGAGCACCGAGCCCTCGGCGTGGTCGGACCACCCCCGCTGGAACGTCACGGATCGCAGTTCATCGGGGCGGCGCCCATCGGCGCGGGTCATCGAACTCATGGATTCGAGCCTACTGGGTTCCGCTCTCCACCCCGACTCGGGCCGGCCGTGCCGGGCCGTCTCCCCCGCCACCCGGCGGAGCGGCACGCACTATCCGCGCGGTTCCCGCCACCGGGCGGCCGGGACGCCCCGCGTCAGCGCGGTGCCCTTCTTCAGCCGCACCCGCACCCCGTTGTTCGCCAGCCACTCGAGGGCCAAGGCCGCAGCCGCCTCCAACGACTCGGGCCTCGCGTCGAGTTGGCGCTGCGCCTCCCGCTCCCACCAGGCGTCGAGTGCGACATAGATCTCCTCGGCATCGGTCCGGCGCGTGAGTCCCGCCAACGGGTCGTGATGCTCCAAGAGCAGGCCGGCGGCGTCGGAGGCCCGGCCCCGCCGCCACAGCAGGATCGCCCAGACGCCCGCGCCGCACATCATGAGCGAGCCGGCGATCACCCGCGTCCACCCCTCCGGATCGCGAATATCGTCCAATGCGAAGACGGCCTGATAGATCGGGAACCCGACCAGGATGGATCCGGGCACGAGGTAGCCGGCCGCCTCCCAGCCGCCGTGATAGATCCTTCCGCGGGCACGCAACGGCTCGAGCCATGCCAGCAGCGCGATCGAGATCAGCGCCAACATGCCGGCCGGAATCATCCACTCCTCGGCCGAGAACAACGGGGCGCTTCGGCGCGTGATCGTGCCCTGGTTGAGAAGCGGCACGATTCCGGCGGCCCCGAGCAGGAATCCCACGAACGTCAGCGTCAATGCTCCGCGCGGCACGGGTCGGATCGGTTCGATCGAGGGATCGCGACGCCGGTTCGCCTCATCGACCGCCGCGACCCGTGCGCGTTCTCGATCCCGGTACGCGGTGCTCGAGAGCGCCACGAGTGCGAGCCGCCGCGCGTCCCCGACCTCGGCGTCGCGGGAATGACCCTGCATCCACTCCTGGATGAGAATCATGAGGCGGAAGCGTGTCCGCGCGGGAATCCGCCGCATGGGCTCCTCCTATCCGACGTGATCGACGCTGCCGGCGCATCCGCTCCTATACAGCCCAGCGGGGAGGATCGACCACCTCACGAGTGGCCGACCGCCCCCACACCGGGCCGCACAGCCGAGCGGGGAGGATCGTCCACGCACCGGGTGGTCGATCCTCCCCGCTGGCAGGGGCGATGCGCACTACCCGGTGTTCTGCACCCCGGCGGCCACGCCGTTGACGGAGATGAGCATGAGTCGGCGGTTCTGCTTATCGGCGCTCTCGTCGGAGCCGTCGGTCGAGCGCAGCCCGCGCAGTGCGCGCAGCTGGATGAGGCTCAGGGCGTCGACGTAGGGGCTGCGCAGCTGCACCGCCCGGCCGAGCACCCGGTGCCCGGCCAGCAGCCGCTCCTGGCCGGTGATCTGCACGATCCAGTCCCGGGTGAGGGCCATCTCCTCGAGCACCATCGTGGCCAGGTCCTCCCGGTCACCGAGGGCGAGATAGCGCTTGGCGATCCGGGTGTCGGTCTTGGCCAGCGACATCTCGACGTTGTCGATCATCGTGGCGAACAGCGGCCACTCGGCATAGGCCCGCTGGAGCTCCGCCAGGTCGCCGACGCCCGCGAGCGCGGCGCCCAGCCCGAACCAGCCCGTCAGGTTGATGCGCGCCTGGGTCCAGGCGAACACCCACGGGATCGCCCGCAGGTCCTCGAGGGATTCCACGCTCAGCCCGCGACGGGCCGGGCGGGAGCCGATCGGCAGCCACCCCACCTCCTCCTGCGGGGTCACGGTGGCGAACCACGGCGCGAAGCCCTCGGAGTGCACGAGATCGTAGAACCGCGCCCGGGAGATCTCGTCGAGGCGACCGGCCAGGCCCGCGAAGGTGTGGGCGGCGTCGTCGTTGCGCTGGGAGATCGCCTCGGTGCCCTGCATGAGGGTGGCCGCGGCGACCTGCTCGATGTGCCGGGTGGCGATGACCGGGTCGCCGTAGCGGGCGGAGATGACCTCCCCCTGCTCCGTCAGCTTGAACCGGCCGTCGACCGAGCCCGGTGGCTGCGCGAGCACGGCCCGGTTCGCGGGGCCGCCCCCACGCCCCAGCGCCCCGCCGCGGCCGTGGAACAGGGTGAGCTCGATGTCGTTGCGCCGCGCCCAGGCGGCGATCTTCTCCTGCGCCTCGTACAGGGCGAGGGTCGCCGAGACCGGCCCCACGTCCTTGGAGGAGTCGGAGTAGCCGAGCATCACCTCGACCCGCCGGCCCGTCGCCTCGAGCCGGGCACGGTAGGGCTCGAGGGCGAGCATGTCGTCGAGCACGCCCGGGGCCGCGTGCAGGTCGTCGAAGGTCTCGAAGAGGGGGATGACATCGAGTGCGGGCACGTCCTCGGGCGAGCCGAACGCGGCCTCCGCGAGCGCGAAGACGCATCCGACGTCGTCCGCACACGTGGCGAACGAGATGATGTAGCGGTGCGCGGCCCGCTCGCCGTGGCGGCGCTGGACCGAGCCGATCGCGCGGAAGGTGTCGAGCACCTCCTTGGACATGTCCGAGAGCTCGCCGCCGTTCTCGGCCACCGCCGCGAGGTCGGCGAGCGTGCGCCGGTGCACCTCGGAATGCTGACGCACCTCGAACTCGGCGAGGTGGAAGCCGAAGGTCTCCACCTGCCAGATGAGATCCTGCAGCTCGCCGTAGCCGCGGCGGACCTCGCCGGCGGTCACGAGCGAATCCTGCACCGTGCGCAGGTCCGCGAGCAGCGCCTCCGGGGAGGGGTAGGCGAGGTCGGCGTCGCGGGCGCGGGTGGCCGCGAGCCGCTCGGCCACCATCCCCATGACCTGGCGATGGGGCTCCTCGGGGGCGCCCGCGGCGATCTCGTCGGCCACCTCGACCGCGAGGGAGCGCTGGGTGTTCCACAGCTTCGTCAGCTCCGGCGAAGGCGCAGTGGTCGTCGCGTCGAGGGTGAGCAGGACGGCGACCTCGCGGGTCGCGGCCGTGAGCGCGGACAGGATGTGCTCGCTCGCGATGCCCGCCGCGGCCCGGGTGATCGGGGCCGTGACGTTCGGATTGCCGTCGCGGTCCGCGCCGATCCAGGAGCCGAGCCGCACGAACGCGGGGGCGAGCGGCGCGTGCGGGTCGGTGCCGCCGAGCAGGTCGTCGAAGCGCCGATACACCTGCGGGAGCGTGCGGAACAGGGTCGCCTCGAAGACGCCCATCGCCGTGCGCACCTCGTCGAGCGGGGTCGGCTTGTCGAGCCGCAGCGGCGAGGTGCGCCACAGGGTGTCGATCTCGGTCAGCAGCGAGCGCTCGTTCGCCGCGAGCGCGGAGGCGCCCAGGCGGGTGTCGCCGCGGCCGGCGAGCAGGTCGGTGATGCGCCGGATCGAGGCGTTGATCGCGCGGCGGCGGGCCTCGGTCGGGTGGGCCGTGAGCACGGGCCGGAACTCGAGCTCGGCGATCCGCGCGCGGGCGGCCTCCTCACCGTAGGTCTCGCGCAGGTACGCGATCGTGCCGGCGAGGGAGTCCTCGGGACTGGCCGCGACGGCGTCCTCACGGCTGCGCAGCACGCGCACGCGGTGGGCCTCCTCGGCGAGGTTGACGAGGTGGAAGTAGCACAGGAACGCGCGGGCGACCTCCTCGGCCCGGTCGAGCGTGAACGCCTCGACGAGCGCTTCGGCCTGCTCGAACGCCTCGGATCCCGGCGCGGCGTAGGCCCGGATGGTCAGCTCCCGCAGGCGCTCGACGTCGGCGAGGAGATCGGCGCCGCCGGCCTCGGTGAGCACCCGGCCGAGCAGGTCGCCCAGCAGCCGAACGTCGTGACGCAGTTCATCGGGCATCTCCTCGACCGCGCCGGATCGTGATCCGGATGCGATGCCGTGAGCCGGGGTATCGGATGAGTCGATCGTCATGACTCGAGCGTAACGGTCTCAAGGACTGGTCAAGAACGCAGGTGCCGGGAGGCCCCGGCAG
Source organism: Pseudactinotalea sp. HY158 (assembly GCF_009660225.1). NCBI lineage: Bacteria > Bacillati > Actinomycetota > Actinomycetes > Micrococcales > Cellulomonadaceae > Pseudactinotalea > Pseudactinotalea sp. HY158. The sequence continues at coordinate 2,805,704 of NZ_CP045920.1, forward strand.
CGTGGTCCAGGTCACGGTTCGACCACCCGATCGCGGATGGTCGCGGCGATGTCGGCGGGTTCTGTCACGATGGCGGAACGACTCTCGATGGGAGGATTCGATGCGTTTCGTAGCGACCGCGGACTGGCAGCTGGGCATGGCCGCGAACTTCCTCGAGGACGACGCCCGCCCGCGTTTTCATCAGGCTCGCCTCGACGCCGTGCGTGCGATCGCGGCGATCGCCCGGGAGCACGAGGCCGCGTTCGTCGTGGTCGGCGGGGACGTGTTCGAGTCGAATCAGCTCGACCGGGCGATCGTGGCGCGGGCGTGCGAGGCGCTGGCGGAGTTCACGGTGCCGGTCGTGCTCGTGCCGGGCAACCACGATCCGCTCGATGCCGCGAGCCTGTACGACTCGGCGGCGTTCGCGAGCCGGGTGCCGCCGCACGTGCGCGTGCTGCGGGATTCGGAGCCGGTCGAGGTGGTCCCGGGCGTCGAGGTCGTGGGCGCGCCGTGGTTCTCCAAGCGGCCACTGACGGATCTGGTGGCCGGCGCCTACGGGCCGCTCGGGCCCGCGCCCGCGGGCACGACCCGGGTGCTCGTGGGGCACGGCGCGGTGAGCACCCTCGAGCCGGATCAGGAGTCGGCGGCCGTGATCGACGTGCCCGGGCTCGAGGCCGCGATCGCGGAGGGGCGCGTGCACGCGGCGATCCTCGGCGACCGGCACTCCGCGACCGAGGTCGCCACCGGAATCTGGTATCCGGGCACCCCGGAGGTCACGGCCCGCCGGGAGGTCGACCCGGGCCACGTGCTCGTGGTCGAGGTGGACGAATCGGATCGGTCGGTCGCCGTGACCCGGGTGCGCACGGGCCGGTGGGCCTTCGCCACGATCGTGGCCGACCTCCTCGACGAGGCCGATGTGGAGGAGCTCGCCGCGACGCTGGCCGCGCTGCCCGACAAGGAGCGCACGGCCGCCTGGATCAAGGCGAGCGGATCGCTCTCGACCCGGGCGAAGGCCCGGCTGGATCAGGTGCTCGACGAGGCCCGGGACCTGTTCGCCCGGCTCGATCACTGGTGGCGGCACTACGACCTGGCGGTCGTGCCCGAGCAGGCCGAGTTCACCGGGCTGGGGCTCACGGGCTTCGCCGAGGCCGCGGTGGGCGAGTTGGTCGCCTCCGCCCGCGGTGACCACGAGGAGGCCGCCGTCGCCCAGGACGCCCTGGCCCGCCTCTACCAGTACACGCAGGCGCTCCGATGAGGCTCGAGCGGGTGCGGCTGCGCAACTTCCGCGGCGTGTCGGAGTCCGTCGTCGACCTCTCCCCCGGGGTCACGATCGTCTCCGGACCGAACGAGGTGGGCAAGTCCTCGGTGCGGGAGGCGATCCGGCTGCTGCGGGAGGTCAAGCACTCCTCGAAGAGTCAGGCCGTCAAGTCGGTGCAGCCGGTGGGCCGGGACGTCGGCCCCGAGGTGGAGGTGCACCTGAGCAGCGGCGGGTACCGGATGAGGTACGCGAAGCGGTGGATCCGGGATGCCTTCACCGAGCTCGAGGTGAGCGCACCCCGGCACGAGCAGTTGAGCGGGGATCAGGCCCACGACCGGTTCGGGCAGATCCTGGCCGAGACCGTGGATCTGGACCTGCTCTCGGCGCTCGACGTGGCCCAGGGGATGTCCCTCGAGCGCCCGCAGCTGGCCGAGATCGGCGCCCTCCACGCCGCGCTCGATCGCACGGCGGCGGGCGCCGGGCACGAGGCAGGCGAGCCCGGGCTGGACGGCGCGGGACACGACGGGCTGCTCGAGCGGATCGAGGCGGAGTACAGGCGGTTCTTCACCTCGACGGGCAGGCCCACCGGCGAGTACCGGGAGATCGGCGCGAGGCTGCCGGGCCTCGAGTCGGCGGCGGCCGACCTGCGCGAGCAGAGTCGCGTCATGGACCGACGCACGAGCGATCACGAGCGTGAATCGGCCCTGCTCATCGACGACCAGGAACGGATCGGCCGGGCCGGCGCCCGGCTGGAGACGTGGCGGGCCCGGGATCGGGCGCTCGAGCAGCTGCGGGAACGCGCGGAGGAACGCGACCGGGACCTGGCCGGGGCCGAGCTTGCGCGCACCGAGGCGGCCGCTGCCCGGGAGGCGCGCGAGGAGCTGATCTCTGCGCTGGCCCGTCGCACCGACCACCTGGCCGCGATCCGGCTGGAGGCGACCGACCTGGCCGAGACGGCCCGGCCGGCAGGTGAGCGACTCGGCGAGGCCCGGGAGCGCGCCCGGGTGGCGGGCACGAACCTCGAGGAGGGCCGCGGTCGCGCGGCCCGGGCGACCAAGGCACTCGAACGAGCGCAGGACTCCACGGCGCTGATCGAGCTCCGGCGGCGGCTCGACCGGGCCCGCGAGGCGGACGGGCATCGACTCACCGCGGTGGCCACGCTCGAGGGTGGGCCGCGGGTCGACGCCTCGACCCTTGCGGGATTGACCGATCTGGCCACCCGGGTGACCCTGGCTCGGCGGGCCCGGGAGGCCGCGGCGGCCCGGGTGCTCGTGCAGCCTCTCGGTGAGGTGTCCGTGCTCGTGAACGGCGCCGCGATCGATGCCCCCGAGACCCGGCATGCCACCGACGCCGTGACGGTCGAGGCCGCCGGCGTGCTGCGGGTGGAGATCCACCCCGGAGCGGGGCCGGCCGATCTCGAAGGGGACCTCACCCGGGCCGAGGAGTCACTGCGTGAGGCGCTCGCCGGCGCCGGCGTCGCCTCCCTGGCGCAGGCGCGCCGAGTGGCCGAGGAGCAGACCGAGGCGCTCACCGCCCGGGACCGGGCGGTGAGCACCCTGACGGCACTGCTCGACGGGCAGAGCATCCCCGAGCTCGCCGAACGGGCGGCGACTCTCGAGGCGCGAGTCGGGGTGCTGTCCGAGGATCCGGACGCCTCCGTCGACGAACTACGCACCGCGGCGGCCGAGGCCGAGGAGGCGGCCGCCCGCGCCGAGCGCGCGAACACCGAGGCGCAGCGGGCGCTCGAGGCGGCCCAGGCCGCGAGCCGGGAGGCCGAGACCGCCCTCATGCGCGCGCAGGTCGCCGTGGAGCAGCAGGGCGAGGAGCACCGCGTGGAGCAGGAGCGGCTCGACCGCGCCCGGTCCACGCTGACGGACGAGGCCGTGGCCCTCGGGGTGGAGTCCGCGGCCGCGGCGCTGGACCGGGCCGTCCGAGCGGCTGCGGCCGCCCGGGCGGAGCTCGTCGGCGCCGACGCCGACCGCGTCGAACTCGAGCTGACGAACGCCGACGCGGCACTGGTCTCGGCGCGTGAGCGGCTGGCGGGCACGCGGGAGCGACTCGTCGGAGTGCGTGCCCTGCTCGAGGAGAGCGCCCAGGCCGGGATCTACGACAGGCTCGCGGCCGCCGAGGCCGAGCTCGGGGCGGCACGCGCCGCCCACGAGCGACTGGACCGGTCCGCCCGGGCGATCCGGCTCCTCCGCGAGACGATCCATCGCCACCGCGACGAGGCCCACCGCAAGTACGTGGCACCGTTCCGGGACGCGATCGACCGGCTCGGCCGGCTCGTGTTCGGGCCGGAGTTCGGCGTGCAGATCGACGAGAACCTGCAGATCGTCTCCCGCACCCTCGGCGGCGACACCGTGCCCTTCGACTCGCTCTCGGCCGGTGCCAGCGAACAGCTCGCCCTCCTGGGCCGGCTCGCGTGCGCCCAGCTGATCGACGCCGACGAGGGCGCCCCGGTCATCCTCGACGACACCCTCGGCTTCGCCGACGCCCAGCGGCTCGAGGCCCTCAACCTCGTGCTCGCCACGGTCGGACGCCAGGCCCAGGTCGTGCTCTTCACCTGCCAGGAGGACCGCTTCACCGGCGTCGGCGGCGCGACCACGGTGCGCCTGCCCACGCTCTGACCCCGCCCCGCGCCCCACTCGAACAGGCCGTGGGAGACGAATTCCGGACCGGACCCATCCGCCCCCGCGACCGCTCCGAACCCCGGGTGACAGAACACGACACCCGAATGAGGAGCACATCATGCGATCGATCCACAAGGCCGCGACGGTCCCCGCCGCGCTCGCCCTGATGCTGGGCATGGCGGCATGCGGAACGGGCGACGACGAGCCGAGCGCCTCCCCACCCGACACGATGAGCCAGACGCCCGAGGAATCCGCGGAGCCGACCAGTTCCGAGGCCCCGAGCGCCGTCCAGCCGACGGGCACGGGCGACCCGTTCGAGGACGCCCGCACCGCCGCCGCGCACATGCCGGGCACCGCCGCCACCCTGGCCGCGGGCTTCGTCACGGCCCTCGACCTGCCCGGTGACGCGGACTCCGACGCCGCCACCCTGCGCGCGAACCTCACCGCCCTGCTGCAGGAGCACGTCTACCTCGCCGGCATCGCGGTCGCCACCGCCTATGCGGCGGGCCCGGACTCGCCGGAGTTCGACGCCGCCGCGGCCACCCTCGACGAGAACTCGGTCGATCTGTCCGAGGCGGTCGGCTCCCTCGCCGGGGACGAGAACGCGGCGGCGTTCCTCGACCTGTGGCGCACGCACATCGGCTACTTCGTGGACTACGCGGTCGCCGTCGCCGGCCAGGACGAGGCCGGAGCTGACAAGGCCACCGCCGAGCTCACCCAGTACACGAAGGATGCAGGCGCCTTCTTCGACAAGATCAGCGACGGTCACCTTCCCGCCGCGACGATGACCGACGCGCTCTCCATGCACGTGGAGACCCTGAGCGCGGCGATCGACGACCTCGCCGCAGGCAGCCCCGACGCCTACGACACCTTGCAGCAGGCCGCCGCGCACGTGAGCACGGCGGCAGGCGTCATCGCCGACGGGCTCGTCGCCGCCACCGGCATGAGCGGCGACCCCGACGACGAGGCCTCGACCCTGCGCACCAACCTGACCCAGTTGCTGCAGGAACACGTGTACCTCGCCTCGATCGCCGTCTTCACCGCCTACACCGCCGACGGCGGCCCCGACTCGGAGGCGTTCAAGGCCGCGGCGGCGACCCTCGACGGGAACTCGGTCAGGCTGAGCGAGGCGGTCGGCTCCCTCGCCGGGGACGACAAAGGGGCGGCGTTCCTCGACCTGTGGCGCACCCACATCGGCTACTTCGTGGACTACGCGGTCGCCATCGCCGGCGGGGACGACGCGGCCGCCCAGCAGGCACTCGTCGACCTCGACGACTACCGTGGCGACGCCGGTGACTTCTTCGCCACGATCTCGGACGGGGCGCTCCCCGCAGACGCCATCGCCGAGGGGCTCGCGATGCACGTGCAGACCCTCGCCGGAGCGATCGACTCCCTCGACGAGGCTCTCAACTGACGCACCCGGCACATCCCGCGGCGGCGGGCCGGAACCACCGGCTCGCCGCCGTCGCCGGTGGCACGGCCCACCGGCCCCCGTCGCGGGAAGCGGGCACGGCTCGTCATACTGGGTCCGTGTCCTCCCTGACCGACGTCCACGCATCGCACCTGGCGGTGCTCATGCGACGCGTCGGCCGCGGCGACCAGCAGGCCTTCGCCGAGGTCTACGACGCGCTCTCACCGATGGTGCACGGCACCGCGCTGCGGGTCGTGCGCGACCCCGATCTGTCGGCAGAGATCACCCAGGAAGTGATGATCGACGTGTGGCGCCACGCCCCCGACTTCGACGAGGACCGCGGCAGCGTGCCCGCCTGGGTCGCCACGATCGCCCACCGGCGCGCGATCGACCGGGTCCGCGCCGTCTCCTCCCAACGCGCCCGGGACGAGTTCGTCGGCGTCCGCGACCAGCAGGTCCCGTTCGACGCCGTGTCCCAGCACGTCGAGGACGACGACGAGCGCCGGCGCGTGCGCCGCTGTCTCGACACGCTCACCGACCTGCAGCGCCAGGCGATCGACCGGGCCTACTACGGCGGGCGCACATACCGGCAGGTCGCCGCGGAGACGGGCGTCGCCCTGCCGACGATCAAGTCCCGGATGAGGGACGGGCTCATGGCCCTGAAACGCTGCCTGGAGGTGGGCTCGTGAACGATCCCAGGGTGACCGCCGACCTGCTCGCCGCCTGGGCGCTGGACGCCGTCGAACCGGCCGAACGCGCGCTCGTCGAGCACGCCATCTCCGCCGACCCCGCTCTCGCGCGCGAGGCCCGGGCCCTGCGTGAGACCGTCGCCGCGCTCGCCGCCCAGGACGCCGTGCCCGCGCCGGAACACGTGCGCGCCGCGGTGCTCCGCGCCGTCGCCACCGAGCCGCAGCAGGACTCCGGCCCGGTGGACGAGCGCCCACCGATCGACCTCGCCGCGGCCTCGCGCCGGCACGGGCGGGGATGGCGGATCGCCCGCTGGGCCGCGGCCGCGGCCGTGGTCGCGGCCATCGCCGTGCCGACGGGCATCGCCGTGCAGGAGTCGCGTCAGGCCGAGGCGCGCGCGACCGGGCGAGCGCCGTGATCGAGGCGCTGGCCCGCCCCGGCGCGACCCTCTACGCGCAGGACGTCGCCGGCGGTGGCCGCGCGGTCGTCGTCGCCGCGGGCGGTCGGGGGCTGTTCGTCATGCGCGGAGTGCCCCCCGCCGGAAGCGGACGCACCTACCAGCTCTGGGCGGTCGGTGCCGGCGGCGCGGTCTCCGAGGGGATCATCGAGCTCCGCGCGGGTACGGCGCGCACGGACGTCGACCGGCTTGCGGCCGGGACGACACTCGCCGTGACCATCGAACCGGCGGGCGGTTCCCCGCAGCCGACGACCGAGCCGGTCGTGGCGATCGACCTCGCGGGCTGAGGCCCGGTCTTACAGCGACCAGCACGCCCCCGGTGCGGCCAGGTCGACCGGCCCGGAGAACGTGGTGCAGGCCTCGGCCCGGACCGTCGCCGGATTCGTCCACGGCGGGATGTGGGTGAGCACGAGTCGCCTCGCGCCGGACCCGCTCGCCAGCTCCCCGGCGCGCCGACCGGTCAGGTGGATGCCGCGCACGTGATCGCGACCCTCCTCGAACGCGGCCTCGGCCAGCAGCAGGTCGGCCCCGTCTGCCGCCCGGCTCACGCCCTCGCACAGGTCCGTGTCGCCGGTGAAGGTCAGCACGCGCGTGGTGCCGGCCCGCTCCCCCGGGCCGGTGATGCGCAGCGCGAACGCCGGCACCGGGTGCAGCACGGGGAACGGTTCGATCGTGAGCGAGCCGAGCCGCACCCGCTCCCCCGGCCGCCACGCCTCGACCCGGAAGGGGGACTCGGCGCCGTCGTCGCCCGCGATCTGCGCGAGCCGCTCGGACGTGCCCTCCGGGCCGAACACCCGCATCGGCGCGTAGGGGCCGGTCGGGGCGTACTTCAGGTGCACCTCGAGCGCGGCGGTGTCGACCACGTGGTCGGCGTGCAGGTGGGAGAGCAGCACGCCGTCGAGCGTGCCGGGGTCGACGAAGCGCAGGAGCTGGCCGAACGCGCCCGAGCCGAGGTCGAGCACGACCGAGGTGATCGTTCCCCGGTCCTCGGCCTGGAGGAGGTAGCAGGAGGAGGCGGACTCCGGCCCGGAGACCGATCCGGAGCAGCCGACGACGGTGAGCTTCATGGGGCCTCTCGAATGATCGGGATCTCACCGGTGACGGCCAGCGCGCTCTCCGCCCCCACATCGGGGCCGAGGAAACGCCGGGCGAGCCGGTCGAAGGCCGCCGGGTCACCGGTCGACAGGAAGGTGTACTCCGGCGGGGACGACTCGCGCCGCTCCAAACCGTGGGCCACGAGCGTGCGGTAGACATCCTTGGCCGTCTCCTCGGCCGACGACACGAGCGTGACGGCCTCACCGGTCACGTACGAGATCGCGCCGGTCAGGAGCGGGTAGTGGGTGCAGCCGAGCACGAGGGTGTCGACGTCGGCCGCCATGACCGGGGCGAGGTACTCGCGCGCCGCGGCCAGGACCTCCGGGCCGGAGGTGAGCCCGCGCTCCACGAACTCGACGAACCGCGGGGCGGCGTTCGTGGTGAGGTGCAGGTGGGGCGCGGCGGCGAAGGCGTCCTCGTACGCCCGCGAGTCCACGGTGGCGCGGGTGCCGATCACCCCGACCCGGCCGCTGCGGGTGGCGGCCACGGCCCGGCGCACGGCCGGCTGGATCACCTCGACCACGGGCACGCCCCGGCCGATCGTGTACCGTTCGCGGGCGTCGCGCAGGACGGCGGCGGAGGCGGAGTTGCAGGCGATGACGAGCATCTTCACGCCGGCGGCCACGAGCCGGTCCATGATCGCGAGGGCGTGGGCGCGCACGGTCGCGATCGGCAGCGGGCCGTACGGGGCGTTCGCGGTGTCGCCGATGTAGTAGATCGACTCGTTCGGCAATTGGTCGATCACGGCGCGGGCCACGGTCAGTCCGCCCACCCCGGAATCGAACATGCCGATCGGTGCTCCACTCACAAGAGCCGAGGGTAGCCCGCGGGGCCGGATCGCAGCCGCATGATCACGGCGACTGTGGGATGGTTCACCTCGCCCGAGCCACCGGTCCGGGACCGTTCCGGCGCCCGCCGAGGGGCTCGCGCGCCGCGTGCAGGTCAGTCCTCGGCGTGGTCGAGGAGCGCCTCGAGCACGCTCTCCTGCAGCGCGCCGAGGATCGTGTAGACGTGCGCGAACAGGTGTCGGAAGTACGCGTTCTGGTCCCCGAGGCGATCCGGTGCGCTCTGCCGGGCGAGGTGGGCCACCTCGTCGGCGCGCTCGGGCGAGTCGATCCGCATCCACGTGGCCAGGATGAGGCGCATCGTGTTGACCCCGGCGGCCCAGTCGAGCGCCTCGGCCATGCTCAGGCGCACCTCGTCGCCCTCGTCGAGGGAGTCGTGCACGAGTTGCAGCTGCCCGAGCTTCGCCTCCCGCAGGTCGTGCTCGGTCAGCCGGCGGAACTCCGCGGCCACCTCGTCGTCGGTGACCCGGGCCGGCGGGAGCAGCCGGGCGGCGGCCTCGTTCGTGGGCGCCTCGAGGTCCTCGGCGGACCAGCCGACCACCTGCACGCGCGGGTCGGGATGCGCGATCGAGGGTTCGACCGGCTCCGCGAGGGAGTCGGCCGTCGCGATCCGCCCACCGAGGGTCACCGCCATGTCGATGCAGCGCAGGCGCAGGAACTCGCGGGTGGTGGCATCGATCGACGCCACGCACGCCCCGTTTCGATACGAGAACAGGCTCATCGCTCCCCCTCCTGGGCCATCGTGGCCCACAGCCCGTAGCGGTGCATCGCCTGCACGTCCGCCTCGATCCGTTCCCGGCCGCCGGTGCTCACGATCGCGGAGCCGGCCTCGTGCACCCGCAGCATGAGGGTCTGCGCCCGCTCGCGACGGTAGCCGAAGTGACTCATGAACACGTAGGTCACATAGCTCATGAGGTTGACCGGATCGTCCCAGACCACGCACCGCCAGGGTGCCTCGTGCGCCGGGCGGGCGACCACCTGCGGATCCTCCCCGGGGAGCACGATCGGCAGCGGCATCTCGATGCTTGAACTCACGGGAACCAGCCTACGGCGCGCCGCCGACACGGGCCGCGCGGGGTGCCGGGGCGACCCGTCCCCCCGCGCGATAGGTTGGGCCCCATGGCGCACGCATCGACCCCGGGCCCCGGCCTGACCAGCACCGCCCTGTTGACCGACCGCTACGAGCTGACGATGCTGCAGGCCGCGCTCGCCGACGGCAGCGCGCACCGCCGGTCGATCTTCGAGGTGTTCACCCGCAGGCTCCCGCCCGGGCGCCGCTACGGCGTCGTGGCCGGCACGGGCCGGCTGCTCGAGGCCGTACGGGACTTCCGCTTCGACGAGGCCGAGCTGGACTACCTGCGGCGGGAGAGCGTCGTCGATACGCCCACCCTGGACTACCTCGCGGACTACCGCTTCACGGGCGACATCTACGGCTACGCGGAGGGCGAGGTGTTCTTCCCGGGCTCGCCGCTGCTCGTGGTCGAGTCCGAGTTCGGCGAGGGGGTGCTGCTGGAGACCGTCGTGCTCTCGATCCTCAACTACGACTCGGCGGTCGCCTCGGCGGCCTCGCGGATGACGTCCGCGGCCGGGAGCCGCCCGTGCCTGGAGATGGGGTCGCGGCGGGCGCACGAGCAGGCGGCGGTCGCGGCGGCGCGGGCGGCGACCGTGGCGGGCTTCGTGGGCACGTCGAACCTCGAGGCGGGGCGCCGGTACGCGATCCCGACGATCGGCACCGCGGCCCACGCCTTCACCCTCCTGTACGACACGGAGGAGGAGGCGTTCGCGGCGCAGGTCGCCGCCTACGGAACCGGCACGACCCTGCTCGTGGACACCTACGACATCCCCACCGGCGTGCGCCGCGCGATCGCGGCCGCGGGCACGAGCCTCGACGCGGTGCGGCTCGACTCGGGAGATCTGGGCGCCGTGGCCCGGGAGGTGCGCGAGCAGCTCGACGCCCTCGGCGCGGCGGGCACGAAGATCGTCGTCTCCTCCGACCTGGACGAGTACTCGATCGCGGCGCTCGCGGTGGCCCCGGTCGACTCCTACGGCGTGGGCACCTCCGTGGTGACCGGCTCCGGCGCCCCGACCTGCTCGATGGTGTACAAGCTCGTGCTGCGGGAGAACTCCGCGGGCGAGATGGAGCCGGTGCAGAAGGTGTCGAGTTCGAAGGCGAGCGTCGGCGGCCGCAAGAACGCCGCCCGCCGGATCGACCCCGCCGGCCGCGCGAGCGAGGAGGTCATCGTCTCGGGCGCCGAGGGCGACTGGTCACCGGCGGGCGAGGACCTGCGGGCGCTGCACGTGCCGCTCGCCCGGGCCGGGGTCGTCGACGAGGACCACATCGGCGCGGCGGGACTGCTGCGGGCGGGGCGTCGTCATCAGGCCTCGCGGGCGGAGCTGCGCCCCGCGGCCCGGCGGCTCTCCGCGGGCGACCCGGCGCTCGCGACCGTGCACGTCGACGTGGCCGAGGTCTAGCCGGCCGGGTCGGGGAACGATCGGCCCCGTGCGTGCCCGTAGCGGGCGAGCGCCTCCGCCCGGGCGGCGCGATGCTCGACGATCGGTTCCGGATACCCGCCCGCGAGGCCGGCCGGAGCGGCCCACGGCTCGTGGATCGCCGCGCCCTCGAGGTGGCCGAGCTCGGGCACGTAGCGGCGGATGTAGCGGCCGTCGGGGTCGAACTTCCGCCCCTGGGTGATCGGGTTGAAGATCCGGAAGTAGGGGGCGGCATCGGTGCCCGTGCCCGCGACCCACTGCCAGCCGTGATTATTCGAGGCGAGGTCGCCGTCGATCAGGTGGGCCAGGAAGTGTCGGGCGCCGTGTGGCCACCAGATGTGCAGGTGCTTGACCAGAAAGCTCGCGGTGACCATGCGCAGCCGATTGTGCATCCACCCCTCGGCGAGCAGCTGCCGCATCCCGGCGTCCACGAACGGGTAGCCGGTGCGGCCGGCGCGCCAGGCGTCGAGGGCCGCCGCGGCGTCGCCGTCGGAATCCGGGTCGTCGTAGCCCATGCCGGCGAGTTGCCGGCGTAGGTCGTTCCAGGCGGAGTCGGGATGATGCCAGAGCACGTCCGCGTAGAACTCCCGCCAGGCGAGCTCGTCGACGAACGTGTGCGCGCCCGCGCCCCGTCGGCGGCCCAGCGCGGCGAGCAGGGTGCGCGGATGGATCGTTCCGTATTTCAGGTGCGCGGACAACCGGCTCGTGCCATCCAGGTCCGGGCGGTCTCGCCGGTCGGCGTAGTCGGTGACGTCCTCCTCGAGGAACGCGTGCCAGCGTTCAAGCGCTGCGGCCGGACCGAGCGCGGGCGCTGCCACAGCGGACTCCGGGAGTGCCGGCAGGTCCTCGGACTCGATGGTGCGCGCGAGCCGCAGGCCCGCCGGCACGATCGCCGGACGCGGCCAGCCGTGGTCGCGCCAGGCGCGCGAGTACGGCGTGAACACCTTGTAGGGATCACCCGAGCCGTTCCGGATCCGCCCGGGGGTGACGGCATACGGGCTCCCCGTGGCCACGAGCGGTATGTCGCCGAGCGCGTCCCGCACGCGCTCGTCCCGGCGGCGCCCGTACGGGGTCGTCTCCGCCGAGACGTGGACCCCGGCCGCGTCCGCCTCGGCGGCGACCTGTGGAACCACCGTCTCGGGGCGCCCGGTGCGCACGACGAGCGCGCCGTCGTAGGCCTCCTGGGCGGCTGTCACCGCGGCCAGGTAGGCCCGGGTCCGCACCGGTGAGCCGGCCAGCAGGCCGGGATCGAGGACGACGAGCGGCACGATCGCGTTTCCGCCGGCCTGGTCATGGGCGCGGCCGAGCGCGGGCAGGTCCTCGATCCGCAGGTCCCGTCGGAGCCAGAGGAGTGTGCGCACGAGGCTCACCCTAAGCCTCGGGTGCCGACATCGAGCGCGCGACGCCGGCTCGCCCGGGCGGCGGCGCGGCGGCTGCGCAGGATCCCGGCCATCGGGGCGGTCCACAGGTCCTGGCCGCTGCTGCCCCAGCGGGTCAGGAGCGCGTTGGCCGCGAGGAATCCGGTCGTGGCTGCGCGTTCCATGAGCGCCACGGGATAGTCGCAGCGCACCCAGTCGCCCGCGACCATGAGGTTCGGCCAGGGGGTCCGCACGCCGGGACGGCGCTCCCACGGATCCGGGGTGACCAGGGCGCAGTCGTCGCGCACGAGCAGCTCACGGTGGACGGCCCGCAGCCGCGCCGTCTCCGGGTAGACCTGGTGGAGGCGCCGTTCGAGCTCGGCGTCGATGCCCTCGGCCGCGGCACTGCCCGGCTGGACCTCCCGGCTGCAGGCGTAGGCGTGGAGTTCGACCACGGATCCACCGTGCCGAGTCGACCACCGCGCGGCCGAGCGTTCGAACCGCTCCAGCACGGCGACATTGTCGGCCGAGCCGTAGCCGCTCATGCCCAGGAACGCGGGACGGTCGGAGTTCACGAGCCCGTCCAGCCACAGCCGGGTGACGACGAACGGTGGGGCGTTGCGCGTGGTGGCCACGGCCCGCGCCCATTCGGGGTCGACCGGCTCGGGCATCCCCGCGACCAGCGCGCGGGCCGCACGCGGATCGGTGGCCAGCACCGCGGCGTCGACCCGGAACTCGTCGCCATCGGTGTGGATCTCGACGCCGTCGCCGTGCGGGACGATCCGCTCGACCCGGGTGCCGGTGCGGATCTCGACGCCGTTGCCACCGAGTAGGCGGCCCATCGGTGCCCACAGGGCGGTGTCGTAGTCGTCGGTGGGCACATCGAACACGAGCCCTTCCCCCGAACCGAGGAAGTAGGTGTGGAACATGGCGATGAGCTCCCCCGCGGCGAACTCGGTCGGATCCGCGAAGAACGACCGCGCGAACACCTCCAGGGCAAGGTCCCGGGCCGCCTGCGGAAAGCGCAGCCGGTCGAGGAACGCGGCCGCCGATTCGCCGTCATAGGCCGAGAAGGTCTCGGGGAAGCGCACCCGAACGAGTTCGAGGGCCGCGCGCACATCCACCTGCGCCAGCGACCCGAGCGAGAACGCGGGGCTGCGGGCGACGAATCCGAGCACGTTCCAGGGCGGGGACGTCGGGATGCGCGAGAACGAATCGCGCATCCCGTCGCGGCGTTGCAGCGGGTAGTCCGCCACCGGCACGAGTGCGGTCAAGGCGGGGTCGGCCCGGTGGAGCAGCCGGCGCAGGTTGTAATACTGGCGGAAGAACGCGTGGAAGCCGCGGCTCATCGAGCGCCCGTCCGGCAGCGGCCAGGCGGCGACCCGTCCGCCGAGCCGGTCGGTCGACTCGAAGAGGATCACCCGGGCGCCGCGTTCGCAGAGCCCCGCCGCGGCCGCGATGCCGGCGATGCCGCCTCCGACGACGGCGACGGTTCGCGGCCGGCCGAGCCGGGGCGTGCCCGTGCGGAAGGAGTGCCGGACCGCATGCGGATCCCGCCCGAGTGCGGGGGTCATCGGTTCACCGGCTTCCGGGCGACGAAGGTGTGCAGGATGCCGCGCTGCCAGCCCGAGCCGGAGCGCGAGTCCACGTGCGTGAAGCCCGCCCGCCGGAGCCGGGCGGCGAACCGGGCCCGGGAGTCGAAGGCACGCACGCTGCGCCACAGGTACCGATACAGCCCGGGATTGCGGTCGAGGATGATCCCGAGTGGGATGATCACGAGCCAGGAGACGGCGTCCCACACCGCGGTGGCGAGTCGGTCACCGGCGATCGAGTACTCCTGCACGACGAGCCGGCCGCCCGGGCGCAGCAGCTCGAACGCCTCCCGGATCGCCCGGTCGCGGCGGCGCTCGTCGACGTTGCGAAAGAGGTAGGCCGCCAACACGCCGTCCCACTCTCCCGGCCCGTGGCGCTGAACGTCCAGTCGGCCGCACTCGGCCTGCTCGAAGCTCACACCCGCGGGCCAGACCTTGCGTTCGGCCTCGGCGAGCATCCCGGCCGAGGCGTCCAGCCCCAGCACGCGGGCCCCGGCGGGCAGTGCGTCGACGAGCGCGCGCGTGGATGCTCCGGACCCGCAGGCGAGGTCGAGTATCCGCATCGGCGCGTCCGATCGGCACCGCCTCCCGAGCGTCCGCGCCGCGAACGCGAGGTGCCTGTGGTAGCCGGGGTTGAGCGCGACCATCCGGTCGTACCGGGCGGCTCCGCGGTCGAAGGCCCGCGTGACGGGCACCTGCTCGTCGGCGCCCGGGGTGACGGCGTGTCTCATTCCTGCTCCTTGCTTTGACCGGACCGGATCCACAGGATGAGTGTCAACGTCAGCATCGCGAACCCGAAACCGAAGTCCTCGATCGGGATGTCCCAGGGAAGGCGAATGCCGAGGAACTCGTCCGGGTTGTACAGCACGATCGGGTTCGAGAGCTTCGTCAGCCACCCGTCCACGGCGACCTGGAAACCGAAGACGATCGCCATCGCCAGCCAATAGGCCCCGCGCCGGAAGATGCCCGTGCGCGCCCACACCAGCTCGAATCCGAGCACGAGCACGATGCCGATCGCCGTGAAGACCGTGTACTCAGGCATCCGGCCCGCCCTCCCCGACCCGCACGAGGCCGTCCGGCCAGCGGAACGAGAGCCGCCCGGGCGCGCGGGCCAGCGCCAGGAGGCGTCGGACCGCCTCGTACGTGAGCAACGCGCAGATCGGGATGACCACGAAGAACACGATCTCCTCCAGCGGCAGCGTTCCCACCTCGACACCGGTCACGAAGCGGGAGCTGTAGGTCCAGTGGCCCCGGGAGATCGCGAACACGTCCCACGCCCCGAAGAGCACGAGCACCGGCACGACCGCCGTCGCCAGCCGGCGCGGGGAGCGATACACCCGCGCTCCGACCAGGAATTCCAAGGGCAGCGTGACGGCTACGCACAGGCCCATGACGATCAGGTACTGCAGTTGACTCACTGACGGTGTTCCCTTCTGCGGTCGATGATCGACGGCTGCGTATGATCTGGCGAAGGACGGAAGGAGCCCCGGCTGTGGACGACGACGTGCGACTCTCCCGCAAGCGCGACGAACCGGACGAGCCCCGCGTCGACGGCGACCGATCCGTGTGGCGGATCCGCTCCCTCGCCGCGGCCCGACAGGTGCTGCGAGCACGATCGGTGACGACGCAGGCCGGTTTCACGGCGGAGGCGATTCCGAAGGGCTACTTCCGGCACCACCCGATCCTGGTCTCCGACGGCCCGCAGCACGACGAGCAGCGGCGCAAGGTCGCCCGGTTCTTCGCCCCGGCGGTCGTGCACGAGCGGTACGGGGCGGATATCCGAACCACGGCGGAGGACCTGATCGACGCGGCCGTGGCGGCGGGCACCTGCACGCTCGACGAGATCGCGCTGCGGTTCACGGTCGACGTCACCCGCCGGATCGTCGGAATCGACCACTCCTCGCTCCGGGGCCTGTGCCGGCGACTCGACTCGTTCTTCAACCAGCCTCCGCTCGACGTCACCCGGGCGGACTTCGGGCGGAGCCGGGCCCAATGGGCCCGCGCCGGGATCAATGCGCTCGTGCCGTTGCTGCGCTTCTACCTCGCCGACGTGCGCCCGGCCGTCCGCCGTCGACGCCGCCACCCGGGCGCCACCGTCGTCGACCATCTCATCGCGGAGGGCTACCGCACCCCCGACATCCTGGTCGAGTGCCTGACGTACGGAACGGCGGGAATGGTCACCACGCGTGAATTCATCACGATGGCGTGCTGGCACCTGCTTCGTGACGACGCGCTCCGGGAGCGCTACCTGGTCGCCGGCGAGGCCGAGCGCACGGCGATCCTGGAGGAGATCCTGCGCCTCGAGCCGGTGGTGGGCCACCTCTATCGCCGGATGCAGCAGGACTTCGAGCTCACCCACGGCGAGTCGACGTTCACGTTGCGGGCCGGCGACCTCGTGGACGTCTGCGTGCGGCAAACGAATACGGACGCCGAGGCGGTCGGCGCGCACCCCCGGTGCCTGCGCCCGGGCCGCGAGCTTCCCCGCGGCGTCGCCGCCGCGGGGCTGAGCTTCAGCGACGGCGCCCACAAGTGCCCGGGCCAGACGCTGGCGATGGCCGAGACGGACATCTTCCTCACCCGCCTGCTCAGGGCGAACCCGCGGCCGGCGGCGGAGCCGACGCTCACCCGCGACCAGTTGATCGAGGGCTACGCCCTGCGCGGGATGGTGCTCTCGTTCGGCTGACCCGGCGCCCGGCGCTCCCCCGGTCACGATCGACTCCGTCGTCCGGGGGCCGCCGCCCGGCTTCGGTCCGATCGGATCCGGTCCCGCACGTTCTCGGCGCTGATGAGACACATCGGCAGACCGACCCCGGGAATGGTGCTCGCGCCCGCGAAGTAGAGCCCCTCGACCCGGCGCGACCGGTTCGAGGTGCGGAAGAAGGCGCTCTGACGCAGCGTGTGCGCGGGGCCGAGCAGTCCCCCGCGCCAGGAGTTGAACCGGTCGGCGAAGTCCCCGGGCCCGGAGGTCCGGCGCAGGAGGATCCGCTCGCGCAGGTCGGGAATGTCGGCGTAGTCGGCCACCAGGTCGATCGCCGCGTCTGCGATCCGCTCCACCGCGGGATCTCCGCCACCGTCGCGCCCGCCCCGGCCGATGCCCGGATCGGCCGGCACCGGCACGAGGATGAAGAGGTTCTCGTCGCCCGCCGGTGCCACGCTCGCATCGGTCTTCGACGGCGCACAGACGTAGACGGAGGCCGGATCGGGCACCCGTCCCATGCGGATATCGGCGAAGTTTCGCTGCCAGTCCCGCGTGAAGAAGAGGGAGTGGTGGGCGAGCTGCGGCACGGTTCCCCTCACGCCGAGGTAGACGAGCACCCCGCCCGGTCCCGGATCGTGCCGGCTCCACCAGCGCCGGCTCCGCTCCCGCAGCCGCGGGTCGAGCAGGTCGTGTTCGACGTGATGGAGGTCGGCCGCCGCGACCACCCACCGCGCCGCCCGCTCCAGCAGTTGCTCGCCCTGCCGGAACCGCACGCCGCGCACGCGCCCGCCGCCCTCGTCGTCCGTGAGAATGGCCTCGACACGCGCGCCGGTGTGGATGCGCACGCCGGCCCGCCGGGCGGTCGCGGCGATCACATCGATGAGCCGGGCGAAACCGCCGTCCGGATAGAGCACGCCCCCGTTCAGGTCGAGCGCGCTCATGAGGTGGTACAGGCTCGGCGCCCGGTCCGGGGAGGTGCCGAGGAAGACGGCCGGATAGCCGAGGATCTGCTGGAGACGCCGGTCGGCGAAGTCCCGTTCGATCCGGCTCTGCAGGGATCGCAGGAGCAGCGGGACGAGCCGGTGCACCCGGGTGAGCACGTCGGGTCGGGCGAGGTCCCACGGCGAGGTGAAGCTGGTGTAGAGGAACCGGCGCTTCGCGATGTCATAGGTGTCGGCCGCCGAGGCCAGGTAGCGGCCGAGCCGGGCGCCGGCGCCCGGCTCGATGGCCTCGAACGTGGCAAGGTTATCCGCCGTGCGGGCGCTGATATCGACCGGCTCCGGATGGTCCTCGTAGTAGACCCGGTACGCCGGGTCGAGGCCGATCAGGTCGAGCTCGGCCTCCACGCTCGTTCCCATGAGCTCGAAGAAGCGGGAGAACACCTCGGGCATGAGATACCAGGACGGCCCCGTGTCGAAGCGAAAGCCGTCCGCGGCCCAGCGGCCCGCGCGCCCGCCGAGTTCGCCCTGTTCGAACAGCTCGACGTCCATCCCGTCGCGGGCGAGCAGGGCCGCGGCCGCGAGCCCGGAGATACCGCCGCCGACGACGGCGACCTGCGGTGGCGCGTTCATCGGCGGCCCCGGCTCACGAGCGCGCGGCCCACCAGCCAGGCCTTGCGGGGACCGGGCACCCGAACCCGGGTGCGGCGGATGTCCGTGGCCGGGGTCGCTCGCAGCCGCCTCGACAGCTCTGCGAAGAGCGAGTGGGCCGCCCGGACGGCCACGCGCGCGCCGACCGGCAGGGCGAGGAGCGCGGCCTGGGCGGCCGCCAGGTCGTCGTCGATGTCGTCGAGCAGGCGGTCCCGGTCGGTGTCGTGAAAGCTGTCCGGGTCGACCTGGACGTAGCTACGGCCCAGCTCGTCGAGATCGGCGCCCAGGTCGCGCAGGAAGTTGACCTTCTGGAACGCGGCGCCGAGTCGGCGAGCCCCGCCGGAGAGCCCGTCGTACGCCGCGGCGTCGCCGTCGACGAAGACCCGCAGGCACATGAGGCCGACGACCTCGGCCGATCCGTAGACGTACTCCGTCAGGCTCGCCGCATCGTGCCCGCTCCGGGTGAGGTCCGTGCGCATGGAGGCGAAGAAGGGATCGATGAGGTCGGCGTCGATGCCGTAGCTGCGAGCCGTCAAAGCGAAGGCGTGCACCACCAGGTTCGGGCTGCGTCGCTCCTGCACGGCGCGCCGCGTCTCGGCCTCGAGGTCGTCGAGGAGTCGCGCCCGGTCGGCCGCGGGCCAGCCCGCATCCGGCTCGTCGACGATCTCGTCGGCGACTCGGACGAGCGCGTAGATATTGCGGATGTGGCCGCGCATGTCCGCGGGCAGGAGGCGGGTGGCCCATCCGAAGGACGTGGAATACCCGGCGATCACCACCGCCGCGCTCCGGCTGGCCACCCGGTCGTACCGCGGCCGGTTCCGCCGGCGGTGCGCGATCATGCGTCTACCCCGGCGGCCCGGATCCAGTCCTCCAACAGCGGCGCGATGCTCAGGTCGCGGGCGCTGCGCCGAGCCCGGCTCGCGAAGTCACGCGCGAGCTCCTCCACGAAGGCGCGGGCGCCGCAGAGCTCGAGCAGCTCACGCACGTGTCCCGCCTCATGCGCCGTCAGCCCCTCGACCCCCAGGTAGGGGGCGATGAGCGGCCATTGCGAGGTCGTGCGTGCGAACGCGATGAGCGGAGTGAACTTCCCCTCCCGCAGGTCCGACAGCACGCTCTTCCCGGTCTCCTGCTCGAGGCCGAAGACCCCGCTCACGTCGTCCCGGAGCTGGTAGGCGATTCCCACGTACCGGGCATAGTCCTCGAGCGCGGTGCGCACCTGTGCAGCGGCGCCCGCGAGCACGGCGGCGGACCGCAGCGGCAGCTCGAAGGAGTAGGCGGCGGTCTTGTGCCGCTCCATCGTGAGGGTCCCCTCGACGTCGCCGTCGGCGACCAGGCTGAGGAACACGTCCGCCAGCTCCCCCGCCGCGCTCTGGTGGAGCGCCTCGTCCAGCGCGTCGAGCAGTTCCGCGGTGGTCGCGCCGTCCGCGCCGCAGCGGGCGATGAGCCGCACCGCACCGGCGAGCGCGAGGTCGCCGGCGAGGATCGCGGCGGCGTCACCGTAGGCGCCGGCACGACCGGCCGGCCGACCGAGATCCGTCGCCTCCGCCGCGAACGTGCCGGAGACGTTCGGCTTGCCGCGCCGCATCCCGTCCCCGTCGATGACGTCGTCATGGATCACCAGGGCCGTGTGCAGCAGCTCGAGGGCGGCCCCCACGTGCCCCGCGGCCCGGCCGTCCACGCCTCCGAGCGCCCGGTAGACGCTGTGGAAGAGCCGCGGCCGCAACCGTTTGCCGCCCTCGGTCGCGTCCCGCAACGCGGACCAGAGACGCCGATGGCCGTCGGTGAGGATGTGCGCGGTGCCGGAATCGAAGAACTCCTCGAGCGCCCGGTCGGTCCCTCGAAGTCCCTCGTCGGCCTTCGCCAACGCGGTCATCGCCCCACCTCCTCCACCGGTCGACGGGGGTCCGTGTGCCACATCGCGTCCACCCGTGGTCCTGTCTGGTCGGCCGCCGCCCGTTGACCACCGGATGCGGCTGTTCGACAATACTAAGCATGGTGAGCAAGTGAGTGGAACCCGTTCGAGGCAGGAGAGTTCGGCGGCCGGACCTGCCCACGGGAGCGCCGCGACATGAGCGACGGCCCCGCGGACGCGGGGGCCACCCGGGCGTATCCGCCGCCGGAGACCTGGCCGACCGGACGACTCCTGTCGGCCGCGGCCCGGCGGGTGGAACGCGCGTGGGACGACTATCTCGAGCAGTGGTCGCTCACCCATGCCTCCCTGCCCGTGTTGGTCATCCTCACCGGCGGCCCGCTGTCGCAGCGGGAGATCGCCGGGCAGATGCACGTGAGCGAGCAGTCGGTCGGGCGGGTGCTCGGCGGGCTCGAGCGGGCCGGCCACCTCACCCGGTCGGCGCATCCGGAGGATCGCCGCCGCCGCGTCGTCACCCTGACCGACTCCGGCCGCACCGCCCTCGAACGGCTCGATCATCTCCGAAACGTCGAGTCGCTGCTCGGGGACAGCCTGAGCGCCGCGGAGGTCGACCAGTTGCGCCGACTTCTGATCCGGATGGTCGCTCATTTCCCCAAGGAGGAGGACCGGTGAGGCCGAGCCCCGCGCCGGGCTCGTCCCTGCCCGAGGGGGCGGGATGACCGGCCCGGCGCGGGAGCTGCGGGACTTCTTCCGCGCCGCACTCGTGGATCGGGTCGTGCTCCCCGACCGACCGGTCGACCACGAGGCGACGCTGCGGCGGCGGGTCGTGGTGGGATCGACCATCGTCGCCGGGGCGGTGCTGCTCGGCCGCCTGCCGGCCGTGCCCGCCGGCGATCCGGCCTTCTACGCCCTGCTCGTGGCCACGGCCGCGATCTGGGTGCTCGGCGCATTCGGCTCCGGTCCGATCCGCCTCGGTCACGCCCGCACGCGCGACGGGCGCACGAGCCGGGCGATGCTGCAGGGGCTCATTCTCGGGGGGATGCTGCTCGGGGTCTTCCTGCTCGGGGCGCTCGCCGTGGCCGAGGTTCCGGCGCTGCGCACCCCCGTGGACGATCTGCTCCGGCACGCCCGTTACGCCTCGCTGCCGGTCGTGCTCGCGCTCACGGCGATCAACGGCGCCGCCGAAGAACTCTTCTTTCGGGGCGCCCTGTTCTCGGCGCTCCCGCCCCGGTGGCGGGTGGCCGGGTCCACGCTCGGCTACGCACTGTCGACCGTGCTGTCGGGGGTCCCGCTGCTGACGTTCGCGGCGCTCTGCCTGGGAGCCCTCACCGGGTTGCAACGCCGCGTCACGGGCGGGGTGCTCGGTCCGATCGTCAGCCACCTCGTGTGGTCCATCGGAATGCTGCTATTCCTGCCGAGCGTGCTCGGCAGGATCTGATCCACGGAGAAGGAGCGGTCCCATGTCCACCGATCTCGCACTCGTCACGGGAGCATCCGGCTTCATCGGCGGCCACCTCGTACCGGCCCTCCTCGACCGAGGCTGGCGGGTCCGCGTGCTGGCCCGCAACCCCGCCAAGCTCCATCCCGACTGGCGCGATCGGGTCGACGTCGTGCACGGCGACGCCACCGACAACGAACGCCTGCAGGCGGCACTCGACGGAGTCACGTGCGCCTACTACCTGCTGCACTCGATGGACGACCGGGGCGACTTCCTGCGCCGCGACCTGGAGCTCGCGCGCGGCTTCGCACGCGCCGCCGAGGAGGCCCAAGTCTCGCGGGTCGTGTACCTGAGCGGCCTCCACCCGACGGACCGACCGTTGTCGGACCACATGCGCTCGCGGGCCGAGGTCGGCAAGGTCTTCCTCGACTCGGGGGTGCCGGCCGCGGTGCTGCAAGCCGGCATCGTCCTCGGCCCGCAGTCGATCTCCTTCAGGATGCTCCGCCACCTGACCGAACGCCTGCCCGTGGCGGTCGCGCCCCGCTGGCTCGACAACCGGGTGCAGCCGATCGCCACCGCCGATGTCATCCACTATCTCGTGGCCGCCGCCTCCCTTCCGGACGAGGTGAACCGCTCCATCGACCTCGGAATGGACGAGGTGCTCACCTACCGGGAGATGATGAAGCGCTATGCCCAGGTGACCGGATTGCTGCCGCGCCGGATCCTCGTGGTACCGGTGCTCACCCCTGCGCTGGCGAGCCACTGGGTCGGCCTGGTCACGCCCGTGGCCGCCTGCATCGCCAAGCCGCTCGTCGGCAGCATCATCCACGATGCAGTCAAGAACGACGAGGACGCCGACGAGTTGCTCGGCGCGCCACCGGGCGGGCCGACCGGCTTCGATGACGCCATCCGGATCGCCGCCGAGGGGGTCGATCCGAAGCGGTGGGGCCGCACGGCCGCGGCGGTGGGAGCCGGGGTCGCGGCCGCCGCGGTAGTCGGGTCGTGGGCGACCGAGCCGGACGGGCGGTGGTATCGCACGCTTCGCAAGCCTGCCCTCCAGCCGCCGGCGGCGGTCTTCCCGCTCGCGTGGACGACGCTGTACGGAGCGATCTGGGCCTCCTCCACCGCGACGATCAGGGAACTGGCAGAAGCCGGCGACGCCCGTGCGAGCCGCGCGTTCGCCCGCGCACTCCGAATCAACCTGGCGCTCAACGCCGGCTGGTCGGCCGTGTTCTTCCGATTCCACCGGCTCCGTGCCGCGACCATCGTGGCAGGTGCCCTCGCGGCCAGCTCCGCCGACATCGCCCGG
This sequence comes from Pseudactinotalea sp. HY158, assembly GCF_009660225.1. Classification (NCBI taxonomy): domain Bacteria; kingdom Bacillati; phylum Actinomycetota; class Actinomycetes; order Micrococcales; family Cellulomonadaceae; genus Pseudactinotalea; species Pseudactinotalea sp. HY158. The sequence goes on from NZ_CP045920.1 coordinate 2,828,410, forward strand.
CGCGCCGCACCGACCGGTCGGGGGAAGGTGATCGCGCTGGGCGCCTACGCGGGCTGGTGCACGTTCGCCACGGTGTTGTCCGGGCGGCTCGCACGCCTCAACCCTCGCCCCACTCGTCCTCGGCCGTCCGACTCAAGGAGTCGAGGAAGCCGATGACCGCCGCGCGCTCGTCCGGGCCGAGGTCGGCGGCGAGCCGGAATCTGCGAGCATGCTCGCGCCCGATCGTCCGCTCGGCGGCCACCCGGGTGGCGTCCGTCACGACGATGGCGAGCGCGCGCCGGTCACTCGGGTGCGGCTGCCGCCGGATATGCCCGCCGGCCTCCATCCGGTCGAGCAGCTTCGTGGTCGACGCGCTCGAGATGCCGAGGTGCTCGGCGATGTCTCGGGCCGTCACCGTCGTCCCGGCATCGGCGGCGACGATGAGATACCGCACGGCTCGCATGTCCGTGGCCGACAACCGCATGTAGCGCGCAGAGGCCTCGCTCACCCGCTGCTCGGCCCTGCGCCAGCGGAAGAGGGCGTTGAGTACCTCGACCGCTCCCGCCACCTGCTCCTCGTCGGTGCCGTCGACGTCGATGAGCCGGCCGCGAGAGTCGATGACCCGGGGGTCGTGCATTCGCAGCTCGCCAGCATCCGACGCCGGCTCGCCGGGTTCGGCGGCATCCATCACACGATACTAGCCGCGTCACATTACTAACCGGGGAGATTGCTAGCCAAGCTAGTAATCTATAGTGTGAGCTTTCTACCTACTCGACCGAAGGCCCGCGATGCCCACCTCCTCCTCGAGCCCCCCGACGGATTCCCCCACGACCGGGGGCCACCGCTTCCACGCCCTCCGGGTCGTGATCCCGGCGCTCATCATCCTCGTCTGGCTCGCCGGTGCGGGCATCGGCGGCCCGTATTTCGGCAAGGTGAGCGAGGTCTCCTCGAACGACTCCACCGCCTTCCTGCCCACGAGTGCCGAGGCGACGACGGTCCAGAACCGGCTCCCCGACTTCCTCGGTGAGGACGCCATCCCCGCGATCGTCCTCATCACCAGCCAACAGAAGCTGGACTCCGCCGACCTGGCCGACATTCGGACCCTCGCCCAGGACCTCGCCGGCCTCCCGGAGGTGGCCGGCGCCGTCAGCCCGCCGATCCCCTCCGAGGACGGGCTGGCCGTGCAGATCTTCGTCCCCCTCGACGCCGACTCCGAGGTGGACGCCGCCGTGGAGGCCCTGCGCGCCGAGCTCGCCGCCACGCTGCCCGGCGGGCTCACGAGCTACGTCACCGGCCCGGCCGGCTTCGCCGGCGACCTCGTCGAGGCGTTCGGCGGAATCGACGGGTTGCTGCTGCTCGTCGCGGTCATCGCCGTCTTCCTCATCCTCGTCGTCGTCTACCGGTCGCCGCTGCTGCCGATCATCGTGCTCGTCACGAGCACCTTCGCGCTGTGCGTCGCGCTGCTGACCGTCTGGTGGCTCGCCAAGGCCGGCATCGTCCTGCTCAGCGGTCAGACCCAAGGGATCCTGTTCATCCTCGTCATCGGCGCAGCCACCGACTATGCCCTGCTCTACGTCTCCCGGTACCGCGAGACGTTGCGTGATCACGACACGCGCTGGGCCGCGACCAAGGCGGCGTGGCGCGGCTCGATCGCCGCCATCACGGCCTCCGGAGGAACGGTCATCGCCGGTCTCCTGTGCCTGCTGCTGAGCGACCTGCAGTCGAACCGGTCGCTCGGCCCGATCGCCTCGATCGGCATCGTCTTCGCCATGGCCTCCGCGCTCACGCTCCTCCCCTCGCTCCTCATGGCCTTCGGCAGGTCCGCCTTCTGGCCCCGGCGCCCGCAGCCGATCGGCGACGACGTCGATCCTCAGGTCGCGCACCTGCCCGCACGTGGCGTGTGGGCCCGGCTGCCCCGCTACGTCGCCCGCCACGCCCGGCCGATCTGGATCGTGGTCACGCTCGCGCTCCTCGCCGGCACCCTCGGGCTCACGCAGCTCGAGGCGAAGGGCGTGCCGCAGTCGGACCTCGTGCTCGGCTCCTCCGAGGCCCGGGACGGCCAGGCGGCACTCGGACAGCACTTCCCGGGCGGATCGGGAAGCCCCGCCTATGTCATCGCCGACGAGGGTGAGCTGCAAGACGTCACCGATGCGCTCCTCGGGACGGAGGGCGTGGCCTCGGTCGCGGTCACCGCCGCCGACTCCCCCAGCGGCACCGCACCGGTCACGGCCGACGGCGTCCAGCCGATCGGCCCGCCCGGGACTCCTGCACCGGACCCGACAGTCGATGACGGCGACGTGCTCCTGCAGGCGACCCTCGCCTATCCGGCCGACTCGGCCGCCGCCGAGGACGTGATCCGGCAGTTGCGCTCCGACCTCGGCGATCGCGCGGCCATCGGCGGGCCCACCGCGACCGATCTCGACTCCAACAACGCGTCGATCCGCGATCGCACCCTCATCATCCCGATCGTGTTGCTCGTGATCCTGGTCATTCTCATGCTGCTGTTGCGTGCGGTCGTGGCGCCCGTCCTCCTCATCGGAACCGTGGTGCTCTCCTTCGCCGCCACGCTGGGGATCTCGGCGCTGGTCTTCGACCACGTGTTCGACCTGCCCGGAGCCGATCCGGCCGTCCCCCTCTTCGGCTTCGTGTTCCTGGTCGCGCTCGGCATCGACTACAACATCTTCCTCATGACCCGGGTCCGGGAGGAGGCGTTGCACCATGGCGCGCGGGAGGGGATGAACCGGGGCCTGGCCATCACCGGCGGGGTGATCACCTCGGCGGGCCTCGTGCTCGCGGCGACGTTCGCCGCGCTCGCCGTCATACCGATCATGTTCCTGCTGCAGTTGGCCTTCATCGTGGCCTTCGGCGTGCTCATCGACACGCTGCTGGTGCGCAGCGTGCTCGTGCCGGCGCTCGGCCATGAGCTCGGCCGGCACCTGTGGTGGCCCTCCCGGCGGATCGCCGCCGCGAGCGATCCCGCGCCGGCGGCCGTGCGCGCCGACACGGCCGACCGTTAGCTCACTTCTTGCCGAGGAACCAGCGGCGCACCTGGGCGATGCGCTTCTCCAGGTGCTCCTGGGAGGCCGTCGCGACCTCCGCCCCGCCGCTGTGCTCACGCAGGCGCGTATGGACGACGCCGTGTGGGCTTCCCGAGCGCCTCGCCCAGGCCGACACGAGCGAGTTGAGCTCCTTGCGGAGCTCCGCGAGCTTGCGGTGATCGACGGCCGGGCTCGCGGACTGTGTTTGACCGGCTTGGCCGGCTTGGGCAGGTGAGCCGGCCGGACGGCGCTTCGCGTGCTCGGCCTGGTGGCTGCGCAGCAGCGTGGCCACCTGGTCGGGGTCGAGCAGGCCGGGGATGCCGAGGAAGTCCTGCTCCTCCTCGGAGCCGACCTCCCCGCCGAGGCCGAACTCGCCGCCGTCGAAGAGCACCCGGTCGAAGGAGGCGTTCGCCTCGAGGGCCGCGAACCCCGGCAGCAGGTCACTCGAGGCGGACTCGGCGCGGTTCGCCTCGGCGAGCGCCTCGTCGTCGAAGAGCCCGTCGCCCTCCTTCTCGGGGCGGTCGAGGGCATGGTCGCGTTCGGCCTCGAGCTCGCCGGCGAGGCCGAGGAGCACGGGCACCGACGGCAGGAAGATCGAGGCGGTCTCGCCGCGGCGGCGGGCGCGCACGAACCGGCCGACCGCCTGGGCGAAGAAGAGCGGGGTGGCGGTCGCGGTCGCGTAGACGCCGACGGCGAGGCGGGGCACGTCGACGCCCTCGGAGACCATCCGCACCGCAACCATCCAGCGCTGGTCGCCGCCGTTGAACACCTCGATGTTCTTCGAGGCGGACGGGTCGTCGGAGAGCACGACCACGGGCGCCTCGCCGGTGATGCGGCGCAGGTGGGCGGCGTAGGCGCGGGCGGCGTCCTGGTCGGTGGCGATCACGAGGCCCCCGGCGTCGGGCATGCCGCGGCGGACCTCGGTCAGGCGCCGGTCGGCCGCGGCGAGCACGCTCTGGATCCACTCGCCCTGGGGGTCGAGCGCGGTGCGCCAGGCCTGGGCGGCCAGATCCTTGGTCATGGGTGTGCCGAGGCTCGCGCTCATCTCGTCGCCCACCCGGGTGCGCCAGCGCATCGCGCCGGAATACGACATGAACAGCACGGGCCGGACCACGCCGTCGCGCAGGGCGTCGGAGTAGCCGTAGGTGTGGTCGGCCTGGGAACGGCGGATGCCCGCGGAGTCCGGGGTGTAGGTGATGAACGGGATCGGGGCGGTGTCCGAGCGGAAGGGGGTGCCGGTGAGCGAGAGCCGGCGGGTGGCCGGGTCGAACGCCTCGCGGATGCCGTCGCCCCAGGTGAGAGCGTCGCCGCCGTGGTGCACCTCGTCGAGGATGACGAGCGTGCGTTCGGCCTCCGTGCGGGCCCGGTGCAGCGCCGGGTTCGCGGCGACCTGGGCGTACGTCAGGGCGACGCCGGTGAACTGGGCCCCGTGGCGGCCCTGGGCGTTGCGGAAGTTCGGGTCGATCATGATGCCCACGCGGGCGGCCGCGTCGGCCCACTGGGTCTTGAGGTGCTCGGTCGGGGCGACCACGGCGATGCGGCGGATGACGCCCGCGGCGATGAGCTCGGCGGCCACCCGCAGCGCGAAGGTCGTCTTCCCGGCCCCGGGGGTGGCGACCGCGAGGAAGTCGCGCGGCTGCCGCTCCAGGTACGCGGCCAGTGCCGCGGCCTGCCAGGCGCGCAGGCTGCCGGCGGTTCCCCACGCGGCCCGGGCCGGATAGGCCGGGGAGAGGTTCGAGGCGGCGCTGGCCGAGGGCGATCCCGGATCGCGGGCGGCGCCGTGCGCTCCGTCCCGCTGGGCCAGGCCGCTCGTGAGCGGCGAGTTCACTTGGTGGTGCCGTCGAAGCCGAAGAACCCGCCGGCGCCGTCACCGTGTTCGCCGTGCTTGCCGAGGGATTCGAAGATCTCCTTGCACGCCGGGCACACGGGATACTTCTTCGGGTCGCGCGAGGGAGACCACACCTTCCCGCACAGCGCCACGACCGGGCCGCCCGTGACCGAGGCGGACGTGATCTTCTCCTTCTTCACGTAGTGGGCATAGCGCTCGGCGTCCCCCGGGGCCGCCTGCTCGCGCAGTTCCTCCCGCTCGAGCACGCCCGTGCCTGCCTGGGTACGGCCGGATTCGAGCGGATCGACGGGGGGCTGGTGCTCACTCATGCCCTCCAGTCTACGTCGCCCGGCCGCCACCCGCAGCGGGGACATCCGCCCACCCCGCGATGGGCCCCGAACACAACGAACCGGCCCGGGAAGGGAACTCCCGGGCCGGTGTCGTGGCGGTGACTCAGGCGGTGACGGCCTTCTTCAGGGCCGAGCCGGCGGAGATCTTGACGCCGAAGCCGGCGGGGATCTGGATCTCCTCACCCGTGCGGGGGTTGCGGCCGGTGCGGGCCTTGCGCTCGACGCGCTCCACGCTGAGCAGGCCGGTGATCTTGACGGCCTCGCCATCGGACAGCGAGGACGTGAGGACCTCTTGCAGGGCGGCCACGGCGGCGTCGGCCTGGGTCTTGGTCAGGCCGGCCTTGTCGGCGATGGCGGCAACGAGCTCGGTGCGGTTGACGGACACTGGGAGTCTCCCTCTCATGGTTCGGACGGCGTCCCGAACGGGAGGCGCCGATGCCGACATTACGGCCCGGACCCGCCATCTTGTCCAGTTTCCACGGCGTTTTGGCAGATTCACCGTCAATTCACGTCCCCACCAGCCCCGTTCGTCACTTTCGTCACACGCCTCCCGGGGCGCCGCGGGACAGCTCCCGGGCATCTCCAGAGCGTCTCGAGAGCGTCTCAGGGTCGCGTCGGGGCGCCTGCGGACGCATCCGAACGGCACCCCCGCGATCCCCCTACGAGCGGATGGGATGCGCGGACGGGCGAGCACCGTCGTCCTCACGCCGTCCTCGCGCCGTCCTGACACCGTCCTGACACCGGGCAGATGCCGGCACTGGGCAGATGCTGACGCCGTCGGTGCCGCGCGGTACGTTCGATCCATGAGCCTCACCGACGACCTGCTCGACCGGATCCACGCCCGGGCGGCGGAATACGACCGCACCAACACCTTCTTCGCCGAGGACCTCGCCGACCTTGCCGGCGCCGGCTACCTGCGCCTGTTCGTGCCCACCGAGTTCGGCGGCGGCGGGCTCACGCTGCCGGAGATGACCCAGGTGCAGATGCGGCTGGCCGGCGCCGCCCCCGCCACCGCGCTCTCGGTCAACATGCACCAGGTCTGGGTCGGCGTGGCCCGCACCGTCCGCGCCCGCGGAGACGCCGGCCTCGACTGGCTGTTCACGGACGCGGCGGCCGGGGAGGTCTTCGGATTCGGGATCTCGGAGCCCGGGAACGACCTCGTGCTGCTCGGATCCTCGAGCGAGGCGCGCCCCGTGGCGGGCGGCGGCTACACCTTCCACGGCACGAAGATCTTCACGTCGAACTCCCCCGGCTGGACCAAGCTCGGCACGTTCGGCCTCGACTCCACCGACCCGGGCGATCCGCGCAACGTGTACGCGTTCGTCGACCGGGCGGGCGGCGGCTTCGAGGTCAAGAGCGACTGGGACACCCTCGGCATGCGGGCCTCGCAGTCGTGCACCACGATCCTCGACGGCGCCTACGCCCCGCCGGAACGGGTGCTGCGCCGACTCGTTCCCGGCCCGAACCCGGATCCGCTCGTCTTCGGGATCTTCGCGAACTTCGAGATCCTCGTCGCCTCGGTCTATGCGGGGATCGCCCAGCGGGCCCTCGACCTCGCGATCGAGGCGGTGGCCCGGCGCACCTCGAAGGCGGCCGGCGGCACCCCCTACGCGCACAACCCGACGATCCGCAAGGCCGTCGCCGCGGCCGCGATGGACCTGGACGAGGCGCTCGTGCACCTGACCACGATCGCGCGGGACGTCGAGGGCCTCCCCGGGGCCGCGGACCACGGCGACCTGTGGTTTCCGCGGCTGTCCGCGGTCAAGATCCACGCCACGGAGACGGCCCGGCGGGTGGTCGACGCGGCGATGCGCCTGAGCGGCGGCGGCTCCTACTTCACGCGGAACGAGCTCTCGCGGCTCTACCGCGACGTGGCGGCCGGGATCTTCCATCCGAGCAGCGAGGAGTCCACCCACGCGTCGTGGGCGACCGCACTCCTCGGCCCGATCCCGGACTGATCTCCTCGAGCGTCAGCGCGGGCAGACGCAGCGATCCGCCGGTGCGACGCCCTCGAGGGCCTCCTCGATGTGCTCGCCGCAGCCCTGCCAGGTCGGCTTGGCGCAGGCCTCGCACGAGATGCGCTGACACATGGTTCCTCCTCTGATCGACCGCATCGATCCTAGACGAGGATCCCGAGCCGTCCGCCCCGTTGTCAGCGGGATCACGGTGTGCAAGCGTGAATGAGGAGGGCGTGGCTCCATGAGTCGCCGGCGTCCCCGCCCGCACCGTCACGAGACTTGGAGGAAGAATGGCCAACGCATCGAAGACCCCCGCGGCCACGACGACCGAGGAGAACGCCGAGCACGGGTTCGTCGCGCCCGCCTCCCTCCGGGACGACTTGCAGCACGTTCTCGTCGACCTGGTGAACCTGCACCTCGTGGGCAAGCAGATCCACTGGAACCTCGTGGGCCCGAACTTCCGCGACCTGCACCTGAACATGGACGAGGTGGTCGCGATCGCCCGGGAGGGATCCGACGACATCGCCGAGCGGATGCGGGCGCTGCACGCGACCCCGGACGCCCGGAGCACGACCGTCGCCGGCGACTCGACGCTGCCCGAGGTGCCTCGGGGTGAGATCCTCACGTCCGATGCCGTCGACCTCGCCGTGCGCGCGATCGAGGGAACGGTCGCGACGATGCGCGCGGTCCACGATTCCGTGGACAAGGCCGATCCGAGCACCTCGGACATCCTCCACGAGTACATCGCCCGGCTCGAGCAGCAGGCCTGGTTCATCAGTTCCGAGACCCGCCGCCCCGCGACGACGTAGGCGGCCCCACCGTCCCACGCATCGACGGTCCGGTCGCACGAACCCGGCGACCGGACCGTCGGTGCGCATTCACACCCCGTCACAGGGATGCGCACCGGATTCGTGGTCGCGCGCGGTTAGAGTGAGGACGCCCGTTCCCGCGACAAGGAGCCCCATGGCCGCCCCCTCCAGCCTCACCGCCGCCGACGTCCACTTCTCCTATCCCGGCCTGCCGGTGCTCGCGGGCGTCGACCTGAGCATCGAGGCGGGACAGGCGCCGCTCGGGCTCGTCGGCGCCTCCGGGGCCGGCAAGACCACGCTGCTCGACCTGCTCGCCGGGGTGATGCGGCCCGGCGGCGGCCGGGCCACCTTCGACGGCCGCGGCGTCTACAAGCTGCGCGGCAAGGAGGGTAAGCACTTCAAGGCCGCGGTTCGGTTCATGTCGCAGTATTCGCTCACGATCACCGACCCGCGGGACACCCCGAAGGCCCGGCTGAAGAACGCGGCGGCACGGGCGCGCCGGGGCGGACGCACCCACTCGGTGGAACCGGCGGAGATGCTCGACGCCGTCGGGCTCGAGCCCCGGTATCTGACCCGGTCGATGGTCTCACTCTCGGGCGGGGAACGGCAGCGGGTCTCGCTCGCGGTGGCGCTGGCGACCCGCCCGGAGATCCTCGTGCTCGACGAGCCGCTCACCGCCGTCGACCCGACCGCCCGCGGGCAGATCGCCCGTTCGCTCAGCGGCACGGTCGAGCGCCTGGGCACCTCGCTGCTCGTGGCCAGCCACGACCTGGAACTCGTGAACCGGCTGTGCCCGGAGGTCGTGTTCCTCGCCGAGGGCCGCCTCGTCGACCGCGGCCCGCTGCCCGAGCTGCTCGCCCAGCCCTCCCACGAGGCCATCGCGGAGCTCGCCCGCTACGCCGACCGGGCGGTCCAGCGCTTCCGCTGAGGCCCGCGCCGGCCGCGCCGATCCCCGTGTCAGACTGACGAGGTGAGTGAATTCCGGGGTCCCCTGTCGATCCTCGATCTGGCCTCCGTCGGCCGCGGTGAACGGGTGGCGGATGCCCTCGCGGCCAGCGTCGACCTCGCCCGGGCCGCGGAACGCTGCGGCTACCACAGGGTCTGGTACGCCGAGCACCACAACAACGCCCTCATCGCCTCGGCGGCCCCGGCGGTGCTCATCGCCCACGTCGCCGCCCACACCGCCACGATCCGCCTCGGCTCGGGCGGGGTGATGCTGCCCAACCACGCCCCGCTCGTGATCGCCGAGCAGTTCGGCACGCTCGCCGAGCTGCACCCGGGCCGGATCGACCTGGGCCTGGGCCGGGCACCCGGGACCGACCGCAACGCGATGCTCGCGATGCGCCGCGGGCCCGCCGCCGCCCAGACCTTCCCCCGCGACGTGCAGGAGCTGCAGGGCTACCTGAGCGGGGAGAGCCTCGTCGAGGGCATCCGGGCCACCCCGGGTGCCGGCACGAACGTGCCCGTGTACATCCTGGGCTCCTCCCTGTTCGGGGCCCGGCTGGCCGCGGCCCTCGGCCTGCCGTACGCGTTCGCCTCCCACTTCGCGCCCGCGGCCCTGACCGACGCGGTCGCCGCCTATCGCGCCGAGTTCCGGCCCTCGCCGCAGTGCGAGCGCCCCTACGTGATCGCGGCCGCGAACGTGCTCGCCGCGGACTCCGAGGAGGCGGCCGCGCAGCAGCTGCTCACGCTGCGGCGGCGCTGGGTCACGATCGTGCTCGGCCGCACCGACCCCGTACCGGATGCGGAGGCCGACCTCGTGCTCGACTCTCCGCACGGGCGCCTCGTGCACGAGAACCTGCGCTACACGGCCGCCGGCACCCCCGGCCGGGTCGCCGACTTCCTGCACGGCTTCGCGGCCGACACCGGTGCCGACGAGCTCATCCTCGCGCACCAGGGCCCGAGTGCGACCGAGCGGCTGCACTCCGTGGAACTCACGGCCGCGGCGATGGGCTGAGGGCCGCGGGCGGCTACCCGGCCGCCCGCGCGCGCAGTACGGTCGAGGCGGGCACGATCCGGACGGCCGAAGGGTGGGTGCGGAGGATGGACGCGCAGTGGCTCGCCGGCGGCCTGCTGACCGCCGACGCCGATCTCGCCCGCGCCGTGCTGCAGCGGGGCATCGCCGCGATCTACGCCGTCGCGTTCCTCGCCGCGGACCGGCAGTTCCCGGCGCTCCTCGGTGAGCACGGGCTGCTGCCCGCGCGCGACTTCCTCCGGGCGGCGGGGCGGCGGCGCGCACCGAGCCTGTTCCATGGGCGCTACTCCGACCGGCTGCTGCGCGTGGTCGCCCGGTCCGGCCTCGTCCTCGCGCTCGCCGTCGTCGTCGGAGTGCCGCAACTGGGCCCGTGGTGGGCGCCGGCGCTCGTCTTCGGCGCGCTCTACGGCCTCTATCTCTCGATCGTCAACGCCGGGCAGGTCTTCTACGGGTTCGGCTGGGAGTCGCTGCTGCTCGAGGCGGGCTTCCTCGCGGTATTCCTCGGGTCCGGCGACGTGGGCACGCCGGTGATCACGCTCGTCGCGTTCCGCTGGCTGCTGTTCCGGGTGGAGTTCGGGGCGGGGATGATCAAGCTCCGCGGCGACCGGGTCTGGCGGGATCTCACCGCCCTCGACTTTCACCATGAGACCCAGCCGATGCCCGGGCCGCTCAGCTGGTTCTTCCATCATCTGCCCAGGCCGCTCCATCGGGTCGAGGTCGCGGCGAACCACGTCGTGCAGCTCGGGGTGCCGTGGCTCCTGTTCGCCCCGCAGCCGATCGCCACGTGGGCCGCGGCGGCCGTGATCGCCACGCAGCTGTGGCTCGTGGCCTCGGGGAACTTCGCCTGGCTCAACTGGCTCACCATGCTGCTGGCGTTCGCGGCGGTCGGCGACTCGGTCCTCGGTGGCGCGGCCGCTCCACTTCCGCCTCCGGGCGCAGCCGCGGTCACGCTCGCGCTCGTGTCCGTGGCCCTCGGGGTTCTCGTGCTCGTGCTCAGCCCGCGCCCGGTGGCGAACCTGCTGAGCCGCCGGCAGCGCATGAACGCCGCCTTCAACCGCTGGCATCTCGTGGGTGCCTACGGCGCGTTCGGGTCGATCACGCGCCGGCGCCGCGAGGTGGTCATCGAGGCCACCGCCGACCCCGATCCGGCCGCGGCGACGTGGCACGAGTACGGCTTCCGCGGCAAGCCGGGCGATCCGCACCGCCTTCCCCGGCAATTCGCGCCGTACCACCTGCGGCTCGACTGGGGCATGTGGTTCCTCGCCCTCGGCTCGCGCGCCCAGCTGCGCTGGTTCGAGCGGCTCCTCCGCCGGCTCTTGCAGGCCGATCCCGCCACCTTGCGCCTCCTCGCCCACGATCCTATGGACGGCGCCCGCCCGGCCTGGGTGCGCGCGCGGGTGTTCGACTACCGCTACAGCACGTGGGCCGAGCTGCGGTCCCGGCGGCAATGGTGGGTGCGGCGGGAGGCGTACGTGCTCGTCGACCCGATCCGGCTCTGACGCACCGGGTGGCCCCGACCACCCGGGAAGTAGTCCCAGCCACCCACATCACCGGCCGCGACACACCGGGTGGCCCCGACCACCTGGGGAGTAGTCCCAGCCACCCACATCACCGGCCGCGACGCACCGGGTGGCCCCGACCACCCGGGAAGTGGTCCCAGCCACCCACATCACCGGCCCGGCCGCCCACATACGGGTCGTGATGCACCGGCATCCACAGCTCGCCCCGCCGGAGAGGCGGACGACGGCGATCTCCGACTGAATCGGGATCATGGTCGAATCAGCACCGCCGTCCCCGCTCGACGCGCTCGCCGCGATCACGTGTGTGCAGGCCGGCCTCGTCACCCGCGGTCAAGCACGCGAGTGCGGCCTGAGCACCCGCCAGATCGATGGCCGGGTGGCCCGCCGAGAGTGGGTCGCGATGCACCCGGGCGTCTATCGAGTCTCGGCCGCGCCGCTCACGCGGATGACGATCGCCGTCGCCGCGCTGCTCCACGCCCCGCCCGGCTCGGTGTTCAGTCACGTCACGGCCGCGCGGCTGCTGCGGCTGGGCGTCCGGCTGCCCTCCGGGGACGTGTGGATCACGATCCCGCACGAGTCCACGCGTCGGTCCGGGCCGGGAGTGCGCTATGTCCGATCCCGCAGGATCGAGGGCTTCACGCAGTCGGCCGCCGGTCACCCTGCAACCTCCGTGGCCCGGACGATCGTCGACCTCGCGGGCGCTCTCGGCGCGGATCGGCTGCGAGCCGTCCTCTACGACTGCCTCCGCTCCGAGAAGGTGAGCACCGAACAGCTTCGGATCGCCGCCTCGGCGGTGAGCCGGCGCCGCGGCGCGGGCGTCCTGTCGCAGGTGCTCATCGCCCTGGACGACCGGCTGGACTCGGGCCTCGAGGCTCAGGCCGTCGAGGCGTTCCGGGCGGTGGGGCTCGCGCTCGAGCCGCAGCACGTCGTGCTCGACGGCGGGCGCGAAGAGTTCCGGATCGACTTCGTCGACCTCGCCACCATGGTCGGGGTCGAGGTCGACGGCGCCGCCTATCACTCCTCGGCAGATCAGCAGGAGCGTGACCGTCGGCGCGATCGGCGTCTCGCCGCGCTCGGATGGCACATGGTGCATTTCACGACGGAGGACGTCCGGCGCCGCCCCGCGGCGATGGCCCGCTCGGTCGCGCAGATCGTGGCCAGGCGCACCGCTTCGCCATGACGCCGACTCCTAGGCGCCCTCGGCGGTCTCCTCGTGCTCGGCGGCCGCGCGGGCCATCCTGCGGCCCACCGCGATGGTGGCGGTCGAGGCGAGCATGCCGCCCACGAGCGCGGCGACGGCCCACGTCGATCCCCACCGTGCCCGGCCGAAGGCGGCGTCGAGTGAGCCGCGGCCCGGCTCCTCCGCGAGCGTGAGGGCCGCCGCGATCATCACCGCGTTGAACTCCCAGCCGCCCTTGGCGTTCCACAGGCCGTTCGGGGCATGAACCGTGCGGATGGCGGTCGTCATGACGCCGACCAGTCCCGCGGAGGCGATCGGGGTGAGCAGGCCCGCGGTGAGCATCGCCCCGGCGGCCGTCTCCGTCGCGCCGGCGGCGAGCGCCTGCAGGTGCGGCGGGTACAGCTCGAGTGAGGTCATCATCTGCTCGGTCCCCGCGAGGCCGGGCCCGCCGAAGGAGCCCGTGAGCTTCTGGAGCCCATGGCCCACGAAGAGGCCACCGATCGTGACCCTCAGTGCGAATCGTCCGATGCTCATCCCACGCCTCGCCTCTCACTCGTCACTTCCCGGGCCGCAACCCGGCCCGTCTCCACGGTACGCGGCATCGGCCGAAGCGACCACGGGCGCGAGGCGAACGGCCGAGGCGAGCTGCGTCGTCCATTCGCCCGGGCATGCCCGGTATGGGGTCAGTTCACGTCGCGGCGGGCGAAGTTCCAGCCCCCGAGCGTCACGAGCACGGCGAGCAGGACGGCGAGGAATCCGGCGCTCCACCCGAAGGAGATCGACTGCTCGACCGCCTCGCACATGAGGCCCGCGGAGGAGCGCGTGCATTCCTGGAGGTAGTAGGTCGTGCCGCCGCTCACCCAGCCGGCGAGGTTGACCCCGGGGATCCAGGGCGCCAGGGCGGGCACGTTGAAGCGAACGATCGCCTCGACGGCGATGACGTAGCCCACGGCGGTGCCGAGCACGGCGGCGGTCGAGCGCAGCAGGAACCCGACCACCGCGCCGACGGCGGCGGCCGCGGGCAGCACGGCGACGAGCCGGACCCACGACCAGATGACCGAGCTCGGCACGTCGGCCTCGAGGCCGCGCAGGGCGAAGACCGTGCACACCCCGCCGAAGGTCAGCGCGACCATGACGAGGCCGAGCGGGATCGTGCCGAGGACGGCAGCGCCCGTCTTCGCGAGATAGACGCGCCGGCGCCGGGGTTCGAACGTGAGGAGCGTCGACATCGAGCCGGCCCCGAACTCCGCGGCGATCGCCGTGGCGCCGATGAGCAGGCCGATCAGGAGCGTGAGCAGGATCGTGAACGGCCGGATCGCGGAGGCCAGGTAGTCGGTCAGGACCGGGTCGGGCGGCAGGTACCACTCGAGCCGTGGCTCCATGTCGTCGCAGCCGAAGTCGAGTTGTTCACCCGCGATCTCGGATTCGGAGGCCTCGGCCAGCTCGCACTGCTCGATCTGCTCCTGCCCGTGCTCCTCCCAGTTGGCCCGCTCCTCCTGGTACATCTGCTCGGCCCAGGCGATGTCCTCCGCGGTCGCCGGTCGGGCGTCGAGGACCGCGATCCCCACGAGGAGGATCGCCCCGAGCAGCCCGAGCACGCTCGCGATCCGGACGAGTCCGCGCAGCCGCAGCCGGCGTAGTTCCACCCGCAGGAGTCTCATGCGCCGGCCTCCTTCGACGGGGCCACGCCGCCGCGGCGATCCCGGCGGCGCGGGAGACCGAGCTCGGCCTCCCGGGTGAGGTCGAGGAACACCGATTCGAGGCCGGGGCGCTCGGCGAGGAGTTCGCTCGCGAACAGGCCGTGGGCGGCCAGCAGTTCGTTGAGGACGGCGGGGTCGTCGCCGGAGTCGACGTGGATCGTGCCGTGGTCGAGCCGGGCCGCGTGCCCGGCGCCGGCGAGCACGGCCACGGCGCGCTCGGGTTCGGCCACGCGGATCCGGATCGTGGCCGTGCGTGCGCCGATGATCTCCGCCACGGTGCCGCCGGCGATGAGCCGGCCGCGGCCGATGATCGAGACCGTGTCGGCGATCTGTTCGACCTCGGCGAGGATGTGACTGCTCACGAGCACGGTGCGGCCCTCGTCGGCGAGTGCGCGCATGGTGGCGCGCACGTCGTGGATGCCGGCGGGGTCGAGGCCGTTCGTGGGTTCATCGAAGATCAGCACCTCGGGTCGCTTGAGCAGCGTGGCGGCGATCGCGAGCCGCTGCTTCATTCCGAGGGAGTAGGTGCCGAAGTGGTCGCCGGCGCGGTCGGACAGCCCGGTCTGGGCGAGCACCTCGGCGACGTGCGGGCGTGGGGCGCCGATCGCGTCGGCAAGGAGTTCGAGGTTCGCCCGCCCGGAGAAGTTGGGGAAGAACTTGGGCGATTCGACGATCGCGCCGACCTTGGCGATCACCTCGGGCAGCGCGGCCGGCACCGGCTTCCCGAGCACCGTGATCTCCCCCGAGTCGGGGCGCACGAGGCCGAGCACCATCCGGATCGTGGTGGTCTTGCCCGAGCCGTTCGGCCCGAGGAACCCGTGCACGCCGCCCGCGGGCACGTTCAGGTCGAGCCCGTCGACGGCGACCCGCCTGCGCACGCCCGGATAGGACTTGCGTAGGCCGCGGGTCGAGATCGCCCATTCCTGCGTGGTCACGCCTGCCTCCTCGCGGGCACTCCGCTGTGGAGAAACCCCCCGAGGCTGGGAACGCCCCCGGCCTCGGGGTCAACCTATCGGCCCGGGCGTGAGACGCGGCCAAGCGGCCCGGCGTGGCGAGAACGTTCGGCGGGATTTGGGGGAGCACGCCCCATCGAGCAGCGCCGCGCGCTTCGATTCGAACATTGACACATATAGTCGTTCGTGCGACTATTACTGACATGGAGATGACGACGACGGAAGTCGCGGCACGCCTGGGCGTCTCCGTGCGGCAGGTGCAACGGCTCGCGCAAGCGGGCCGCCTGCAGGTGGTGCGTCGAGTCGGTTCCAGCAATCTCCTGGATGACTCCGCACTCACTACAGCCGCCGCTGCACGCCGTGGTCGAACGTGGGCGACCCACACGGCGTGGGCGGCGGTCGATCTGCTCGAGACCGGTAGGACCGAGAGACTCACCGGCTCCTCGTTGTCTCGGCTGCGAGGCCGGCTACGCAGTTGCAACGCGGCTGAACTGGTTCGCCTCACCAGTCGCCGGGCGCAACTGTGGCGGGGCAGCCAGACACGACGCACGAGAGACCAGCTGCGCGACGAGCTCTCACTCTCCGGTGAGTCACTGCTCGCTCGGCGCGACATCGCCGCGCAGTTCGGTCTGGTCGCCGTCGACGGCGGTCGCATCGAGGGATACGTCGTGGACGACCAATGGCAACGGCTGCAGCACCGCTTCGGCCTCGAAGCCGACGCGGAGGGAGAAGTCCTCATCCACTGCACCGACCAGGAGCCGACCACCGGGATCGTCACTGCCGCTCTCGATCTCGCCGAGCGGTGGGGGGTCCGCGAACGCGGCGCGGCGCTGGAGGTCCTTGCCGAACGGCTCGCTCGATGAAGCGGCCTGTCTGGCGGTTGGAGCATCGCGTCGACGCACTGCCAGAGCCGTGGCCGCAGCTGCCCGACCTCGCCCACCATCTACCTCATGGATCGTGGACCCTCGTCGGCGGCCTGATGGTGCAGGCCCACGTGCTCCATGCGGGCCTGACTGTGGCCCGCCCCACCGAGGACATCGACGTCGTCCTCCACGTCGAGACTGGCGCGATCAGCTGGAGTACCGCCTGCGCCGGCCTACGCAGACTCGGGTACCGGCTAGTCGAGCCCAACGATCGTCGGGACCCTGCACATCGATTCATCCGCTCCGAGGACGGTCGCGTCATCGACGTCCTCATTGCCGACCACGCGGGGCCGCGCGCCATCGCCGATCGCGTCGGACATCAAGCCGTCGTCGAGGCGCCAGGAGGGACATCGGCGCTCCGCAAGACGGTGAACCTGCACCTATCCGCAGAGACATCTGACGAGGTGACGATCAGCATCCCCGACGTCCTCGGCGCTCTCACGCTCAAGGGAGGCGCCTACCGCGTCGACTCACGAGACCGAGATCGTCACCTGCTCGACGGCGCCATGCTTGCAGCCACAGTCGAGGACGCCGATGCGCTCCTCGAGTCGCCCGAGCTGTGGACAGGCTCCGATGCCCGCAGGATACGGAACCTCGCACGAGCGCTACCCGACGACCATCCAGCGTGGTCCTACGTTCCTGTCGAACGCCGACGTCGAGCACAAGTTTCGCTCGCGCTGCTCGCTACGGGCCCACCGCCCTCACCCTGACCCGCGGGCAGTCGTTCTGCGCCGTGGGCGCCGCCAGGTTCGCCGGACGACCTTTCGTGAGCCTCCGCGTAGGTACATCAAGCGCAGCGCTCGATCCGACCACGCAAGAGCGGCCCGACAAGCCCGATTGCTCGCAGGCATCGGCCGCCGTGATGGATGCAGGCGTACAGGAACCCTAGGACCTGGGCGATGCGCCCGGACTCACTCGCGTTGAGCCGGGCGCACCCCGGATTCTCGCACGATGCGGTTGAAACCTCCACACACCTTCCGTTGACCTGGTGCCCGTAGGGAAGGATCCGCGTGTCCCCGCTCCCCCGGTCCGCCAACGGGGTGCGCCGTAGGCCATGCGGAACGGACGTACGTCGCGGTGCGGGCGGCGGACTCATTGACTGCGTCAGTACACACGAGGTCCATCGCAGTCGCCCAACGCGCCTTACCCTTACTGGCACACAGTGGTTGCGGGTGTCGTCGATCTGGGCGGCTACCGGCCGTGTGCCCAGGGATCCAGCACAGCGACTCCGGTGGGCTGGAAATCCTGGACGTTTCGCGTGACGACTGTGAGGCCGTGGACGCTCGCCGTGGCCCCGATCAACGCATCGCGCTCGGGGCGAGGATCGGGAACGTGAAATTGCGCGGCACTCAGCGCCACATCGACATCCACTACCAGGATGCGGCCGGCGAATCCGGCCAGCACACCCGACTCCATCCACTCCCTCAGCACAGCACCCTGCCGCGGATCGCGGCGCTCGACTCGCGCGACACCCAGCGCGATCTCGAGCACGGTGACCACGCTGACGTACAGGTCATGAGCGGGCTGCCGCTGCGCCCACGCCAGCACGTGCGGGTCCACCACTCCGGGACGCTTCCGCAACTCGCTGACAACGTTGGTGTCGAGTAGGAAGCTCACAGGTCTGCAGCTCGCGGCACCGACGTCAGCCGGGCGGGTTCGAACTCGATATCGTCATCCACCTGCAGCCAATCGACGATGGAACGCTTATCGATGAGCTGCTCGTAGGCCGGGGCCGCCAGCAGAACGTAGGCTGCCCGCCCCCGGTCGGTGATGATCACCGGGCCATGATCGGCCGCCCGCTTGGCGGCACTGACGTCGCGATTGAAGTCACGTGCGCTCATAGTCGTCACAGCCACACCTCCGTCAATGTAGGTACCTACCTACTCTAAATGGCGGGTCGACCGCAGACAAGCCCGGCAAGCGCTGACGCGCGCCGCCAACGCGTCGAGCGCGTCGAGCGCGTCGAGCAGTCCGGTGCGGGCCCTCACCACCGGGTCCCTCCGCAAGGCGGGCTACGTCACCTCCGTTCGGGTATGTGCCCCATTCCGCTGCCACCGGAATCAGTCAGCTACCCGAACACTCCACATGCGGGCGCGATCGGGCGCCGCGTCCAGCTCCTCACGGCTGATCTCCATCGCGGACATCAGCTCATCGAGCGGGCGGGTCTCGCGCTCTCCGGCCCGAATGGCCTCGGCGCGGGTGACCAGCCTGTGGGCATGCTCCATGTCGTTGATCCCGTTGGCAACCAAGTCAGAATCGTACACACCCATCGCGCCAACCGGGGGCCATCTGGGCCGGCTACGGCCGAGTCCCGCCAACTCGCGCATGCGGAGCCGATCGCCGAAGACCGCCGGCACCACGACGAGAAGCGCCGCGCACCCTGGGGCACGCGGCGCTTCGTCAGTGGAGGTGGCGGGAATCGAACCCGCGTCCGACAGTGAAAATCCAGGGCTTCTCCGGGCGCAGACTGCTCTGCTTTTCTCGGCCCCAGCACTCACGCAGACAAGGTGCTGACGGGCTCAGTTACCTAGAAGTCCCCACCGTCCCGGTAACGAGGACGATGAGCAGTGGCTCTCTAGCTGACGCCAGGAACCGGGTCGAGAGCTAGCCCGGGCTGACGGACTTCAGGACTCGCTCAGGCGGCGAGTGCGAAGTCGGTGCGGTTGTTATCGGCACCTATTGGTTTGCAAAGAGCGTTAACGAGATGACTCTGCATCCTCGGCCCGCTTCTCCTGGATCGACGACTGCCGTCGAAACCGATCACCCCCTATTGAGTTGTACCGCCGCGGCGAACCGCGACATCCCCATGATACGGGGCCGATCGAGCCGCTGTCGAACCATTACTCCCAGGGGTGAACCGCCTCGTCCGGGCGCCGACCGGAAGCGGCCTACGGACGGCGAGCTGCGCCGTCCGTAGGCGGGTGGACCCGGCCGCGGCGATCGCATGCGCGGCCGGTAGGCTGGCCGCGTGAAGCGGGCGGAGAAGGCGGAGCGGATCGGGCGGATCCTCGACGACCTGTACCCGGACCCGCCGATCGCCCTCGACCACACCGACGCCTATACGCTGCTCGTGGCCGTGGCGCTGTCCGCACAGACCACCGACAAGAAGGTCAACGAGGTCACCCCGGCGCTGTTCGCCGAGGCGAGCACGCCCGAGGAGATGTACGCGCTCGGCGCGGATCGGATCCTCGAGCTGATCCGCCAGATCGGTCTCGCACCGACGAAGGCGCGGAACGTGTGGACCGCCGCCGGGCAGATCCTCGACGCCGGCGGTCGGGTGCTCCCGGACTGGGACTTCCTCGAACACCTGGCGGGCGTGGGGCACAAGACGGCCAGCGTGGTCATGGCTCAAGCCTTCGACATCCCGGCGTTCCCCGTCGACACGCACATCTTCCGGCTGGCGCGGCGGTGGGGCCTGTCGACCGGCACGACCGTGGAGAAGGTGGAGACGGATCTCAAGCGGGTCTTCCCCCGGGACACCTGGAATCGGCGCCACCTGCAGATCATCTACTTCGGCCGGGAGTTCTGCCCGGCGCAGCGCCACGACCTCGCCGGCTGCCCCATCTGCTCCTTCGCGGCCACGAAGAAGCAGACCGAGGCCGAGGCCCGGGCACAGCGGGGCAGGCCGCGCACCACACCGGGGCCCACGGACGTCGTCCCCGCCGAGGCCCACCGAACGTAGGCGACGGCGACGTCAGTGCCGGCCAGCAGTGACCTTGTCATGTATCGACCTGGAAGATACATTACAAGCATGAATGCTGTGGAGGCGCTCCGTACGCTTGCCGGCATCACGGCCTACCAGTGGGGCATGGTGACGGCAGCGCAAGCCGGTCTGCATGGAGTCTCTCGTCTCGACCTGTCTCGCCTGGCCCAGTCCGGACACCTGAAGCGCCTCGCGCACGGCGTATACATGGACGGCGGCGCACCCAGCGGCCGGCTCGACGACCTACGCGCGGCCTGGCTGAGCACCAATCCCAGGCTCATCGGCGAAGCGCGGCTCAGCGAACGCTCCAAGGGTGTGGTGATCGCCGCATCCTCGGCCGCCCGGCTCCACGGCATCGGCGACCTCTGGACAGACCGGCACGAGTTCGTCTCCCCCGCCCGACGGCAGAGCCAGCGCTCCCAGATCCGTTACCGCCTGCGCGCCCTAGATGCGCAAGACGTCACCCTGGTCGAGGGCCTACCAGTGATGACGCTCGAACGCACCATCGCTGACCTTGTCGAGGACGTCGGCGACCTCAGCCTGGTCAGCGACGCCCTGCGCGACGCGTCGAAGCAACGCGATCTCGACCTCGGCCGTCTCACAGTGCTGCTGGGGCCACTCGCCCACCGCCACGGGTTCGCCAAGGGCGACGGTGCCGCTCTGCTGGAACGACTCCAACAGGCCGCAGGCATCGACCCAGACGCACTCGCCGACCAGATCGCACGCGACCCGTCGCTCGGACCACGGACCGCTGCACGCTACCTCAGCAGCCTCAACGTCGCAGAGGCCGATCTGCTGATCAACACCGCGCGGACCAGGCGGCCCGAAATCCTGAAATCCGATGGCTGACACGGCCGCATATTCGACTGCTGCTGGTGTCGAAAGCGCTATCAAGAACGCGGCGAAGACGGCGGCCGCCGCAGACCCCTCACTCGATGTCGGCAAGCGGATCCAGCTGGAGTACTTCAACCGTTTCCTCAGCCGAGTGTTCTCAGAAGGGGAAGGGTCCGACTGGGTACTCAAGGGCGGCACCGGCATCCTCGCGCGGATCCCGTCCACCCGTTCCACCCGTGACATCGACCTGTATCGCCGCGGCTACAGCCTCGACCGAGCGCTCGAGGACCTCAGACGCCTGTCGCGGATCGATCTGCACGATCACTTCACCTTCGAGTACGCCGGGCACAGCGACTCGATCGGCACCGACACCCAGCCTTACACCGACGGATATCGCGTGAAGTTCAACGTGTTCATCGGCATCAGCAACAGGGGCACCGTCCACGTCGACCTCGCGGTCGGCGCCGGAATCACTGACCAGATCACGGCCAGTCGCCCTGTCAGCGCACTACCACTGCCGCGGCTGACCAGTCACGCCTACCGCCTCTACCCGGTCGTGGACCAGATCGCCGACAAGGTCTGCGCCACGATGACCAGGTACGGCGAACGCGACTCGACCCGCGAGAAGGATCTCGTCGACCTCGTCGCCTTCGCCACCACCCACGACATCGACGGCGGCGCCCTGAGAACCGCCATCCTCACGGAAGCCCAACGCCGCCGCATGATGCCGTTCGACCACTTCACCATCCCTGCCGGCTGGGGACCCGGCTACGCCAGACTCAGCCGCCCAGTCCCCCACTGCGCCGCCTACAGCACAGCAGCGCTGGCCGCCGCGCTGATCGTCACCTTGATCGACCCCGCCCTATCGGGCACCGCGATCGGCAGGACCTGGATGCACCACGTCCTCGACTGGACACGATCGGCACCGGCGCCGTCCGGGAGCATGGAGTGCGCCGGTTCGGCATGAGAGCCGCGAGCCGAACGTCCTCACCGCAGCGCGTGCGGAGCGTGCACACCGGGGTGGGATGGCCTAGACGACGACATGTCGCTGGTGGAGGTGGCGGGAATCGCACCCGCGTCCGACAGTGAACATCCGGGGCTTCTCCGGGCGCAGACTACTCTGCCCTCCCCGGCCTCGGCGCTCACGCAGACGAGGCGCTGACAGGCTCAGCCGCGGCGACGGCGCACGCTCATCGCCCGGGCGGCCTCACGCTCGTCCTGCTTCTGACGCAGCGTCTCGCGCTTGTCCCACTCCTGCTTGCCGCGGGCGATCGCGATCTCGACCTTCGCCCGGCCGCCGATGAAGTAGAGCTCGAGCGGCACGATCGTGTGCCCCTTCTCGCGGGTCTTCTGGTCGAGCTTGGCGATCTCCTCGCGGTGGAGCAGGAGCTTGCGCTTGCGGCGCGGGGCGTGGTTGGTCCACGTGCCCTCGGTGTACTCCGGGATGTGCACGCTCTCGAGCCAGGCCTCGCCGTAGTCGATGTGCACCCAGCCGTCGATCAGGCTCGCGCGCCCGGCCCGCAGGCTCTTCACCTCGGTGCCGGTCAGGGCGATCCCGGCCTCGAACGTGCGGTCGATGTGGAAGTCGTGATAGGCGCGGCGGTTGCGCGCGACCACGGTCTTGACCGTCTTCGGGTCGACCTTGGCACTCGCCTGCTTCTTGCCCGCCTTGCTCATCCTGCTCCTTCTCGCCGCGACCACACGCCCGCCTGCACCCGACGGGGCCGCCGGCCGTCGCGGCCCACTGTAGAGGAGCGGCGCGCGGGCGAGCCACTCGATTTCGGCCGCTCAGAACCCGGGCAGGCCCATCGGGTCGATCGTGCTGCCGTTCTTCCACACCTCGAAGTGGACGTGGCAGCCGGTCACCTTCCCGGTCGCGCCGGTGTAGCCGATCGTCTCGCCCTGGGAGACCCGCTCGCCCGTGGAGACGGCGAATCGCGACAGGTGGTTGTAGACCGTGACGTAGATGCTGCCGCCGATCCGGCCGTGGTTGATCATCACCTGGTTGCCGTGGGTGCCGTTGCCGGCCGCGGGCCGCACGGCCGAGACCGTGCCCGCGGCCGAGGCGATCTGGTTCTCCCCGCAGCTCGAGCGCAGGTCGACGCCGTTATGCATCCACCGCCCGC
Source organism: Pseudactinotalea sp. HY158 (assembly GCF_009660225.1). Lineage (NCBI taxonomy): Bacteria > Bacillati > Actinomycetota > Actinomycetes > Micrococcales > Cellulomonadaceae > Pseudactinotalea > Pseudactinotalea sp. HY158. The sequence goes on from NZ_CP045920.1 coordinate 2,851,286, forward strand.
CGAACGGATACCAGCGCATGCCCCACGGGGAGGTCACGTGCAGGTTCGACCGGCCGACCGGGGGGATGAGCGTGCCGCTGCCACCGGAGCCGCCCGACCCGCCGGAGCCGCCCGAGCCCCCGCCGGAGGAGGAGCCCCCGCCCGAGCCCGGCTTCGAGGAGTTCTGGTTCTTGGCCGCCTCCTCGCGGCGGCGGGCCTCCGCGGCCTCCTCCTTCGCCACGATGTCGGCGATCTGGGAGGCGAGCTCGGCGTCGGCGGCCTTGAGGTCGGCGAGCTCCTGCTCGCTCGCCGCCTTGGCGTCCTCGAGGTCGGCGGCCTGATGTTCCTGGTCGATCTTGAGCTGGGAGATCTCGGCCACGAGATCCGCGGCGGCCGCGCGCGCGTCGTCGGCGGCGGCGACCGCGGCGGCGGCCTCGTCCTCCAGATCGCCGATGCGATCCTCGACGGCGCCCAGGCGTGCCTCGCGATTGCGGTTGACGGCCTGGATGTCCCGCAGCTCGGCGAGGGTCTCGTTCTGGGTGCGCATGGCCGAGCTCATGACCGAGTAGGAGCTCGCGAACTCCTGCGGGGAGGTGGCCTCGAACACGACCGCCAGGGTCGAGATGCCGTCGCCGCCGCGGTAGGCGGAACGGGCCACCTCACCGAGGGCGGCGTGGGCGGTGTCCATCTCGGTGTCGCTCGCCGCGATCTCGGATTCGAGCGAGTCCCGCTGGGAGCGGGCCGCCGCGAGCCGATCCTGCACGGCGTCGAGCTCGCGTTCGGCGGCGTCGAGCTCCTGGTTCTTCACCTCGAGCTCGGCCTCGGCCTCGGGCAGGCGGCGCTTGGTCTCGTCGAGCGCGAGGTACAGCTCCGCCAGGTCCTGGTCGGTGCCCTCGAGCGAGGCCTCGAGCTCCTCCCGCTCCTGGGCGTTGCGCGCGCGCTGATCCTCCAGATCGTCCTTCGGGCCGGCGGCGGCGGGCAGCGTCAGCCCGCCCAGGAGCAGGGCCGCGGTGGCCGCGAAGGCGGTGAGCGCGGCGAGCATCCGCGGGAGGGGGCGTGTGCGGCGTGCCATGGTCATACCTTCGTGTATCGGCTCAGGCTCACAGCTGAGGAGACCCCGGCGAGCAGGATTCCGACGAGCACCAGGATGGGTGCGATCGTCCAGACGTCGGCGGTGTTGACGAGGTTGACCCAGGTGATCTGGTCCGCCAACCAGCCCTGCAGGTAGTCCACCGCGCCCCAGAGCCCGCCCACCGCGAGGGCCGCGCCGACGAGGGCCGCGATCGCGCCCTCGAGCATGAATGGCAATTGGATGAACAGGTTCGAGGCCCCGACCAGGCGCATGATCGAGGTCTCGCGGGAGCGGCTCATCGCGGAGAGCCGGATCGTCGTCGTGATGAGCAGCACGGCCGCGACGATCATGACCACGGCGAGCCCGACCGAGAGCACCGTGGCGCGGTTGAGCACGAGGAAGAGCGGTTCGAAGATCTTGCGCTGATCCTGCACCTGCTGCACGCCGGTGCGGCCCGTGAGCTCGTCGGCGATGACCTCGTACTGCTCGGGATCGACGAGCTTGATCCGGAACGAGACCTGCATCTGGTCGGCGGTGATCGCCTGGGCCCAGTCCTCGTCGCCGAACTGCTCGACGAAGTTGTCGTAGGCCTCCTCCTTGGTCTCGAGGTAGACCTTGGAGACGTACGGCGCCAGCGCCTCCGACTCGAGGATCCCGCGCACGTCGTCGAGCTGGTCGTCGGTGGCCTCCCCGCCCGCGCAGCTGGGCTGCAGCGAGTCCGCCGGGCACATGAACACGCTCACCTCGACCTTGTCGTACCAGTCGTCCTTGAGCTTGCCGATCTGGGTCTGCATAAGCGCCGCCGACCCCACGAACGCGAGCGACACGAACGTCACGAGCACCACCGAGATCGCCATGGCGATATTCGACTTCAGCCCCGAGCCGATCTGGGAAAGAATGAACCGGACTCTCATCGCTGCGCTCCGTACACTCCGCGGGCCTGGTCACGGACCATCTGCCCGTCCACGAGTTCCACCACGCGCTTGCGCATCTGGTCCACGATGTCGTCGTCGTGGGTGGCCATGACGATCGTGGTTCCCCGGCGGTTGATCCGGTCGAGCAGGCGCATGATCCCCACGGACGTCGCCGGGTCGAGGTTGCCGGTGGGCTCGTCGGCGAGCAGGATCGCGGGACGGCCCGCCATCGCCCGGGCGATCGCGACCCGCTGCTGTTCCCCGCCCGAGAGCTCGTGCGGCAGCCGCTTCTCCTTGCCCGCGAGGCCCACGAGCTCGAGGGTCTCGGGCACGACCTGGAGCACGTGGTGGCGCGGCTTGCCGATGACCTGCAGCGCGATGGCCACGTTGTCGAACACGTTCTTCTTGGGCAGCAGCCGGAAGTCCTGGAACACCGTGCCGATCTGGCGGCGCAGATACGGCACCTTCCATTGCGAGACCTTCGACAGGTCCCGCCCGGCCACGAAGATCGCCCCGGAGGTGGGCCGCTCCTCGCGCAGCACGAGCCGCAGGAATGTGGACTTCCCGGAACCGGAGGCGCCGACGAGGAACACGAATTCCCCCCGGTCCACCTCCATGTCGATCTGGTCCAGGGCTGGGCGTGCTCCACGGGCGTACACCTTGGAGACCTTGTCTAAGCGAATCACGTATCTTCAACCGGCCGGTCTCGAGAATGGGATGGCGCCATGAGGAGCTGGTCGTGCTGAACTCCGGCCATGGGCAGCGTATGGAACCAACCTGCGAAGCGTGACTGCGACACGCCGAACCGCCGCGAGCGGCCTATGGACGACGCCCGGCCGGCCCTCGTAGGCGCGCCCGGGCGTCGCCCATCGGGCGCCCGTATCGGCGCGGTCGCCCCGATGGGTGGGGTCGGGTCAGTCCTGCTGCCGCCGGCGCCAGCGGATCCCGGTCTCGATGAAGTCGTCGATCTCGCCGTCGAAGACGGCCGCGGGGTTGCCGGACTCGTGCTCGGTGCGCAGGTCCTTGACCATCTGGTAGGGCTGGAGCACGTACGAGCGCATCTGGTCGCCCCAGGAGGCCTTGACGTCGCCGGCGAGGGCCTTCTTCGTGGCGTTCTCCTCCTCCTGGCGCTGGAGCAGCAGGCGGGACTGGAGCACGCGCAGCGCGGCGGCCCGGTTCTGGATCTGGGACTTCTCGTTCTGCATCGACACGACGATGCCGGTGGGCACGTGGGTCATCCGCACGGCCGAGTCGGTCGTGTTCACGCTCTGCCCGCCCGGGCCGGAGGAGCGGAACACGTCCACCTTGATGTCGGCCTCGGGGATCTCGACGTGGTCGGTCTGCTCGATGAGCGGGATCACCTCGACGGCGGCGAAGGACGTCTGCCGGCGACCCTGGTTGTCGAACGGGGAGATGCGCACGAGCCGGTGCGTGCCGGCCTCCACCGAGAGGGTGCCGTAGGCGTAGGGCGCCTTGACCTCGAAGGTGGCGGACTTGAGCCCGGCCTCCTCGGCGTAGGAGGTGTCGAGGACCGAGGTGGGATAGCCCTGCCGCTCGGCCCAGCGCAGGTACATGCGCATGAGCATCTCGGCGAAGTCCGCGGCGTCGACGCCGCCGGCTCCGGCCCGGATGGAGACCACGGCCTCCCGCTGATCGAACTCCCCCGACAGTAGGGTGCGCACCTCGAGGTCGCTCAGGGCCTCGCGGATGGATCCCAGTTCCCCGGCGGCCTCGGCCATCACCTCGTCGTCGCCGGCCTCCTCGCCGAGTTCGACGAGGGCCTCGAGGTCGTCGATCCGCTGCGAGATCTTGGTCAGCCGCCCCAGCTCCGACTGCGTGTGCGACAGGTCGCTCGTGACCGCCTGGGCATGCTCGAGGTCGTCCCACAGGTCGGGGGCGGCGGCCTGCTGCGAGAGTTCCTCGATCCGGGCGGCGAGCTGCGCCGGGTCGGTCACCGCCGCGATGGTGTCGTAGGTGTGCCGGAGCGCTTCGATCTCATGGGGAAAGTCGGTGACCACAGTCGACCACCCTACGCCAGCTCACCGGCCCCCGGAGTCCGGCCCCGTCAGCGGCGCAGGCGCCGGTCGAGCAGGCCGGCGTAGGAGCCGAGCGCCGAACGCACCTTCTCGGTCCAGCCGTCGGGCCCGGGTGGGGCGGCCAGGTCGGTCACCGAGATCGGCAGGTCGGAGCCGGCCACCGCACGCAGGTGCGAGAACTGTTCGAAGCCGAACCTGCCGTGGTAGCGGCCCATCCCCGACTGCCCGACGCCGCCGAACGGGGCCATCGGGATCGCGTTCGTCAGGCCCCAATCGTTCCGGGCCACGCCCCCGGACCGGGTGTTCGCGACGAACGAGCGGAACGCCGCGTCGTCCTTGCCGTACCAGGTGGCCACGAGCGGGGCGGGCCGATCCGCGAGCCGGGCGACCACCTCGTCGACGTCGTCGTAGGGGTGCACGGCCAGCACGGGTCCGAAGACCTCCTCGCGGCTCAGGCGCATGCCCTCGGTCACGTCGAGCACGATCGTGGGCGGCACGATGCGCCGGCCGCGCAGCGCCGCCTCCCCCGCCTCGTCGGTGCCGAAGGCGCGCAGCACCTGGGCGCCCTGGGCGGCGGCGTCGTCGATGAGTGCAGTGACCCGGTCGTAGGCCTGGGCGTCGATCAGGCTGGTGACCTCCCCGGTCGCGAGCCGGTCGGGCACGGTCTCACTCCAGGCGTTGAAGACCTCCTGCACGAACAGTCGAAGCTGCGAGGCGGGCACGTACACGTCGTCCGGGCTCAGGCAGACCTGGCCGGCGTTGAGCAGCCGGGAGGCGGCGACCCGGGCGGCGGAGCGGCGCAGCCGGCCGCGATGGGAGGCCACCTCCGGGCTGACCACCACGGGGTTCTTGCCGCCGAGCTCGAGGGTCACGGGCGTGAGATTCGTGGCGGCGGCCGCCATGATCTTCGATCCGGTCGCGGCGGAGCCGGTGAAGAAGAGGTGATCGAGGTCGAGCGAGGCGAACTCGGCCGACACGGCCACGTCGCCGGTGACCACGGCGAGCTCCTCGACGTCGAAGACGTCGTGCCAGGCGTTCGCGAGCACCTCGGAGGTCCGCGGCAGCTTCTCGCTCATCTTGATCATGACCCGGTTGCCGGCGGCCAGGGCGGTGAGGGCCGGGACCGCGGTGAGGTTGAGCGGGAAGTTCCACATGCCCATGACGCCGACGACCCCGAGGGGGCTGGGCACGACCTGGCTCGTGAGCCCGGCCAGGCGCAGGACCCGGCCGGTCACGGCGCCGGCGGAATAGCGGGGCCGCATCCAGCGGCCGAGACCGGCGCGCAGGACCTCGGTCTCGGCGGCGAGGGTGAGCACGTCGGTCACGAGCGTGGTCACCTCGGGGCGGTGGCCGAAGTCATCCGAGATCGCCGTCACGAGCCGGTCCGTGTTCGCCACGACCGCGTGGGTGAAGCGGTCCACCCGGTCGCGCCGGAGGGCGGCATCGGGCGGGCCGTCGCGGTGGAAGGCGGCGCGCTGCAGCCGCAGCACGTCCGACATGGGGGTGGACGTCGTCGTGGCGCTCATCCGTTCACTGTGCCCCTTCGTCCGGTGGTTTCGCCAATCCCGCCCCGCGCGCCCACCCGGTCTCCCCGGCTCAGGCCCGTCGGTCCTGCAGTGTGTCCGGTTCCACGGTAGCCTCCCAGCCGCCGCGGCGATAGGCGCGCGCCCCGAAGGCGATGACCCCGAGGCTCACCGCGACGGCCGCGAGCATGACGATCGCCATGGCCGTCGCGTTCCCGCCGAGCACGCCGACGATCGGTGCGATGACGCCGGCGATCCCCGCCTGCAGCGCGCCGATGAAGGCCGCGGCCGCCCCGGCCCGCTCACCGTGGCGGCCGAGGGCGATCGCCGAGGCGTTCGGCGGGATGAACGAGCCGAAGAACAGCACGAAGAACAGCGGCAGCAGCAGCCCGAGGAGTCCGCCGGCGCCGGTGAGCGCGGTCGCGGTGAGCACGAGCGCGCAGATCACCGCGAACGGCATGGCGATGCGGATGATGCGGATGGGGGCGAAGCGGCGCACGAGCGCGGCGTTGAGCTGGGCCCCGAGCACGAGTCCGGCGCCGTTGATCGCGAAGAGCATCGCGAACTCCCCGGAGGAGAGGCCGTATCCGTCGCGCAGCACGAACGGGGATCCGGCGACGTAGGCGAACAGGGCGGCCATCGTCAGCCCGGGCAGGAGCGCGTACGCCATGAAGCGCCCGTCGGCGGCGAGCACCCGGTAGGACCGCATCACCCCGCGGGTGCTGCGCAGGCGCCGCTCGGCGGGCAGCGTCTCGGGCAGGAACCTCCACACGATCACGAACAGCCCGGCCCCCAGCACGGCGAGCGCCACGAACACCGAGCGCCAGCCCCACAGGTGGGCCAGGGCGCTGCCGATCGTGGGGGCGAGCAGGGGGGCCACGCCGATCACGAGCATGAGCCGGGAGAGCAGGGCGGAGGCGTCGGAGCCGGTCATCCGGTCGCGGATCACGGCGATGGCGACGACCCCGGCCGCGGCGTTGCCCACGCCCTGGAGCATCCGCAGCGCGATGAGCGGCACCACGGAGTAGGCCAGGAGGCACAGCAGCGAGGCCACGATGTGCAGCACGAGCCCGGCGAACACGGGTGCCCGGCGGCCGTAGCGGTCCGAGAGCGGGCCGATCACGAGCTGGCCGACCGCGCCGCCGATGAGCGTGCCGGTGATGGTGAACTGCACCGCCGACATCCCGGTGCCCAGCTCGGTGGCGACCTCCGGGAGCGAGGGCAGGTACATGTCGGTGGTGAGCGCACCGAGTGCGGCCATGGAACCGAGCAGCAGGACCCACTTCGCCATCGAGGCCCGCCCGGTCCGGGCGGCCCGCGTGGGGATGGGTGCGGTCTGCGGTCGTGCGAGCGCGGTCATCCGACTCCTGATATCGAAACGTTTCGTTCGTGCCAGAGCATCCTGTCAGGATTCTCGCCGGATCGAAACGATTCGCGTTGCACGTGTGGGAGACGTCTCAGGCCGCGCGGGCACGCGGCCGGGAACGGTTCAAGCACGCCCGCGAATTCCCCCTCGGGCGGGTCAAGATTCGCTGCGGATCCGGCGGACCGGCACGGGCACGTGCCCCTCGGCGTCGCGCGCTCAGCAGCAGGGTCGAGCGCGATGCGGCGCAGCAGCACGACCGCCTCGTTGTCAGCGCGAACACCGTGCAAACTATCGTCATCGGGTCGATATCGGTTGGATGACAGCCGGATGCGGCCACTCTCCGATAGTCTTGGGCTGTGCTGGCCGTGGACGTCGACCCGGAGCGCTTGCGCGAAGTATGCGAGCGCTACGGCGTCGCGTCGTTGGAGGTGTTCGGGTCGGTCGCCCGGGGTGAGCACCGGCCCGATAGCGACGTCGACCTGCTCTACGTCTTGAAACCGGATGCACGTCTTGGATTCAAACTCTTCGACCTCGAAGACGAGCTCGCCGCGCTCTTCGGGCGTCGGGTCGACCTGGTCGCGCGCAAGGCGATCAACAAGTACATCCGCGTGCAGGTCCTTGCCGACACGCAGCCCCTCTATGCGGCGTGAACTCCTGCTGCTGCGCGAGATGCGCGACGCAGCGGTGACGATCCGGGAGCTCGTCGGCGATCGAAGCGCCGAGCTGGCGAACGCCGACGCGCGATGATTCGGCTCGCGCCTACCTGCGCGCCTTCGCCGCGGCCTTGACGGCCTTCTTGTTCTCCCGCACACGGGCCAGAGTGTGCTCGTCGCGCACGTCGGCGATCGACAGGTACGCCTCGTCCGGACCGTAGTCGCCGGCGGCCTCGCGCCAGCCGGGGGCCGTGAGGCCGCGGCGCTTGCCGAGCAGCGCGAGGAACACCCGGGCCTTCTGATCCCCGAAGCCGGGCAGGGCACGCAGCCGGCGATAGACCTCCGCGCCGTCGGGCTCCCCGTCGGTCCAGAGCCGCCCGGCCTCGCCGCCCCAGTCCGCGACGATCGCCGCGCAGACCCCCTGCAGCCGCGCCGCCATCGACCCGGGGAAGCGGTGCACCGCCGGCGGGGTGGCACACACCGCCTTGAACTCCTCCGGATCCAGGTGGGCGATCTGCGCGGGGTCGAGACCCCCGAGCCGATCGGCCAGCTTCGCCGGGCCCGCGAACGCGGTCTCCATCATCACCTGCTGGTCGAGCACCATCCCGAGCAGCAGGGCGAGGTCGTCCGCCGCGAGCAGTCGGTCGGCATCCGGGTCACCCGTGTAGAAGTCGGCGGCGCTCATTCCCTCATGATCCCACCGGTGCGGCCCTCCTCACCACGAACCACGAAGAGCCGGATTGCGTGCAGTGCGGCCGGGGTGACCCCGGCACGATCCCGAGTTCGACGGCTCGACGGCTCCACGGCTTGACGGCTCCACGGCTTGACGGCTCCACGGCTCGGCGGCTCGGTGACTCGGGGGCGGCAGGGGGCAGGATGGAGGCATGTGCGGACGATATGCCTCCTTCCGGGCGGCCCAGGCGATGGCGGACGCCTTCGACGTCGACGACATGACCGACGCGGCCCGGGCGATCGCGGCGAGCTGGAACGTCGCCCCGACCGATCCGGTGCGGATCGTGGTCGCCCACCCCGGCTCCCGCCGCTCACTCCAGGCCGCGCGCTGGGGCCTCGTGCCGCCCTGGGCGACCTCCCCGGCGATCGGGTCCCGGATGATCAACGCCCGCTCCGAGACCCTCGCGGACAAGCCGGCCTTCCGCGTCCCGGCGGCGAAGCAGCGCTGCCTCGTGCTCGCCGACGGCTACTACGAATGGCACCGCTACACCCCGGCCCCCGGCTCACCGGACTCGACCGGCTCGACCGGCTCGACCGGCTCGACCGGCGCAGCCGGCTCGACGGCCCGCCGGAGCGGGGAGCTCCGCCAGCCCTATTACATCCATCCCGCGGGCGAGGCGCCGCTCGCGTTCGCCGGCCTGTACTCGTGGTGGCCGGATCCGGAGCTGCCCGCGGGCGACCCGCAGCGCTGGCTGCTCTCGACCACGATCGTCACCGGCGAGGCCCGCGGGGCGCTCGCCACCCTCCACGCCCGCGAGCCGGTCGTGCTCGGTGCGGCCGCCGCCCGCGCGTGGCTCGACCCGGAGCTCACCGATGCGCGCGCGGCGCTCGAGCTCACCCGCGAGCCCGGCCCCCGCCTCACCTGGCACCCCGTGACCAAGGCGGTGGGCGCCGTCCGTAATAATCACCCCGGCCTCCTCGAGGCCGTGGCGTCCCCTCCCGAACTGGCCGGCCTCCCCCTGCGGGAGGACGACGTCGCCCGCCCTGGGCGGGACGCGCCGCCCCGGGCGGGTGCCTAGATGAGTAATTCCAAGGGGTGTGGGCGGCGCGGCGGCTGCGCGGTGAACGAGAAAGTGTCCAGGATCGGCGTTGTTACCCCAATCGCCGAACGTGGAGGTTCGCCGTGGACGCCGACCTGGACACCCTCGCAACTGAACTGTACGTCACGACCGATGACCTACTGAAGGCCCATCCCGAAGAATGCCCGTTGCGGCCGTTGGTGGGCCTGGCACCGCAGATCAGCGACGCCGAGCTGATCACGTTGGCGGTGATGCAGGCACTGCTGGGCCATACCAACGAGACCCGCTGGCTCCGGTACGCCCACACGCACCTGCACGCCATGTTCCCCTACATTCCGGGTCAATCGGGCTACAACAAGCGCCTGCGTGCCCTGGTCGGGACCGTGGCATGGCTGATCCGGGCGCTGGCATCCCAGACCTCCGTGTACGACGACGACGTCCTCCTGGTCGACTCCACCCCCATCGAATGCGCCCGCTCCAGGGAGACCGTGCACCGCTCGGACCTGGCCGGCTGGGCCCAGTACGGCTACTGCGCCAGCCACTCCCGCTACTTCTGGGGACTACGCCTGCACATGATCGCCACCGTCCACGGACTGCCCATCGCGTTCGCGATCACCGGCGCCAAGGCCGATGAACGCACCGTGGTCCTGGAACTCCTGCAGACCGACCAGTCCCTGGCCGGACGCGCCCGATCGATCCTGATCGGCGACAAGAACTACTTCGGCCACCAGTTCGAGACCGACCTCGCCGACCACGAAATCGAACTGCTGCGCCCAGCACGCAAGGGCGAGAAACCGCGCCCGGGTGCACGGTTCTTCAAACCACTGCGCCAGACCATCGAATCGATCTTCGATACCTTCAAGGGCCAACTCGACCTCGAACGCCACCAAGGCCGCACCCCCGCCGGTGTCCTGATCCGCATCCTGCAACGCATCCTGGCCCTGACCGCCGCCATCTGGCACAACGACCGTACCGGCCAGCCCATCCGCCGCTCACTGACCGCCTACGACCACTGACCCCTTGGAATTACTCATCTAGGCTGGGCGCATGTCCGCCCCCGTGACCGCCGGGCCGAGCAGCAGCCGGCGCCATCCCACCCGGCCGCGGCTGCTGCAGGACGTCCTCCTGGCGGTCGTGTGCTTCGTGGTGTTCGGGCTCTCGAGCCTCGTGACGTTCGGCTTCTCCGGCTTCGGGACGCGCGACGGCGCCCCGGCCATCGTGCTCCTGGCGGGCGTTCTCATGTGCGGCGCGATGGTCTGGCGGGCGAGCAACCCGGTGCCGGCGACGATCCTCGTGTACTTCACCGCGCTCGCCCACTTCGCGGCCGGCTTCATGCTCCTGCCGATCGACGCCCTCATCTTCCTCGCGCTCTACTCGGTCACGGTCCACGGGCCGCGCTGGGCCGAACGGCTCGGCCTCGCGGGCGCCCTCGTCGGCGGGCTGCTCGTGTCGACCGTGTTCGCCGCGAACGCCACCACCCGGCTCGAGGCGGTGTTCCTCGTGGCCTTCGGCTTCGCGTTCGCAGCCACGGCGGTGCTGCTGTTCTGGTCGGTCGGGCTCCTGCGCCGCAGCCGGAGCGACCGCACCGAGTCCCTGCGAGAGCGGGCCGCCCGGCTCGAACTCGAACGCGATCAGCAGGCCCAGCTCGCCACGGCCGCCGAACGGAACCGGATCGCCCGCGAGATGCACGACATCGTGGCCCACTCCCTCTCCGTGGTCATCGCCCAGGCCGACGGCGGCCGGTACGCCGCCGCGGCGGATCCGGCGGCGGCGGTCACCGCGCTGTCGACGATCTCCGAGACCGGCCGGGCGGCCCTGGCCGACATGCGCCGGATCCTCGGGGTGCTGCGCGACGAGGACGGGCAGGCGGCCGACCTCATCCCCCAGCCGGCCGACGCCGACATCGTCGCGCTGCTGGAGCAGGTGCGCCGCAGCGGGCTCGAGGTCTCCCACGTGGATCTGGGCACGCCCCGGCCGATGCCCCCGGGCACCGGCGTCGCCGTGTACCGGATCGTGCAGGAGGCGTTGACGAACGTGCTCAAGCACGCCGGCCCGCACGCGCGCGTCACCGTGACCACCCAGTGGACTCCAGCCGAGCTCGTGCTCACCGTCGAGGACGACGGCCGCGGCGCCGCCGCCGCCACCGAGGTCCCCGGATACGGCCTCGTGGGGATGAAGGAGCGCGCGAGCATGCTCGGCGGCGCCCTCATCGCCGGTCCCCGGCCCGGCGGCGGCTTCCGCACGCGCGCCACGATCCCGATCCCGGGCGGCGCCCCGTAGCCCCGTAGCCCCCGCAGCACCGCGGTCCGCCCGCCGGCGGCGGCTACCCTCGTCGCCAGGGCCGGCACCCGCCCGCCACCGCTTCGCCCATCCCACCAGCCGAGGACACCATGACGCCCGACCCGACGCCCACCCCGATCCGCGTCGCCATCGTCGACGACCAGGCGCTCGTGCGCGCCGGTTTCGCGCTCGTGATCAACTCCCAGCCCGACATGGAGGTCGTGTTCGAGGCCGGCGACGGGGCCCAGGCACTGCGGCTGCTGGCCGGGCGGGAGGTCGAGGTCGTGCTCATGGACGTGCGCATGCCGACCATGGACGGGCTCGCCGCGACCGCCGAGCTGACCGACCCCGCCCGGACCCCCGCGGGGACCACCCCTCCCCGGGTCGTCATCCTCACCACCTTCGACCTCGACGAATACGCGCTCGCCGCGATCAGGGCCGGGGCCTCGGGCTTCCTCCTCAAGGACACCCCGCCCGAGGACATGCTCGCCGCGATCCGCACCATCCACCGCGGCGACGCCGTCATCGCGCCCTCGACCACGCGTCGTCTCATCGAACAGCTCGCCGCCGCCCTGCCCGATTCCGAGCAGGCCTCCCCTGCGATCCTCGACACCCTGACCGACCGGGAGCGGGAGGTGCTCGTGCTCATGGCCCGCGGCCGCTCGAACACCGAGATCGCCGGTGACCTGTTCGTGGCCGAGGCGACCGTCAAGACCCATGTCGGCCGGATCCTCGCGAAGCTCTCCGCCCGCGACCGCGTGCAGGCCGTCGTGCTCGCCTACGAGACCGGTCTCGTGCGCCCCGGGGAATGACCCCGGGGCCCGCGCGTCCTCCTGCGGGTGGACGGCGCAAGCCGCCCTGGGCCGGACGCGCGCCCCTCCCGGGCGTTCCTAGGCTCGGGGCATGACCACACCACGACCCGACGCGGCGGCCCCGGCCGTGCGCGCGAGCGGACTCACCAAGATCTACGGGCACGGGGAGGCGGCCGTGCACGCCCTCGACGGCGTGGACGTCGCCGTCGACCGCGGCCGCTTCACCGCCATCATGGGGCCCTCCGGCTCGGGCAAGTCGACCCTCATGCATCTGCTCGCGGGCCTCGACGGCGCCACGGGCGGGCGGGTGTACCTCGGCGAGACCGAACTGACCGCGCTGACCGACAAGCAGCTGACGCTGCTGCGCCGGGACCGGATCGGGTTCGTGTTCCAGTCGTTCAACCTGCTGCCGATGTTCACCGCCGCGCAGAACATCGCCCTGCCCTCGCAGCTGGCCGGCCGCCGCCTCGACCACGAGTGGTACCTCACCCTCGTGGAGACCCTCGGGCTGACCGACCGGCTCGGGCACAAGCCGCACGAGCTCTCCGGCGGGCAGCAGCAGCGCGTCGCCATCGCCCGGGCCCTCTCGACCCGGCCCGACGTCGTGTTCGCCGACGAGCCGACCGGGAACCTCGACTCCCGCTCGGGCACCGAGGTGCTCGCGTTCCTGCGGCGCTCCGTGCGCGAGCTGGGCCAGACGATCGTCATGGTGACCCACGACCCGGCGGCCGCGGCCTATGCGGACGAGGTCGTGCTCATCGCGGACGGCCGGGTCGCCGGCACGATCTCCCACCCCACCCCGGAGTCGGTGCTCGCGGGCCTCGACGCGCTGCGTGCCCCGGAGGCGGTCGCCTGATGTTCGCGATCACGCTCCACCACATGCGCACCGGCTGGGCCCGGCTCGCCGCGGCGGGCCTGGCGATCGTGCTCGGCACCGCGTTCGTGGCCGCGACGCTGCTCGCCGGGCAGACCATGCGCAACACCGCCTACCAGTCCTTCACGGCCGCCTACGCCGGCAGCGACCTCGTGGTCACCGGCCATCCCCTCGGCGACGAGCAGTTCGAGCGGATCGCGGCGACGGACGGCGTCGAGGCCGCCCGGCCCCGGACCTACGTGGGCATGGAGGTGAGCGCCCGGAACCGGTCCGAATGGGTCGGCATCGAGTCCGCCGCCCCACTGCCACGGATGCGCACCGGCACGCTCGAGTCCGGCGAGTTCCCGCGCGCCGACGATCAGGTCGCGGTCTCCGCGGGGCTGGCCTCCCGGCTCGAGCTCTCCCTCGGCGACCGGCTCGACTACCTCTCCCCCGTCGACGACACACGCCACAGCGCCACGGTCGTCGGGATCACCGCGAGCGCGACGAGCTTCTTCGATGCCGGCGCCGACCTCGTGCTCCCCGCGGACCGGTTCCGGCAGGTCGTGCCCGCCGACTCCTTCGACTCGATCGCCGTCGCGCTCGACCCGGCCGCCGGCCCGGACCTCGCCGGCGTGCAGTCGGACCTCACCTCCGAGCTCGGCCCGGAGGTCCAGGTGCGCACGATGACCGAGTTCGCGCAGGACACGACCGCGGGCCTGACCGGCGACGCCGACACGTTCACCACGCTCCTGCTCGCGTTCGCCGCCGTGGCCCTCGCGGTCGCGGCGCTCGTGATCACGAACACGTTCACCGTGCTCGTGGCACAGCGCACCCGGCTGCTCGCCCTCCTGCGGGCCATCGGCGCGACCCGGTGGCAGGTGCGCCGGTCCGTGCTCACCGAGGCGGCCCTGCTCGGGGTCGGGGCCTCCGCCGTCGGGATCGGTCTGGGCATCGGCGTGGTCGAACTCGGCGCCCGGCTCCTCAGCCCGCACCTCCCGGGCATCGACGTGGCCGCGGCCGTGGGCATCACGCCCGCGACGATCATCGCCCCGCTGCTCACCGGTCTGGCCGTGACGTTCGTCGCGTGCTGGCTCCCCGCCCGCAACGCCACCCGGGTCTCCCCCCTGGCGGCGCTGCGACCCCTCGACGGCACGCGCACCGCGGGCAGGCTCCGCGCCGGGATCGCCCTCGCGCTCGTGCTCATCGGGGCGGTCATGCTCGTCGGCGGCGTGCTCGTGGCCACCCGGTCCGAACCGGCGACCGGGCCCGAGGTCGGGCTGCTGCTCGGGATCCCCGGCGGGTTCATCTCCGTCTTCGGGATCCTCCTCGGGGCCGTCTACGTCGTGCCGGCCGTGGTGCGCCTCCTCGGTCGCCTCGGTGGGGGCTCCGTGGCGGGCCGGATCGCCACCGAGAACGCCATCCGGAACCCGCGCCGCACGGCCACGACCACGAACGCGCTCGTCATCGGGGTGGCGCTCGTGGCGATGATGAGCACGGGCGCGGCCACGGGCCAGCGCGCACTCGAGGAGGAGCTCACGTCGAACTTCCCGGTCGACCTGAGCGCGGCGACCGTCGATCAGACCCTCGCCCTCACGCCCGACCAGCGCGACGCCGTCACTGCGCTCGAGGGGATCGACGCGCTGAGCTTCGGGCGCGCGGAGTGGATCGAGGCCGCCGCGGACGGCGCCGACGACGCCGGCCCCACGCTCGCGCTCACGGCCCCGGCGGACGCGCGATCCGTGCTCCAGAACCCGGGCGACCTCGCCGGCCTGGACGATCGCACCGTGCTCATCGGGAACACGAGCGCCCGGATGCTCGGCCTGTCCGCCGGCGACGGCCTGCGCCTCGGCGGCCGCGACGGGATCGAGGTCACCGTGCTCGTCAACTCCTACGACGGCGCCTCCGCGATCGCCACCCCCGCTCTCATGACCGAGATCGCACCGGAGGTGCCCGAGAACGTGGCCTGGCTCGCGCTGGCCGACGGCGCCGACCCGCTCGAGGTCGGGGAGAGCCTGAACGAGGCCCTGGCCCGGATCAGCGAGACCGATCCGGAGGCGCCGCTCGTCGCGGTCGAGGGCAGCGCGCTCGAGCGGGTCTCCTTCGCGCAGGTGATCGACACGCTCCTGGCGGTGGTGCTCGGCCTGCTCGCCGTGGCGGTGGTCATCGCGCTCGTGGGCGTGGCGAACACGCTCGCGCTCTCGGTGCTCGAGCGGCGGCGGGAGTCGGCGGTGCTGCGGGCCATGGGCCTGACCCGCGGTCAGCTGCGGGCGATGCTGGCGGTCGAGGGGGTGCTCATCGCCGGGGTCGGCACGATCATCGGGCTGATCGCCGGGATCGCGTACGGCTGGGCGGGCGCGGCCGTGATGCTCGGGCAGCTCGGGCACGTCTCCCTCGTGATCCCCTGGGGCACGGTCGGGGCGGTCGTCGTCGTGGCGGTGGCCGCGGGACTGCTCGCCTCGGTGCTGCCCGCCCGCAGCGCCGTGCGCACGTCCCCGGTCGAGGCCCTCGCCGAGGAGTGAGCGCCTCGAGTGAGCGACTCGAGTGAGCGACTCGGGGGCGCCGGTGACCGGCTCGTCCACAGCCTGACCCGGCGTCCACAGTCCGCCCCGGCGTGCCGGCGAGCGCGCCGGGGCGCGGTGTGTCCTGGGGCCATGAGGAATCCGGTCGTGCACGCCCACGTCGCGGTCGTCGGCGGCCCCGATCCCGGCTGGATCGCCGCGCTCCCGGCCGGCGGGGAGCAGGTCGTGCTCGGGCGCGGCGAGGAGGCCACGCTCCGGGTGGCCGATCCGCTGCTCTCGCGTCGGCATTGCCTCCTGCGGGTGCGGGGGCGGCACGTGCAGGTGCGCGACTGCGGCTCGGCGAACGGCACCCGGGTGCGCCGGGCCGGGATCTGGCTGCCCGTGCCCCGGGGGCGCTGGCTCCGGCTCGGTGCGGGCGGCCTCGTGCGCGCCGGGGAGACCCGGCTGCAGCTGCGCTCCGGGCAGGAGCCGGAGGCCGGCTCCCCCGCGTCGCCGGGAGCGGGGATGCTGCTGCCCCTCGTGTTCTCGGCGGGCACGATGCTCATGTTCCTGTTCACCGGTCGCGGCGGTGCGCTGCGCTGGGTGCTGCTCGGGGCGCTCGTGGCGATGGTCGTGGGCACGGTCGCGGTGCCGCGGTGGCGGCAGCGGCGCCGCGACCGGACCGAGGCGGATCGGCCCCGGCCGCCGCCGCTCGTCGATCCCGCCGCCGCGCTGGCCATGGCGGGCCGGCCGTGGCCCACGGTCGGCACCCGCCTCGAGCTCGGCCGGGCGGACGCGCGCCGGGCGCACGCCCCACGCCGGCGGCGGCACCGGTGGGAATCGGTCGACCTGCCGCGGCCGGGGGCGGGATCGCGGTGTGCGGCGCCCCGGAGGCGGCCGGCTCCCTCGCACGCTGGCTGCTCGGTCAGCTCCTGCTCACCCGCGCCGACGTGACCTTCCGGGTCCCGCCCGGCTGGGGCCTCGCCGGGCACGCCACCGTCCCCACGTCCGGGACGGGCCCGGTGGCGGGTTCGGGCGGCCTGCACATCGCGGTCACGGAGGATCCGGCGGCGCCCCCGCGCACCGGCGCGGTCACGATCGTCGTGTGCCCCGCCGCCTCGCAGGCCCCGCGGTGGTGCAGCCGGGTGATCCCGGTCGCCGACGATCACGATCGCCGGGTCCGACTGCCGTGGCTGCGGCACGTGCTCACGCTCCTGCCCGCGGCCGCCGGGGCGCTGCCGACCGAGGCCCTGCTGCCCGCGGTGCTCGGGCCGGCCGAACCGGACGCGATCCGGCGAGACTGGCGCGATCCCCCGGCGGGGCTCGCGGCCCCGGTGGGCGTGCGGCAGGATCCCGACACCGGCCGGCTCGTGCCCGCCCGGGTCGATCTGGCCGCGGAGGGGCCGCACGCGCTCGTGGCCGGCACGACCGGATCGGGCAAGTCCGAGCTGCTCCTCAGCTGGCTGCTCGCCCTCGCCCGCGGCCACCCGCCGAGCCGCCTCTCGCTCATCCTCGTGGACTACAAGGGCGGCGCCACCTTCGGTGAGCTCGCGGGCCTGCCCCACGTGGCCGGCGTGCTCACCGACCTCGACCCGCCCGGAACGGCCCGGGCGCTGGCCGGGCTGCGCGCGGAGGTCCAGCGGCGCGAGCGGCTCCTCGCCGAGACCGGGGCGGCCGACCTGCTCGAGCACCACGCCCGCCTCGGCCGCGGCCTGCCCGGCACGCCGCTGTGCCGCCTCCTGCTCGTGGTGGACGAGTTCCGGGCCATGTCCGAGGAACATCCCGACGTGCTCGACGAGCTCGTGCGGCTCGCCGCCCAGGGCCGCTCCCTCGGCCTCCACCTCGTGCTCGCCACGCAGCGCCCGGGCGGCGCGGTGGGGGCCGAGATCCGGGCGAACATCGCCGTGCGGCTGTGCCTGCGGGTGCTCGAGGAGGGCGATTCGGTCGACGTGCTCGGCGAGCCGGGCGCGGCGCGACTACCGCCCGTGCCGGGCCGGTTCCTGCTGCGCGCCGGCACGCCGGCCGAGGTGCAGTCCTTCTGGGTCGGCCCGCCGCACGCGGGGTACGTGCCGCGCCTCGTCGCCGCGCTCACCGGCGCCGCCCGAGCCACCGAGTCCGGCGGGGCGTACCGGCCATGGGCGCCGGAGCTGCCGGACCGGGCCCGCGCGCTCCCGCCCGTGGCACCGTGGCCCACTCCGGCCCCGGGGCCGCCGGCACCGGGCGGCGAGCTGCCGCTGCTCGTCGTGGACGTCACCGACGAGCAGCGGCTCGGCCACTGGGCGCTGCCCGCCGGGGAGGTGCTGGTCGTCGCGGGCCGCCGCAGCGGCCGCACGACCGCGGCGGCCACGCTCGCCCGGGCCGCACTCGACCGCGGCGTCGTCACCCACCTGCTCGGCCGGGACCTGCCCGGCCCGGCCGCGCCCCACCCGGCCGCCCCCTGGCTGGGCACGACGGGAGAGGCGGGCGACGTCGTCCTCGCGCGACGCCTGCTCGGGATCCTCACGGAGGAGCCGCGCACCCGCCCGGAGCTGCTCGTGCTCGACGACGCGGCCGCCCTCGAGCGCGCGATCGACGAGCGGCTCGGGCCCGGCTGCGGCGCCGAGGCCGTGACCGAGCTGCTGCGCTCGGCGCGGGGCAACGGCCTCGGCCTCGTGCTCACGAGCGAGCTGCCGCTGCCGCGGTGGGCGCAGCCGGCCGATCACCGGCTCGTGCTCACCGGGGGCGAGCCGGACCTGCAGCTGCTCGCCGGGGTGCCGAAGGCGTGGGCGGGGCACGCCCCACGCGGCCGGGGCACGCTCCTGTCGGGCGGGCGGGCGATCCGCGGGCAGGTGCTGCTCCCGCTCGAGGGACCCGGGCCGGCCGGTCGAGTGGATCCGCCGCCCCTGCGGCTGCGGCCCGTGCCGGCGCTCGTGGACCTGCCCGCGGCGGCGGCTCGAGCGTCCGGGCGAGCCGGGTGGGTGGTCGTCGGTCTGGGTGGGGACGACGCAGCCCCCGTGCTCGCGCCGGTCACGCCCGGGCAGGTGCTCACCGTCGTGGGCGGGCCCGGCCGGGGCCGGACCACGGCGGCGACCACGATCGGGCGCCGGGTGGCCGAGGCGGGCGGCGAGGTCTCGTTCGGGAGCGCGGGCGGGCGAACTCCGGTCGCGGGCGGCCTGCTCGTCCTCGACGACGTGGACCGCACCCCCGCGGCGACGCTCGACGAGGGGATGGCGTGGCTGACCGGCGGCGGCGCGGTCGTGGTGACGACCCGGCCGGACGGGCTCGTGAGCGGCTTCCATCCGCTGCTCGCGCGGGCCCGTGACGGGGCGATGCTCGTGCTCGGGCCCGTCCCGGCCGCACTCACGGGCGTGGACGTGCGGCCCTGGCTCGGGGGCCGCCGGCCGGGCCGCGGCGTGCTCGCGCTCGGCGGCCGGGCGATCCCGGTGCAGGTCGACCGTGCCGGTGGGTCGGGTGGATCGAGTGGGTCGGGCGGTCTCGGGGACTCAGTCCCGTGAGCCGGCCGCCGGCCCGAGGGTTCGAGCGGTCGCCGCCAACGCGGCCGGGGTGAGCAGGGTGACGAGCACGACGACGCTCAGCGCGAGGGCCGTGGCGGCCACGGCCGCCGGCAGCAGTCCCCACATCGTGGCCACGGTGATCCCCTGGAGCAGCTGCCACGTCACGACCGGGCCGCGACCCCAGCGGTGCCCGCGCCACAGCCCTCGCACCCCGAGGCCGACGAGCCCGGCGAACAGCAGCAGCGTCACGGCCATCGCGATGCCGTACGGCAGCGAATCGGCTCCGCCCTCGGGCCGGTCGACGAGCATCCACACCGCCGCCCCGACGAGGGCGACCACCTCGGCGGCGGCGCCGGCGAGGCCGACCAGGAGCGGGACGGGGCGAGAGGTAAGGGAGGTATGGGAGGTGTGGGAGGCGGGCACGCACGTCACTCTAGTTCCCCGGGCCGGGGCCACTGCGGGCCGGGCCGTGCGGTGGCCGGGCCGTGCGGTGGGCGGAGAGGCCGGGAGATGTAGCACACCTCACGATCTCGCGCAGTGAGAGACCTCTCAGGGCGAAAACGAAAATGGGACCCGCTAGCTCTTGTGCGTCATTGGTCGGACATGTGAAAGTAGTCGTTGGTTCATTGACTTTACGTCAGGACGACACCTAAGTTCCGTACCTGACTCACGCCCAAGGAGAAGTGGCTGATGGATTGGCGTCACGAGGCAGCATGCCTGACGGAAGACCCCGAACTGTTCTTCCCGATCGGCAACACCGGCCCCGCCCTGGTCCAGATCGAAGAGGCGAAGGCCGTCTGCAAGCGGTGCCCGGTGGTCGACACGTGCCTCAAGTGGGCCATCGACTCCGGCCAGGACGCCGGCGTGTGGGGTGGCATGTCGGAGGACGAGCGCCGCGCCCTCAAGCGCCGCACGGCCCGGGCACGTCGCGCCCGCTGAGCCGTACCGCCGTGCCGGCGGCCGTCGGGGCTAGTCGCGCACCTCGCCCAACCCGACGGTCAGTTGCACGCGGGTGCCGCCGTCTGGACTGTTCTGCCAGTCGATCGTGCCGTCCAGTTCCGTGTCGACGAGGGTCTTGACGATCTGAGTGCCGAGGCCGCGGCCGATGCCGTCGCCGGTGCCGACCCCGTCGTCGCTCACGGTCACGTGGAGCATCCCGGCCTCGCGGTGCGAGGAGATCGTCACGGTCCCCCCGCTCGTGGCGAGGCCGTGCTCGACCGCGTTCGTCACCAGTTCGGTGAGCACGACCGCGAGCGCGGTCGCCTTGGTGGCCCGGATGACGCCGAACCTGCCCTCGCGCACGTAGTCGATGTGCACGTTGTTCGCGGTGGCGACGTCGGCGGCGAGGCTGAGCGCCCGCCCGAAGACGCTGTCGAAGTCGACGGTCTCGTCGATGGTCTGGGAGAGGGCCTCGTGCACGGTCGCGATCGTGGCCACGCGGCGCATCGCCTCCTCCAGTGCCGTGCGCGCCTCCTCCGAGGACGTCCGCCGCGCCTGCAGTCGCAGGAGCGCCGCCACGGTCTGCAGGTTGTTCTTCACGCGGTGGTGGATCTCGCGGATCGTCGCGTCCTTGGTCATGAGCTCGCGCTCGCGGCGCCGCAGTTCGGAGACGTCCCGCGCGAGCAGCACGGCACCGACCCGCTGCCCCAGCTCGGTCACCGGAACGGCACGAAGTGAGAGCGCCACCCCCCGGGCCTCGAGCTCGGTGCGCCAGGCGGCCCGGCCCATGACCACGAGCGGGAGCGATTCGTCGACCTCGCGCGAGTGCTCGATCAGCGGCGTGGTCACCTCGGCGAGCGACTGCCCGACGATCTCGCCGGTCACCCCGACGCGGTGAAACGCCGAGAGCGCGTTCGGGCTGGCGTAGAGCACCTCCCCCTCGCCGTTGAGGCGGATGAGGCCGTCGCCTACGCGAGGTGCGCCGCGTCGTCGTCCCGTCGCGGCCCCGGGCACCGGGAACTCGCCGCGGGCGATCATGCCGCACAGCTCATCGGCGGACTCGACGTAGTTGATCTCGAGGCGGCTCGGCGTGCGGCTGGCACCCAGGTGGGTCTCGCGGGCGATGACCGCGATCGTGCGCCCGTTGCGCACCACCGGCACCGCCTCCTCGCGGATCGCGTACGAGCCGGTCCACCGGGCCTCGACGACCCGGATGATCTCGCGCTTCTTGGCGGCCTCGTCGAGGGTCGGCACGAATCCGCGCGGCGCGACCGAGCCGACGATGTCCTCGTGGTGGACGGTCGCGCCGGTCGACGGGCGGCAGTGGGCGATGGCGACGTAGTCCCCGCCCTCGACGGGAAGCCACAGCACGAGGTCGGCGAACGCCAGATCGGAGATGATCTGCCAATCCCCGACCAACAGGTGCAGCCAGTCGGCGTCGGCACCGTCGCCCGTGCCGTGCCGTTGGATCAGATCGCTCATCGTGGACACCGCCCCAGCCTAGGGGTCGGTTAGCCTTGCGTTCGCACGCCGATCATCCGCCGGCCCGCCGGCGGATCCCGAGAGCCGAGGAGCCCCATGCGTTTCGACGCGACGATCACCTATCCAGCCCCCGCCGACCGGGTGGCCGCGATGCTCGCCGATCCCGAGTACGTGCGGCGCAAGGTCGCGGCGTCCGGCGCCACGAACCCGTCCCAGGACATCACGGGCGACGCCGGCGGGGACTTCACCGTGTCGACGACGCGGACCATGCCGGCCGACCTCATCCCGGAGCGGTACCGCAAATTCGTGCCCGGCGGGGTGACCATGACCTTCGTCGAGACCTGGTCCGTGCCCGCCTCCGACGGCGCCCGCACCGGCACGCTCACCCTGACGATCGCCGGGGCCCCGGCCAAGGCGGCTGGCACGTCGACCCTGCGACCGACCGGCCAGGGCTGCGAGCTGTCCTACACCGGCGACGTCAAGGTGCGGCTGCCGATCGTCGGCGCGAGCATCGAGTCCGCGGCCGTGCGCGCGGTCGAGCGGGCCATGAGCGTCGAGCGCGAGGTCGGCCTGGAGTGGCTCGGCGAGGCCTGACCCTCGTCATTTCGACCCGGCAGTCGGGCCCGACCGCGGGCCGGGTGTCAGAGCGGGCGCGCGAGGGACCGCCGCACGGCCAGTGTGCCGATCGTCACCGCGATCACGGCGAAGCCGGCGAGCACCCCGACCTGGGGAAGCACGTCGAGCAGACCGGCGTCGTGGCGCTGGATCGCGGCGAAGGCCTCATAGGCCCACGCGTGCGGTGTGACGTGCGCGACTGTGCGCAGCGTGCCGGTGAACAGGTCGAGCGGGAGCATGCAGCCGCCGAGCGCCGCGAGCACGAGGCCGATCCCGATGCCGGCCCCGGTCGCCGCGCCCTCGCTCGAGATGAGCGCACCCATGACCAGGGCCGCGCCGGCGGCCGTCAGCCCGAACACCGCCAGTACGAGCACTGTGAGGAGCGGGTTGCCCCAGTCCACTCCGAAGATGAGACGCGCGGCGATGATGATGAGGATTCCCTGGACCATCGCGATCGCCCACCGGCCGAGCACCTGCCCGGAGGCCAGCTGTCGCGCCGAGACCGGGGCGGCCAGGATCCTCGAGATCGTCCGGTTCCTTCGGGCGTCGATGAAGGTGCTCGCGCCGGTGAGGCTGGAGAGGAACACGAACAGCAGCAGCTGGCTGCTCGCCCCCAGGTCGAAGCCGCTGATCCCCGCGAACGTATCCGCGGTCTCCTCCGGGTCGGTCACGGCCACGGTGACCGGCGGGGCCGCCTCCTCGGCCGCCGCGAGCGCCGCCTCGGCCTCGGACCGCCCCGCGCCCGCCGCGGTGAGCAGCCCGAGCTGGGCGCGGTGCTGCGCCAGGGTCCGCAGCGCCGCCTCGACCTCCTGATCCGCGAGGAGGACGTTCGCGCCGGAGCCGCGCACGATCTCGAGCTCGACGGGAGCGGGCGGTGACTCTTCGTACGCGGCCGCGGCGGCGTCGTCCACGATCACCGCGAGGTCGGCCCGGCCCCGGGCGAGCTGGGCGAGCGCGGATCGATGATCGACGACGCTCACCTCCGCCGCAGTCAGCTCACCCGCCAGATCCTCCCGCAGCTGGGACGACTCGCCCACGAGCAGGACCCTCGTCTCGACCGCTCCGGCGCCGAACTGGAGCCCGATCACGAACACGAGCAGCAGCGGCATGACGAACGAGAAGAAGATGTTCTCGCGCTGATTGACGAAGCGCCGCAGCTCGACGCGGGCGACGGCCACGGTGGGTGAGGTTCTCATCGGGCCTGCCCCCGGTCGGGGACGAGCCGGGCGACGACCAGGCAGCCGAACGTGAACGCGGCCATCGTGAGCAGTTCCCCGGAGACCTCGGCCCAGCCGCCCCCGGCGGAGCTGATGCCCAGGCCCCGGCTGAAGGCGCTGATCGGATTCGCGTCGAGGATCCGCGCCGCGATCCCGGTGGCGGCGAGCGGGGAGAACGCGCCCCCGGCGATGCCGAGCACCAGCGCGACCACGGTCTGGGCCATCGTCGCCTGCTCGGCGGTGCGGGCGATGCGGGCGACGATGAATGCGACGCTCGTGGCGGCGAGCACCACCGCGACGACGAGGCCGGCCACCACCGGGACGGCCCCGAAGTCGATATCGAACAGCACCGAGCCGGTGACCAGCAGGATGCCGGTGGCCACGCAGCCGAGGATCGCCGCGGTCAGTGCCTTCGCGGCGATGACGAGCCAGCGGGGCATCGGTGCGGCGTAGAGGCGTTGGAGCGTGCCCTGCTCGCGTTCCGTGTTCAGGGTGAGCACCGCGAAGCCGACCGTGAACAACAGGAACAGCCCGGCCTGCCCGGCGACGAGCGCGCCCCCGACGTCGAGCTGCTCATCGGCGACCTGGCCCGGCCGGGTCGTCAGCGTGGCGCCGGCGACCTCGCCGGACCCGCTCGGGTCGACGCCGAGCTCGGTGGCGGCGGCGACCGCCACGTCCACCGCACGGAGGCCCGCTGCGACGCCCGTGACGACCGAGGAGACCACCGAGGCGTCGATATCGGAGACGTCTCCCCGGACGAGCTCGATCCGGGGCCCTCGGATGAGCACGCCCAGGTCGGCATCGCCGCCGGCGACCGCCGCGCGGGCATCGCCGGAATCGGTGACCTGGACGGAGTCGAGGCCGCGCAGGGCTCCGGCCACCGCCGCAGCGGTCGGATCTGCCGGACTCGGCTCCTCATCGGCGTTCTCGGTGAGCCCGGTGACCGCCACCACGACCTCGTCGGAGGAACCGTCGACCGCGGAACTGAACACGAGATGGAGCACGACGATGAGCGCGGCCGGCACGACGATCGCGAACAGGAGCACCATGGGGCTGCGCAGCTGGGTGCGCAGGTCGGCCCAGGTCAGGGTGAGCAGGCGCGCGATCAATCGCGTAGTCCCTTCCCTGTCAGGTGCAGGAACACCGCCTCGAGGGTCGGGCGCGTGACCTCCACGTCGCTCAGGCTCAGGCCCGCCGCCCCGGCCGCGGTCACGAGCCCGGCGATCGCGTGCGGCCCATCGCTCACGTGCACCTCGAGTTCCTCGCCCGTCGCGACGACGCCGCTCACCCCGGGCAGCGCCTCGAGCGCCGCCGCGGCGGCGGCCACGTCGCCCGTGCCGGTCAGCCGGACCTCGTCGACCCCGCCCATGAGGCCGATGAGGTCACCGGCCGTGCCCTCGGCGCGGATGACGCCGTCGTCGACGATCGCGATCCGGTCGCACAGCCGGTGGGCCTCCTCCATGTAATGGGTCGTGTAGAGCACGGCCATCCCCTCGCCCGCGAGCCGGGCGACCGAGTCCACGATGGCGTTGCGCGACTGCGGGTCGACGCCCACGGTCGGCTCGTCGAGGATGAGGAGGGCGGGCTCGTGCAGCAGCCCGATCGCGATGTTGAGGCGACGCTTCATGCCGCCGGAGAACTCCTTCGTGCGGCTCTTCGCACGATCGCTCAGCCCGACGACCTCGAGGAGTTCGGTCACCCGCGCCCGCAGTCGGTGCCCGTGCAGGCCCTGCAGCCGGCCGAAGAACGCGAGGTTCTCCCGGGCGCTCAGGTCCGGGTAGATCGCCAGATCCTGGGGCACGAGGCCGAGGTGGGAGCGCACGTGGATCGCCGTCGGGGTCATGGGCTCGCCAGCGATCGTGATCGACCCGGAGTCGGCGGCGAGGAGGCCGGCGATCATGGAGATCGTCGTGGTCTTGCCCGCGCCGTTCGGCCCGAGCAGACCGTAGGTCTCGCCGGGGTCGATGTGGAAGCCGATACCCGCCACCGCCTCGACCGACCGGAACGACTTGTGCAGATCGTCCACGACGAGCACGGGCTCGGTCATAGTCGCCCCTTTCTCGGACGAGGTTCAGCGTAGAACACGAGTCACCGCGACCGGGGGATTTCCCCCAGCGGATTGCAGCCGGAATCAGTCGGGCCCGCCCCGACGCACGGGACCGGGCCGTTCTCCTACCGTTGGTCCCATGCAGCAACGACTGGCGCGCGGCGCCACCATCCTCACCCACCTGGCGGCGATCGGGATCGTCGGCCCGGTGATCCTCACGAGCCTCCTGACGATCGCGGTCACCGCGATCCCGCTCGTGTTCGTGTTCGGGATCGGCCTCCTGCTCGTGCCGCTCGTGGCCTTCGGGCTGCGCGGGGTCGCCTGGCTCGAGACCGAACGGGTCTCGGCCCTGCTCGGCACCGAGTCGGTGCTCACCCCGATGCGGCGCTCGCAGCGCACCGACGCCTGGCGGGTGCCGGCCACCGTCGGGCTGCAGTTCACGGATCGGGGCAGCTGGCGGGCGCTCCTGCACCTGGCGCTCATCAGCGCCCTCGGGTGCGCGCTGCTCGCGTTGGTCAAGGTCGCCGGCACGGGCATCGTGCTCCTGCTCAGCCCCCTGTTCTCCGCGCGCATCACGGCCTCCGTGTGGTGGCTGCCCACCGACCTCGGCGTCGGGGCCGCCGCGGGTATCGGCGCGATCGCGCTGCTGCTCGCGATCGGCCTGAGTTACGGGCTGATCGTGGCCCACCGGGCGATCTCCGCCCAGATGCTCGTGCCGGACCGGGAGGCGGAGCTGGCCCGCGCGGCCGAGGCCTCCGCGCAGCGCCGGGTCGAGGCCATGCACTCCGCCGAGGTGGAGCGGCTGCGGATCGAACGCGATCTGCACGACGGGGTCCAGCCCCGGCTCGTCTCGGTCGGGATGACCCTCGGCATGGCCAAGGGCAAGCTCGCCTCCGACCCCGACCAGGCCGCCGAGCTCATCGCCGAGGCGCACACGTCGGTCAAGTCGGCGATCACGGAGCTGCGCCAGCTCGCCCGCGGAATCCACCCGGCCGTGCTTACCGACCGCGGCCTCGACGCCGCCCTCTCCGCCCTGGCCGCCCGCTCCCACGTGCCGGTCGAGCTCGACGTCGACCTGCCGGGCCGCTGCGCCCCGCAGACCGAGGCCGCCCTCTACTTCGCCATCGCCGAGTCCATCACGAACGTGGCCAAGCACTCCGGCGCACAGCGGTGCCGGATCACGGTGCGCGCCCGCCCGAACGGGTCCGTGTGGGCCCGGATCGAGGACGACGGCGCCGGCGGCGCCCGCACCGTCCCCGGCGGCGGGATCGACGGCGTGGCCAATCGCATCGGCGCCGCCGGCGGCTCCTTCGCCCTCATCAGCCCCGTCGGGGGCCCGACCACCATCGAGGTGAACCTGCCATGCGCGTCCTGATCTGCGAGGACTCCGTACTCCTGCGGGAGGGCCTCATCCGGCTCCTGAGCGACGCCGGCCACGACGTGGTCGCCGCCCTGCCCGACGCCACCTCGCTCGTGGCCACGGCCACCCGGCTCGAGCCCGACATCGCCGTGATCGACGTGCGCCTGCCGCCCACGTTCACCGACGAGGGCATCCGCACCGCCCAGGAACTGCGCCGCACGAGCCCGAAGGTGGCGATCCTCGTGCTCTCCCAGTACGTCGAGGAACGGTACGCGACCGACCTCATCACCTCCGCCGCCGGCGCCCTGGGGTACCTGCTCAAGGATCGTGTGGCCGATATCGAGGACTTCCTCGCATCCCTCGTCCAGGTCGCGGGCGGCGGCACGGTGCTCGACCCCGAGGTCGTCTCCCAGCTCCTCACCCGGCGCCGCCGTCACGACGGCCTCGACCGGCTGACCGACCGGGAGCGCGACGTGCTCGAGCTCATGGCCCAAGGCCGCTCGAACCGCGCGATCGCCGAGGAGCTGTTCATCTCCCCCGGCAGCGTGGAGAAGCACATCTCCGCCGTGTTCACCAAGCTCGACATCGACCCCGGCCCCGACAGCAATCGCCGCGTGCTCGCGGTGCTCACCCACCTCAACACGAACGGACCCTCGTCATGACCGCCCTCCCGACCTCCCAGCCCACCCGCCGCCGCTCGGCCGTGAGCGTCGTGCTCGTCGTGATCGGGGTCGTCGTGCTCACCTTCACCCTCGGCACCGGGGTCGTCGCGGGCGTGGCCGCCGCCGGCGGGAGCCACGACACGCTCACCGCGCCCGTCGCGGGCGTCGAGGCGGTCGAGGTGGACGTCGACCGCACGACCCTGGTGGTCCGCTTCGACGACGTGCCCGACGCGACCCTCGACGTGGAGCAGCCCGGGCTCGTCTCCGGCAATTGGACGCTCGAACGTCGCGGGGGCGCTCTCGAGGTCCGGTCACCGCGCTCCTGGGGCCCGTTCAATCGCTGGTCGGACACCGACGCCACGCTCGTGCTGCCCCGCCGGCTCGCCGGCGAGGTGTCCCTCGCGGCCGACGTCGCCGCGGGTGAGGCCACGATCGACGGCGACTTCACGGATGTCGATCTCCAGCTCAACGCCGGACGGGTCACCCTCGCCGGGGCCGCCCACACGCTCGCCGTCGGGGTGAACGCCGGGGACGCCCGCATCACCGCGGCCGACGTCACCACGATCCGCGCCTCGGTGCAGGCGGGCTCGATGACGGGCACGTTCACCGGCGCGCCCCCGCGCCAGGTCACCGCGAACGTCTCGGCCGGGCACATCGACCTGGCCGTACCCGAGGCCGCGTACGCGGTCACCCGCTCGAGCGCCCTCGGTTCGACCGGCGACCTGCGGATCCGCCAGGATCCCGCCTCCGCGAACACGATCGACCTGTCGGTCCAGCTCGGCGAGATCACGGTCGACTACTCGAAGTAGGCTCGCCGGCCGGAGGGCGGGCGTACCGTCGAGCGCATGGACGACGTCTCCCGCCCTCGCGTAGCCGGGTATCTGCTCGGTCAGGGCATCTGCCTCGCAGCCGTGGCCCTGCCCGAGCGCCCGCGTGACCCGGCGCACCGCCCGGGCATGTTCTCCCGGGTGGCCGGGCTCCAGGACTCCTGACATGTCATGAAAGTTTGTGGGGGGTCAGGTCCGGTTCTTGATTTCGTAGCGCAGGGTCAGGTCGGTGCCTGGGTAGGTGGTGCGCGTGGCGGTGAGGTGCTCGCAGAGTTCGGCGATGGCGTCGGTCTCACGGCTGGTGGGGAGCGGGTCGAGCCGGACCGTCAGGGTGCCGGCGGCCTCGTCGGGGACGATGTCGCCGGGCTGGGTCAGGACCTGCCGGGCGAGGGTGTAGGCCTCCTGGTCGGCGCGGGCGTAGCCGGTGTTGATCCGGATATCGCGGGCGATCGCGGTGGTGGTGTTGAACGCGGCGATCCTGATGGCGTGGTGGATCAGCTTGGTCTCGGTGTCCAGGACCTGCTGGCCGGGCGCGAGGTCACCGAGGCGGACCCTGGCCGGGACGTGCTTGTGGTCGGCGCGGGCGGCGGCGAGGTCGTCCTCAGCGGCGTGCAGGTCCGCGGTCAGGGCGTTATGGAGGGTGTTCGTTACGACCACGCCGGCCTGGCCGGGCGTGGTCGTGCGGGCTGCCAGGAGGGCGGCGTCGGTGCGGGCGCGTTCGCGCTCGACCCTGGCCGTGGCGTTCTGCACGGCCAGGTGGGAATGGCGTTTGGCCGGGTTCGGTACTGACCGGTCCGGGTCGTCCTGGCTCGCGGCATAGGAGTCGTGAGAGTCCAGGCCCAGGTGGCCGCGGGCGTAGCGGAAGTAGTTCTCCTGGCGCCAGCGCGATCCCATCCGGTACATGATCTCGACCGCGGGCAGGTCGGTGCGGGTGGTCAGCACGTGCACCTGCTTGGTGAGGCCCTTCTTGGTGTCGAGGCGGGTGACCTGCCGCATCGGGTACGTCCCGCCGCCGTTCTTGATCGGCAGTTCGACGATCGTGTCGGCAAGGATCCAGTGGTGTTCCCGACCGGTCTCGTCGATCGATACGGTCTCGGCGAAGAGGTCGCCGGCGACGTTCTCGGTGTGGCCCTTGCGCCAGGTCAGCACGTCGAACCCGCGGGCGGCCATGTGGGCGAACAGGGCCGGGGACCAGCCGCCGCGGTCGAAGCCGACCAGGACCCGCCGGTCGTCCCCGACCGCCTTCCTCAGCTGCGGCAGCAGGGACCGCAGCTCCATCGCGAGCGAGGCGCCGGGCGCGGACATCACCACCAGCACCGGGTCGCCGGCGGCATCGCTGATCCAGGTCTCCACCGTCGCGGGGGCGGGGAACCGCAGCCGGGACAGGTGCGTCTTGGCGATCTTCTTCGTGCCCTGATACGCCCGGACGTGCCCGTCGACATACAGCACCAGACCGAGGTCTTCGTCCCTGCTGGCAGCGCCGGGCCGGCCGAGGTGGTGGGCGGCCATGCCCGCGAGCAGGTCACCGGCCCGGCCCCGGGCGGTGAGCTGGCCGATCTTGCGGCGGATGGTCTTGACCTCCGGGGCCCGGTCCATACCCAGCACCCGGCCCAGGTCGACCGGCGCGAACCGGCCCGCGCCCTCCGCCCGCGGCTGACCGGCCAGGGCCCGCAAGACCCCCTCGAGGAGCATCGCCCTACGTGTCAGGCTGAGTTGAGACCAGGTCCTCATAGCAAGTATGACTCGTAGGGTGAGACTAGGAACGATCCGATGATGATGCCGAACGCGTTGAAGATGATGAACGAGAACAGTCAGGAGGACCCCGCCGGGGCTGGCCCCCGGGCTGGTGGCCCGAAGCGGCGACGGTTCACCCCGGCGCAGAAGCTCGCCCATGTCCAGGCCTACGAGCAGGCCCTGGCCGACGGGGACGCGGGAGCGTACCTGCGCCGCGAGGGGCTGCACTCGGCCTCCATCAGCGAGTGGCGGCGGCTGCGTGATGCGGGCGTCCTCGAGGGCAAGGAGCCTGGTCAGGCGGTCGGTCGCCCGAACCGGGAGCAGGCCGAGATCGGACGGCTGCGCAGGCAGTTGGAGGTGACCCAGAACGAGTTGGACCAGACCCGTACTGCCCTGGAGATCATGGGAAAAACACACGCGCTCTTGGAGCAGATCTCCAGGAGCGCGCAGGACGGGCACGGGCCCACGAAGCGCTGATGGCCACCCACGAGGAGCTCACCGGTGCCGGCATCACCACCCGTGAGGCTGCGCGGCTGACGGGCATCTCCCGGGCCACGGCCGCTCGCCACGGCAAGGCCCGCCCGGCGCCGACCCCACTTGATCGGGCCGATCCGGTCAATAGGCTCTCGTGTGCCGAGCGCGAGGTCGTGTTGGAGGTCCTCGATAGCCCGGAATTCGTTGACTCCACGCCGATGCAGGTCTACGCCACATTGCTCGAACGAGGGACCTACCTGTGCTCGGTGTCCACGATGTACCGGATCCTGCGTGAGGACGACCAGGTAGTCGATCGTCGCCGGCAGGCCCGTCACCCCGCCCGGACGGTCCCCGAGCTCGTGGCCACCGGCCCCGGCCAGGTCTATACGTGGGACATCACGAAACTGCCCGGACCGGCCAAGGGCGTCTACTACGACGCCTACGTCATGCTCGACATCTACTCGCGCTATATCGTCGGGGCCATCGTCCACGCCCGTGAAAGTGGCCCGCTGGCCGAGGAGATGATGCGCGAGGTCTTCGGCATCCACGGCATCCCCCACGTCGTCCACGCCGACCGCGGCACCTCGATGACCTCGAAATCGGTCGCTGTACTGCTGGAGGACCTGCAGGTAGTCCGTTCACACTCACGCCCGCGGGTCTCGAACGACAACCCGTACTCGGAATCACTGTTCAAGACCGCCAAGTACAGCCCCACGTTCCCCGAACGGTTCGGATCCCTGGACGATGCCCGCGCCTGGATGGCCGAGTTCACCGAGTGGTACAACCACGAACACCACCATTCCGGGATCGGGCTCCACACCCCCGCAGACGTCCACTATGGCCACGCCGATCAGATCGCGACCGACCGTCAGGCCACCCTCGCCGCCGCGCGCGCTGCCCACCCCGAACGCTTCTCGACCAACCACGCCCCGAAGATCCTCGACCTACCCACAGCGGCCTGGATCAACCAGCCCGACGATGAACACGACCAATCGACCAAGGAGGACTCGAACCCGGCCTACGAACAGGCCGCATAACAGGGCACTGGCCTCGTACACCTTGACAACTTCCGTCGTCTCGAGCCCGTAGAACCCGGCCGGGAGCTTGCCGTAGACCTCCCTCGCGCAGGACAGCAGACCCGTGGCCGCCAGGGCCGGCAGGGCGAGTAGGAGCCCGGCCAGCGGGACCCGCGCGGCCGGGGCGAACACCGGGTCGGCGGCCTCGATCACATGCGCCCGAGCCGCGGCACGCTCACCAACACGCGGCTCCGGCTCGGCCAGCACCACCGGCACGGCCTCGACCCGCGCCCCCGCCGCGCCCGGCCCCACCCCGGCCTCGCCACCGCCCGCCCCCTCGGCCAGAGCCCGGCGCACCGAATCGGTCGAGACCCCGACCGCCGAGGCCACCGCCCGCAACGAGGCCCCACCCGCGCGGCGGGTCCCGATCTCGGCGACCACCGCCGGCGTCAGTTTCGACGGGCCTCTCGGCCCGCGCCGCTCCGGGACCAGCCCGGCCGTCCCCGCGCTCTGCGCGGCCCGCACCCACCGGCGCAACGTCTCTCGGCCGATGTCGAACCCGGTCGCCACCGCCGCCCCGTCGCGGCCCCGATCCGCACCAGCGCCACCGCCGCGAGCCTGCGTCCGGCCTCGTCCTGGCCGTCCCACAGGTACGCCAGCTCCCCGCGCACGTACACCCGACCAGCCCCGTCGGCGTCCTCGACGAGCGCGGCCACCTCACCGATCTGAACCGCGCCGAACGGTGCCAACGGTAGCGGTGCCTGGACAGTCATGACCGCCATCTCACCACCCCGACCAACCGATACAAACTCACCCAATAATTATCTCACATGCTGACCGCGACGACCAGCACCTTTGCCAGTAAACACGCCGGTCAAGCAATAGCTATGTCAGGAGTCCTGGGCTCGGGATGATGGCCGGCGGGGCCGGGCTGGCGGACTCTTCTGGGTAGCGGCCGGCACCATCAACTCGCAACGCTGTCACTCGCCCTCACCTCAGCCTGGATCCACCGTCCGGGTCGTGGTGAGGGTGTGAGGGCCGGGTTCTGGCGGGTCGGGTCGTGTGGGCGTGGCGGGGCTGCCGGTCTGCCCGGCTTTTCCACTTGTGTTCCGGTCGTGCCCGTGGGGGCTGGTGGTCAGGTCGCCGGGGCTGGGGGTGGCCCGCAGGCAGCGACATAGAGCGCTTCCCAGGGGCCTTGGTGGGCCCAGTTCCGGGGTAGGTGCATGATCAGCCGTCGTGCCGAGGACGCGATCCGGGCGGGGACGCGGATGAGGTGGTCTCGGATGGTCGCGGTGGTGGCCCGGGCGTGGAAGAGGGAGGCCAGGGTCCCGGCGGCGCGGGTGAGGTTGAACGCGATCGCGGCCAGCACGAGCCAGGCCGCATTCGCGGTGAACTTGCCCGAGGGCGCGTGGGCCAGGGCCGAGGCGCGTAGATCGGCGTGGACGCCCTCGATGATGGCGTGGGCGCGGTGGGCCTTCTCGGCCTCGAGCATGCTCAGGGGCGAGTCGGTGAAGACGGCGTGGTACCGGTAGGTGGCGAACAGTTCGTCCTGCCCGGCCCTGGTGGCTGCGGGGTTGAGCCGTTTGACGCGGCGCACGATCAGCCGTGCGCTGATGTGCTCGGCCTTGGGACGGGAGGTGAACGCGGTGAAGGGGATCTCGGCGACCTGGGCATCAGAGATCAACCGGCCCTCGTCTTCGTCCCAGATCGCGTTCGGGTACCGGATCGGGGTCCAGGCCTGCGCGTCGATGCTGGTGATCGCGGCCGTGATCGCCGGGTTCATCCGCGCGGTCAACGAGAAGTGGGCACCGGCCCGGCCCCGCGGCGGCCACCTCACGGCTGTAGTAGGCCGAATCGGCGCGCAGGATCACCACCCCGCCGGCGCCGGCCGTCCGGGCGGCGGCGAGGGAATCGGCGACGAACTTGCCCGCCCCGCGTGCACTGTTGGCCGGGCCCCGGCGTAGCCGCGTGCCCACGATCACCGGCGCGGCCACCGGGGTGGCCACGGTCGCGATCAGCGCGTTGAGGCCCTTGACCTTGTTGTAGCCGTACCCGGCGCCCTGCTTGGCGTACCCGTAGGTCTCCTTGATCGTGTCGTCGATATCGACGTAGGCGATCTGACCGGCACCGGCCAGCACCGGGGCCTGCCCGGCCAGACGGGTCAGGAAGCGGGAGGCGATCGCGTCGAGCTGGCGGACATGCCCGAAGGTGAACGCGCGTAGGAACGTGCCCAGCGTCGAGGGCGCACGCGCATCCTGGAACAATTTGCCCATCCCGCCGTGGCGCAACAGGTCCATGTCATCGATGGAGTCGGCCCCCGCGGTCATACCCGCGACCAGCGCCAACACCTTCGCCCCTGGGTTCGCGCTGCCCGCACCCGACAGACTCAGATGCTCACCGACCAGCGCCGACAGCCCGGCCCGCTCGGCCAGCGCCATCACCGGGACAAGACCCGCCACGCCGACCAGGTTCGGATCGTCGAACCGTACCGAGGAGACATGAGATAGTTGCATCTACGAGATGCCCTTCTTTTTTGGGACTGCGTGCGTTGACAACACGCATTATCCCAGGCCAGGAGGGCATTCTCATGCTCCCACGCCACCCAGACTCAAACCAGCACGGTGGATCCAGGCTCAGACCTCCGGAAGTAGCGATGGCACGTTGCTCGGATCTGCGGGCTTGTGTCCGAGGCACCGTCTGGAACGCGTAGCGATTCGCGAGTCGGGTTATCCACAGGAAGTGCCGGCGTGCTGGTCTTCAAGGCTGTCCTCGGCGCTACTTCCGGAGGTCTGAACCCCTCCGAGAGCTTTGCAGTGCAGCGAGTGCCGTCAAAATACCTAGGGAGCCCCCGACTCCAGCCATGAGGAACACTTGACTAAGCAATTCATGCGACGTAATGGCTAGAATGGTGCCTGTGGCTGTGAAGCCTACATATACCCCTCCAGAGACATAGGCTCGCCTCGTCCGCGCGAGATCACTCAGCGCGCCGCGACTGATCGAACGGATGCCCACAATTAATGCCCAGACGAGTAGCGCGCCAGCCACCAGAACAGCGAGAGCCGGAAGCGCATCACCATTCATTAAAAGCAGCACCGTCGCTACCATGGAGCAACCTCCAATTATCCATAATACTGCACACAATATGCCGCGCCGACGGTCTGCCATGGATGCCTCCGTCTCAAATTAGCAGTGCGTACCGACCCACGTGAAGAACGCACTGTGGCCGAGTATTACGAATCCGGCGACTATTGGATTCACCCCCGCCAATGCGATCAACGCTCCCCACCCCACGTGTTGATAATACCTATCGCCCACAAGGCCCATGTGCAAGCCGTTGAGCTACTAGTCGTCATCATATCACCGGTCGGCAATTCCAAAGCGGCAGGGGACTCACCGAGCGAGGGCTGCGTTTCTGCAGTTCCCACAACTGGAGAACCGTCGAGCACCGCTTCCGCTACCGGATGACCCGCCTCGAAGAGGGTTTTCTCACCATCGGCGAGAGTCACTGTCACGGTTAGAGCATCACGATCAACAATCACCGCGCGCGGACCGTCGGCCGTTTCGACGGTATAGCGATCTGAGTTTACTGACGTATGTGTCTGCGCGCTAGCGAGTGACCCGGTCATCACGACGGCGAGTGACGCGACGAGCGCGACAATAGCCCAGCGGAGCACAACTGCTGACGCAGCGCCCACCCCTTGACGAATTGTAAATAAAATTCCCCCTACCAATCAGCTACTATTAGTCATAGTAGCCACCATTGCGGGCCATGGCAGAACGATACGTCTCCATACCATCGTCCAGGGCGTCGCTTGTCAACGATCAACGTTGGGCGTGAGACCGAAATGTTCAGAGCGTGGGATTTGTGGGCGCGGGCAGGCAGGAGCGACCTTACCTCGCTCTCATCGCATTTTGAGGCCCTGACTGCGACCCACCCCTCGGCCCAACACCTGCCCGCGCCAGGTCACCGCGAACGTCTCGGTCGGGCAGATCGACCTGGCCGTACCCGAGGCCGAGTACGCGGTCACCCGCTCCAGCGCCCTCGGTTCGACCGGTGACCTGCGGATCCGTCAGGATCCCGCCTCCGCGAACACGATGGACCTGTCGGTCCAGCTCGGCGAGATCACGGTCGACTACTCGAAGTAGGCTCGCCGGCCGGAGGGCGGGCGTACCGTCGAGCGCATGGACGACGTCTCCCGCCCGCGCGTAGCCGGGTATCTGCTCGGTCAGGGCATCTGCCTCGCAGCCGTGGCCTGGCCCGAGCGCCCGCGTGACCCGGCGCACCGCCCGGGCAGGTTCTCCCGGGTGGCCGGGCTGGGGATGATGGCCGGTGGGGCCGGGCTGGCGTTCTGGGGCATGGCCGGGCTCGGCGGGCAGCTCCAGGCCTCCCCGGCTCCCCGGGCCGGGGCCGCTCTGCGCACGGAGGGGGCGTACGGGATCGTGCGCCATCCCATCTATGCCGGCCTCCTCCTCGGCGCCGCCGGGCGCGCCCTGCGCTCGGGCGGCCGGCGGCACCGGCTCGGGGCGCTCGCCCTCGCCGCGCTGCTCGACTCGAAGTCCCGCTACGAGGAGGGGTTCCTGCGCCGGCGCCACCCCGGATACGAGGAGTACGCCGCCCGGGTGCCGCGGCTGCTACCGCGCCATCGGGTCGGCGCGCCGAGCAGGTCCTGAGCCGGCGGGGTGGTCTCGAGGCCCGCCCGTCAGCCGAGTTCGGCGCGCAGATCGGCCAGGGTCGTGACGGGGCGGCGGCACACGAACTGCTCGCACACGTAGGCGCTACTGCGCCCGTCCACCAGTGGTCGCCCGCTCAACAGCGGGTGCTCGCCGCCGGGCGCGCCGGCGAGGGTCACCTGGCCCGGCGAGGCGGAACCGCGCGCGGCCGCGAGCAGGTCGGCGGCCGCCTCGTCGGTGCCGACGATCGCCACCTGCCGAGGCCCGGCGATGGCGGCCTCGGCGACCGCGAGCGTCCAGCCCGCGAAGCGGGGACTGCGGGCGGCCACGGCCCCCTCGGCCGCGATCGCAGCGCCGGCCTCCGCGCGCAGGTCCCCGGTGAGGGCGGAGTAGGTGAGCAACGCACCCGCGAGCGCGGAGGTGGCGCAGGGCTCGGCGTTGTCGCCGGCGGTGCGCGGCCGGTGCAGGAGCACCTCACCGTCGTCGGGCGTGTCGTAGAAGCCGCCCCGCCCGTCCGGGAAATGCTCGAGCGCGGCCGCGAGCAGACGGCGCGCCCGGCCCAGCCACTCGCTCTCGCCGGTGGCCTGGTGGAGGGCGAGCAGGCCCTCGGCCAGGTTGCCGTAGTCGTCGGCGGCCCCGAGCGCCTCCCCCGCCCGGCCGTTCCGGGAGACCCGCCACAGCCGGACTCCGGCCGCCGGATCACCGGCTTCGGGTCGTGATCCGCCGGCCTGACCCGCCTGACCGGCCTGAGCGGCCTGACCGGCCTGACCTGCCTGACCTGCCTGACCGGCCTGGGAGGCAGGTGTGCCGTGCACGTCGAGCACGAACCGGGCGGCGCGGGCCGCGGCGTCGATCCAGTCCGGTTCGGCCAGGAGCGCGCCCGCCTCGGCGAGCGCGGCGATCGCCAGGCCGTTCCAGGAGGCGACCACCTTGTCGTCCACGTCCGGCTGACCCCGCCGGGACCGGGCCGCCCGAAGCGCCGCACGCCACGTCGGCCATTCCCCCACGTCGCCGCGCAGCCGCAGGGTCGAGGAGCCGCCCTCGTACGTGCCGCCCGGGGTGACGCCGAGAAGCTCGGCCGCGCGGGCGCCGTCCACACGCCCGAGCACCTCGGCCAACTCGGCCGGCGACCACACGTACGTCGCCCCCTCGACTCCCCCGGTCTCCGCGTTGAGCGAGGAGGCGAAGCCGCCACCCGGGGCGCGCAGGTCGGCGAGCAGGAAGCTGCAGGTCTCGCGCACGACGCGCTCGGCGAGCGGGGCTCCGGTGAGGCGGAACCAGTGCAGATAGGCGCGCAGGAGGAGGGCGTTGTCGTAGAGCATCTTCTCGAAGTGCGGCACGACCCAGGCCTCGTCGACGCTGTAGCGCGCGAAGCCACCGGCGAGCTGGTCGTAGATGCCGCCGCGGGCCATCGCGGTCGCGGTGCGCTCGGCCAGGTCGAGGGCGGGCGCCGAGCCGGTGCGGGCCGCGTGGCGCAGCAGGAAGGTGAGCACCATCGAGGGCGGGAACTTCGGGGCGGTGCCGAAGCCCGCGTTCACCGGGTCGAAGGAGCCCTGCAGGGTCGTGACGGCGGCCTCGAGGGTCGCGGCGTCGATGGGGGCGGGCGGCGGGGCGGACAGGGCCCGCAGGTGCGCGGTGACCTCGGCCGACGACTGGGTCACGGCGTCGCGATTCTTCTCCCACGCGGCCGCGACTGCATCCAGTAGGCGCAGGAACTGATCGCGTGGGTAGTAGGTGCCGCACGCGAACGGCTCACCGTCCGGGGTGAGGAAGCAGGTCATCGGCCAGCCGCCCTGGCCGGTCGTCGCGACCGTGGCGTTCATGTAGATCGCGTCGATGTCCGGCCGTTCCTCGCGGTCGACCTTGATCGGCACGAAGCCCGCGTTGATCGCGGCGGCGACCTTCTCATCACTGAAGGACTCCCTGGCCATGACGTGGCACCAGTGGCAGGCCGCATATCCCACGCTCAGCAGGATCGGGACGTCGCGGCGCTTCGCCTCGGCGAGCGCCGCGGGCCCCCACTCGTGCCAGTCCACGGGGTTGTCAGCGTGCTGGAGCAGGTAGGGACTCGTAGCCGATGCGAGACGGTTGGCCATGTGCCATGACTCCTAACGAGTGGCGCGTGCATCACTTCTTCGTGAGTGATGCACGAGATTCGCGTACGAGGGTTCCTCCAGCGTAGGAGGTCTCGTGGCGACTCGTTCTCGGCCGAAGCTGCCCGCGCAGGGCAAGCCGGGCCCCCTCGGCGGCACGCGGCTGTGGCGGGTGCGGCGTGCCGGTGACGAAGTGGCCGGTGGAGTAGAGCCGTCGTGCGATGGGCAAGGGCGGGAGGACACTCTTCTCCCAGCGCGGCCGCGAGGACCTCCGCGGCCAGCTGTGCGGACCTGACGGCGACGACCCGCTGATGACTCGCCTCCCGCTATTCGGTACGAAGATCCGCGTCGCCGGCTTCGGCGGCCTGCGCCTCGGCGAGCAGAACGGGCTGCGGCAATCGACGTCTTCTTGGATCGCGGCTACGCGCACGTCAACGGCTCCTGGATCACTCTTCCTCAACAGCGACTACGGGTGGGCCGACCTGGCCAACGGCCTACGGGAAGATCGACCCACTCGCGGTCCTGCAGATCCACGAGCGACGCGTCCGCAACGAACTCACCGTGCGAACACGCCAAGCGCAGCCGCAAAAGTTCGACTTCAAGCGATCCGAATCTTCAGATTCATCGACCGTAAGAGTTCGACTTCATCCTACGCAAACGTTAGTGGACGACCGCGCCGAGAAGGGGCAGTTCATCCTCACCGGATCCGCCCGACCTCGCGACGACGCGAGTCGGCACTCCGGGGCGGGGCGGTTCTCCGTCATGCAGATGCGGCCGATGAGCCTGTTCGAATCCGGCCACTCGACTGGGGAGATGTCGCTGGCCGGCCTGTTGGATGGCGAGCGCCAGACGGGCCTGGGGACGCACCTGTCCTTCGACGAGCTGCTCCGCCGCATCATCACCGGCGGTTGGCCACAGCTGCTCGACGCCGACGAGGACTTCGCACGCGACTGGCTGGCCGACTACCTGCGCCAGGTCGTGGAGGTGGACGTCCCAGAGATGGGCCACCGCCGCAACCCCGGCAATCTGCGACGCCTCCTCGAAGCGCTGGGTCGCGGCGTCGGACAGCCAGTCAAGTTGAGCGATCTGGTCAAGGACGTCGGGGGCGAGAGGGGGCCGATCGCGTACGAGACGCTCACCGGCTACCTCGATGCACTCACCCGCCTGTGGCTCACCGACGACTCCGCGGCCTGGCGCCCTCACATGCGCTCGCGAGCCCGACTCCGCACCGCGCCCGTGCGCTACTTCATCGACCCCTCGATCGGACCCGCCGCACTGAATATCGGCAGTGCCGAACTCAAGGCCGATCCCCTGGCGTTGGGCTTCCACTTCGAAGCGCTGGTCATCCGTGACCTCCGCATCTACGCGCAGCTGCACCGAGGGCAGGTCGACTCCTGGCGCGACGAAAACGGTAACGAGGTCGACGCCGTGCTGACCGCTCGGGACAACAAGTGGGCAGCCTTCGAGGTCAAGCTCAACCCACGCGACGTCGACGCCGGGGCCGCATCCCTGCTCAAGTTCGCCAGGAACGTCGACACCGACCGCCACAAGGAACCTGCATGTCTCGGCGTGATCACGTCGACAGGCGCCGGCGGCCGGCGGCGCGACGGCGTTCACGTGATCCCGATCGGATGCCTCGGCCCCTGACGATCCCTCAACCTCGTGGCACCAGTGGCAGGCCGCATATCCCACGCTCAGCAGGATCGGGACGTCGCGGCGCTTCGCCTCGGCGAGCGCCGCGGGCCCCCACTCGTCCCAGTCGACGGGGTTGTCGGCGCGCTGGAGCAGGTAGGGGCTGAGGGAGTCGGCGAGGTGGTTGGTCACCTCTCATGACTCCTGACGAGTGGCGTGTAGATCATGCTGATGCAAGCCTGGTAGTCGCGATGACCAGTCTTCCAGCTCCGGCTCTCGCCTGGACACCGAAGAGCAATTCGGTCAAACAAGGAATTCCCTCCACGACTCGAAGACGTGATCGATCGCTGCTGGGTCGACGAACGTGTCGAAGGACGACTTGGCGCGCTCGACGTTCACTCGGTCGCGGAGGACCCCGGCTGTCCACTCGACGCTCTGGCGGACGTCCGCCCCGACCTCGGCGTGGTCGGCGAACTCGTCGATCACCCGGGCCGTGTCGACCGGATCGGCCACGGCCATGAGCCGCCATAGGTCGCCGAGGTCCTTGTCGCGGACCTGCCCCTTGCGCGGCGCCCGCAGCCGTTCTCCGATCTTGGAGCCCTTGGCGAGGATCAGCGCAGGGACCTCGGCCACGTTGACCCGCGCCGACAGTCGCGCGTCGGCGAGGTCGGTGATCGTCAGGGGTGATCGATTGAAGGCCGCAAGCTCTAGACCCAAGGCGTTTCCGACCGCGAGCTTGCCGTGCGCTGGTTGCAGAGCGGGCACCCCCCGCCTGGTCCGGCTCGCCGTGCCCGACAAGCCGTGCGGCGCGAGCAGGTCGATCTTCTCCCGGAACGCCCGCGTCCCGTCCGGCTCGTCGTACGACTCTCGCCCCCACAGTCCCGGCCGCGCCCTGGTGCGATGTTCGTAGCCGGCTTCAGCCAGCAGTGCCTCGATGCTGGGCACATCGCCGACCAACCCCGGTGTGACGCCGAGGTCGCCGTCTCCGGTCGGCATCCTCGGCACGTCGAGGTCCATCGTGCGCAAGAGGACGGCGTGGGCTCCGACCAACGTCAGCGATTCGGCATGGGCCGCAAGGACACCGACGACGTTGATGATCGCACGGCGGCTCCACTCGATCTCGGTGCGCGGCGCCTTGAGGTCCCTCATGCCACTCGCCGCCCCAGCAGGATGTCGGCCTGTTCGGCCATGCGGTCGATGCCGCCGTAGGCGTCGATGACGACCTGGTCGCGTGCCACCACCGTGACGTCATCGATCGTGGTGCGCCCGAGCTCACACACCCCGTCGAACGGGATCAGGGTGACGCGCATGCCGAAGGAGACCGGGTCTTTGCGCACCAGGCCCGCAGTCTGGGCTGCGCGTTCGACGTCCTCGACGTAGAGGACCGGCCACGCCTCGCCCGCGCTGGAGCGATAGAGGTTCGCACCGGCATCGCCGGTCACGGCGTAGTCCACGCCTGCGGGACCCAAGGCATCGGCAAGCTCGAATGCGGTCGCGCCGGCCTTGAAACCGACCGCTCCGGCCCGACGAGTCAGCCGAGCGGCGCGCCCCGCCCGAAACAGGAGATCGGCTTCTTTGCCGGCGACCGTCCGGCCGCGGTCATCGATGAGCCCGATCCGCGCCCAGCGCTGCCGCCAGGCGTCAACAGCCGGCGTCACCTCGATGCCCAACATGGGATCGAAGGCCAACCGGGCGGCTGCGATCGCCCCGACGTCGACGGCACCGGTGAATCCGATCGGCTCCCCCAGGACCGCCAGGATCTCCTGAGTCAGATCGAACGACGGGCTGACCGCACCGGAC
This sequence comes from Pseudactinotalea sp. HY158, assembly GCF_009660225.1. Lineage (NCBI taxonomy): Bacteria > Bacillati > Actinomycetota > Actinomycetes > Micrococcales > Cellulomonadaceae > Pseudactinotalea > Pseudactinotalea sp. HY158. The sequence goes on from NZ_CP045920.1 coordinate 2,893,089, forward strand.
TCGATCCGGGTCACCGTCGTCGGGGCAACGTCGACCAACGCCGCGAGTTGTCGAGCACTGAGCCCGTTCACGCGACGCAGCGTCGAGATGCGCTCCGCAAGGTCCATATCGCCAACCTACAGCAGTGTTGCATATTTGCAACACACGGGTCGGGACGTCGCGGCGCTTCGCCTCGGCGAGCGCCGCGGGCCCCCACTCGTCCCAGTCGACGGGGTTGTCGGCGTGCTGGAGCAGGTAGGGGCTGAGGGAGTCGGCGAGGTGGTTGGTCATAGGACTTGCCGCATGTTCGTGCGGGCGAGGTCGATGAGTTCTGTTCCGCGGCCCGAGAGCACCGTTCGAATCGCGAAGAGCGCGAAGCCCTTCGCCTGCGCGGCGCTGATCGCCGGCGGCAGCGACAGCTCCTGCCGCTCCGTGGCGACGTCGAGGATCGCCGGGCCATCGTGGGCGAGGAGGTCCTCGACGGCTCGGGGCAGCTGCTTCGACCGCTCGACCCGCAGGCCGCGCATCCCGAGCGCCTCGCCGACGGCCGCGAAGTCCGGGTTGCGCAGGCCGGTGCCGAAGGTTGGGAAACCTGCCGCCTTCATCTCGAGCTCGACGAAGTTGAGGGAGTCGTTGTTGAACACGACGACCTTGACCGGCAGCTCGAGCTGGGTGAGGGTCACGAGCTCGCCCATGAGCATCGTCAGCCCGCCGTCCCCGGCGAGCGCGATCACCTGCCGCCCCGGATACGCGCGCTGGGCCCCGATCGCCTGCGGGAGCGCGTTCGCCATGGACCCGTGGGCGAACGAGCCGATGAGCCGGCGTGCGCCGTTGAGGCGGAGATAGCGGGCCGCCCAGACGACCGGGGAGCCGACGTCGGGGATGAACACGGCGTCGTCGGACGCCGCATCGTCGATGAGTCGCGTGAGGTATTGCGGGTGGATCGGCTGGGAGCCGCGGGCCGGGGTCGCGAGGTCGTCGAGTTCGGATCGAGTGCGTTCGTAGTGCTTGACCAGCTGCTTCACGTGCTTGCGGGAGTGGTGTCGCTCGACGCGGGGCAGGAGCGCCTCGATGGTCTCCCGCACGCTGCCGACGATGGGGATGTCCACCCTCGTGCGGCGCCCGATCTGCTCGCCGCGCAGGTCGACCTGGATGACGGTCGCGCGCTCCGGATAGAACTGCTGATAGGGAAGGTCCGTGCCGAGCATGAGAAGCGTGTCGCAGCGCTCCATCGCCCGGTATCCCGAGGAGAAGCCGAGCAGGCCGGTCATCCCGACGTCGAGGGGATTGTCGTGCTCGACGTGTTCCTTCCCGCGCAGGGTGTGCACGATCGGCGCCCCGAGCCGGTCGGCCAGCGCGATGAGCTCGCCGTGGGCGCCCTCGCATCCGGCGCCCGCGAGGATGGTGACCCGCTCACCGGCGTCGAGGGCCGCCGCCGCGGCGGCGAGCTCCTCCGGATGAGGGACGACGCACGCGCGGGTCGCGCTGATCCGCTCGGCTTCTGCGGACAGTTCCGCCAGTCCCACGTCTCCGGGGATCACGAGCACGGCCACGCCACGCTTGGAGAGCGCCGCACGCATCGCGATCCGAAGGAGGCGGGGCAGATGTTCGGCAGCTGTGACGTCTGCCGCGTAGACGCTGCAGCCTCGGAACAGTTCCTTCGGGCTGGTCTCCTGGAAGAATTCGGAGCCGATCTCCTCGCTCGGCACCTGCGCGGCGATCGCGAGCACGGGCACGCGGGAGCGGTGGGCGTCGAAGAGTCCGTTGATCAGGTGCAGGTTGCCCGGCCCGCAGCTTCCGGCGCAGACGGCGAGTTCCCCCGTCAGGCCCGCCTCCGCGCCGGCCGCGAAGGCCGCCGCCTCCTCGTGCCGCACCTGCACCCACTCGAGCAGCGGTCGTTCGCGCAGTGCCTCGGTCAGGCCGTTGAGCGAATCACCGGCGATTCCGTAGATCCGGCGCACTCCGCTCGCAAGCAGGGTCTCGGCGATGAAGTCCGAGGCAGTGGCCATGGCCGGTGTCCTCCCAACGGGCGACGAACGACGCCCTCCCCTCGACGGTAGACCAGCGCATGCCACCGCGTCTCGGGTGCCCGGACCTGAGCGAACACTCGTTGGTTGCTGGGACCCGAACGAGCAGCGGACCAAGAATGTGGCGCTCCACCGGTGTGCGAGATGCGGGCGATGCCGTCGCGCAATGTGTGGGCATCGCCTGCCGTCCGGGGTGGATGTCGGTGCTCGGTTCTAGGGTTGTTTCATGAGCACGAAGGCGGCCCGGCAGATGCGAGCGAGGCGAGCGGAGATCGCCTCGATCGCGTCCGAGGACGCGGTACTGGACCGGGTCCGCCAGGTGCGCAAGGTCCAGGCGGGCGCGGAGGCCGATCTGTTCTTCCTGGCGATCGAGATCGCCCAACGCAGCCCGGTCACCGAAGAGTGCGGGGCGTGGTCGTGTCACACCGATCTGGCCCTGGGGGTCTCGTATTGTGATTCGGCGGCGAACTGGTTCGCGGCCGTGACCGGCTTCTCCACCGACGCCGCCCAGGCGATGCTCCTCGAAGCCCTCGAGGTCGCCGAACGCCTGCCGCTGCTGTACGGGCGGGTGCTCGATGGGCGTACCCGGGCGCACACGGCCCGGCTGGTGGCCGAACAGACCCTCGGTTTGACTGTGGAGGCGGCCCGGTTCGTCGATGTCCAGGTCGCTGCCGCCGGGGCGATCCGGGGCCGCTACGCGATCAAGGGTCTGGTGCGGGAGGCGATGATCACCCACATGCCCGACCAGTACGCCGAACTGCAGCGGGCGCAGGCCGATCCGCGCCGGGCCGATGTCCATATCGGCACCGACGGCACCGGCCGCATCGACGCGATCGTGTCCGCGTTCGCGGCCCTCGATCTGGAACAGAGCCTGGCCTTCGGAGCCGCGCAACTCAAGGCCGCCGGATCCGGTGAGGTCCTCGACGCCCGACGCTCGCTCACGTTCGAGGGCATCATCGCCGCCACCCACCACCCCGCACCGGCCCGGCAGGACGGCTTCGACCTCACCGCAGGGCAACCAGGCCAGCAGGCCCAGCAGACCCAGGGACCGGGGGCGGGGGCGCCGGACTGCACGGGCGGCACCAACGTCATGGCTACAGGCGCGGAAATAGGCGAAGCCGAGGACCCGCCCGCGAGCAGGGCCGCACTCGGCGCGGCCGGAGCGGCGGCGGACCTGACCGGCGAGGCGCCTGCCACGGCTGCGGGCGGTGGTGTGTCCTGCGGGCCCGCGTGGTCGGGTCGGGGCGTGCCGCGGGCGAAGGTCGTCATGTACCTGCACATGAACGCCTCCGCGTTCTGGCCCGACGGCAGGCCACCCGACCACCCCGGCGGCCCCGGCGGCCCACCCCGTGATCATCCCGATCACCGGCCCGATCGCCAGCTCGGCAACCCGCCTCCTGATCATCCCGACGGCCGATCCCCTGATCATCCCGACCGTCATCACGGCGGCCGGCCCGCCGGTGGATCGTGCGCGGACCCGCCGGGCACGGCCACCTCGGCGGACACAGCTCGTCCCGAACACGCCGCCGGCACGGCCTGTCCCGAGCACGCCACCGGTCCGGCCTACGTCGCGGGCCGGTTGGCCCGTGAACCCGTGCACATCGAGGGGCCGGGCATCCCGACCGGACTCGTGATCAGCGCCGCCGAGGTCGCGGCCATGTTCACCACGCCCCACGACGCGGCCATGCCCGACAGCGCGCCCGTTGACGGGCCACGGGGCTCTGAAAGGCCGCGCGGGACGGGTGGGCCGTGGGGGCCGCAGGTGTTCGTGCGTCCGGTCATCGACCTCGAAACCGAACACGAGGTCGCCGGCTATGCCGCGGGGGACGTGATCAAGGACCACCTCCACCTACGGGATCGAACCTGCGTGTTCCCGGCGTGTGCCCGCCCGGCGCGGGCCTGCGATGCCGACCACATCGACCCCTGGAAGACCGATGCCCAGGGCGATCCGGTCGGCGGGCCGACCTGCACCTGCAACCTCGCGAGCCTGTGCCGCCGGCACCATCGCTGGAAGACGCACAATCATCCCGGGCAGCCGCAGGGACGCGGCTCCTGGTCCTACGTCATGCTCGGACCCGGAACCTACTACTGGACGGGCCCCATGGGCCTACGGTTCCTACGCACCCCGACCGGCACCACCGAGGTCACCGACCAGGCCTGGCACCGCCGTGACCTCGCCGCACTCCAGGGCCCCCAGGGTCTCGAGACCCTCCCGGGACTCGAGGAGGTCCCGAGCCATGAAGCGTGCCCGGACTCCCGGGCCCGCCGCGACGACCTCGACGAGGCCTTCATGGACGCCCTCGACTACGAATACGGCAATGCCGACAGCGAGGTCGACCCCAGCGAAGCCGACCTCGAGGCCATCCTCGCCGACCGGCCCCCGCAGCCGCCGTCCAGGTAGCCGCCTGACGGAGGTCCCGCCCGGCCGCGCGAGCATCGGCGCGGCGCGCATCCGCCCGGCCGCGCGAGCATCGGCACGCTGCGCGGGCACTGGTCCGGATGGGCTCGATCCAAGCCGCGATGTCCGCAGCCACGGCGTCGGCGACCGGTGGGCGTGACGCGGCGACAGCGACAGGCCGATTGCGACACCGGCCCCGTTCGGCGCGGCGAGCTCCTAGGTCAGCCCTCGCCCGCGCGCCTCGTCGAGGGTGAGCCGCCGGGTGACCGCGCGGTCCCAGGGAACGGTCCAGCCGAGCTGATCGAAGACATAGTCGAGGAGATTCCCCGTGAATCCCCAGACCCAGCCGGTGGGCGCTCGAAATCCGGCGGATCGGTGCCCCATGAAGGTGATCGTTGCGCGGTTCGCCGGGTCGAGGAGCGCCGTGACCGGTACGCGCAGCGGCTCGAGCACCTCGGCGGTGTCGGTGTGCGGCAGGTGTCCGGGGTCGTCGCACCAGCCGACCACGGGCGTGACGATGTTGTCACTCACCGGCACGGTCACGGTGCCAAGCCTGCCCACGATCTCGATCCCGGCGGCGGGAACGCCCGTCTCCTCCTCCCCCTCCCGCACCGCGGCCTCGAGGATGCTCTCCCCGGGGTCGATGCCGCCACCGGGCAGCGCGATCTGCCCGGGATGATGGAGGAGATGGGGTGAGCGCTGCACGAGGAACAAGTCGATGCCGGAGCCCGGCGGCGCCGCGCTCGGCGTGAACAGCGCGAGCACGGCCGCGCGCCGGAATCCGCGCGCCTCCGCCGGGTCGTAACGATGGGGCCCCTTGAGACCCGGGAGGTCACCCGCGCGGTAACGTCCGACGAGCGAATCGAGGTCGGCCCGCCATGTCCGGGAGCCCGCCTCACCCACGGTGCTCGGGTTCTCGGGCATGGCGGGCCCGGCCGTCATTCGGGGCGCCCGGCACCCGTGGCGTGCAGATCGTCCTGGAACGGCGCGGCCTCGGGGCCGCCCGTGGTTCCCGCCGGCGGGCCGGGCGGCACGGGCGGGCCGGGCGGCTGCGCCGGCGCAGCAGCTCCCGGCGCCGCCGGAGGACCCGTCGGACCCGACTGCTCGATCGGCCCCGACTCCTCGATCGGGCCCGACTGCTCGATCGGGCCTGGTTGCTCGATCGGGCCCGACTGCGCGATGGGGGCCGACTGCTCCGGGGTGGCGGCCACGTGTCCGAAGCGGTGCAGCGTGCGGCTCACGGCCTGTTCCCGCAGGAACACGAGGAGCTCCCGCCGCCCGGACGTGAGCACCGGTCCCGAGAACAGGGTCACGTCGGCCACCTCGGAGTTCATCGCACGCGCGAGCCCGCCGAGCTCACGCTCCCCGAGCACGCGCACTCGGCCGGTCACCTCGCGGGTGCTCACGCGTCGGGCGAACTCCTCGCCGGTCTCCACGCGCCACACATGACTGAGGCGGGCCGGGATCTCCGGGGTCGGGACACCGTCGGCGGTGCCCGGTCCGCTCGCGGGCGGCTGGTCCGAACGACCGGCGTGGCCGGGCCGGGCGTCCTCGGGAAGCGACTGTGCGATCGCCGGGGCGACGCTCACCTCGATCGGCACACCGACGCACGCCGCCGCGAGCATGATGCGCACGACCTGGGCGGGGGTGACGTCCGTGCCCGCACGCACGGTCGCACCGGGGACGGTGCGGTACCGCAGCACGTTGGACTCCGCGGCGAGCCCGCTCGGATCCCGGTCGATCGAGTAGTCGTCGCGGGCCGCGCCGTCGGAACGGGCGGCGTTGTGCAGCACGGACCGGTCGACCGGGGAGACCCAGCCGGCGACGTCCTCGAGCATCGCCGCGACCCGCGGCCCGACCCGGCCGAGCACCTGCGGGTCGGCGGTCTGGCTCCACGTCCCCAGCTGAGCCACGTACGTCGGCCCGCCGGCCTTCGCGCCGGGCCCCACGGCCGATCGCTTCCACCCGCCGAAGGACTGCCGCTGCACGATCGCTCCGGTGATGTGCCGGTTGATATAGGCGTTGCCCACCTCGACTCGCTCGAGCCACGTGCCGATCTCGTCCGGGTCGAGGCTGTGCAGCCCGCCGGTGAGCCCGTAGGCCACCTGGTTCTGCCACTCGATCGCCTCGTCGAGATCCCGGGCGTGCATGACTCCGACGACCGGGCCGAAGCACTCGGTGTGATGGAACCACGAACCCGGCCGGACGCCGTCCTTGAGCCCGGGCGACCACAGCCGGCCCGACTCGTCCAGGCGCCGGGGCTCGACCCACCACGACTCGCCCTCCTCCAGGGAGGTGAGCGCGCGCTCGAGCTTGCCGCTCGGGGCCTCGATGACCGGGCCCATCCCGGCTCCGAGGTCCGTGGGCATCCCCACGCGCAGGGAGGAGACGGCGTCGATGAGCTGGCGGCGCAGCTGCGAGGACCGGCCCGCGGAACCGACGAGGATGAGCAGCGAGGCGGCCGAGCACTTCTGGCCGGCGTGCCCGAACCCGGAGCGCACGGCATCGGCGACCGCGAGGTCGTAGTCGGCGCTCGAGGTGACGATCAGCGCGTTCTTGCCGCTCGTCTCCGCGTACACGCGCGGGCCGCCGGGGCGGTCGGCCCGCCACTCGCTGAACCGGCGAGCCGTCTCGTAGGCGCCCGTGAGGATCACCGCGTCGACGCCCTCGTGCGCCACGAGCGAGCGGCCGCGGTCGTCCTCGGCCACGCGGACGGCCTGCACGAGATCGCTCGGCTGCCCCGCGGCGGCGAGCGCCTCGTGGATCGCGGTCACGACCACCTGCCCGCAGGCGGGCACCTGCGGTGCGGGCTTGAGCACGACGGCGGCCCCGGCCGCGAGCGCGGCGAGCACTCCCCCGGCGGGGATGGCGACCGGGAAGTTCCACGGCGGGGTCACGAGCACGAGCGTATGGGCCGTGAACGTGAGTCCCTCGGCGGCGGCGAGCCCGGGCAGGTCCTCGGCGCGGTCGGCGTAGTAGCGGGCGAAGTCGATCGCCTCGCTCACCTCGGGGTCGGCCTCGGCGACGGTCTTGCCGCCCTCGGCGGCCATGGCGGTGACGAGCTCCCAGCGATGTGCCTCGAGCCGGTCGGCGATCGCACGCAGCACGGCGGCCCGGTCGGCGGCGGGCAGCGCGGACCAGGTGGCGCCGGCCTCCCGGCCCCGGGCCACGACCCGTTCGACCTCGGCCGTCGTCTCGAGCTGCGGGATCGTCACCTCCGGCGCCGGTTCCGCCACGGCTCGACGGGCACGCTGGCGCACCGGCGCGAGGGCGGGGTCGGAGTCGGTGGTGTTGGCGAACGCGGGGCCGGCCGGCGGGCGCTGCAGGGACCGTCGGGGGCGGTCCCCGGTGCCCTCGAGCGCGGAGGCCGCGAGCCGGAAGGCGACCTCCTGGTGGGTCATCGCCTCCGGGTCGGAGGTGAAGTGGGCGTGGAGGAAGTTCTCGGGCTCGGCGTTCTCCTCCAGCCGGCGCACGAGATAGGACACCGCGACGCCGAAGTCGGCCCTGGCCACGACCGGCGTGTAGAGCACGATCGGGTTGGGCACGCTCGCCTGCACGGCCCGCACCTGCGCCGGCGCCATCCCCTGCAGCATCTCCACGTCGAGGGCCGCGGCGATGCCCCGTTCCGCGGCGAGCAGGTGGGCGAAGGCCACGTGGTGGAGGTTGTGGGAGGCGACCCCGAGCCGCACGGCGTGCGCGTTCTCGGGCCGCAGCGCCCGCTCGATCAGGCGCAGGTAGTTCGCGTCCACCTCGCGTTTGCGCTCGTACGGCGCCTGCGCCCAGCCGTGCAGCTCGGCCTCGACCTTCTCCATGGCGAGGTTGGCGCCCTTGACCAGGCGCACCTTGATCGGAGCCCCGCCGGCGTCGTACCGGGCCAGGGCGAACCCGATGAGCCGGTCCATCGCCTCGACCGAATCGGGCAGGTAGGCCTGGAGGGCGATCCCCGCCTGCAACGACATGCACTCCGGCTCGGCGAGGAGGTGCTCGAACACCTCGACGGTCAGGGCCAGGTCCCGGTACTCCTCCATGTCGAGGTTGACGAACTTCTGCGGATCCGAGGCCTGGGCCGCCCGCAGCAGCGGCCGGAGCCGCTCGATGACGCGCTCACGGGCACCGGCGGTGTCCCACGTGCTGATCTGGGAGACGAGGGAGGAGACCTTGACCGAGACGTAGTCCACGTCGTCCCGCCCGAGTAGCTCGATCGTGCGCTCGGTGCGGGAGGCCGCCTCCGCCTCGCCGTGCACCTCCTCCCCGAGCAGGTTGAGGTTGAGCCGCTGGCCGCTCTGGGAGCCGAGCGCGAGGTGATTCGCGAGCGCCGGGTCGGCGGAGTCGACCACGAGGTGGCCCACGAGGTGGCGCAGCCGCGCCCGCGCCGCCGGGATGACCAGGCGCGGCGCCATCCCGGCGAGCGCCGATCCCGCGCCGAGCAGGACCCGGTCCGCCGCGGACAGGAAGGCCGCACTCCCCCGCAGCTGCGCGAGCGCGCGCCCCGCGGCGAGCGGATCCTCGGGGCGGGCCACCCGGTCCACGAACCGGACCGCCAGGTCGAGCCCGGCCGGATCCGCCACGAGCGTGGCGAGCTGGGCGGACGTGCGCCGCTCCCGCGCGGACTGCGGGCCGGAACTCGCGCTCGCCCATTCCCGGGCAAGCTGGATCGCGGGGTCGATGAGCTGGTCCACGATGTTCAACGGTGCCCTCCTGATTGATGGCCGCCCGGTGACTCTCCCCGATGCGGGTGGCTCGAGACCGCCGAGGTGGATCGGTGCCGGCCGCGACGGTCTCACCGTCTAATGTAAGTGCTACCGAACGTGAAAGGGGAGAAGCATGGCCGAGCCGACCGATACTCGAGCGCCCGTCGGCGAAGCGCACGGCCCCGGCGCGCTGCCGGTGCTCTCGCCGCGGCCGGGTGACCCGCTCCTCGAGGCCTCGGCGGGCGCCGTCCGCACGCGGATCGCGCGGATGCGCTCGGCGTATCCGGAGGCGAGCACCGGTGACCTGCGCTACATGCTCACCCGGCGGTACCTGTTCGCCGCGGCGGCGTCCGGCGGGCTGACCGGGGCGGCGGCCGCGGCGCCGCGGTTGCGCGGCGCGGGCGCGCTCGCGCTCACCGCCGGGCACGTGGGGTCCTTCGTCGGCGCCTCCGCCGCGTTCGTGCTCGCCGTCGCGGAGCTCGAGGGGATGCCTGTGGACGACGTCGCTCGCCGTCGCGCGCTCCTGCTCGCCGCGCTCCTGGGCCGGGAGAGCGGGACGTTCCTCTCCGAGGAACTGCGGGTGACGCCGCCGACCTGGGGACGCACCCTCCTGCTCGACCTGCCGGTGACCACGGTCGCGCGGGTGAACAAGCGGCTGTACGGGCGGGTGCTGCGGCACAGCATCACCCGCGTCGGTGCCGTGACCGCGGGCCGCCTCCTGCCGTACGGGGTCGGGGCCGTGGTCGGCTACACGGGGAGCCGGGCGCTCGGACGCATCGTCGTCGACGGCGTCGAGGAGGCCTTCGCCTAGCATGGGCGCCATGGCGGACACCCAATACGAAGCGCTGCTCTCCCACGTGCTGACCACCGGAACGCCGAAGTCCGACCGCACCGGCACCGGCACCCGCTCGATCTTCGGCCACCAGTTGCGCTACGACCTCGCGGCCGGGTTCCCGCTCGTCACCACGAAGCGGGTGCACCTGAAGTCGATCGTGGGTGAGCTGCTGTGGTTCCTGCGGGGCGAGTCGAACATCGGCTACCTGCAGGCGCACGGGGTGCGGATCTGGAACGAGTGGGCCGACGAGGCGGGCGAGCTCGGACCCGTGTACGGGGTGCAGTGGCGTTCGTGGCCCACCCCGGGCGGCGGGCACATCGACCAGATCTCCCGCGTGCTCGACCAGTTGCGCACGAACCCGGACTCGCGCCGGATGCTCGTCTCCGCCTGGAACGTGGCCGACCTCGATGCGATGGCGCTGCAGCCCTGCCACGTGCTCTTCCAGTTCTACGTCGCCGGCGGCAAGCTCTCCTGCCAGCTGTACCAGCGCAGCGCCGACCTCTTCCTCGGGGTGCCGTTCAACATCGCCTCCTACGCGCTGCTCACCCACATGGTCGCCGCGCAGGTCGGGCTCGAGGTCGGCGACTTCATTTGGACCGGTGGCGACTGTCACATCTACGACAACCACGACGCCCAGGTGCGCGAACAGCTGAGTCGCGCCCCCTACCCGTTCCCGCGGCTCGAACTGGGCCACGCGCCGTCCCTGTTCGACTACACGTTCGAGGACGTGCACGTGTCCGGCTACGAGCACCACCCGGCGATCAAGGCCCCGGTGGCGGTGTGATGCTCGGCATGATCTGGGCGCAGGCCCACGACCGGGTCATCGGCGCAGGCGGCGACCTTCCCTGGCACGTGCCCGAGGACCTCGCACACTTCAAGGCGACCACCGGCTCCGACCCGGTGATCCACGGGCGCACCTCGTTCGAGGCGCTCCCGGCGAAGTTCCGGCCGCTGCCCGGCCGCCGCAACATCGTGCTCACCACCCGACCCGACTACGACGCGTGCGGCGCGGAGGTCGTCGGCTCCCTCGCCGAGGCGCTCGCCCTCGTCGCCGGCCGGGACGCGTGGATCTGCGGCGGCGGCCAGGTCTACGCCGACGCCCTGCCGTACGCCGACCGGCTCGTGGTCACCGAACTCGACCTGCGTGTGGACGGCGACGCGCACGCCCCGCGGATCGGTCCCGAATGGCACGTGGTCGCCCGCGGCGAGTGGCGCACCTCCCGCACGGGCGTCTCCTTCCGTATCAGCGAGTACCGGCGCCGCTGACCCGGGAAGACGACATCGTCGCGCCCCTCTCGCTGCACTCGAAGCGACGTGCGTCGTCGACCTGTGCCGGGCTGAGGTCGCAGCGGTCGGCCAATGCCTCACGACTCGTGCCCGGGTCTGGCATCCGCATGGGACACCCGATCCCCCAATGCGTTCAGGCCCGGAGATCCGTGGATCTCCGGGCCTGAACTTTGGTGGCGGGGGGAGGATTTGAACCTCCGACCTCCGGGTTATGAGCCCGGCGAGCTACCGAACTGCTCCACCCCGCGTCGGTATGGCTCTACTGTACGGGCTGGCGACACTCCATGCAAATCGGCGTGATTCCGCGGCGAACGCCCCGGTCGGCGGGGCCGGCACGGGCCCATCGAGGGCATGGCGGGCATGGCGGGCATCAAGGGCACGGAGTGATCGGAGTGATCGGAGTCCGCCCGCGAGACGTTGAGGGCGGATCCAGGTTCATGCGTTAGCGTCGGGGCGTTCCGTGCCCACGCCACGTGACTGGCTCGCCCAGACCGGGCGACCCATCCCCGGTCCCCCACCCAGGAGTCCCTCCATGCGGATCACACGTTCCCTCCTCGCGGCCTCGGTCGCCGCCGTCATCGTGCTGGCCGGCTGCAGCCCCGAGGCCGACGGCGGCGAATCCCCGGAGGCCTCCGAGAGCGCCTCCGCCGGCGCCACGGACGGCAGCGGCGAGAACGCGCTGCCCGAGGCCGACCTCGACGGCATCCCGGACGTCGTGGCCCAGGTGAACGACACCGAGATCTCCAGCGACGACTTCGTGCCCGCCTTCGAGGCCCGCCTCCAGCAGGCCGCGCAGCAGGGCGGCGAGATCGACCAGGACCTGCTCAAGCTGCAGGTCGCCGACCTGCTCGTGGACAACGAGCTGCTCATGCAGGCCTCCGCCGACATCGAGGTGACCGACGCCGACATCGACAGCACCCTCGCGGAGCTCGCCGCCCAGTTCGGCATGGGCTCCGCCGACGAGGTGATCGCCGCCTTCACCGAGCAGGGCATGACCGAGCAGGAGATCCGCGACGAGGCCTCCTCCCAGTTCCGGGTCGGTTCCTACCTCGAGTCCGAGGTCTCCGTGCCCGAGCCGACCGAGGAGGAGCTGCGGGAGCTCTACGACGCCGTGGTGGCGCAGATGGGCGAGAGCACGGAGGAGATCCCCACGTTCGAGGAGACCCGCGAGCAGCTGGCGAGCCAGGCGACGAGCGAGAAGCAGAACACGGCGATCGAGGGAGTCCTCGCGAAGCTGCGCGACGCCGCGGACGTGACGATCAACCTGTGACGCTCCTGCGATAGGCGCGCTGCGCCGTCCCCACGCGAACGCCCACCGGACCACTCGGTCCGGTGGGCGTCGACGTATCCGCTCGCGGCGGTCGGCTAGTCGGTGGCGCGCTCGTCCACATCCTGACGTTCCGCGACGTGGTCGGCGTACTCGGGATGACGGTGCACGTAGGCGGCCACGTAGGAGCAGGCCGGCACGATCACCCCGCCGGCGGCGACCGCCTGGTCGAGGGCGTACCGCACGAGCCGGCCCGCCAGGCCCTGCCCGCCGTGGGCCGGCTCGACGACCGTGTGGTCGAAGACCCAGCGGTCCGTGCCGGGATCGCGGTGGTAGGCCGCGACCCCGACGTCCTCGCCCTCGACGGCGACGACGAACCGCGACCGCTGCGGGTCGTGGCGCACGGTCACGCCGTCGCTCATCCCTGCGAGTCCTCGCTCGGCTGGTCCGTCGGCTGGTCGGTCGGCTGCTCGTCGCCCGCGGGCGGAGTCGTGCCGGTGAGCTCGGCCTCGGCGGCGATCGCATCCTGCAGGGCCTGGTCCAGTGCCTCCTGAGCGGTGCCGTAGGCGGCCCAGTCCCCCGCGGACATCGCCGAGCTGGAATCCTCCATGGCCACCCGGGCGCGCTCGAGCGCGGCCGTGAGCCGGGCCTGGGCATCGAGGGTGCCGGTGTCGCCACCGGACCCCTCACCCGAGCCCTCGCCGGTGCCCTCACCCGAGCCCTCGCCGTCCGGCTGGGCATCGGGGGTGGTCACGCCCGAGTCGCCGCCGAAGACCTGGTCGAGGGCCTCGTTCAGGGTCGAGGCGTACCCGATCGCGTCACCGAAGGAGACGAGCACCTTGCGCATGAGCGGGAACTGGGTCCCGCCCGAGGCCTGCACGTACACGGGCTGCACGTACAGCAGGCCGCCGCCCACGGGCAGGGTCAGGAGGTTGCCGTGGATGACCTCGGAGCCTCCCCGGGCGAGGATGTTCAGCTCGTTCGCGGCCGGTGCGTAGGAGTCGAAGTTGTTCTGGACCTGCCCCGGACCGGCGACGGTCTGGTCGCGTGGGAGCTCGAGCAGGCGCAGTTGCCCGTAGTCCTCGTCGATCTTGCCCGGCTCGGATCCGGGCTCGGCGTTCACCGCGAGGAACCCGCTGAGCACGTTCCGGTCCGAGGTGTCGAGGATGAACGAGCTCGTGAGCGAGAACTTCGCGCTGTCCTGGCTGGGCATCCGCAGCGAGAGGTAGTACGGGGGCTGCTTGACCTCCTGGCTGCCGCTGGCGACCGGGTCGTTCGGCACCCGCCAGAAGTCGCCTCCGGAGTAGAAGGAGCTCGCGTCCGTCACGTGGTAGCGGGTGAGGAGCTCGCGCTGCACCTTGAACATGTCCAGCGGGTAGCGCAGGTGACTCATGAGGCTCCCGGAGATCTCCGAGATGGGCTCGAGCGAGTTCGGGAAGATCTCGTTCCACGTCTGCAGCACCGGGTCCTCGGTGTCCCAGGCGTACAGGGTGACCGACCCGTCGAAGGCGTTGACCACGGCCTTGACCGAGTTGCGGATGTAGTTGACCTCGTTCGGCTGGGTCGCCTCGACGACCCCCATCCCGGGCCGGCCGTCGGCGGTGAGGGAGTCGGTCACGGCCGAGGAGAGCTGCTGCCGGGCCGAGTACGGGTACTCGTTCGAGGTGGTGTAGCCGTCGACGACCCAGACGACCTGGTCGATCTCGCCCTCGTCGCCCGCGACGACCGCCGGGTACACCTTCCCGTCGAGGGTGAGGTAGGGCGCGACCGCCGCGACCCGCGCGACCGGGTCACGCTCGTAGAGGATCTGGGACTCGGGGGTCACGCGGTCGGAGAACAGGATCTCCGGCGAGCCCATCCGCGCCGCGAACAGCGCCTGATTCCAGATGTTGCCCACCGACGGTCCGCCGTCCCCGGTGTAGGTGCTGAGCACCTGACCGTTCGGGGCGTCGTCGTCCGGGTAGTCGAGCTCCCACGGGTCCGTGCCCTCGGGCGCGCCGACGATCGAGTACTCGGGCGCCTCCGGGGAGAAGTAGATGCGGGGCTGGTATTTGGGCAGGTCGCCCTTCGAGGGGATGCCCCCCTCGAAGAACTTCGGGGAGCCGTCGTCGGTCACCGTGTTGCCGTAGGCGGCGACGACGCCGAAGCCGTGGGTGAAAACGGTGTGGTCGTTCACCCAGCTGCGCTCGCTGCCGGAGGAGAGGTCGAGCTCGCGCACGGCGATGACCGTGTCGGTCTTGCCCTGAGTCTCCCCGTTCAGGTCGTAGCGGTCGACGGCCAGCTCCTCGGGGAACTGGTAGTACTGCTTGTTCTGCTGCAGCTGCCGGAACGTCGCGGACACGATGGTCGGGTCGAGGAGGCGGATCGAGGCGGTCGACTCGGCGTCCTCGCGCAGCTGCCCCTTCTCGGTCTCCGTGCTCGCCGCGTAGGGCTGGGTGTCCAGGTCGTCGAGTCCGTAGGCGTCCCTCGTGGCGTCGATGTTGCGCTGGATGAACTCGCTCTCGAGCACCTGCGCGTTCGGGTCCACCCGCACGCTCTGGATCACGGCCGGGTAGATGCCGCCGACGACGACCGCCGAGGCGACCATGAGCGCCACGCCGATCGCCGGCAGCTTCCAGCTGCCGCGGGCGCTCGTGTAGAAGAACAGCACCGCCACGAGCACGCCGACGACGGCGAGGATCGCCTTCGCGGGCAGCACGGCGTTGACGTCGGTGAACGAGGCGCCGTCGAAGCGGTCGCCCTGCTTGGCGAGCAGCGAATACCGGTCGAGCCAGTAGTTCACGGCGATGAGGAGCGTGAACACCCCGGCGAGGACCGCGACGTGGATCCGCGCGGCCCGCGAGATCCGCTCGCCCCGGTTGCCGCTCACCTGCAGGCCCCCGTAGAGGTAGTGGGTGAACACGGCGACGAGCGCGCAGAAGAACGTGATCGTCATGAGGAAGGTGATGGCCATCCGCACGGCGGGCAGCGTGAACAGGAAGAACGACAGGTCGATCCCGAACTGGGGATCCTTCTCACCGAAGGGCTGGCCGTTGAGCGCCACGAGCACGGTCTTCCACTGGCCGCTGATCGCGGATCCGGCGAACAGGCCCGCCACGATCGGCGCCGCCACGAACACGAGCCGGCGCACCGGATCGAACGCCTCCCGGTACCGGTCCAGGTCGTTCTGCTGCGTGGTCACCGGCACGTACATCGGCCGGTTCTTGTAGGCCAGATGCAGGTTGAGCCAGATGAGCGCGCCGCCGATCCCGCCGGCCACGAGGAACAGCAGGCTCCGGGTGATCCACTCCGTGCGCAGCACCTCGGTGAAGCCGAGCTGACCGAACCACAGCCATTCGGTCCAGAAGCGCGCGAGCACGAAGAACACGATCACGAGCCCGACGATGATCCCGATCGTCGGCAGCAGCGGGCCGCGGGGGCGGGTTCGGGCGGGGGCGGGGTGGGGAGCGTTACTCACGGACGGGGCACCTCAAGACCTCGGGAAGGGACGCGGGGGAACACGGCTGGGCGGGACGTCTTCCAGGTCGCAGTTTCGCACAGTTATCTGAACCTGGTTCCATGGAGCCATGACTACCAGTCCCGAACACCCCGCCGACGCCTCGACCGAGCACGCCGAGGCCACCGACGAGAACGGACGGCGACGCGCACTGGCGAGCGCCGTCGTCGACCTGGAGCGCCACGCGGCCGCCGCCGGCTGGGACGGGCCGGTCACGGTGTGCGCCCTCGTCAACACCGCGGCGGCGCTGGCCCAGAACCCCGGACTCGCCGACGAGATCCCGCCCGAGGCGCTCACCGCGGCCGGGCGGGACGGCCACCACCTGCTCACGATCGAGCAGGACGGCCTGCCCGAGGCCGCCAACCTCGAGGAACTGCTCGCCCAGCTCGCCTGGCCGGACTCGGTCGACGGTGCGGCCGTCGTCGTCGAGCGGATCGTCGTTCCGCCGGAGGCGGAGGCGGATCTGCCCGAGGACCCCTCCCAACAGCTCGAGACCCTCCTGGCCCATCCCGGCCGCGAGGACGTGCGGATCGCGGTCGGGGTGCTCCGCAGCGGGGAGACGTGGTGCGCGCTGCGCTCACGCGCGCACGACGCCGACGACCAGGTGGCCGGCTCCCCCGACGCCGTACCCGGGCTCGTGGCGGCCCTGACCGCGACGCTCGCGTAGCGGAACTGCCGGAACCACGGGGACTAGCGGGAGCAGCCCGGCAATTCCCGCCCGTCGCCCGCGGCGATCGCCTCGACGGCGTCACGCGCCTCGGCGGCCGTGCTCACGGCGGCGACGTGCAGGCCGTCCGGGACGTTCCCCACGACCTCGGCGCAGTTCGCCACCGGCGCAAGGAAGAATTCGGCGCCGTCCCGGTGCGCACCCCACAGCTTCTGCACGATGCCACCGATGGGGCCGACCCGCCCGGTGAGGGAGATCGTGCCCGTTCCGGCCACGACGTGCCCACCGGTCAGGTCCCCGGGCGTGAGTCGATCGATGATGCCGAGCGTGAACATGGTGCCGGCCGAGGGGCCGCCGACGTCCTCCACGTCGACCGTCACCTGCACGGGCAGATCGAACTCCGGCTGGAGATAGACCCCGAGTGTGCTGCCGCCGTAGCCGTCGTCGCCGGTCATGACGACCAGGTCCGTGGCCACCCCGTCGCGCTCGACGGTCAGAGTGACCGGGGTGCCGGGAGGTGTGGCCGCGAGCGTGTCGGCGAGGTCCGCATACGTGTCGATCGCGGTCGTCGACTGTCCCCGGGGGGTGATCGCCGTGAGCACGTCGCCCTGCTCGACGATGCCCTGGGCACCGGTTCCGTGCACGGCGCCGGTCACCGTGAGCACGGCCGGCACGTCGTAGCCGAGCGCGGTCAGGGCGACGACGGTCGCGTCCTCCTGCGACCGGCGCATCTGGGCCTGCCCCTGCTCGGCGACCTCCTCCCGCGTCTGCTCCGGGGAGTAGACGGCCTCGCGCGGCAGCACGGTCGAGTGCCCGGAGATCCAGCCCCGCAGCACCCCGGCCGGCAGCACGGGGTAGCCGGGCCCGCCGAGCGCCACGACCGTCGTCAACCGCAGCTGGCTGTCCGGGTCCTCGACCGGATACGTCGGCGCCCCCTCGATGGTGATGAGCTGGACATCGCGGTACTCGCCGAGGGTGTCGATCGTGGGGCCGGGGGATTCGACGGCGTAGGGCGCCGCCGAGAAGAGCATGGCGCCGAGGCCGATGAGGAACACCGCACCGCTCGCGACGGTCGTGACTGCACGCGGCGTGATCCCCTCACGCCACCCCCGGGTCTGCATCGGGTGCTGCTCCTCCTGTTGCTGCGCCATGAGCGAAACGGCCTGGGTGCACCCTACTCTGCCGTGCCGGCGCACCGTACGGTGTGACCATGAGCCAGGAACCCCAGCCGCACGATCAGCCTCGCGACCAGTGGCGCAAGATGCTCGAATCCATGCTGGGGCCCGAGGGCGCGCAGGAGGCGCTCGAGGCGCTCGAGGCCAGCGGGGTGGACCTGGAACAGCTCGCGGCCTCCGGCGTCCTCGACAACCCGGCCCAGGTGCAGGCCGCGATCGCCCAGATGCAGCAGGTGCTCAGCGCCGACGACGGCGGCCGCACCCGGTGGCGCTTCGCCCACGATGTCGCCCGGCAGGTCGCCCACACCGGCGGCGACCCGATGGTCACGGCCGCGGAGGCCGCCAAGGCGCGCTCGATCATGTCGACGGCGGATCTGTGGCTCGACGTGGCCACCGAGTTGCCCCCGGCTCCGGGTGCGGTCCGGGCGGTCTCGCGGGCGGAGTGGGTCGAGGCCGCGCTGCCGGCCCTGCGCACCGTGGCCGAGCCCGTGGGCACGAGCGTGGCGGCCGCGCTGTCCACCACCCTCGCCCAGCAGTTCGGCGACGAGATCGCCCCGCCGACCGCGCTGCCGATGGGCGGCATGGACCTGCCGGCGATGATGACCGGGCTGGGCGAGCTGAGCTTCGCGATGCAGGTCGGCCAGGCCGCCGGCACGCTGGCCCGGGAGGTCTTCGGCGCCACCGACACGGGCCTTCCGCTCGCGGACGAGGGTCGCCTGTTCGTGCCGGCCAACGTCGCCGAGTTCGCCCACGGGCTCGACGCCCCCGAGGACGAGGTCTGGCACTTCCTCGCCGTCCGGGAGACGGCCCACGCCCGCCTCTTCGCCCATGTGCCGTGGCTGCGTTCGCACCTGTACGGGGCGGTCGAGGCGTATGCTCGCGGCATCGAGATCGACCTCGGCCAGCTCGAGGAGAGCCTGCGCGACATCGATCCCACGAATGTCGATCAGCTCCGTGACGCGCTCTCCGGGGGGATCTTCGCCCAGCACCGCACCGAGGCCCAGTCCCGGGCGCTCAAGCGCCTCGAGACCGCGCTCGCGCTCGTCGAGGGCTGGGTGGAGGAGGTCACCGCCCAGGCCGTCGCCCCGCACCTGCCGCACGCCGTGCCGCTGCGGGAGATGCTGCGGCGCCGCCGCGCCGCCGGCGGGCCCGCCGAGGACACGTTCCGCACCCTCGTCGGCCTCGAGCTGCGGCCGCGGCGGGCGCGGGAGGCCGCGCGGCTGTGGCAGCTGCTCGCCGCCGACCGCGGCGTCGAGGCACGCGACGAGGCCTGGTCGCAGCTCGACCTCATGCCCACCGCCGCGGACCTGGACGATCCGGCGGCCTTCGTCCGGGGCGGCGCCGCGAGCGAGGTGAGCGGCGACCTCGAGACCGAGCTCGCGAAGATCCTCGGCCGGGATCCGAAGGCCGGCGACTCCCCGGACACTCCCGACACGCCGGATACTCCCGACACGCCGGACTCGGCCGAGTCCGGCGACCCGGGGCCGCAGGCGCCCTGAGCCGGCCCCTGGTCGACCGCTAATCGACCGCCAATCGACCGCTGGTCGACCGCTAATCGACGTGGTCGGTCGGCTCCCCGTCGCCGTCGCCGCGGCTCTGGCTGTGCGACACCCCCTCGAGGAAGCCGCGGGCGCGCTCGGTGCGCGGGTATTCGTCGACGATCCGCCAGAACCGGTCGGAGTGGTCGGAGACCACGAGGTGGGCGAGTTCGTGTACGAGCACGTAGTCGAGCACCCAGGCGGGCATGCCCTGGACCCGGCGGGAGATCCGGATCACCCCGGTCAGTGGCGTGCACGACCCCCAGCGGGTGTTCTGGTTGTCCACCCACGTGACCGCGGCCGGCACCACCCCCTCGGGCAGGTACTCCTCGGCGAGTTCCAGCGCCCGGGCCAGGAGGCGGTCGGCGGAGACGCGCCGGCGGGCCTCGCCGCGCCGAACGCGCTCGGCCATGCGCTCGATCCACTGGTCCTCCTCCCGCCGGGTGAAGCGGGCCGGGATCGCCACGACGAGCACGCCGGACTCCCGGAAGGCCGAGACGGTGCGCCGCCGGCGCGCGCTGCGGCGCACCTCCACCGGCCCGATCCCATCGAGCTCCCTGATCGTCGACGTGCGCCCGTCCATGTCAATACTGTGGCAGGTCTCACCCGCGGTCGCGACTTGTCCACAGGTTCGCCCATCCCGTGGTCGGCCCCGCCCCGAGGATGCACAGTGGAGGCCGGACCTTCGAGGAGGGGGCGACGATGCGATGGCGACCGGGTCTCACGGTGTACTGGCGGGCGCCGGGCGAGTCCCAGGTGGGGATCGAGGGCGCCCACATCCTCACGGGCCTGAGCCCCGGTGAGCAGGAGCTCCTCGACCTCCTCGCCGCGGGCGCGACCGAGCCGCTCGAGGTCGTCGCCGCCCGCCGCGGGTGGACGGGCCGCCAGGTCGCCGCACTCGTGACCCGGCTGCCGCCCTGGGCGCTGATCGAGGACGGCGTCCCCGTGGTCGCCTCTCCCCCGGCCGCGGCCTGGTCGCGCTGGGAGGCCGCGGGCGTCGAGCGCCCGCGTGACCGTGCCGGCGTGTGCCTGCAGGTCGACGGCCTCGACGCCCTCGGACTGAGGATCGCCTGCCTGCTCGCCGAGGGCGGGATCGGGCGGCTGGTGCTCGCGGACGAGGAGCCGGTGCGGCCGGGTGACGTGCGGCCCGGCGGGTATCGCAGCAGCGAGGTGGGCGGGCCGCGCGCGCCGGCGGCCCTCGCGCTGCTGCGCCGGCTCTTCCCCCACCTCCCGCTCGCGTCGGCGGACGCCGCGGGCACTCCCTGCGGCGACGAGGGGGCCGCGGACCTCGTCGTGATGATCGACCACGGCGTGAGCGATCCGCTGCGGTACCGGCGGTACCTGCACACGGACCTGCCGCACCTGGCGGTGGTCGTGCGGGAGCTGGACGTGTGCGTGGGGCCGCTCGTCCGTCCGGGACACGGCCCCTGCCTGCGATGCATCGAGCTCACCCGCACCGATGCCGACGATCGATGGCCGGTGCTGGCCACGCAGCTGCGCGGGAGCGGCTCGCCGGTGCCGCTGGAGTCGGCCTCGGCCGCGCTCGCGGCGGCGCTGGCCGCGCATCAGGCGCTCGCCTTCGCGGACGCCCGCCCGGTGGCGCTCTCCGCTACGTCGTACCTGGTCGATGCGATCCATCCGGTGCCCCGGTTCCGGACCTGGCCGGTCCACCCGGCCTGCGGCTGTGCCCCGGAGTCGCTCGACTCCGGGGCACAGCGGGCCGGTCACCGAGGAGGCTGAGGAGATCGAGGACCGATATAGCAGCCCGAGATCATCGCGGCCTCCCACGCGGCCCCGCCGAACGCCTGCGGGATCGTGTGATGCGCCAGGTGCTGCTCGGTGAGCGGATCGAATCGGCCGGGGTGGCGCCGGCGGCGCCAGTTCACGGGCTTCATGCCGCCTCCGTATCGGTCGGTGTCGGGTTCTTGCGTGGCCGGCCCCGTCCGCGCTTTCGGGCGACGACACGCCCGTCGACGAACGCCTCGCCGCCCCAGACGCCCCACGGTTCCGCGCGGGAGATCGCACCGTCGAGGCATTCGGAGCGGATGGGGCAGGCCGCGCACAGCGCCTTGGCGGCTTCGACGTCGGTGGTCCGCTCGGCGAACCACAGGTCGATGTCCGCCGCGCGTTGGCAGGGCAGATCGAATGCCTCGGAGGCCGGGACCTCCGGCAGCGACATGCCGGGTCGGCCGGGTCGCTCCGGTCGGGTGAATCGGGTGGGTTGGATGTCCTGATCGGACAGTGTCATGGACGAAGACACGGGAATGCTCCTGCAGCACTCGTGATGGTCAGCCGGTCGGTCGGCCGTCGCACTCCGTGGTGGAGGTGCGGGCCGGACGAGGCGCCGCCTCCACCACAGCGGTGGTCAGCGGAGTCTCAACGCGTGGCGGCGATGCCTGCGGCGCGGCACCCGATCGAGAGGGGCAGCCGCAGCCGGAGATCGCTCGACGTGGCTCGAATCTTCATCTGGGGCTCACCTCCTTCATGATCGGGACCGGATGGTTGGCTAGACCGTGGTCCATTGCTGTCAGGGACGTGCGTCACCCTACGGACCCGACGCGGACCTGTCGAGTTGTTTTCCGATCGTTTCTCGAATCGGTCCGAAGTGCGTCAGCCGCGCAGGGGGTCCTCACCGCGGACGACCGCGAGGATCTGGGGACCGTAGGCGTCCAGTTTCGTGGGGCCGATGCCGCGCAGGATCGCGAGCTGGCGCAGCTCCTTGGGCTGGGCGGAGGCGATGGCGGCCAGGGTGGTGTCGTGCAGCACCGTGAACGCGGGCTTGTCGAGCCGGCTCGCCACCGACGCCCGCCATTCGCGCAGCCGCGCCAACAGCTCCTCGTCGATGTCCTCGTCCTGCTCGATCTCGCGGCGACGCCGCGTGGTCGCCCGGGCCCGGCGCTGCTCGGCGGGCCAGATTCCGTCGAGGAACCTCGAGCGCTTGCGGGTGCCCCGGCCGCCGTTCGAGCGGGACCGCGAGTAGGAGAACTCCAGGTGCTCGCGGGCACGGGTGACGCCCACGTACAACAGCCGCCGCTCCTCCTCGATCGCGGCGGGTGTGTCCGCGAACGAGATCGGCAGCAGCCCGTCGGTCACGCCGACGAGGAACACGGCGTCCCACTCCAGCCCCTTCGAGGCGTGCAGCGAGGCGAGGGTGACACCCTGCACGGTCGGCGCGTGCTGGGCGTTCGCCCGTTCGAGCAGCTCGTCGACGTATCCGGCCATGTCGACGCCCCGAGCCTGGAACAGGTCGTCTGCGAGGGTGGCCAGGGCGTTGAGGGATTCCCACCGGTCACGCAGCGAGCCGCGGTTCGGCGGCGGTTCGGGCGTCCAGCCGGCGCCGGTGAGAACGTCTCGCACGTGCTGCGGCAGGGACAGCTCCGTGGTGGCCCGCACGGCCCCGCGCAGCAGCACGATCGCCTCGGTCACCTCCCGGCGGGAGAAGAACCGCTGCCCGCCGTGCACCTGGTAGCCGATCCCCGCCTCGCTCAGTGCCTGCTCGATCGCCTCGGACTGGCCGTTCGTTCGATAGAGCACGGCGATCTCGGCCAACGGCACACCAGCGGCTCGGAGCCGCCCGATCCGGGACGCGACGCCGCGGGCCTCGGCGGCGTCGTCGTCGTAGGAGGTGTAGGCGGCCGGCGGGCCCGGCTCGCGCTGGGCCACGAGTTCGACGGCGCCCGCGGCGCGGTGGTGGCCCGCCGCGGCGAGCACCTGGTTCGCCACGCCGACGACCTGCGGGGTGGAGCGGTAGTCGCGCACGAGCCGGACGACGTGCGCGTCCGGGTAGGTGCGAGTGAACTCGGTCAGATACCGCGGGGAGGCGCCCGTGAAGGAGTAGATGGTCTGGGAGACGTCCCCGACCACGCAGACCTCCTCGCGGCCGCCGAGCCACAGGCCGAGGAGCTGGTGCTGCAGCGGGGAGACGTCCTGGTACTCGTCGACGACGAAATGGCGATACTGGCTGCGGACCTGCGCGGCGACGTCCTCGTGCTCGGCCAGGATGCCGACCGTGAGCAGCAGCACGTCCTCGAAGTCGATCACGTTGCGTTCGGTCTTCACGTCCTCGTAGACCGAGAGCAGTCGGGCGATGGTCGTGGGGTCGAAGCCGGCCACGCCGCCGCGGCCCGAGCGCGTGGCCGCGGCCGCGTAGTCGTCCGGGCCGAGCATCGAGACCTTGGCCCATTCGATCTCACCGGCGAGGTCGCGGATGGTCAGCCGGTCGACCTTCATCCCCAGGCGCCCGCCGGCCTCGGAGATCAGGGTGGCCTTGTGCTCGACCAGCCGCGGAAGCGGGCCGCCGACGACCTTCGGCCAGAAATAGGACAGCTGCCGCAGCGCCGCCGCGTGGAACGTGCGGGCCTGCACCCCGGGGACGCCGAGCCCCCGCAGCCGCGAGCGCAGCTCGGCCGCCGCCCGGGCGGTGAAGGTGACCGCGAGCACCTGGTTGGGCCGGTATCTGCCGGCCGCGACGCCGTGGGCGATCCGGTAGGTGATCGCCCGGGTCTTGCCCGTGCCGGCGCCCGCGAGCACACACAGGGGGCCGGTGAGCTGGGAGGCGACGGCACGCTGATCGGCATCCAGGGCGGCGAGGAGTTCGTCGGCGGACGGGGGCGAGGGGGGAGGAACAGACATCGAGGCGATTGTCTCAGGGGCGGCCGACATCGCCCTCGGCCGGCGACCGGACGACCGGAAGATCGTCGCCGAACCAGTCCCGGATGAGGGAGTGGGCGATCGAGGTGGCGGTCGGGAGGGTCAGCTCGCCCCGGTGGACGCGGTCCCGGAGGCCGCCCCGGTCGACGAACTCGGCGGCGATGAGTTCCCGACCGTCGGGCACCGGTTCGGTGGTCAGGGCACGGCCGCGGAAACCGACCATGAGCGAGGCCGGGAAGGGCCACGGCTGCGACCCCTCGTAGGCCACGTCGCCGACGACGACCGCGGTCTCCTCGAGCACCTCCCGGCGCACGGCGGCCTCGAGGGACTCCCCGGGTTCGACGTAGCCCGCGGGCACCGAGTATCGGGTCGCGGGCCAGAGGGCGTTGTGGGCGAGCAGGAGCCGGTCCGCGTCGTCGACGATCGTCATGATGACCGCCGGGTCGGTGCGCGGGTAGTGCTCGGATCCGTCCTCCGGGCAGCGCTGCACCCATCCCCCCTGGGTCAAGGTGGTGCGGGCACCGCACCGGGGGCAGCGGGTGTGGGTCAGGTGCCAGTTGTGCAGCGCGATCGCGGCGGTCGCGGCGCCGGCGTCGCGCGCCGACAGGAGGGAGCCGACGTCGCGCAGGGAGAGCCATCGTCCCGCCCGGGCGACGGCTTGGTCACCGTCGTCATCGTCGTCATCACGGGTGCCAACCGATCCACCGGAGGAGGCGACCTCGGCCACGAGGGGGCCGTCGCCGTCCTGGCCGAGGTAGTACCGGATTCCCGGCGCCGGCGCCCGCTCCCCCGCGCCGACGGCGGTGAGCACGAGCCGGTCCGCCGCGGGGTCGACGAGCACGCGGCCCGAGTCCACGTGCAGGATCCGCCCACGCGGATCCGCGAGGGCGGCGCGGAGCGCGCGCGGGTCGGCGCGGGTCGTCGTGTCGCGATCGAGGGTCGTTCGGGAGAGCGGGAGGTCATCGGTGCGCACTCCCCTACCGTAGCCACGGCCGTGACCGGGGCGGGCAGATCCTCGACGCGCCCGCGCCATGATGGCACCTTCGGTGCGGGTGTCCTACCGTGTGTCCGTGCCCTCCATGCCGCGTTCCCCGCTCGCCCTGGCAGCCCTGGCCACCGTGGCCGTGCCCGGATTGCGGCCGGTCGCGGCGCGCGCACCGCACACGGCCGGAGCCGACTTCGACGTCGCCGGCGTGCTCGATGCCGACGGCGGCCGGTGGATCGTCCGGGCACCGCGCAGCGACGCCGCGGGGGCGGCGATGGAGGGTGAGGTCGCCCTTCTCGCGGCCCTCGCCGCGGCTCGGGACGACGGGCGGCTGGCCGTCGACGTGCCGCGCCCGAGCGGCTTCGCGCCCCTGCCCGAGCACGGGCGCGCGATGGTCTATCCCGAGATCCTCGGCGACGAGCTCCGGGTCGACCGGCTCGGGGCGGGGCCGGGGATGTCCGCCCAGGTGGCCCGCGCGATCGCCTCCCTGCACGAACTCCCGGTGGCCCTCGTCGCGGATGCCGGCCTGCCCGCCTACACCGCCGAGGAGTACCGGCGCCGGCGGCTCTCCGAGCTCGACGAGGCGGCCGCGACCGGGCACATCCCGACGCGCCTGCTCGGCCGGTGGGAGAGCGCCCTCGAGGACGTGCGGCTCTGGCGCTTCAGTCCGACCCCGGTCCACGGCGACCTCGCGGCCGAGCACGTGCTCGTGCGGGAGGCGCGGGTCGTGGGCATCATCGACTGGTCCGATGCGCGGGTCGCCGATCCGGCCGACGACCTCGCCTGGCTCCTGGCCGCGGCCCCGGAGCAGGCGCTCGACTCGATCCTCGAGGCGTACGCGCTGGCCCGCACCGAGGGCGCCGACGAACAGCTCCTGCCCCGCGCTGTGCTCGCGAGCGAGCTGGCCATCGTTCGCTGGCTCATGCACGGCGTGCGGGTCGGCGACGAGGAGGTCGTGGCCGACGCCGTCGCGATGCTCGCCGATCTCGACGCCGCGACGGCCGGCGCCGCCCCGATCTCCGGCCTGAGCCGGCGACACGCCGACCCCGCGCAGCCCGTGCAGCCGGCCGACCCCGCGCAGCCCGTGCAGCCGGACGACCCCGCGCAGCCGGACGAGCAGCTCGGTGATCCGGATGTGGCCGCCGAGCCGGCGGCGGTGCCCGGGCCGAAGACTGCGTCCGAACCGGAGGCGCTCACCGCGGAGATTCCGGTGCGCGCGGGGGACGACACCCCGACGACCGAGTTCGAGTTACCCCCCGCCTCGGCGGACGAGCCCGAACCGGAGCCCCCGGCCGGGCCTCAGCCCCCGGCCTGAACCGGCTCACCGAACCGGGCGAGGACCTCGAGGATCGCGTCCTCCCCGAGGTCGGAGCCGGCCACCGTGCGGTTCGCCGCCACGTAGTGGTAGGAGGCGCGCACCCGGTCCAGGGGTAGGTCGTGCGCGCGTGCCCACGCGAGTCGGTACAGCGCCAGCTGCAGATCGCGTGCTTCCTGCTCCTCGGCAGTGCGGGCCGGCGCGCCCGTCTTCCAGTCGACGATGTGGTCGGCGCCGTCCTCGTCGCGGAACACCGCATCGATCCGGCACCGGATGATCCGGCCCCCGATCGGCGTGTGCAGGTCGGCCTCGACCCGGATCGGGCTGCGCGCGGCCCAGGCGGAGGCGTGGAAGGCCGTGATGAGCTCCTCGACATCGGACTCGCCCGCGGTCTCGTCGTCCGCCCCGGGCAGCACCTCCCAGTCGAGCAGGGTCGAGGCACCGAAATAGCGCTCGACCCACGCGTGGAAGGTCGTGCCCCGGCGGGCGTGGGTGCTCGGCTCCATCGGCACGGGCCGGCGCCGATTGCGCTCGAACGTCTCGGCGTCCTGGGCGAGGCGCACCACGGCCGAGGCGCTCAGGTGGCCGGCGCCGGTCGCGGCCGGCGGTGCGGCGGCGTCCCGTTCGGCCAGCAGCAGCTCGGCCTCGTCGCGCCACGCGTCGATGAGCGGATCGGCCGCCGGCGCCTCGCCCGCGAGGAGCCGCTGCCAGTAGTCGCGGGACGGCCCCGGGCCGGGCCAGCGCGCCTCGGCCCCCGCGGACGTCGCCGGGTCGCCCTCGTGGACCGAGGCCACCGGCCACGGTCCCCCCGTATCGGCGCCCGCACGCACCGCCTCCCCCAGGAACAGCGAGGGCGTGTTCGCCTCCTTGCGCCCGCTCCAGAAGGAGCCGGTGAGCAGCAGGTGATCGCGGGCCCGGGTGAGCGCGACGTATGCCAGTCGGCGGTCCTCACGCACGAGGCGGTCCCCCTCGGCATGGAGGAAGTCCGCCCAGACCCCGGCCAGCTCGCCGTGGGTGAGCGCCTGTTCGTGGTCGAACGCGGGCAGGTGGTCGACGTCGCCGCGCAGTTCGTACGGCAGCAGCGAGGCGTGGGTCAGCCAGCCCTTCGAGAGCCGGTCGCCCTGCCGGTTCGGTGCGGTCTTGGGGAAGTCGCCCTCGTTGAGCCCGGCCACGACGACCGCATCCCATTCGAGCCCCTTGGAGGCGTGGATCGTCATCACCTGAACGGCCCTCGGGTCGGGTTCGATCTCGGCGGTCGCAAGCCCCTTCTCCTCCTCGTACGCGACGTCGAGCCACGCGAGGAAGGCCGCCAGCGTGCTGCCGCCGCCCACGTGCATGGAGGCTCCGGCGAACCGCTGGAAGTCCGCGGCGACGGCGACGAACTCGTCGAGGTGGGTCCGCGGGTTCCGGGTGCCGGCGGCGGCATGGGCGAGCACCTCGATGTCCAGGCCCAGAAGCCGTTCGGTCGCGAGCACCAGTTCCGGCAGTGGGAGCTGGGCCAGCGAGCGGATCGCCCGGAGCACACCGGCGAGGTCGCCCAGCCGATCACGGGCGGGGTCGGAGAGGTCGTGCCCTGCCGGAGAGACCCATCCGGGTGGGGGCGGGTGCTCGATCGCCTCGACGATGCTCGCCTGCTCGGCCTCCTCCCGGTCGGTGTGCTCGCGCGCTCGATCGACCTGCCTGCGCGCCCAGTGCGACAGCGCCATGAGGTCGCGCGCGCCGATCCCGACGCCGGGCCCGGTGAGCAGCCGCATGAGCACGTCGCCGCGGCTGGGATCGTGGGCGACCTGCAGGGCCGCCCACAGGTCGTTCACCTCGGGGGTGTCGAGGAGCCCGCCGAGGCCGCCGACCTGGAACGGGATCCCGGCGGCGGCGAGGGTCCGGGTGATCTCCGGGAAGAAGGCGCGCTTGCGGCACAGGATGGCCGCGGTCGGCGGGGCCGAGCCGCCGGCTCGCCCCCACCCGAGGCCGGTGAGGAAGCGGGTGATCGTCTCGGCCTCGTCGGCGGCCGTCTCGGGGTAGCGGGCGTGGACCTCCCCGGCGGGGGCGTCCGGCCGGGGCCGCAGCGGGCACGACGGCCTCGAGCGCGGGTGACGCCTCCTCGGAGCGCAGCGGCGCGGCCACCTTGTTCGCCACGGCGAGGACGGCCTCGGCGTTGCGCCACGCGGTGCTCAGGGTGGCGATGTCGGCGGCAGCCCCGTCCGCCCGGGGGAACGCGCGCGGGAAGTCGAGCAACGTGCCCGCGGCCGCCCCCCGCCAACCGTAGATCGCCTGGTTCGGGTCGCCGACGGCGGTCACGGGATGACCGCGGCCGGTCTCGACCTCCCCGGAGAACAGCGCCCGCAGGAGTTGCACCTGCGCGATCGAGGTGTCCTGGTACTCGTCGAGCAGCACGACCCGATAGTGGTCGCGTTCCGCCCGACCAACGGCCCCGACGCGCTGGGCGATGGTCGCCGCCGTGCGCACCTGGTCGCCGAAGTCCACGACGTTGCGCTCGTGCTTGAGTCGCTGATACGCCTCGACCATGGCGAGGATCTCGATCCGTTCCCCGAGCGAGGCGATCAGGTGGCGGATCTCGGCGCGGGGAGCGCGCTGACGGCCGGCGGCCTCCTTGCCCGACAGGTCGGTGGCGAGCGTGCGCAGATACGCCGTCGCCTCCCGGGTGGTGAGCCCGTGTTCGGCGAGTTCACCCGAGAGCGCCGTGACCGCGGCGACGAGGGTTCCCGGCGCGGCGCCGCTGCTCAGCGGCTCCGCCCAGGTCTGCACGACCTCGGCCGCGAGCTGAAAGGTGCCCGCCTCCCCGATGAGGGTGGTGTCGGGGTCGATCCCCGCCCGGAGCGCGTGATCGGTCACGATCCCGGCGGCGTAGGAGTTGTAGGTGGAGATGCGCGGCTGGTCGTCCAGGTCCAGCTCCGGGTCCAGGTCCCGCACGGAGCGCAGCCGCCGCCGCACCCGGTCGGCGAGTTCGGCCGCGGCCTTGCGGGTGAACGTGAGGCCGAGGATCTGCTCGGGCGCGACGAGTCCGTTGGCCACGAGGTAGACGACCCTCGAGGCCATGGTCGCGGTCTTGCCGGAGCCGGCTCCGGCGATGACCAGCTGCGGTTCGAGGGGAGCCTCGATCACCGCCTGCTGTTCGGGCGTGGGCGGGTGCTCCCCGAGCGCGACCGCCAGCTCGAACGCGTTCCACCGCACCATCAGGCCTCCTCCGTCGTGCCGGGGCGGCCCAGCCGGGCGCCCGCGTCCTGCACGGGGCAGGAGCGGCGCACCGGGCACGACCGGCACGTGTCGTTCACGCGGGCCGTGAACTCGCCGCCCGCCATCGTCTCGGCCACGCCCTCGACCATCTCCCGCGCCCAGCCGGGGTCGACCGCATCGGCGAGCGGGCCCTGTTCGCGCACGGACGCGCTCTTGTGGGTGCTGCCCACGTAGACCAGGGAGGCGCCGGCGGCGGGCCGGTCCGCGTCGAAGGCGCCGGCGTCCACGGCGAGCTGGTATGCGCCGAGCTGGGGATGGTGGGGCACCTCGTCCGCCGGGACCACCACCTTGCCCGTCTTGAGATCGACGATGTGCGGGCCGTCCGCGCGGTGCTCGATCCGGTCGACCCGCCCCCGCAGCACCGTGGCGGGCTCCGTCGGCAGCCGCACCTCGAAGGCCCGCTCGGTCTCGACCTCGTATCCGTGCGAGGCGACGTACCCGGCGAGCTTGTGCATCATCACCTCGGCGCGGGCGCGCTCGCGGCGTGCGAGGGCCGTCTCGGGCAGTCCGAGTTCGGGCCATCGCCGCTCGAGTTCGGCGAGGAGCTCGGACTCCGCCGCGCGGGGCAGGTCGGCGGCGATGTCGTGCACGAGGTCGCCGACGTTCTGGGCGTTGCTGCTGCGCGCCTGCCCGCCCGCGGCGGTGAGGAACCACCGCAGCGGGCACGTCACCGCGGTCTCGATCGCCGACGGCGAGACCGTCACGTGCGCATCGGGCTCGCCCGTCACGACGAGCGGGAGGTCGCTGCTCCAGGGCACGAGGCCCGGCCAGCGGGACGGATCGGCCTCGCGCACCTGTGCCCGGGCCAGGTCGCGCAGCAGTCCGCCCGCCGCCCGGGCCCGCGCGCTCGGCACCCCCGTGGGGGCCCCGACGGCGCCCCCGGCGGGGCGGGCGGCGGCCCGGAGCCGGCCCACGAGGCCGCGCAGATCGAGCGGCGGCTCGACCCGCGTGATCGGCGGGGCGTCGCCCGCCGGCAGGAGGGCATCGAGGAAGCCGGAGGGGCGGGTATCGGTGTCGAGCACGCAGGTGAGCAGGAGCCGGGAACGGGCACGCGAGCAGGCGCTGACGAACGTGCGCAGCTCGTCGTCGCGGACCTGCCTGCGGGCGAGGCGCCACCGGTCGACGTCGGCGGTGGCCGTCTCGGGTCCGTGCCGCTGTGAGGCGATATCGGCCAGGTGCGCGGCCCCGAGCACGGTGTCCCGGATGCGCAGGTCGGGCCAGACCTCGTCCTGGACGCCCGCGACGATCACGACCTCCCACTCCCCGCCGGCGGCCGAGGCGGCCGTGTGCACGGCGACGGTGCGGCCCTGGGTCGCGCGGGCCGCGAGCGTGTCCGCGGGGAAGTCCTGGCCGGCGAGGTGGTGCAGGAAGGCCGAGGGCCCGGCCCCGGCGGTGCGGTCGGTGAACTGCTCCGCCGCCGTGAACAGCGCGACCATCGCGTCGAGGTCGGCGTCGGCGCGGTCGGCCCCGGCCCCGCCGGCGAGCGCCCGCTCCTGCCACGTGTCGGCCAGGTCGAGGGCCTGCCACATGCGCCACAGCACCATCTCGGTGCCGAGCCCGCCGGCGTGGGCGGCCCGGCCCGCGGCGAGCATGGCGGCCATCGCCGCCGGGGCCGCGCGCACCGTGGGCGGCAGCCCGGCGAGCAGGTCCGGATCGGCGAGGGCGGCGGCGAGGAGGTCGGCCGAGTCGGCGGCGCCGGCCGCGCGCAGCTCCCGTCGCAGGCGGCGCAGCCCGACCGGGTC
Source organism: Pseudactinotalea sp. HY158 (assembly GCF_009660225.1). NCBI lineage: Bacteria > Bacillati > Actinomycetota > Actinomycetes > Micrococcales > Cellulomonadaceae > Pseudactinotalea > Pseudactinotalea sp. HY158. The sequence goes on from NZ_CP045920.1 coordinate 2,924,396, forward strand.
GACGCCCCCGATCACGGAGGTGAGCAGGCCGATCGCCTCGGGCCCGGTGAGACTCGGTTCCTCCCGGGTGACGACTTCGAGCGCCAGCAGGAACGGCAGCACCGCGGCCTCCTCCCGGAGCGGCCGGTCGGGCGCCTGGGTCTGCAGCGGGATCCCCGCCAGCCGCAGCTGCCGGCGCACGGGGACGAGCTGCTGATGGCCGCGCACGATGACGGCCAGCCGTGACCACGGCACGCCCTCGAGCAGGTGCGCCTCCCGCAGCCGGCGCGCGATATAGGCGTGCTCCTGCGCCGGGGATCCCAGCACGCGCAGCTCCACCGCACCGCCCGCCCGCTCGACGCCGGCTGTCGCCCCGGCCTCTGCGCCATCCGCGGCATCGACGGCATCGGCGGCATCGGCGCCATCGCCGGCATCGCCCGGGGGCCCGACGGGAGGCCGGCGCCGAGCGGGCACGGCGATCGGGGGAAGCGGCAGGCTCAGCCGATGCACGAACCCGGCGAGTTCACCGCCGTGCCGGTGCCGGGTGGCGAGCAGGTGGGTGCGCGCCCCGAGGGCCCCCTCCCCCGATCCGACCGGCCGGGTGGCGGTATGCACGAGGGCGGGCACGGCGCCGCGAAACGACTGCACGGCCACATCCGGTTCGGCGAAGGCGGCGACCCGCGCGCCGGTGCCGTCCAGCTCGCCCAGGAGCCGCGCGGTGGCCAGGGTGGCGTCCTGGTAGTCGTCGTGGACCACGAACTCGAGGTCGCCGAGGGGATCTCCGGCTCGGGCGAGGACCTGCACCGCCTGGTCGAGGATCGTGGACGCGTCGTAGCGGGCCCCCCGATCGGGGGTCAGCTCTCCGAGGACGGTCACGTCGGTGTACTCCGCGAGCACCCGCCCGGCCGCGACCCATTCGGGGCGGTCGTGCCGGTGGCCCCATTCCTCCAGGGACGGCCCGTCGAGCCCCGCCTCGGCGGCGCGCATGAGCAGGTCCCGCAGTTCGTCGCGGAAGGCCCGCAGCCGCTGCATCTGCGGGGTGATCGCATCGGGCCAGCCGACCCGCGCCCCCTCCCCCGACAGGTGCCCCTCGATCAGGTCGCCGAGGATCTGATCCTGATCGGGACCCGTGAGCAGGGTCGGCGCGGGCCGGCCCGCCCGCTGGGCGGCGAGCCGCAGGATCGTGAAGGCGAGCGACGCCGGCGTGCGCACGAGGGTGCGCGAGGTCGTGCGGCCCAGCCGGGCGGAGACCTCCTCGCCGATGAGGGCGGCCGCCCGTCTCGAGGGCACGAGCAGCACGGCCCGGTCGGGATCGTTCGCACGGCACCAGTCGAGGAACACCTCGACCGCCGTGGTCGTCTTCCCCGATCCGGGCGGGCCGAGCACCACGTGGTTCCCGCCCGCGAGCACCGCGTCGTGCACCTCCTGCTGGGCGGCGTCCAGCCGGAGGCCGGATCTCGGGGGGACGAGCTGCGTGGTCATGTGGACATCACAGCAGACCCCGCCGACACGGGCTCGACGGCACGGCAGCACCGTCACTATGGCTCACGGGCGGCTCACGGGCGGGGCCAGCCGTTCGGCTCGCAGCCTCCCAGGGTGATGGTCTGCTGCACCATGACCGGCGCGAGGGCCCCGGCGGCGGGGCAGGTGCGGTGCTGGTGGCCGAGCAGGTGCCCGACCTCGTGGTTGACCAGGTACCGGCGGTACTCGGTGATCGAACCGCCGCCGTCGGCGAAGGGCTCGGCCCCGTCGATCCACCGCTGCGCGTTGAGCGCGGCGTGCCCGTAGCGGCCGCACGAGTACAGGCTGTTCGTGGCGAGCGGGGCGCACAGGTCGTCGACGGTCCCCGGACTCGCCACGAGCACCCGCAGGTCGGGGTCCTCGCCGTCGGTGCGGGCGAAGCTGAGCGAGCCGTCCCCACCCCAGGAACGGTCGTCGTTGAGCGTGTCCATGACGAAGTCGCCGAAGTCGGACAGGAGCATCGGCAGGCCCCACTCCATCTCGATGCGCACGGTGCGCACCTCCCGATCCGGGTGCGGCGCGGGCTCACTGCCCGGAAGCACGACGAGCTCGCCGTCGAGCCGGTCCGGCACGTCGTGGGTGAGCACTCCCGCGAGCTCGTCCGGGGTCGGCGGCGGGGGCGTCGTCGGGCTTGGGGACGGCGTCCGCTCGCCCGCGCTCGCCCGTGCCGTGGGCGAGCGGGTCGGCTCGGGCGTACCGGTGGGCTCGGGCGTTCCGGTGGGCTCGGGGGTCGCCGTGGGCTCGGCCACCGTGCCGGCAGTGCCGGCAGTGCCGGCAGTATCGCCCGTGTCGGTGTCGGAATCACGCCCGAACGCGAACCACGCGAGCGCCACCGCGAGGACGACCGCGAGGGCGACCACGAGGATCGTGCGGGGGGTCCGTCGAGTCGGCATGACTTCCATCGTGCCATCAGTTCGGGGGCAGCACCGCCGCGGGCCTACGATGGGGACTCGTGCGCCGAGCGGCGCACGATTTCGAAGGAGCCGAGGCAGCCATTCCTGCCGGCCAGGAAGCGATGAAGGTGGAGAGCGTGCGGATCACTATCGGAGTGCAGAACGTCGCCCGGGAGCTCAACGTCGAACTCGACGACTCGACCGGCGGCGCCACCGACCCGGCGGCCGTCGCGGCGCAGGTGAGCGAGGCGGTCGCCACGGAGGACGGTGTGCTCGACCTCACCGACGCGAAGGGGAACCGCATCATCGTTCCGGCGCGCTCCCTCGCGTACGTGCACGTCGGGGTCGACGAGCAGCGGTTCATCGGCTTCAGCGCCTGAGGCCGTCCGACCCGCATCCGGGCCGCATCCGGGCCGAATCCGGGCGACACCCGGCCACACAGACCGCCCGGGTCACGCCGCACCGGTGGCGGTGGGCCGGGCCACACTTGCCCGCCGTCCGGGCTATTTCGGTGCGCCCGCGCTACAGTGGACCCGTACGGGTTGCCCGGTCGCAACGGTCGAACACGTCGCCACTATGAACTCCCGCCTCCCCCGGTCCCGTCCGGACGGCGCGGAGAGCCCGGTTCCCTTCTCGATTCTTCGCTCGCTCCTGGAGCACATGGAGCACATGGAGCACACGGAGAATTCCGCGGAGCAGGAGCCGGCAGGAAATCTCGCGATCGGCTGCCGGCAGCAGCACGCGTCCGACCGGGCGCGTCCCAGCGTTCCGAGGGACTATGACCGATACCGACCTGCAGGCGAGCGAGCCTGCCACCACCACCGTCGCCGATGACATCCTCGCGCGCCTCGACGAGGCCGCCGTGACCGAGTCCGTCGACGTCACGACCGATTCCGACGCCGTCGAGATCAGCCAGGACGGCGACCTGCCCGAGCGGTCGTTCGCCGACTTCGGCGTGAGCGAGCCGATCGTCGCGGCGCTCTCCGAGGTGGGCATCACCCACCCCTTCCCGATCCAGGCGCTCACCCTGCCGGTGGCGCTCGCCGGCCACGACATCATCGGCCAGGCCAAGACCGGCACCGGCAAGACCCTCGGCTTCGGCATCCCGCTGCTCGAGCGGGTCGTCGGCCCCGGCGAGGAGGGCTGGGACGACCTGCCGGACGCCGGCAAGCCGCAGGCGCTCATCATCGTGCCGACCCGCGAGCTCGCGGTCCAGGTCGCCGGCGACCTCGTCACCGCCGCCCGCAAGCGGCCCGTGCGTGTCGCACAGGTCTATGGCGGTCGTTCCTACGAGCCGCAGATCGAGGCGCTGACCCGCGGGGTCGAGGTCGTCGTCGGCACTCCCGGCCGGATGATCGACCTGCTCAAGCAGCGTTACCTCGTGCTCAATCAGGTGCAGGTGCTCGTGCTCGACGAGGCCGACGAGATGCTCGACCTCGGCTTCCTGCCGGACGTGGAGACCCTGCTCTCGCGCACCCCGGCGAACCGGCACACGATGCTGTTCTCCGCCACGATGCCCGGGGCGGTCATCGCGATGGCCCGGCGCTACATGACCCGGCCCACGCACATCCGCGCCCAGGATCCCGAGGGCTCCGGGGCGGCCGTCGACCTGGTGAGCCAGTTCGTCTACCGCGCCCACGCGATGGACAAGACCGAGATGCTCTCGCGCATCCTCCAGGCCGAGGGCCGGGGTCTGACGATCGTGTTCACCCGCACCAAACGCACCGCGGCCAAGGTCGCGGACGAACTCGTCGACCGCGGCTTCGCGGCGGCACCGCTGCACGGCGATCTGGGCCAGGGAGCCCGCGAGCAGGCGCTGCGCGCGTTCCGCCACGGCAAGGTGGACGTGCTCGTGGCCACCGACGTCGCGGCCCGCGGCATCGACGTCGACGACGTCACCCACGTCGTCAACTTCCAGTGCCCCGAGGACGACAAGACCTACCTGCACCGGATCGGGCGGACCGCCCGCGCCGGCAACACGGGCACCGCGGTCACGTTCGTCGACTGGGACGACGTGCCTCGCTGGACCCTCATCGACAAGGCCATCGGCCTGAACAAGGGCGAGCCGGTCGAGACCTACTCGTCCTCACCCCACCTGTACACCGACCTGTCGATCCCGGAGGGCACGAAGGGCCGGCTCCCGCGGCAGGCCCGCACCCGCGCCGGGCTCGAGGCCGAGGTCCTCGAGGATCTGGGCGAGACCGGCGGCGGGGCGAAGGGCGCCGGCGGCCGGGGACGCCAGGACCGAGGCGGGCAGTCCGGCCGTCAGGGCGGCCGCTCCGGTCGCCAGGGCGGCCAGTCGGGTCGCCAGGGTGGTCAGGGTGGTCAGGGCGGTCAGGGCGGTCAAGCCCAGCGCCGGCAGGCCCCCGGCGAGGGCCAGGGCCGCTCCCGGCGCCGTCGTCGCACACGCGGCGGCAAGCCCGTCGCCGACTCGGGCAGCTGAGACCCACTCCTCCGCGGGTTCCCCGCAACCACACCGAAGCACGCCGGATCACACCGGTCCCCGCCCGGGGCGCCCATGCGGCGCTCCGGGCGTCGCTCGTTCCGGGACCCGCTCAGGCGAGGGTCGCGTCGAACCACTCGCTCACGGGTGCACCACGCCGAGACGCCCCTGGGCCGTGATCGCGGCGAGGACCTCCCGCGAGGTGGTGTTCTCACCGAGCCGGTTCGGCTTGCCCGCCCCGTGGTAGTCGCTCGATCCGGTCCGCAGCAGGCCGTGGCGACCCGCGAGGGCCACGAGTTCGGCCCGCTCGGCGGGAGTGTGGTCGCGGTGGTCCACCTCGAGTCCGGCGAGCCCGGCCTCGACCATCCGCGCGATGACGGCGTCGCTCACCACCCGCCCGCGGCCGCTGGCGCGCGGGTGGGCCATGACCGGCACCCCGCCCGCCGCCCGCACCGCGGCGACGGCGGCGACGGCCTCGGGCGCCGTGTAGCGCACGTAGTAGGGGCTGTGGGGGCTGAGCAGCCCCGCGAACGCCGCGGTGCGATCGGGCACGATGCCCAGTCGCACGAGTGCGTCCGCGATGTGGGGCCGCCCGATCGTCGCCCCCGGCGCGGCCTCGGCGAGCACGTCGTCCCAGGAGATCGGCAGGTCCCGGCCGAGTCGGGCGACCATGTCCGCGGCGCGGGTGGCCCGATGGCTGCGGGAGTCGGCGAAGACGCCCGCGAGCGCCGGGTCGGCCGGGTCGTGGAGGTAGGAGAGCAGGTGCACGCTGATGCCCCCGGCGGTGCAGGAGATCTCGGTCCCCCGCACGAGGCTCACCCCGGAGCCGGGCACGGCGGCCACGGCCTCGGCCCACCCCGCGGTCGTGTCGTGATCGGTCAGCCCCACCACCGTCAGCCCCGCCCGCGCGGCCGCCGCCATGAGCTCGGCCGGGCTCTCGGTGCCGTCCGAGGCGCGCGTGTGGGTATGCAGGTCGATCACTCCGTCAGGGTAGGGCACCGGTTCGCCCGGCGTGGCGCTCGGGGTGAGACGATGGGGGCATGTCTGGCGAACACAGCGAGGACGATCCGTCGGCCGATCGCGGCAGCAACCGCTCCCAGCGCCCCGAATCGGCGGCGTTCCGGGAGTTCATCGCGGCCGACTGGGCGCCGCCGGCGAGCACGGTGAGCACAGCCGCGGGCCCGGACGAGGTCGCGGCCTACGCCGCCGCGCGCCGGCGCCGCCTGTCCGAGCAGTTCCCCGGCGAGCGGCTCGTGCTCCCGGCGGGTGGGCTCAAGGTGCGCTCGAACGACACGGACTACCGCTTCCGGCCGCATTCCGCGTTCGCGCACATGACCGGGCTGGGCACGGACGAGGAGCCCGACGCCGTGCTCGTGCTCCATCCCCAGCCGGCCGAGGCGGTCGAGCCGGCCACGGAACACGAGGCGGTGCTGTACTTCCGCCCCCTCGCCTCCCGGGAGAGCGAGGAGTTCTGGGCCGATGCCCGCTACGGGGAGTTCTGGGTGGGCGCCCGCCCGACGTTGGCGGAGCTCGAGGCCCGCCTGGGCCTGCCGTGCCGGCACATCGACGAGCTCGCCGACGCCGTCGGAAAGGACGCCGGCGAGGTGACCGTCCGCGTCGTCCCCGGGGCGGACGAGGCGGTGAGCGCGCTCGTCGAACGCATCCGCGTGCAGAACGGCGTGACCTCCGACAGCGAGCACGGCGAGGACGCCGCCCTGGCCGAGGCGCTCTCGGAGCTGCGCCTGACCAAGGACGAGTGGGAGATCGGGCAGCTGCGGGCCGCGGTGGCGGCCTCGGTCGCGGGCTTCGAACAGATCGTGCGGGCGCTGCCCCGTGCAGCCGGGCACCCGCGCGGCGAACGGGTGATCGAGGGCGCCTTCGCCGCCGTCGCGCGGGCGGAGGGCAACGGCACGGGCTACGAGACGATCGCGGCGGCGGGCAACAACGCCACCACCCTCCACTGGATCCGCAACGACGGCCCGGTGCGGGCGGGCGAGCTCGTGCTCGTCGACGCCGGCGTCGAGGCGGACTCGCTCTACACCGCCGACATCACCCGCACGCTCCCGGTGAGCGGGGAGTTCTCCGGCGTGCAGCGCCGCGTCTACCAGGCGGTGCTCGATGCGGCCGACGCCGCGTTCGCCGTCGCCCGCCCCGGGGTGAGGTTCCGCGAGATCCACTCGACCGCGATGGGCGTGCTCGCCGCCCGGCTCGAGGAGTGGGGGCTACTGCCGGTCGGCGCCGAGGCGGCCCTCGCGCCGCGCGGCCAGCAGCATCGGCGCTGGATGCCGCACGGCACGAGCCACCACCTGGGCCTCGACGTGCACGACTGTGCCCAGGCCCGCCGGGAGATGTACCTCGACGCGGAGCTCGCCCCGGGCATGGTGTTCACGATCGAGCCGGGCCTGTACTTCAAGGAGGACGACCGGGCGATCCCGGCCGAGTACCGCGGGATCGGCGTCCGGATCGAGGACGACGTGCTCGTGACCGACGACGGCGTGGTCAACCTGAGCGGGGCGCTGCCGCGCCGGCCCGACGACGTCGAGGCGTGGATGGCCTCGCTCCGGCGCGGGTGAGCGCGCCCCCGGCGGCCCTCGTGCGGGCGCGGGCGGCGGTTCGGACGACGTGGCCCGCCTGGTCCGTCGGTGCGCTCATCGCCGCGATCCACACGGTGTGGTCGTGGCGGCAGTGGGCCCGCTTCGACTCCCCGAGCTGGGATCTGGGCATCTTCACGCAGCTGATCCAGGACTATTCGCGCCTCGAGGCCCCGATCGTGCCCATCAAGGGCGAGGGCTATTTCCTGCTGGGCGATCACTTCCACCCGCTGCTCGTCGTGCTCGCGCCGTTCTACCGGATGTTCCCGTCGGGCTTCACGCTGCTCGTCGCCCAGAACGTGCTGCTCGGGATCTCGGCCGGGATCCTCACGTGGCTCGGCGTGCGGCTGCTCGGTCGCTGGTCCGGGATCGCGATCGGTCTCGCCTACGGCGCGTCGTGGGGCCTGCAGACGGCGGTCGCGAGCCAATTCCACGAGGTCGCCCTCGCGATGCCGCTCCTCGCCGCCTCCCTCACGGCCCTCGTGCTCCGGCGGCACCGGGCGGCCGCCCTGTGGGCGCTGCCGCTGCTCGGGGTCAAGGAGGACCTGGGGCTCACGGTGGCCGCCATCGGGGTGGTCATCGCCCTCCAGGGAGGCCGCCGGCTCGGGTCGGCGCTGGCCGCCGGCGGTGTCGCCGCCTTCGTGCTCGTCACCTCGGTCGTGCTGCCCGCGCTCAACCCCGACGGAGTCTGGGCCTATGCCGAGGATTCCGTGCTCTCGCGGCTGCTGAGCGACCCGGCGGCCACGCTGGCCGGGTTGACGGACGGCGCCGGCACGAAGGCGGGGATGGTCACGCTGTCGCTGGCGATCACGGCCTTCCTCGCACTGCGCTCGCCGATCATCCTCGTCGCGGTGCCGACGTTCGCGTGGCGGCTCACCTCGGACGTCCCCTACCACTGGGGAACCGATTGGCACTATTCGGCCCCGCTCATGATCATCGCGATGGTCGCCCTCGTCGACGGACTGCACCGGCTCGCCGAGCGCACCGAGGCGAGGAGGCGGGCGGGCGGGGCACCGGTCCCCGCCACCGGCCCGGGCGGGAGGTTTCTCGCGCTGCGCGCCCCCGTGCGGGTGCGGGAGGTCGCGACCGGGGTCCTGCTCTTCGCGATCGTGGCGAGTTCCCAGTTCCCGTGGTCGCGACTGGTCGAGCCGGAGTTCTACCGACCGAGCCCGACCGCCGCCGGCGCCCGCGGCGCCCTGGCCACCGTGACTCCCGGCGACCGTGTCGTGACCGACATCACACTCATGGCCTACCTCGTGCCGACGGCCCGCGTCTACTGGCTCGGTCACGACAACCCCGTACCCGACCTGATCGTGCTCGACCGCCATTCGGGCGTCTGGGGCGGCGAGCCTCCCCGGGATGCCGCGGAATGGGGCGAGGATCGGTTCGACGGGTCGACGTTCACCCAGATCTACGACCGGGACGGCTTCCTCGTCGCGGAGCGCGACGGGTGATCGCGGTCGCCCCGAGAAGGGCCGGTTCCATGCCCACCGACCCCATGCAGGTTTGTGCTCACTAGACATTCTTATGTGTCATCTACAATCATGGGTGCCATGACTCAGACTCCAGACACGACAACGACGGTCAGCGGCGCCCACATGGAGGCCGAGCTGATGAGCCAGCCCGACACCTGGGCCCGGGCCGTGGAACTCGCCTCCGACCATGCCGACCTCTTCCCCACCGCCGGACAGCGCGTCGCCGCGATCGGCTGCGGCACCTCCTGGTTCATGGCCCAGAGTTACGCCGCGCTGCGCGAGCGCGCCGGCCTCGGGGAGACCGACGCCTTCGTCGGCTCCGAGCCGCTGCTCGAGCGCGACTACGACCTCGTCGTCGCGATCTCGCGCTCCGGCACCACCTCCGAGATCATCACCGCGATGTCCGCCATCGCCGGCCGTATCCCCGTGCTGGCGATCGTCGGCGCGGCCGACACCCCGATCGGGCGCGCCGCCGACCGGGTCATCGAGACGCCGTTCGCGGACGAGACCTCCGTGGTGCAGACGCGGTTCGCGACGACCGCGCTGACCCTGCTGCGCGCCTCCCTCGGGGAGGACCTCGGCGCGGCGATCGCGGACGCCCGCACCGCCACGACCGCCCCGCTGCCCGAGGCGGCCGTCACCGCCGAGCAGACCACCTTCGTGGGCCTGGGCTGGACCATCGGGCTCGCCCACGAGGCGGCGCTGAAGAACCGCGAGGCCTCCCAGTCCTGGACCGAGTCCTACCCCGCCATGGACTACCGGCACGGCCCCATCGCCATCGCCGCCCCCGGCCGGGTCACCTGGAGCTTCGGCGCCGCCCCCGAGGGTCTCGCCGCCCAGGTGAGCGCCACCGGAGCCACCTTCGTCGAGCATGCCGAACTCGACCCGCTCGCCGATCTCGTCATCGCCCAGCGGGTGGCGCTGGCCCGTGCCCGGGCCGCCGGCCTCGACCCCGACCACCCCCGCGGCCTCACCCGGTCCGTGGTCCTGGACGGCTGAGACCGCCTTGCCCGCCCCCCGCACTCACCGGCCGCCGCCACCCCGACCGGGCGGCCGGTGACGTGACCCCGCCGCCGGTCGCCGCCCGCACCGGCGGATTCACGTTGCCCGGACCGGTCGCGGCCTTCGACGTCGGCGGCACCGACATCAAGGCGGGCCTCGTGCACCCGGACGGCTCCATCAGCCACCGCTCGACCACCCCGACCCCGCGCGATCCCGTCCGTCCGGCCGCCGCCGTCGTCGATCGGACGACGCAGCTCGCCGCCGCGATGCCGGGGGCGGTCGCGCTCGGGGTCGTCGTGCCGGGCCTCGTCGACGACGTCCGCGGCGTCGGCGTCTACTCGGCGAACCTCGGCTGGCGCGACGCCCCGTTCGGCGAGCTCCTCGCGGCCGCCACCGACCTGCCGGTCGGATTCAACCACGACGTCACCGCGGCGGCGATCGCCGAGACCACCTTCGGGGCCGCCGCGGGCATCGCCGACGCCGCGGTCGTGGCGATCGGCACGGGTATCGCCGCGGGCCTCATCGTCGACGGCCGCCCGCACCGCGCCCGCGGCTATGCGGGCGAGCTCGGGCACACGGTCGTCGATCCGAGTGGTCCGCTCTGCCCGTGCGGCGCCCGTGGCTGCCTCGAGGCGATCGCCTCGGCCGCCGCCCTCGCCCGCCGCTACACCGAGGGAGCGGCCGCCCCGCCGCCGGGGCGAGGGAGGTGCTCGCCGCCCGCGCGGCCGGCGACGAGACCGCCGCCCGCATCTGGCAGGAGGGGATCCGGGCACTCGCCGCCGGCCTGCGACAGCTCTCGGCGCTGCTCGCCCCCGAGATCGTCGTCATCGGCGGCGGCCTCATGCGCGCCGGCGACGACCTCTTCACCCCGCTGCGCCGCGAGGCCGAACGCACGTTCACGGTCCATCCCGTGCCGCCGATCGTCGCCGCCACGACCGGACCCGACGCCGGACTCCTCGGCTCGGCCCTCATCGGAGCCGGCGCCCTCACCGGGGACGCCGCATGATCCTCACCTTCACCGCCAATCCGGCCCTCGACGTCACGTACTCCGTGCCGACCTTCCGGCTCGGCTCCTCGCACCGGGTCGACCCGCCGCAGGTGCGCGCGGGCGGCAAGGGCGTCAACGTCGCCCGCGTGCTGCACGAGCAGGGCCGGACCACCTGTGTCATCGCGCCCGCAGGCGGTGGACCGGGCGTGCGGTTCCGGACCGACCTGGACGCGGCCGGTCTGCGCCACCACCTCGTCGAGGTCGCCGCCGACACCCGCACCACCCTCGCCCTCGTGGGCGAGGACACGACGAACATCAACGAGTCCGGCGCGCCGCTGAGCCCGGCCGAGTGGGCCGCGCTGTCCGGGGCGGTCGCCGCCGAACTGGGCGCGCCGGCCGGCCCGGGGGTCGTGCTCGTCTGCTCCGGCTCCACGCCGCCGCACACGCCGCTCGACCTGTTCCCGGGCCTCGTCGAGGCCGCCCACGCCGCCGGGGCGACCGCGATCGTCGACACCTCGGGCCCCCATCTGCTCGCCGCCGCCGACGCCGGGGCCGACGTGCTCAAGCCGAACGACGAGGAGATCCTCGCCGCCCTCGGGGGCACGGATCCGATCGTCGCGGCCCGGCGGCTCGCGGCCCGATCGGGCGGGCTCGTGCTCCTGTCGATGGGACCCGACGGTCTCGCCGCGGTCCGCGACGACGGACCCTGCCTGCACGCCCGCCCCGGACGCCGCCTGCGCGGCAATACGACCGGCGCCGGGGACGCGGCCGTCGCCGCCACCGCCGCCGCGATCGCGGCCGACCCGGACGTGCTCACCACCGGCCTCGACGAGCTCCTGCGCCAGGCGGTCGCCTGGTCCGGCGCCGCGGTCCTCGCCCCGCTCGCGGGGAGCATCACCGACCCCACCCCCCTCCTGCCCGGTATCTCTATCACGGAGTTCTGACATGCCCCTCGTCACCACCGCCGAGTTGTTCACCCGCGCCCGGAACCGGGGGCAGGGCCTGCCCGCGTTCAACGTGCTGCACCTGGAGACCATCGAGGCGATCGCGGCCGGCGCCGAGCGCACCGGGACGGGCGTCGTGCTGCAGATCTCCCAGAACTGCGTGCGCTACCACGGCGGCCTCGCCCCCCTGGCCGCGGCGAGCCGCGCGGTCGCCGAGTCCTCGAGCGCCCCGCTCTCCCTCCACCTCGACCACGCGGAGGATCTCGACCTCGTGCGCGAGGCCCTCGACCTCGGCTTCTCCTCGGTCATGTACGACGGCGCCACGCTCGACTACCCCGAGAACGTCGCCCGCACGGTCACCGCGGTCTCGGCCGCGCACGCGGTCGGGGCGATCGTCGAGGCGGAACTCGGCGAGATCGGGGGCAAGGACGGCGCCCACGCGCCCGGCGTACGCACGGACCCCGCCGAGGCGGCCCGGTTCGCGGCCGACACGGGTGTCGACGCCCTCGCCGTCGCCGTCGGCAGCTCCCACGCCATGCTCGAACGCACGGCGGAACTCGACACCGACCTCATCGCGGCCATCGCCGCGGCCGTTCCGGTGCCGCTCGTGCTCCACGGGTCCTCGGGGGTGCCGGACGCGTCGATCCAGGCGGGTATCCGGTCCGGTATGGTCAAAGTGAACATTTCCACGCAGTTGAACAAGATGTTCACCGCCGGGGTTCGGGAACGGCTCGGGGCGCAGCCCGACCTGGTCGATTCCCGCAAGTACCTGGGCGCCGGGCGGGACCGCCTTGCGGACGAGGTGGCCCGGCTCGTCGATGTGCTGACCATGGTGACCACGGCTTGAATTGGAGCTGAATAGATGAATCGAGAAGATCGTCTCATTGCGATCCTCGACCTGCTGGGCGAGAGCGGAAGCCTCGGGGTCGGCGACCTCGTCGACACCTTCGGCGTCTCCCCCGCCACGGCCCGCCGGGATCTCGACGTGCTCGCCGATCGGCAGCTCCTCAACCGCACCCACGGCGGGGCGAGCGCGCAGTCCGTCGCCTACGACCTGCCGCTGCGCTACAAGCGCGGGCAGGCCGCCGAGGCGAAGACGGCGATCGCGATCGCGGCCTCGGAGCTCGTCCGGCCGGGGGCCCGGATCGGCCTGACCGGCGGCACGACGTGCACGGCCATCGCCACCCAGCTGAGCCGGCGCAGCGATCTCGAGGACGCCCGCCCAACCGTCGTGACGAACGCGATCAACATCGCCGCCCAGCTCGTGCTGCGCCCGCACATCAAGGTCGTCATGGTCGGCGGGGCGGTGAACCCGCGCTCCTACGAGCTCGCCGGGCCCCTCGCCGAACCGATCCTGCGGCAGATCCGGCTCGACATCGCCTTCGTCGGCATCAACGCCCTCGACCTCAAGGACGGCCCGTTCGTGCACGACGAGAAGGAGGCGCGGGTCAACGCGCTCCTGGCGGGCCGGGCCGGCGAGGCGTGGATGGTCGCCGACTCCTCCAAGCTCGGCAACCAGGCCTTCGCGGCCGTCGGTCCGCTGAGCGACTTCCGCGGCCTCATCACCGACGACGGCATCGCCGATGCCGAGCGCGACGCCCTCCGGGAGCGGGGGCTCGAGGTGCGGATCGTCCACCCCTGAGGGAGTCGTGATGTGGGCCACGGACGAGGCCGCGGGCCCGCCCTAGACTGGCGCCATGACCAGCGTGACCGTCGAGACCATCCGCAGTGCGCTCGAGGGGGTCCTCGACCCCGAGATCCGCCGACCCATCACCGAACTCGACATGGTGCGCGGCGTCGAGCTCTCCCTGACCGGCGCCGCTCGCATCACGATCGCCCTGACCACGGCGGGCTGCCCGCTGCGCGACACGATCACGCGCGACGTCACGAACGCGGCCCTCGGCGCGGGCGCGACCGAGGTCCACGTCGAGATGACGGTCATGACCCCCGAGGAGCGCACCGACCTGCGCACGAAGCTGCGCGGCGGGGTCGCCGAGCCGGTCATCCCGTTCAACGAGCCGGGCAACCTCACCCGCGTGCTCGCCGTCGCCTCCGGCAAGGGGGGTGTGGGCAAGTCCTCGGTCACGGCGAACCTCGCGGCGGCCATGGCGGCCGACGGTCTCAAGGTCGGGGTGCTCGACGCCGACGTCTACGGCTTCTCCATCCCCCGGATGCTCGGCGTCACGATGTCCCCGACGAAGGTCGACGACATGATCCTGCCGCCGCTCGCGGGCGACATCAAGGTCATCTCGATCGGGATGTTCACCCAGCCCGGCCGCCCGGTCGTGTGGCGCGGCCCCATGCTCCACCGCGCGCTCCAGCAGTTCCTCGCGGACGTCTTCTGGGGCGACCTCGACGTGCTCCTGCTCGACCTTCCCCCCGGCACCGGCGACATCGCCATCTCGGTGGCGCAGATGCTGCCCGGCGCGGAGCTGCTCATCGTGACCACTCCCCAGCTCACGGCCGCCGAGGTCGCCGAACGGGCCGGGATCATGGCCCGCCAGACCCAGCAGCGCATTGCCGGGGTCATCGAGAACATGTCGTGGCTCGAGCAGCCCGACGGCTCCCGGCTCGAGGTCTTCGGCTCCGGCGGCGGGCAGCGCGTCGCCGACCGGCTCTCGGAGATCCTCGAGACCGACGTGCCCCTCCTCGGGCAGGTCCCCCTCGAGGTGGCCCTCCGCGAGGGCAGCGACTCCGGCGTGCCCGTGGTCACGAGCGGATCGACCGCCGGCGACATCCTCACCGAGATCTCCCGCAGCCTCACCCACCGGGCCCGCGGACTCGCCGGCCGCAATCTCGCCGTCACGCCCCTGTAGCCGGGTCGCCTGTAGTCGGGTCGCCTGTAGTCGGGTCGCCTGCAGTCAGGTCGCCTCGGAGTCGAACGGCGCGGGCGGGAGGTCGCTCAGGTCGAGGCCGGCCGGCTCAGCGGGCACCGCGGGCACCGTGGGCGCCGTGGGCTCCGCGGGCTCGGCGAGGAGCGCCGTCGCGACCCCGCCGCCCGCCGGGGCCGTCTCCACTGCGGCGCCCCCCGCTGCGACAGCGGAGCCTCCCGGGGCCGCGCCCACGGCCGGCTCGGGCGGCGGGAGCGGCGCGGACGGTGCCGATGCCGCAGCGGCCTCGCCTGCGTCCGCATGCGTCCCCGGGCCGGTCACCGCGGCGGCTCCGGCGGCTCCGGCAGCCACGGCGGCTCCGGCGGCCCCGGTACCCGCGGCCCGAGCGGCCTCCGTCGCCGCCACGTGCTGGGCGGCCGCGGCCCGGGCCGCGCGCCGCTTCTCGGCCTCGGGGTCGGGCTGCGCGTCGGCGCTCTTGCTCGACGGCAGCACGTCGTCCAGGAGCGCGTCGCGGACGATCCGGCGGGGGTCGTACTGGCGCGGATCGAATTTGGAGAAGTCGAGGTCGGCGATGTCGTCGCCGAGCTCCTCCCGGAGCGCGGAGGTCGCGCCCGTGGCCATGTTCTTGAGGTTCTTCACCAGCCGTGCCAGCTGCTCGGCGTAGTGGGGAAGCCGTTCCGGTCCGATGACGACAACGGCTAGGACGAGGAGGATGAGAATCTCGTCACCGCTGATGTTCATGCGCGTCAGTCTAAGCGATGCGTGCCCGGCTCGGGCGCGCTGCCACCGCCGGGGGCCCCGGTGGCGCTACCATCGCCCCTGACGGCTCAGCCACGACACGGGAGGCCTACCATCGCTGCCGACAAGATCCAGAGTTGGGCCTACACCGAGGAGTTCGCGCTCGAGGATTCCGACGCGCTCGCCGCGGCGCACGCCCGGTCCGCCGAATTCGGCCTCGACCCGGTCTCCGCGGGCACGGGTGCGACGCTGCGACTCATCGCCGCCCTCCTCGACGCCCGGGCCGTGGCCGAGGTCGGCACGGGCACCGGCGTCTCGGGGCTGTGGCTCCTCGGAGGCATGAATCCCGAGGGCGTCCTCACCACGATCGACGCCGAGATGGAGCATCAGCGCGCCGCGAAGGAGGCGTTCGCCGCCGCGGGCGTCAAGTCCACCCGAACCCGCACGATCTCCGGGCGGGCGCTCGAGGTGCTCCCCCGGCTCGCCGACGCCGCCTACGATCTCGTGGTCATCGACTGCGACCCCGACCGCGCGGGCGACTATTGCGAGCAGGGCCTGCGGATGCTCCGCCCCGGCGGGGCGATCGCCGTGGTCAACGCCCTCTGGCACGATCGGGTCGCCGACCCGGCCCGCCGAGACGAGTCGACCGTGGCCATGCGCGAACTCGGCAGGCAGTTCCGTGCGGACGAGCGCCTCGTCACGGGACTCCTCCCGGTCGGCGGGGGCCTCCTGACCGCCGTGCGTCAGTAGTCGCGCAGGAACCGCAGCAGGGTGCGCGCGCCGAATCCGGTCGCGCCCTCGGTGAGGATGCCCGTGGTTCGCGCCGCCCGCCCCGGGCCGGCGATGTCGAGGTGCGCCCAGGGCACGTCCCCGGCGAAGTGGCGTAGGAACAGGGCGGCCGTGATCGAGCCGCCGCCCACGTGCCGGTCCCGGCTGATGTGGCTCAGGTCGGCCACCGGGGAGGTGAGCGCGGCGGCGTAGTCGTCCACGAGCGGCATGCGCCACAGCGCCTCGCCCGTCTGCTCGCCCGCGCTCTCGAGGCCGTGCGCGAGTCGGTCGGCGGTGGCGTACAGGGCGCCGTGCTCCTTGCCGAGGCCGAGGCTCGCCGCCCCCGTGAGGGTGGCGACGTCGATCATCGCCTCGGGCTCGTAGTGTGCGCGCGCCCAGGCCATGCCGTCGGCGAGCACCATCCGGCCCTCGGCGTCGGTGTTCCCGATCTCGACCGTGGTGCCGTCGGCGATCGTCACGATGTCACCGGGGCGGTAGGAGCCGCCGGAGAACGCGTTCTCGGCCATGGGCAGCACGCCCACGACCGAGGTGGCCACGCCGGCCTCGGCCGCGCCGAGGACCGCGGCGAGCACCGCCGCCGCCCCCGCCATGTCGGTCTTCATCGGGACCATCGCGGCCCGGGGCTTGATGCTGATGCCGCCGGTGTCGTAGGTGATCCCCTTGCCCACGAGCACGATCCGGCCCGGCTCGGCGCCGGCGGGGGTGTATTCGACCACGACGAGCCGCGGCGGCGTGGCCGAGCCGTTCCCGACGGCCGCGAGGCCGCCGAGCCCGTGCTCGCGTATCCACTGCTCGTCGTGCACGCGCACCCGCGTGGTGGCGGCACTCCCCCCGGAGCGCCGCCCGAGGGCCTCGACCGCGTCGACCGCCTGCTCGGCGAACCACTGCGGGTTCTTGACGTTGCTCGGCGTCGCGGCCCACCGGCGGGCGACGACGGTCGCCTCGGCCGAGCAGAGCCCGCCGGCGAGCGCGTCCGGGTCCACGCCGACGAGCCGGAACTGGTCGGCGGGCCCCGTCGGGCCCGGGCCCGCGCCGCGGAACGGGTGCCGGTAGGAGGCGAGCACGAGCCCCTCGACCAGGGCCGTGGCCGCCGGGTCCGTCAGCCCGGCCAGGTCGGCGATCGCCACCACCTGGCCCGGGCGCGCCGCCCGGGCGATGGCCGCGCCCGCCCGCCGCGCGTCGACGGCGGAGCCGTCCCCTCCGGCGAAGAGGAGCAGGGGCGGAAACTGGGCCCAGCGGTCGTCGTCCGCAATCACGGGCAGGGGCAGTGAGACCGCCTGCCCGGCCGCGCCCGTGACCTCGAGCCGCGCGAGCGTGCCCGCCAGGTCGAGGCCGAAACCGGCCGCGAGATCGGCACCCGCGCCGGACCCCGGCAGGAGCTCCGGCGCGTCCTCGCCGGGCGCGACGAGCAGCACGAGCGCGTCGACGCCGTCGAGGGCGCCGAACGCGTCCGTCGCACTCAGCAGCGGCAGAGCCGCCGTCATCAGGGTGCGACCGCGCTGAGCGCCTCGCTGAGTTCGGATGCCTCCGTGGCGTTCAGCTCGACCACGAGTCGCCCTCCACCTTCAAGCGGTACGCGCATGATGATGCCGCGCCCTTCCTTGGTCACTTCAAGGGGTCCGTCACCGGTCCGGGGCTTCATGGCCGCCATGTGCTCATCCCTGTCTGTCGAGTTGGTCGTGGCCGACCGGACGGCGGCTCGGGGCCTCCTGCCGGTCGCGTGTCCACGGGACGGTCCCTATTCTATGTCAGCGCCGGGCCCGGTCTGCTCTTCGGCCGGGCGAGGCCCGGGATTCCGCGGCATTCCCGCTGCCGCGGCGCTGGGTGCGGGGGCCCGCTCGGCGGGCGGCGGTTCGAGCGAGAGCCCGACCCGGCCCCGGCCGGCCGCGATCGCGCCGACGACGACGGCCGCCGCCATGACGGCGAAGGCGGCCATGACCCACGCGTCGGCGCTCATCCCTCGACCGGCTCCCCCCGCTGCTGCGCGACGGCCTGCTGCTCGCGCAGCACGGCGTCGGCGTTGGCGATATAGGCCACGGCCTCGACCGGATCGTCGGTCATGTGCATGAGGTCGACGTCGGTCGGCCCGATCGCCCCCCGACCGCCGGGAGCCGAACGCAGCCAGTCGAGCAGGCCTCCCCAGTACTCGCTGCCCATGAGCACGATCGGGAACCGGCGCACCTTGCCGGTCTGCACGAGGGTGAGCGCCTCGAAGAGCTCGTCCAGGGTGCCGAAGCCGCCGGGGAGCACGATGAACCCCTGGGCGTACTTGACGAACATCGTCTTGCGGGCGAAGAAGTAGCGGAAGTTCACTCCCAGGTCGACGTAGGGGTTCATCCCCTGCTCGAACGGCAGCTCGATCCCGAGGCCGACCGACGTGCCGCCCGAGGCCTTCGCGCCCTTGTTCGCGGCCTCCATGACGCCCGGCCCGCCGCCGGTGATGACCGCATAGCCCGCCGCGACGAGTTCGCGGGCCACCCGACCGCCGAGCTCGTACTCGGGGGAGCCGTCGTGGAACCGGGCCGAGCCGAAGACGCTCACCGCCGGGCCGAGGTCGGCGAGGGCGCCGAAGCCCTCGATGAACTCGGCCTGGATGCGCATGACCCGCCACGGGTCCGAGTGGAGCCAGTCCGGCTCCTCGTCCGCCGGCTCGAGGAGCCGTTCGTCGGTCGTCTTCTCGGGGATGAGCTTGCCGCTCAGCCGAACGGGTCCGCGCTGGTGGTAGTAGGCGGGATCGTGCGTCATGGAGGGTCCTCGGTTCAGGCGTGGGTGTCGTGCAGGATGCGGGCCGCTTCGGCCAACGACCCCGACAGGGATGGATAGACGGTGAAGGCGCTGGCCACCTGGTCGACCGTCAGCTGGTTCGTGACGGCGAGCGTGATCGGGTAGATGAGTTCGGAGGCGCTCGGGGCGACGACCACCCCGCCGAGCACGAGGCCCGAGGCGCGGTGGGCGAACAGTTTGATGAACCCCTCGCGGATGCCCTGCATCTTCGCCCGCGGGTTGCGGGCGAGGGGCACCATCGCGACCTGGCCGCGGACCCGGCCGGAGGTGATGTCGGACTCGCTGATCCCGACCGTGGCGATCTCGGGGGCGGTGAAGATGTTGGCGCTCGCGTGGGCGAGGTCGAGGGGCGCCACCGCGTCGCCGAGGGCGTGCCACATCGCGATCCGGCCCTGCATGGCGGCCACGGAGGCGAGGGCGTGCACGCCGGTGCAGTCCCCCGCGGCGTAGATGCCGCGGGCGGTCGTGCGGGAGACCCGGTCGACGTCGATGTGCCCGGCCTCGGTCGTGCGCACCCCGGCCTCGTCGAGCCCGAGGTCCTCGGTGTTCGGCACGGACCCGACGGCGACCAGGCAATGGGATCCGGCCACGACCCGGCCGTCCGCGAGTTCGACCTCGACCCCGTCGCCGGCCCCCGAAGTCACCCGGCGCACGGCGGCGGCCCGGGACCGGGAGAGCACGGTCATGCCGCGGCGACGGAACGCCCCCTCGATCACCTCGGCCGCATCCTGGTCCTCCCCCGGGAGCACCCGGTCGCGGGAGGAGACGAGGGTGACCTTCGCGCCGAGTCCCGTGTAGGCGCCGGCGAACTCGGCCCCCGTGACCCCCGATCCGACGACGATCAGGTGCTCGGGCAGCTCCGTCAGGCCGTACACCTGGGTCCACGTGAGGATCCGCTCGCCGTCCGGCTCGGCGGTGGGCAGCACGCGGGGCCGGGCCCCGGTCGAGAGCAGCACGACGTCGGCCTCGATCACCCGCCCATCCGCCACGACCTCGCCGTTGGCGTCGAGGCGGCCGTGGGCGTCGACGATCGCGACCCCCTCGCGTTCGAGGCGGGTGCGGATGTCCCTCGACTGGGCCGCCGCGAGCGTGAGCACCCGCGAGTCCATGCGGGCGAAGTCCACGGTCAGCTCGCCCTCGTGCCCGCACGCGGCCTCGAGGCCGAGCTCGTGCGCGCTCTCGGTCATCGTCGCCTGTTCGGCGGTCGCGATGAGCGCCTTCGAGGGGACGACGTCGGTGAGCACCGCCGAGCCGCCGATCCCCTGCCGCTCGACCACGGTCACCTCCGCGCCGAGCTGCGCCGCGACGAGGGCCGCCTCATACCCGCCCGGTCCCCCGCCGACGATCGCGACCCGGGCGTGGTCGCGGAACCCGCGCCGCCCCCCGCGTTCCGCCGTTCGGGTGGCCGTCGGTGCCGGTGCGGCGGCCGGTGCGGTGGCCGGTGGATTCGGGGCGATGGGGATCGGTGCGGTGGCGGAGAGCGGAGTGGTCACGGCTGCCATTGTGCCGTGCATCGACCGATGCTCACGATATCTTCGGTGGATGACTCCCGCCGCCGAGCCCGACGAGGCCGCCTCCCCCCGCCGACTCGCCCAGGACGCGGCCCGCGTGATCCTCGACGCCGCCGGACTCGACCGGGTCGACATCGCGCTCGTACTCGGCTCCGGCTGGGGCGGTGCCGCGGACGTGCTGGGCGAGACCGTCGTCGAGCTGCCGGCCGGCGAGGTGCCCGGCTTCGCCGCCTCGGGCGTGCCGGGCCACAGCGGCACCCTGCGGGTCGTGCGCTTCGCAGCCGGCGCGGACGGGTCGGCCAGGCACGCGCTCGTGCTCGGAGCCCGCACCCACTTCTACGAGGGCCGCGGCGTGCGGGCCGTCGCGCACGGCGTGCGGTGCGCGGCTGCGGCCGGCGCGACCACGGTCGTGCTGACCAACGGCTGCGGGGGCCTCGACCCCGAGTGGGCGCCCGGCACCCCGGTGCTCATCAGCGACCACCTCAACCTCACGGCGGCCTCCCCGCTCGAGGGGGCGACGTTCGTCGACCTGACCGACCTGTACTCGTCGCGGCTGCGCCGGGCCGCCCGCGCGATCGACCCGACCCTCGCCGAGGGCGTGTACCTGCAGATGCGCGGCCCCCACTACGAGACCCCGGCGGAGGTGCGGATGGCCCGCACGCTCGGGGCCGACCTCGTGGGCATGAGCACCGCGCTCGAGGCGATCGCGGCCCGGGAGGCCGGGCTGGAGATCCTCGGCCTCTCCCTCGTGACGAACCTCGCCGCCGGGATCTCGCCCACCCCGCTCGCCCACGACGACGTCGTGGCCGCCGGCCGGGCCGCGGCACCCCGGCTCGCCGGGCTGCTGGCCGAGATCGTGCGCACCATCGCCTGAAGCCACCCGCCCACGACATCACGACGCCGAAGGAGAGACATGCCCACGCCGACCGAACTCCACGCACGCGTACGAGCCTGGATCGACGACGATCCGGACCCGGGCACGGCGGCCGAGCTGACCGACGTCCTCACGCGTGCCCGGGCGGGCGACGCGGGCGCCGGCGCGGATCTCGCGGACCGGTTCGCCGGCCTCCTGCAGTTCGGCACGGCCGGCCTGCGCGGGCGGCTCGGGGGCGGTCCCGCGCGGATGAACCGGGCCGTCGTGATCCGGGCCGCGGCCGGGCTCTCGGCCCACCTGTGGCGCGTGCTCGGGGCGGCGCCGACCGTGGTCATCGGATTCGACGCCCGCCACGGCTCCGCGGTGTTCGCCCGGGACACCGCCGAGATCGTCGCGGCGGCGGGCGGGCGGGCGCTGCTGTTCGATGCGACCTGTCCGACGCCGCTGCTCGCGTTCGCGGTGCGGCAACTGGAGGCCGATGCGGGGGTCATGGTCACCGCCTCGCACAATCCGCCGCGCGACAACGGCTACAAGGTCTACCTCGGGGGCCGGGCGAGCGACGTGGCCGGGCGCGGGGTGCAGATCGTTCCGCCCGCGGACGCCGAGATCGCCGCGGCCATCGCGGCGGTGCCCTCGGTCGCCGCCGTGGACCGCAGCGAGGAGTCGGCCCGCGCGAACGGCGGGAGCATCTCGATCGTCGGCCCGGAGCTCGTGGACGCCTACGTGGCCGCGGCGATCGGGAGCGGCGGGGACGCCGCGGCGACCCCGGCCGGGCTGCGGATCGTGCTCACCCCGATGCACGGGGTGGGCGGGGCGGTGGCCACGCGGGTGCTCGCGGAGGCCGGCTTCGAGAACGTGACGCTCGTGGCCGAGCAGGCCGAGCCCGACCCGGACTTTCCCACCGTGGCCTTCCCGAATCCGGAGGAGCCCGGCGCCCTCGACCTGGCCATCGCGACCGCCCGGGCCGCGGGCGCGGACCTGATCATCGCGAACGATCCCGACGCCGACCGGGTCTCGATCGCCGTCCCCGCCGGCGACGGGTGGCGCCAGCTCACCGGTGACGAGGTGGGCGCCCTCCTGGGCGAGTACCTCGGATCCCGCACCGAGACGGGGGTGTTCGCGAACTCGATCGTCTCCTCCCGCCTGCTCGAGCGGATCGCGTCCGACCACGGCCTCGAGCATCGCACCACCCTCACCGGCTTCAAGTGGATCAGCCGCACCCCGGGGCTGGTCTACGGCTACGAGGAGGCGCTCGGCTACTGCGTCGACCCCGACCGGGTCCGGGACAAGGACGGCATCACCGCCGGCCTCGCGATCGCCCGGCTCGCCGAGGAGTCCGCCCGGGCGGGCCGGACCCTCGCGGACCTCCTCGACGACCTCGCGCGCCGGCACGGGCTGTACGCGACCGCCCCCCTGTCGGTGCGGATGGCCGACCTCGCCGCCATTCCGGCGGCGATGACCCGGCTGCGGGAACAGGGGCCGGCGACCCTCGCCGGTTCGCCCGTGACCTCGGCCATCGACCTGGCGGGCGGCGGCGACCTGCCGCCCACCGACGGCCTCGTCTACCTGACCGAGTCGGGCGACCGGGTGGTCGTGCGCCCCTCGGGAACCGAGCCGAAGATCAAGTGCTACCTCGAGGTGGTGCTCCCGGTCACCGGTGAGGTCGCCCCCGTCCGCGAGCGCGCAGCCGAGCGGTTGGCACGGTTGAGCACGGACATCGCGGCGGCGGCCGGGATCGGCTGAGCCGCCGATCGGGCTCCGGCCCGGTCGGGGCGAGCACAGGGCGCTCCGTCGGCCCTCTCCGCCCCGACCATGTGGGGGTGGAGCGGCGGTCCCCAGGGGGTCGAGTACTAGACTCGTCGGCGTGTCCACCGCCTCCCCCTCCGCCGCGACCGCCGCCCCCGTGGTGAGCGCCGCCGCGATCCGCGAGGCCACCCAGCGACTCCAGGGCGTGGTCGACCGCACGGCGCTCACCCACTGGAAGCGGATGAGCCGGGCCACCGGGGCCCGGGTCCTCATCAAGCGCGAGGATCAGCAGGCCGTGCGCTCCTATAAGGTCCGCGGGGCCCTCAACCTCATGCTCTCCCTCACCCCGGAGCAGCGGGCGCGGGGCGTGGTCGCGGCGAGCGCGGGCAACCACGGCCAGGGCGTGGCCGAGGGCTGCCACGACCTCGGGATCACCGGGCACATCTTCCTCCCGCGCACCACGCCGCGGCAGAAGCTCCAGCGCATCGGCGAGCTCGGCGGCGACATGGTGCACCTGCATTCCGTGGGCTCGACCTACGACGAGGCCTACGCCGCCTCGGCCGCCTATGCCCGGGAGCACGGTGCCGTGCCGGTGCACCCGTTCGACGATCCGCGCACGATCATCGGGCAGGGGACCGTGGCCAAGGAGATCCACGACCAGCTCGGCTCCTCCCCGGACATCGTGGTCGTGCCCGTGGGCGGGGGCGGGCTCATCAGCGGGGTCGCCTCCTACCTCGCGGAGGCGAGCCCGACGACGCGGGTGATCGGAGTGGAACCCGCCGGTGCGTCGTCCATGATCGCCGCGCTCGCCGCAGGCGAGCCGGTCACGCTGGCCGAGATCGACAACTTCGTCGACGGGGCCGCGGTGCGCCGGGTCGGCGACCTGCCGTATGAGATCGTCTCCCGCCTTCGGCTGCGGATGGCCGCCGTGCCGGAGGGGCGGCTGTGCTCGGAGATGCTGCGGCTCTACCAGACCGAGGGCATCATCACCGAGCCCGCCGGGGCGCTCGCGCTGGCCGCGCTCGGGCCGCTCGGCTCCGGCGCGCCCGTGGAGATCTCGCCGGGCTCGACCGTCGTGTGCGTGCTCACCGGCAGCAACAACGACGTCTCCCGGTACGCGGAGGTGATGGAGCGTTCGCTCGTGCACGAGGGGCTGCGGCACTACTTCCTCATCGACTTCCCGCAGCAGCCGGGATCCCTGCGGTTGTTCCTCGACGAGGTGCTCGGGCCCGACGACGACATCTCCCTGTTCGAGTACGCGAAGCGGTCGAACCGGGAGACCGGGCCCGCGTTCGTGGGCCTCACGCTCGGGCGGGCCGGCGACTACGAACCGCTGCTCGCGCGGATGGCGGCGACCGGACTCACGTATCGGGTGATCGCGCCGGACTCGCCGCTCTTCCACCTGTTCGTCTAGCCGGTCGCCCCGCGGCGCGGCGCGCGCGGGCGCGCCGATTCCCCGGCGCGTCGCCGTTCCCGGGATACCGTGGGGTCATGGCCGCCGACGACTGGTCCGACTTCGAGTTCGAGCGCAAGTTCCTGCTTGCGGACGGCGTGCCCGCGCTCACCGACGCCGACCCGTTCCCCGACGTCGTCGTGCAGTCCTACCTGCTCTCCCAGGACGGTTACGCCGTGCGCGTGCGCATCCACGGGCCCGCGCCGGCGGGGATCCGCGGGCTCGGGAGCGCCGCGGAGGTGATCGACGCGATCGGGGAGAACATCACCCTCGCGACGATGACCGCCAAGGGGCCCGCGGCCGGTGGCACCCGCTACGAGGCGGAGCGGGAACTCGATCCGCTCGTCGCGAGCCGGATGGTCGGGTTCGGCCACCACCTCGTGACGAAGGTGCGCCACTCCCTCTGGCTCGATGCCGACGGCTGGATCATCGACGAGTTCCTCCTCGAGAACGCGCCGCTGGTCATCGCCGAGGTCGAGCGCGGCGGGCCCGTGACCGACCTGATCATCCCCGACTTCTGCACGACCGAGGTCTCCGAGGACGACCGGTTCCGGAACGAGAACCTCGCCCTCGCCCCGTACCGCGGCTGGCACGAGAGCCACCGGCGCGAGCTCGCGATCACCGGGCCGCGATTCCTCCACGGTCTCGGCCAGAATCGGCTGCCCGGCTAACCGATTTCGGCTCGCCGGGCAGCCGGTCGCGCAGTCGATCGTGGAGCGCTACCCGTCGTACGCGGCGATGAGCGCGACCACCTCGTCCGCGATCCCGTCGTCGACGTCGAGCAGGACCGTGCAGTGCGCACCCTCCTGTGCGGGATAGCCCGCGTACTTGCCCCGCAGATCGCAGAGGGTGGCACCGTGGGACGGCCCACCGGAACAATCCACAGCCACGTCGACCACGGGTGCCTCATGGATCGTGAGGGTTCCCGCCGCGGCCGCCACCGCGATGGTGTCGTGCATCGTCGCGTTCCAGCTGTTGAACGCCGTGGCGGCACAGAAGTCGCCGTAGAACTGCAGGATCCCCGACATGTACCGCGCGGCCCGACCGCCCGCGTCCAGGATCGCTCGACGCTGCGGGCTGATCAGGACCTTCATCGTCACGTCGAGCCCGGCCATGATGATGTCCCAGTCGGCACGGAAGACCGCATCGGCCGCCTCCGGGTCGTGCCAGATATTCGCCTCGGCGACGGGTGTCGCGTTCCCCGGCGCCAGCGCGGCGCCGCCCATGATCGAGACGCCGGCGACGAGCGTGGGAAGTTCCGGTTCGAGCGCGAGTGCGACCGCCAGGTTCGTCAGCGGCCCGACCGCCACGAGCCAGGCCTCACCGGGATGGGCTCGGGCGACGTCGATGATCTGCTGCGCGCCCGTCGTCGACGCCGCCGGACCGACGGGCGCACCGTCGTAGACGTTCCCCTGACCGTCGTCGCCGTGCACGAAGAACCCGTAGCCGTGGGCCTCCCCGCGCAGCGACTGACCGGCGCCCTGCGCGACCGGTACTGCTCCGGCACCCACCAGCTCGAGGGTGTGCAGCGCATTGCGGGTCGCCGTGGCCACGTCCACGTTCCCCCAGACGGTGCTCACCGCCAGGAGGTCGATCTCGGGATGCAGCGCCGCATACATCAGTGCCATGGTGTCGTCGACACCGGGATCGCAGTCGAGAATCATCTTCGTCGGCATGGGTGCTCCTTCTTTTCGTTGACCCGAACGATCTGAGCGTGGCCCGTTCGGCCACGACGAGTACTGCTGTCACGTGAATTGCCGTCGCAACACCGCCTTCTCCAGCACCACCACGAGCGCATAGAGCCCGAGCGCGACACCTGTCATCACGACGACGTGCGCCCAGACGGCGATGTTGTTGCCACTGCTCATGGCCGTCGTGATGTTTCCGCCCACCCCTCGTCCCGTCGCTAGCCACTCGGCCAGGAGCGCCCCGTTGATCGCCGCGGGCACACCGATCTTGATCGCCGCGAAGAGCGCGGGCACGCACGCGGCGAGGCGCACCTTGCGGAGCTGTGCGGGGCGGCCGCCGCCGTACACCGCCACGAGTTCGAGCATCTCCTGCGGCGGGGTGCGCAGCCCCATCGAGATGTTCACCAGGCCGGGGAAGAACACGATCAGTCCGCCCAGAACCGCCACCGTCGCCGTCCCTCGCCCGAACAGCAGGATGATCACGGGTGCCATCGCCACCAACGGCACCAGCTGGATGACGAGCGCCCACGGCAGCACGACGTGCGACAGGGACGGGATGAGCGTCATCGCGACCGCGAGAGCGAAGGCGACGATCAGGCCGGCCACGAACCCCAGTCCCGCATCCGCCAACGTGACCGCGATATTCCCGAGGACGATCTCCCTATTGCCTGCCGCCGCCTCATCCACGAACAGGTAGCGCCAGACGTCACCGGGAGTCTTGCTGACGAACGGTGAGGCATCGATGGCCAACAGCCCGAGCCACCAGAGGAGGAGCAGGAAGGCCAGGGCACCGGCGCCCAGCACCACCGCAAGCCACGGGCCACCGCCGCGCCCGCCGGCAACCGGACCACGGCTGAGTTCCGCGCCACCTCCGCCCAGCCGGAGCCGGGCGAGTCGTTCGACCAGGGCGAGCAGCGCGAACCACCCTCCCGCCACGGCCGCGGACAGCAGGCCGATCGCGAACGTCCGCGGTGCGTCCACCTGTCGTTGGGCGGTGAGCAGCGCGGGGCCGAGCCCCTTGTCCACACCACCCGCGTATTCGCCGAGGATCGCCCCGAGCACCGCGATCGGCGCGGCGATCTTGAGCCCTCCGATGAGCGCCGGGACGGAGGCCGGCAATTGGACCTTGAGGAGCTGGTGCCGGCGCCTCCCGCCGTAGGCCTGGACGAGTTCCAGGCTCTGCCGGTCGGCGGACCTGAACCCGAGGACGGCATTCGTGTACACGAGGAAGAACACGAGCAGCGCGGCCAGGCAGGTCGCGGTCCGCGACGGATCACCGGGGCTCGGCGCCCCGAGGAGCAGGAAGACGACGGGCGCCACGGCGACCGGCGGCAGGCAGTACGTCACGACCGCCAACTGTGTTCCCGCACGTTCCAGGCTCGGGACCAGCAGGACCAGGACGGCCAGGAGTAGCGCGAGGACCGCTCCGAGTAGGTAGCCCTGGGCGGCCTCGACGAGTGTCACCTGGAGATTCGTCCAGTAGAAGCCCAGCCCGTCCGCGGGAAACTGCAGGAGGACCTCCAGCGGGGTGGGGAGCGCGCCGGGCCCGGTGAAGAACACCGACGCGACCGCCCACCACACCAGCAGGATCACAACGGAGCCGACCGAGCCGACGACGACCGGATGCGGCCCCTGCCCGCCCCGGCGCCGACGCGGCCTGCTGCCCGGACCTGCGATCTGGATACTCGCCATGGTCACACCATCGCCGCCTGTTGTTGGGTGAAGAGCAGTTCCGAGGCGTGATCCACCAGCGCGTGGAACTCCGCTGATCGCATCATCTCGGGGGTACGCGGGCGTGGTAGCGGCACATCGATGACCTCGATGACGCGCCCCGGCCGCGCACTCATCACGACGACCTGGTCGGCGAGGAACATCGCCTCGTCGATGCCGTGCGTGACGAGCAGCGTCGTGGCCGGGCGTTCCGTCCAGATGCGTTGAAGCTCGAGGTTCATCCGCTGCCGGGTCATGTCGTCGAGCGCCCCGAACGGTTCGTCCAGCAGCAGGATCTCGGGTTCTACGACGAGCGCACGGGCGATGGAGACCCGCTGGCGCATGCCACCGGACAGTTGTGCCGGCTTGGCATCCTCGAAACCCTGGAGACCGACCAGGTCGATGAGACCCTCGATCAGGCCGGGGGCGGGCTTGATCCCGGCGATCTCGAGCGGCAGTGCGATATTGCCGCGAACGTGACGCCACGGCAACAGGGCCGAGTTCTGGAAGGCGATCCCGAGTTCATTCGAACGGCGTATCGTCTCCGGATCACGATCGTGCACGGCCACCGCGCCCTCGGTCGGGTCGTCCAGGCCGGCGAGGATGCGAAAGATCGTCGACTTCCCGCACCCCGACGGCCCCAGGAGCGCCACGAACGAACCGCGCGCCGTCGTGACCGACACGTCACGCAAAGCGGTCACGGCCGCATCGCCGCGCCCGAACGTCTTCGTGAGGCCACGGATACGGAAACCATCCGTGTTCGGCGTGTTCATCGCGACCTACTTCGCCTGCTGCAGATCGGGATGCTCCTGGTAGATCTCCTGGAGCAGGGTCATGTCGAAGACGTCGTCTGCTGCGACGTCGATCCCCGCATCACCGAGCGATTCCAGGTTGCCGGCGATCTGTTCATCCGTCAGCAGTAGGAGGCTGCCCTCGCCACCGGGCAACAGGTAGTCGGCGAAGCGCTGGGCGCGCGCCTCCTGAGTGGCCCGATCGAGCCCGAGATCGCTGCCGTACGTGTCCATCGTGAGCTGGACGGCCAACTCCGGGTCGTCGATCGCATCGGCCCAGCCTCGCAGCTCAGCCACCAGGAACGCCTTGACCGCATCGCGATCGTTCTCGATCGCCTCGGTCGTCACGGCGTACGCGAGCCCGCTCACGGGCAGGCCATGATCGGCGAAGGGCATCGACACGACGTCTCCGTTCTCGATGGCCACCAGTTCACTGGTCTCGAAGGTGAAGTAGCCGTCCACCTCGCCGCCCGAGATCATCCCGACGTTCCCGATCCCCGGAACGAGCTGGACCTCATCGGCCGCGATGCCGTTGGCCTTGAGGAGGGCCTGCACGATGATCGTGGCCGTACCCTCGGGCACGGCGATGGTTGTGCCGATCAGGTCTGCGGGTTCCGTGATCGCGCCCGCGCCCGGCAGGGACATGATCGTGAACGCGTTTCGCTGCTCGAGCACGCCGACGATCCGTATGGGCGTGTCCTGATTCGCGACCATGCTCGCGGTTCCGATGGGTGTCGTATAGCCGACCTCGGCGTTCCCGGCGGCCACGGCGGCCTCGACGGCGGTCGGCCCGGCGATGAGATCGACCTTCCCGAAGCCTTCGTCCTCGAAGTACCCGTCGGTTTCGGCGATGTAGTCGCCCGCGTACCCGACCTCCTTGAGGTAGGAGAGCTGGATGGTCAGCGTGCCGTCCGCCGCGAACACGGAATCGCCGGCCGCTCCATCGGGCGAGCCGTCATCGCCGGATCCCGTCGACGAACAGGCGGCGGTGAGAGCGAGTACGGCCGCGGCGGCGAGAGCACCCCGAGCGGCGCCGCGGTTCAACTGGATCTGCATTCTGGTCATGATGTCCTCCAAGCGTCGACATGCTCGATCGGTGAATTAGTGGCCTGCAGCGCCCGTGAGCGCGCTGAGCCGACTGCCCAGTCGCTCTTCCCGGCTGCGGGCGAGGGCGATCTGTGCGGCTTCTTGCGGGGTTGCCGCGAACGAGATCGGGGTGACCTGTCTCGCATCGATCCACTGGTCGTCGATGAGGTTCGGCCGGATCCGATCCGCCCACCCACCGGATCCCGCGAGCGCAACGATCGGAGTACCCGCGTCGTATGCGATGGTGATCTCGTTGAGGGTTCCCACGCCTCCCCCCACCACGATGACCGCGTCGGCGCAGCGCGCCGTCAGGAAGTTGCGGATCGTCCCCATGCCGGTCGGGAGCGACAGGTCCAGGTATTGGTTCGCGTGTTCGTGATCTGCGTACGGCAGGAACCCGACGGTGAACCCGCCGGCCTCCTGGGCACCTCGGCTGGCGGCCGCCATGACGCCGTCGGTGCCCCCGCTGAGGAGGACCGCGTCGCTTCGCGCGATCGATCGCCCGACCTCGGCCGCGAGGTCCAGCAGGCCCGGGGGCAACTGCGTGCCCGCGGGGGCGGCGTTGCCCAGCACTCCGATGGTTGTTCGTCTCATAGTCTCCGTGCACCTTTCTCGATGGTCGTGGTTCGTGACTCGATGTCGTGAGGATCGACGGCGAGCAGCTCGAGCGGCTGCAGCACCGTCGTGGCGAAGGACGCGCACGCCGAAGCGGCACACGTCGCTCGCAGCAGTGAGTCCCCACGGACGACGGCGGTTGCGAAGGCACCGCAGAAGACGTCTCCCGCACCCGTCGGGTCGCGCACGAGATGGCCTCGGTAGGCCGGAACGTGCCACATCGACGCCGCATCGCCCTCGGCGATCCAGGCGCCCGCGGCACCGTCCTTGAGCACCGTCGTGCGCGCTCCGAGGGCCCGAAACGCGGCGACCGTCTCGAGCGGAGTCTGGTCCGGGTCGAAGACGGCCGAGTCCGACGTGCTCGGCAGGAAGACGTCCAGTTGCTCCAGCAGCCCGTCGAGCACGTGAATGCCGGTCTCGAGCAGGTCGTGACGCGACGGGCAGTCGGCCTGGACGTAGGGCGCGCCGACACCGGCGAGATACGTGACCAGCTCGCCGAACCGGCTCACCGGGAGAAGGCCCATGTGCCAGGGGTGGGACGCGCGGCCGGATCGCGCGAGGTCGGCGGGGGTCGACAGGGTCGGCAGCACCTGCGCCGGGTCGAGGGTCGTGTCCACGAAGGCACCTTGCGCCGACCGGGGCAGCTGGAGGATCCGCTCGCGTGGCGCCGGGCCGATGCGCTCGCCGTCGAGCTCGTAGGCGAACGTGACCCGGGTGCTGTCGATCTCGGAGTCTCTGCGCACGTGATCGACGCGCATACCGGCCGCGGCGAGTGCGGTGAGCACGTCGGGGTCGTAGTCACGGCCGGCCACGGTGTGCAGCGCGACGTCCGCACCGAGCATGACGGCGCCCGCGGCGGCCCACAAGGCATTGCCACCAGGGCTGTCGGTGACGTATGTCCCATCGCTACTGATGACGCTGTCGAGCGTGAGGCCACCGATGACCTCAAGTGTTGTCGTGCCCACGGTCCGCATCGGCGCTGCTCCTTCGCAGTGAATGTCCGCTTTGGTACAACATACTCATGCAGCTTCGATCTGACAAGCATGTCCCGTCCGAGACATTCGTCTTATGACCGGCCCATCGGCCGCGGCAGAGGCGGAATATTGGCATGATGGCTTCATGGACATCCAGCCAATTCGAGACGCACGGCCCCTGGCCGTCCAGGTCTATGACGCGTTGTACCAAGTGATCACCGAGGCGGGGCGTACGGCCGGAGACACCGTCCCGACCGAGTTGGACCTGGCCCAACAGCTCGGGGTGAGTCGCCGGATCGTGCGGCAGGCGCTGACTTTGTTGGAGGAGGACGGGCTGCTCAGTCGCGGGCAGGGCCGCCGCCGCGTCGTGGCGGGCCTGTCGCAACCGAGGCCCGACAGCGGGCCCACGCCGATCGAGGACATGTTCGGGCACGGACAGGGCGCATCGCTCACGGTATCCCGACGCGCCACGACCCACGCCACGAGATGGAGCGGAGAGCACCTGGAGGTCCCGCTCGGCACCCCGCTGCGCGTGTGGCAGAGCCATCTGGACCTCGACGGCGAGCCCGCACTCGACGCCCTCGAATTGAGCCACCCCGACTGGGCACCCATCTCGGACACCGGCTCCACGAGCATGCTCCAGGCGGTGGATCCGGCGATCCGCAGCCAGGCCCACTACTCCCTGGTTCAGACCGGCTATGCGGATTCCCGCCTCGACCCGCCGCCGCCGGGAGCCCGCGTACAGGGGCCCGGCGTACTCGTCCTCACCGTGGTCCTCAACCACGGCGCGCGACCGGTCTACCTGGCGAAGTACATCATCTCGGCGCGGCTCACGCCCATCAGGCTGACGCGCAGATGAGAGGTAGCGCTTCCGGGGCCTCGCTTTATACTCGCCCCATGACACGCACCACCGCCGGTGCTCCACCGGCCCTCCGCCCCTGGCATCGCAGCGCCGCCGAGGTCGCGGCCACCGCTGCGGGCATCGTCGGCACGGATTCGCTCACGTCGGCGAATCTGGGCCGGTACCTGCACGGGCTGCCGGGGGTCGACAAGGTCGGTGCCGACGCGCGCGCGGGGATGCTCTCGACCCGCTCGATCAAGACCTCGGCCAAGGCCTGGGCGCTCGATGCGATCATCTCGATGATCGACCTGACCACCCTCGAGGGCGCCGACACCCCCGGCAAGGTCCGGTCCCTCGTGGCCAAGGCCCGCACCCCCGATCCGAGCGATCCCGGCTGCCCCCGGCCGGCGGCCGTGTGCGTCTACAACGACCTCGTGCCCGTGGCCCTCGAGGCCGTGGCCGGAACCGGGATCCACGTCGCGGCCGTGAGCACGGCCTTCCCCTCGGGGCGGGCCTCCCGCGCGGTGCGCCTGGCCGACACCGCCGACGCCGTGAGCGCCGGCGCCCACGAGATCGACATGGTCATCGATCGCGGCGCCTTCCTCGCCGGAGACTACGCCCGGGTGTTCGAGGACATCGTGGCCGTGCGTGAGGTGTGCCGGTCCCGCCCGGAGCCCGCCCACCTCAAGGTCATCCTCGAGACCGGCGAACTGGTCACCTACGACAACGTCCGCCGCGCCTCCTGGCTCGCCATGCTCGCCGGCGCCGACTTCATCAAGACGTCCACGGGCAAGGTGAACCCGGCGGCCACGTTGCCGGTCACGGTGCTCATGCTCGAGGCGGTGCGTGACTTCGCGGCGCTGACCGGCGTGAGCGTGGGCGTCAAGCCCGCCGGCGGCATCCGCGGCTCGAAGCAGGCCGTGCACTACCTCGTGGCGGTGAACGAGGTGGCCGGGGAGACCTGGCTCGACCCCGAGCTGTTCCGCTTCGGCGCCTCCTCCCTGCTCAACGACGTGCTCGCCCAGCGCCGCAAGCTCACCACCGGTGCCTACACCGGACCCGACTACATCACGATCGACTGAGGTATCCCATGGTCTTCGAGTATGCGCCCGCCCCGGAGTCGCGCTCCGTGGTCAGCTTCGACTCCAGCTACGGCCTCTTCATCGACGGCGAGTTCACCGACGGCGCGGGCACGACGATGAAGACGATCAATCCGGCCACCGAGGAGGTGCTCTCCGAGGTCTCGGTCGCCGGGGAGGAGGACGTCGACCGCGCCGTCGCCGCGGCCCGGAAGGCCTTCGAGAAGGTCTGGAGCCGCACGCCCGGCTCGGAGCGCGCGAAATACCTCTACCGGATCGCGCGGATCCTGGCCGAGCGCTCGCGCGAGTTCGCCGTGGCCGAGACCCTGAACAACGGCAAGCCGATCCGGGAGTCGCGCGACGTCGACGTGCCGCTGGCGAGCGCCTACTTCTTCTACTACGCCGGGTGGGCCGACAAGCTCGACCATGCCGGCTTCGGCCCCGCCCCCCGCCCGCACGGCGTCGTGGGGCAGGTGATCCCGTGGAACTTCCCGCTGCTCATGCTCTCGTGGAAGATCGCCCCGGCGCTGGCCACCGGCAACACCGTGGTGATCAAGCCCGCCGAGACCACCCCGCTGACCGCGCTGCTCTTCGCCGACGTGCTGCGCCAGGCGGGCCTGCCGCCCGGGGTGGTCAACATCCTCACCGGCGCCGGGCCCACGGGTGCGGCCCTCGTCGCCCACCGGGGAGTCGACAAGATCGCCTTCACCGGGTCGACCGCCGTGGGCAAGGGGATCGCCCGCGCGATCGCCGGCACCCGCAAGGTCGCCACCCTCGAGCTCGGCGGCAAGGCCGCGAACATCGTGTTCGACGACGCCCCGATCGACCAGACCGTCGAGGGGATCGTCAACGGCATCTTCTTCAACCAGGGCCAGGTGTGCTGCGCCGGATCCCGGCTGCTCGTGCAGGAGAACATCCACGACGAACTGGTCGAGCGGCTCAAGGTCCGCCTCGGCACGCTGCGCGTGGGCGACCCGATGGACAAGAACACCGACGTCGGCGCGATCAACTCCGCCGCCCAGCTCCAGCGCATCACGGACCTCGTGCAGGCCGGCGAGGACGAGGGCGCGATCCGTTGGTCGCTCGACTGCGGGATCCCCACGAACGGGTTCTGGTTCCGCCCGACCCTGTTCACCGGGGTGTCCCAGTCGCACCGGATCGCGCAGGAGGAGATCTTCGGGCCCGTGCTCAGCGTCATCACCTTCCGCACCCCGGCCGAGGCGGTCGCCAAGGCGAACAACACCCCCTACGGCCTCTCCGCCGGGATCTGGACGGAGAAGGGCTCGCGGATCCTGTGGATGGCCGATCAGCTGCGCGCCGGCGTCGTCTGGGCGAACACGTTCAACAAATTCGATCCCACGAGCCCGTTCGGCGGCTACAAGGAGTCCGGTTACGGCCGCGAGGGCGGGCGCCACGGCCTCGGCCCGTACCTGGTGGAAGGAACCACGCGATGAGCCCCACGACCACGAGCGCGGCCGGCGACCGGCGCCTGGGCGTTCCCAAGACCCACAAGCTCTTCATCGGCGGAGCGTTTCCGCGCTCCGAATCCGGTCGCACCTACGAAGTGACGACGTCGCGCGGCGCCTTCGCGGCGAACGTCGCCCAGGGCTCGCGCAAGGACGTGCGCGACGCGGTCCGGGCTGCTCGAGCGGCGCAGTCCGGCTGGGCGGGGGCCACCGCGTACAACCGCGGGCAGGTGCTCTACCGGGTCGCCGAGCTCATGGAGGGCAGGCGCGCCCAGTTCGAGGCGGACGTCGCCGCCGGCGAGGGGATGAGCGCCGCGCGGGCGAGCGCCGTCGTCTCCGCCGCGATCGACCGGTGGGTCTGGTACGCGGGCTGGGCGGACAAGATCGCCCAGGTCGCCGGGAACGCCAACCCCGTGGCCGGCCCGTTCTTCAACATCTCCTCCCCCGAGCCCACCGGGGTCGCCGGCGTCCTCGCCCCGCAGGCGTCCTCGCTGCTCGGCCTCGTCTCCGTGCTCGCGCCCGCCGTCGTCTCCGGGAACACCGCCGTCGTGCTCGCCTCGCAGGAGCGGCCGCTGCCCGCCGTCGCCCTCGCCGAGGTGCTCGCGACCTCGGACGTTCCCGGCGGCGTCGTCAACCTGCTCACCGGCCGCACCGCCGAACTCGCGCCTCCGCTCGCGGCCCACCAGGACGTCAACGCCCTCGACCTCGCCGGCGCCGTCGGCGCCGAGAATGTGACCTGGGGCGAACTCGAGGCGGCCGCCGCCGACAGCCTCAAGCGGGTGCGCCGCCCCGCGGCCGAGGTGGAGCCGGACTGGACGGCGGAGCAGTCGCTGCGCGGGATCCTCGCGTACACGGAGACCAAGACGGTCTGGCACCCCAAGGGCACCTGACCTCAGGCTCGCACGCGCCAGGCCAGCCCGTGGTCGCAGCCCGGGCGGCGGGCGCCCGTGGCGAGATCGACGAGGAGCCGCGCGGCCAGGGCCGGGGTCGCCCCCGAGACCGCCATCTCGAAGGAGCGCCGGGAGCACTCGGGCACGGCCCGCCCGCCCGCGACGACGCGCAGGTCGAGCGGCACGCGCAGGCCCCGCTCGGCGGCCTCCTCGTCCGCGGCCTCCCCGCTGCAGCGGCTCGTGCACAGGATCGACCCGACCCCGGCGTCGATGAGTCGGGCCGCCCCGCGGCGCATGCCCCGCCGGGTGCCGTCGTGCACCGCGACGGCCGGTTCGGCGATCCGGCCGTCGTCGACCGCGCGGGCGTACGGGGAATACCGGCTGACCCGGCCCCGACCGTGCGTGTCGAGCTGGGGCTCCGAGGCGAGGCAGCCGATCCGGTCCTCCCGCTCGAGCAGGTACTCCAGCGCCGCGTCGACGCCCTGGGTGGGGCAGCCGTGCAGGCTGTCGAAGTGGGGGCTGGGCCGGAGGGGATGCGCCACGAGCAGCCGCGCCCCCGCGCGGGCGCGCTCCTCCAGCTCGTGGTGGGTCGCCAGATCCTCGATCGGGGCCCCGAGGTAGGCCGCATCGGGCCGGATCCGGTCGAGCGCATCCAGCCACCCCTCCGGCCCGGGGGCGAGCACCGGCAGCAGTCCGTGCGGGGCGAGGAGCCGGCCCGCCAGTTCGAGCAGGCGCAGGTCCTCCGGATGGTCCAGGTCGGTCAGGTTGAGCACCACGACCCCGGAGCCGCCGCCGGAATCGGGCCGGTTCACGGCGTCACGACCTCGGCCGCGTCACTGTGTCACGTCGATCCCGCATCAGGCCTCCCCGCTGGTTCTGGGCACGCCGCATCGAGGTCCCCGCCGCCGCATCGATGCATCGGCCGGGCACAACGAAGGATCCCGCCCCGTTTCCCCCGATGCTACCGTCCGCCCGATCGGCGCGAGTTCAGTCGATCGTCTCGAGCACGACGGGTCGCGGCGCCGGCGCCGGCGCCTCCGGTCCGGTCTGCTGCGGCCCGATCGTCACCGCGCCGGTGAGTGCCTCGACCGCGCGGCCGAAGCGCTCGGGCGTGTCGGTGTGCAGGGTCATGAGCACCTGGCCCGCGCGCACCGCCTCCCCCGGCTTGGCGTGGAGTTCGATGCCGGCGCCGGCCTGCACGGCGTCCTCGCGCCGGGCACGCCCGGCCCCGAGTCGCCAGGCCGCCACCCCGACCGCGTAGGCGTCGAGCCCGGTGAGCACGCCGCCGGCGGTGGCCCGGACCTCCTCGGTGTGGGTCGCCACCGGCAGGGGCGCCTCGGGATCGCCGCCCTGCCCCCGGATCATCCTGCGCCACACGTCGATCGCCCGCCCGTCGGCGAGCGCCGCCCGTGGATCGGCGTCGGGGCGTCCCGCCGCGTCGAGCATCACCCGGGCGAGCGCGACCGTCAGCTCGATCACGTCGCCCGGTCCGCCGCCGGCGAGCACCTCGACCGACTCGCGCACCTCGAGCGCGTTGCCGGCGGTGAGCCCGAGCGGGGTGGACATGTCGGTCAGGAGCGCCGAGGTGGTCACGCCGGCGTCGCGCCCGAGGGTGACCATCGTGGTTGCGAGCGAGCGGGCGTCGTCCATGCTCTTCATGAACGCGCCCGAGCCGACCTTGACGTCGAGCACGAGCGAATCGGTGCCCTCGGCGATCTTCTTGGACATGATGGACGAGGCGATGAGCGGGATCGCCTCGACGGTGCCCGTGACGTCGCGCAGGGCGTAGAGTTTCCGGTCGGCCGGGGCGAGGCCGGAACCGGCCTGGCAGATGACCGCCCCCACCTCCGCGAGCTGGCGCATGAGGTGGTCGTTCGAGAGGGCCGCCCGCCAGCCGGGGATCGACTCCAGCTTGTCGAGGGTGCCGCCCGTGTGGCCCAGTCCCCGGCCCGAGAGCTGCGGCACGGCGACGCCGAAGGACGCGACGAGCGGTGCCAGCGGCAGGGTGATCTTGTCGCCGACCCCGCCGGTCGAGTGCTTGTCGGCGGTCGGCCGGTCGAGGCCGGAGAAGTCCATCCGCTCCCCGGAGTCGATCATCGCCGTGGTCCAGTGGAGGATCTCGCGGGCGTCCATGCCGTTGAGGAGGATCGCCATGGCCAGGGCGGCCATCTGTTCCTCGGCCACGACCCCGCGGGTATAGGCGTCGATCACCCAGGCGATGCGGTCCGGGTCCAGCCGGCGGCCGTCCCGCTTGGCCGTGATCACCTCGACGGCGTCGAACGGTTCGTGGCTCATCTTCTCGCTCCTCCTGATCAGGGTTCGGGCCGGCGTTCGGGCCGGTGTGCGGCGAGGGCCTCCGGCCCGAACGCATCGGGCAGGACCTCGGTCATCGGCCGGATCCCCCGGACCGTCTCCACCAGCAGCTCGGCGCCGCCGTGCTCCCAGAGCAGCTGGCGGCAGCGGCCGCACGGCATGATCACCTCGCCGCCGCCGTTGCAGCAGGTGAATGCGACGAGCCGGCCGCCGCCCCCCGTGATCAGGGCGGAGACGAGGGAGCACTCCGCGCACAGGGTCACCCCGTAGGCGGCGTTCTCCACGTTGCAGCCGACGATCACCTCACCGGAGTCGGTGAGCGCGGCCGCCCCCACGGGATAGCCGGAGTAGGGGGCGTAGGCGCGCGTGACCACCTCCCGGGCCGCCCCGCGCAGCCGGTCCCAGTCGATGTCTGCCATGGCGGCCTCCTTGATGCCGGCGTGCCCGGTCACTCCGGCGGGTACGGCTTGCCCTCGGCCGCGGGCGGCCGGAAGCGGCCGACGAGGCCGGCGACGGCGAAGATCGTGGCCAGGTACGGCAGCATCGACAGCAGCTCCGAGGGGATCGGCGAGTCGATGTTGCCGAGCACCCGGCGCAGCGAGTCGAAGAAGCCGAAGAGGATCGCCGCGGCGAGCGCTCCGGTCGGGTTCCACCGGCCGAGGATCATCGCGGCGAGCGCGATATAGCCGCGGCCCTGGGTCGCCTCCTTCGTGAACGCGAGCCCGGCCGCCACGATCGAGGCTCCGCCGAATCCCGCGATGGCCGAGCCGAGGATCACGTTGCGGTACCGGGTGCGGTTGACGTTGATGCCGACCGTGTCGGCCGCCTTCGGGTGCTCCCCGACCGAGCGCATCCGCAGCCCCCACCGGCTGCGGAACAGCAGGTACTGGAGCACGAAGATGAGCACGATCATCGTGTAGACCATGATGTTCTTGTTGAAGAACGCATTGCCGATCACGGGCAGGTCGGCGAGCAGCGGAATCCGCAGCTCGGGCAGGGCGGGCGGGGTGCGCAGCGACTGGTTGGTCGAGAGCACGGTCGAGAACAGGTAGTTCGTCAGCCCGAGCACGAGCACGTTGAGCACGACCCCGACGATGATCTGGTCCACCCGGTACTTGACCGTGAAGACGGCGAGCAGCCAGCCCACGAGCCCGCCGGCGATCGGGGCGGCGATGAGGCCGAAGTACAGGCTCCCGGTCGCGGCGCCGACCGTGGCGCCCATGAACGCGCCGGCGAGCAGCTGCCCCTCGATCGCGATGTTGATCGTTCCCGAGCGCTCGCACAGCACCCCGGCCATCGCCCCGAAGGCGAGCGGGAGGGCCGCGATGATCGTGGTCGAGAGCAGGAACGGGATCGGCAGGCCGTAGTTGTTCCCCGCCACGACCCACACGAGGAACGCGAACAGCACGAGCACGCCGAAACCGAGGGTGAGCCAGGTCGGCAGCTTCTTGCGCCGGTAGGCGAGGTAGAACGAGGAGCCGGCGAGCGCCAGCGCGCCGAGCATGAGCACGATCCCGGCCGGCCGGCCCGGCACGGTGACCTCGCCGACGTCGAACGTGTCGTTGCTCTGGGACAGCTTGAAGGTGGAGGCGCCCTCCGGCCCGAGGAACAGGTAGGCGAGCAGTCCGAGGAGACCGACGACGCCGAGGATGATCGGTGTGCGCAGGGCGACCGCCTCCCGGGGCGCGGCCGCCTCGAGACGGGGGGACTCGGTCGTGGCGGTCATGCGAGCGCCTCCTTCCGCTTGAGGCCGCTGTGGGGAAGGAAGAACATCCGGCGCACCAGCGGGGGCGCCGCGATGAACAGCACGATGACCGCCTGGATCACGAGCACGATGTCGGTGGGGGTGTCGGCGACCGTCTTCATGAACGGGGAGCCCGCCCGCAGCGCCCCGAACAGGAGCGCCGCCCCGACCGTGCCCAGCGGTTTCGAGCGACCGAGCAGCGCCACCGTGATGGCGTCGAACCCGACGGACCCCGCGGTGCTCGCCTGCATCGTCCCCTCCGTGCCGAGCACGATGCTCGACCCACCGAGCCCGGCGAGGAGGCCGCCGACCACCATGACCCACACGAAGACCGACGGAACCTTGATGCCGGCCGTGCGGGCGGCGTCCATGTTCGCCCCGACGGCACGGAACTTGAAGCCGAGCGTGGACCGCTCCATGAGCCACCACACCCCGAACGCCGCGAGCAGGGCCAGCGGGAAGGCGAGACTGATACGGAATGGCTCGGGCAGCAGGTTCGGGAACATCGCATTGTCGTGCACGGCTGGGCTGATCGGCCGGTTGCCGATGGGCCGCAGCACCGAGGTGGTGAGCAGGTAGGAGACGAGCCACACCGCGATCCAGTTGAGCATGATCGTCACGATCACCTCGTTCGCCCCGGTGCGGGCCTTGAGGAAACCGGCGATGCCGCCCCAGATGCCGCCGATCACGATCGCGGCGAGCACGGCGAGCACGAGCAGCGTCGGGCCGGGCGCCGAGAACGTGAAGCCGACGTAGGCGGAGCCGGCCGCGCCCATGAGCACCTGCCCCTGGGCACCGATGTTGAACATGCCCGACCGGAACCCGACGGCCAGGCCGAGACCGGCGAAGATGAGCGGGGTCGACCACACCATCGTCTCGGTCAGCGGGCGGATCATCCGCACGAAGGAGTCGGCCTCGAAGTCGAACACGGCGCCGCGGAACAGCGCCACGTAGGAGGAGCGGATCGCGTCCCACGCGTACCAGAGCATGTCGTAGGGGCGGGAGAAGAAGTAGGACGACGCCTGCCGGGTCTGCTCGTCGGCCGCGGCGATGAGCAGACCGGAGATGACGAGCGCGGCGACGATCGCGAGCAGGGTCACGAGCCAGCTCGAGCGGAGCATCTCCTGCAGCAGGTTGAGCTTCGGCTCGGTGTGGAGCCGATTCGCCTCGGCCGGTTCCGACGGGGAGACCGGTTCCGACGGGGAGACCGGTTCCGCCGGGGAGGACGGCTCGGGTGGGCTCGGGGTGTCGCTCACTTCTTCTCCTTCCCTTGCGGGTTCTCCGGGTCGAGCAGTTCGGGCCCGCTCTCGTGCAGGGTCGTGGGGTGCTGCTCCGCCTCGGCCTCCGCGGCCTCGGGCGGGATGCCCGCCATCATGAGTCCCAGGACGTCGCGGCTCGTGCCGGCCGGGACGATCCCGACGACCCGGCCCTTGTTCATCACGGCGATCCGGTCGGCCAGCGCCGCCACCTCGTCGAGTTCCGTGGAGACGATGAGCACGGGGGTGCCCCGGTCGCGTTCGGCCACGATCCGGCCGTGCACGAACTCGATCGAGCCCACGTCGAGCCCGCGGGTCGGCTGCGAGGCGATGAGCAGGTCGAGGTCGCGGGACATCTCCCGGGCGAGCACGACCTTCTGCTGGTTCCCGCCCGAGAGGGCGGAGATCGGATCCTGGATCGACTGCGTGCGCACGTCGAACTCGGCGCGGTACTTCTCGGCGTGGTCCGCGATGACCTTCGGATACATGGCCAGGCCCTTCGCGAACGGTGGCCGGTTGTGGCGGTCGAGGATCATGTTCTCGGCGATCGAGAACGAGGAGATGAGCCCGTCGGTCGAGCGGTCCTCGGGCACGAAGCCGACCCCGGAGTCCAGCACCTCCTGCACCTCGAGCCCGAGCAGCTCCCGGCCGTTGAGGCGGGCGGAGCCCGCCAGCGCCGGCCGCAGCCCGAGGATGGTCTCGACCAGCTCGGTCTGACCGTTCCCCTGGACACCGGCGACCGCGAGGATCTCCCCGCCGGCCACCTCGAAGCTCACGTCGTCGACGACCGGGGTGCCGTTGGAGTCGTGCACTCTGAGGTCGGCGACCGCGAAGAGCCGGTCGTTCGTGCGCGCCTCCGCCTTCTCGACACCGAGGTTGACGGCCCGGCCGACCATGAGGGAGGCGAGTTCGTTCTCGGCGGCATCGGGGGTGGCGGTGCCCACGACCCGGCCGCGGCGGATCACGGTGATCTCGTCGGCGACGGCGCGGACCTCGCGCAGCTTGTGGGTGATGAAGACGATCGCCGTGCCCTCGTCGCGCAGCTGGCGCATGATCCCGATGAGTTCGTCGGTCTCCTGCGGGGTGAGCACCGCGGTCGGCTCGTCGAGGATGAGGATCCTCGCGTCCCGGGAGAGCGCCTTGATGATCTCGACGCGCTGCTGCACCCCGACCGGCAGGTCCTCGATGTAGGCGTCCGGGTCGACCTCGAAGCCGAACCGGGCGGAGATGTCCCGCACGAGCTTGCGCGCGTACTTGAGGTCGATGATCCCGCCGGTGCCGGTGGGCTCGTGGCCGAGCACGAGGTTCTCCGCCACGGTGAACACCGGCACGAGCATGAAGTGCTGGTGCACCATCCCGATCCCGGCCGCCATCGCCTCACCGGGGCCGTCGAACCGGACGGGCCGGTCGTCGATGAACATCTGCCCGTCGTCCGGCTGGTAGAGGCCGTAGATGGTGTTCATCAGGGTGCTCTTGCCGGCGCCGTTCTCGCCGAGCAGCGCGTGGATCGATCCCGCCTCGAACGTCACGTCGATGTGATCGTTGGCGACGAGCGAGCCGAATCGCTTGGTCAGACCCCGCAACTCAAGTTTCACGATGTGTCCCTCTCCGCGACCCTCGCGGTCTCGTACGGGTGACTGTAACGCCCGCCCCGGTGGCGCGGGCCGATTCCGGTCGTCTCCGAGCGGCTCCGAGCGGCCCCGAGCGGCTCCGAGCGGCCTCGGAGCGCCCTCCGAGACGGTCGGTGGCGGTGGGCCTCGGGGAACGCGTGGCATTCCCTGAGGCCCACCGCCACCGGTTGTCGTGTCCGGCCCGGCGCCGCGGCCGGCGGCGACCTCACCCCATCGGCGTCATCCGACCGGCGTCGCCGACACCGACTCGACGACGAGGTCGCCGGAGATGATCTGGCTGCGCAGGTCGTCGATCTCGGACTTGAGATCGTCCGGCACCTTGTCCTCGAACGCGTGGTACGGGGCGATCCCGACGCCGCCGTTCTCGAGGGTGCCGACGTACGGCGCGTTGCTGAAGTCGTCCTCGGCGGAGGCCTTGATCGTGTCGAACACGGCGTTGCCGATGAGCTTGACCACCGAGGTGAGGATCAGGTCCTTGTTCGCGTCGTTCGAGGGCTGCAGGTAGCCGTCGGAGTCGACCCAGATGACCGAGACGCCGTCGTGCTCGGCCGCGGCCTTGAGCGATCCGGACCCGACCGGGCCCGCGACCGGCAGGATGATGTCGGCGCCCTGGTTGATGAACTGCTGGGTGGTCGTGTACCCGTTCTCGACGTTCGAGAAGTCACCGGTCATGGAGCCGTTCTGCGCCTCCTTGTCCCAGCCGAGCACCTTGACGTCGGTGTCGTGGGCCTCGTTGTACTTCTTGACGCCGTCGGAGAACCCGTCCATGAAGATCGTCACCGAGGGCAGCGGCATGCCGCCGTAGGTCGCCACGGTGCCCGTCTCGGTCATCCCGCCGGCGAGGTAGCCGGCGAGGAACGCGGCCTCCTGGGTGTTGAACACGAGCGGCTTGGCGTTGTCGATCTCGACGACGTTGAAGTCCTCGTCGGTGAAGACCGAGTCGACCAGCGCGAACTCGATGTCGGGGTTGGCCTCGGCGGCCTCCTGGATCGCGTCCTCGAGGTTGAAGCCGATCCCGATGATCAGGTTGCAGCCGGCCTGCACCTGGGAGTCGACGTTCGGGCCGTAGTCGCTCGGGCTGGTCGATTCGGCCGAGTGGATCGTGACGCCGAGCTCGGACTCGGCCCGAGTGAGGCCCTCGTAGCCGGACTCGTTGAAGGAGGCGTCGTCGAAGCCGCCCTCGTCCGAGACCATGCACGCCACGAAGTCGGAGTGGTCGACACCCGCGCTCGTGGTCTCGCCCGAGCCTCCGGTGTCGCCGTCGCCTCCCTCCCCGGGGGGCGCCCCACAGGCGGCCAGGGCGAGAACGGCAGCTGTCGCCGACACGGCGGCGAAAATAGACTTCTTCACGATGCTTGTCTCCCGATGTGAGGTGCCGCCCCGGTCGGGGCGGAGGATCCCGGATCGGGTTGACCCACGCACCGTGGCCGGTTGGACCTCTCGGCCCGGGGTCGCCTTGCCGTCCGGAGAATGGACACTAGTCCGTCGTCGTCGCCGATGCAGGTATTGGGCGAGCGGGAAAGGCGTTCGTTATGCAACCGTTGCGAGCGCGTCCGCGGCAGCGTCCGGGCGGTCTCAGCTGTCCCGGACCGGCTCCGGATAGCGGGTCCGGCCGGCCCGCGGCAGCGCGGCCACGCCGGCGAGCACCCGCGCGCCGACGCCGATCGCGCCCTCGTCGAAGATCGCGTCCCCCTGGTGCAGGTCGTAGGTGCGACCGCCCGCGCTGCGGGTGCCCAGGCGGCCCATCGCCCCGGGCCGGTGTCGCAGATACCAGCCGAAGTCCTCCCCGCCGAGGGACTGATCGGTCAGGTCGGTCGCGTCCTCGCCGACGAGCGTGCGCACGGAGGCCTCGAGCACGTCCACCTCGCGGGCCGTGTTGACGACGGCCGGCACCCCGCGCACGAGGTCGACCTCGGCGTGGACGCCGATGGCGGCCACGAGCTGCGGGATGATCGACATGAGCAGGTCGTCCGCCTCGTCCCAGGCCCGGGAGTCGAGGCATCGCAGGGTCCCGGTCACCGTTCCGCGGGCGGGGATCGCGTTCGCGGCCGTGCCCGCGTGCACGCTGCCCCACGTGAGGTTGACCCCGAAGCGCGGATCGATCCGGCGGGCGAGCACCGCGGGGGCGGCGGTGATGATCTGACCGAGCGCGTACACGAGGTCGCCCGTGCGGTGCGGCCGGGACGTGTGCCCGCCGCGCGAGGTGAGCGTGACGGTCACGGTGTCGGAGGTCGAGGTGATCGGCCCCACCCGGGTGGCCACGGCGCCCACGT
Organism: Pseudactinotalea sp. HY158; assembly: GCF_009660225.1. Lineage (NCBI taxonomy): Bacteria > Bacillati > Actinomycetota > Actinomycetes > Micrococcales > Cellulomonadaceae > Pseudactinotalea > Pseudactinotalea sp. HY158. The sequence continues at coordinate 2,969,315 of NZ_CP045920.1, forward strand.
CGACCCGCGGGTCGCAGTGCAGCGCGTACACCTCGCTCACGCCGTCGAGCGCACCGACCTCGATGACGTCGAGGGCGCCGCCGGGCTGGACCTCCTCGGCGGGCTGGAACACGAGGCGCACGTCGCGCGCGAGCTCACCGGCCGCGGCGAGCTCGGCCAGGATGAGCCCCGCGCCGAGGGCCGAGGCCGTGTGGATGTCGTGCCCGCACGCGTGGGCGTACCCGTTCGTGGCCGCGAACTCGAGCCCGGAGGTCTCCAGCAGCGGCAGCGCGTCGAGATCCGCCCGCAGCACGACCCGGCCGCCCGCGCCGGCAGCCGAACCGGTCGAGCCGGTCGAGCCGGTCGTGCTGGTCGTGCTGGCATCGATGTCGCAGTACAGTCCGGTGCCCGGCAGCAGCGCGACGCGGAGTCCGGCCGCTCGCAGCCGGCGCGCCACCGCCTCGGTCGCCCGCTTCTCGCCGCGGGCGAGTTCGGGATGGCTGTGCATGTCGCGCCGGAACGCGATGAGCTCGTCCTGGAGTCCGTCGCTGCAGCGGATGATCCGCTCGGCGAGGGCATTCGATCCGCTCGTGCGCGGGGGCCGGGGTGTCTCGCTCATGGATCCGTCCGTCGAGTCGGTCTCGGTCGATGGTCGCCTCACCGCAGTGGTCCTTCCCGCGGCAGGTCGTCCACGACCTGCTTGAGGTGCTGTGCCCGGTCGCGGGTGGTCACGAGGATCGCGTCCCCGGTGTTGACCACGACGGCGCCCGGAATCCCGAGGACGACGACCGTCGCCTCACCGGGGACCACCACGCTTCCCTCCGCGCCGTAGGCACGGACCCGGTCCGCGGATCCCGCCGGGCCCAACACCCGGACGGCGCCCCGCCCGCCGCTCGGCGGCGCCTGCACGGGCGAGGGCTCGGGCAACGCCGTGGCGATCGCGTCCCAGTCGCCGATGTCGCTCCACCCGAGGTCGGCGGGGACGACGGCGACCCCGCCGTCGCGGGAGAGCGGCTCGCTCAGGGCGTGGTCGATGGCGATGGCCGGGAGCCCGGGCCACACGCGTTCGAGTACCTCGGCGCGCTCGGGCCCGTCCCAGGCCGCGGCGATCTCCTCGATCCCGGCGGCGAGCGCGGGCTGGTAGCGGCGGAGGAGCTCGCGCAGCCGCTCCGCCCGGCACAGGTACATGCCGGCGTTCCACAGGTACCCGCCCGCCGCCAGATAGCCCGCGGCGACCCCCGGCGAGGGCTTCTCCACGAAGTCCTCGACCGGCTCGACGCCGGCCACCGGGCCCCCCGCGCCGACGCGGATGTACCCGAACGCGGTCGAGGGCTCATCGGGAGCGATCCCGATCGCGACGAGGTAGTCGTGCCGGGCCGCGGCGACCGCGCGGGTCACGGCGCTCGTGAACGCCGGCTCGTCCGCGATGAGATGGTCCGCGGCGAAGGATCCGACCACGAGGTCCTCGTCCGGATGACGGCGCCGGAGCACCTCGGCGGCGAGCGCGATCGCGGCCATCGAGTCCCGCGGGGACGGTTGCGAGCACGTCGCCGGGGGGAAGGTCGGGGAGCTGCGAGCGCACCTTCGCGGCGTGCCCCGCCCCTGTGACGACGACCACGCCCTCGGCCAGCGGGCGCAGGCGCGCGTAGGTGGACTGGAGCAGGCTCCGGCCCGAGGCGGTCAGGTCGTGCAGGAACTTCGGATCCGTCCGGCGTGACAACGGCCACAGCCGGGTGCCGGCGCCGCCGGCGGGGACGATCGCCCGGAACGTGGCCCGGCCCGCCGTGCGGCCCGCGTCCGCGGGCTCCGATGCGGGCCGTGGGGCGGATCGGGGCTGTGTCATGGGCCCAGGCTACCGACAGCTCCGCAGCGGCGCCGACGTGGCACATTCGCCTGGGGAACCGGACTAGAGTGGAATCGAATTGGCGACCGGAGCCGAGCCCTCCCCTGGCTCACCCCGTCGCGCGTACTGCCGAGGAGGCCCCACCGTGTCTGCACCGCCCGCAGCACCTTCCGCGCCTAAGAAGTCCAAGCGCACCCTGGGAACGTTGTATCGCGGCCATGAGGGCATGTGGTCCTGGGTCGCCCACCGGGTCACGGGAATGCTCATCTTCCTGTTCCTGCTCGTGCACGTGCTCGACACGGCGCTCGTGCGGGTCGACCCGGAGCTCTACAACGCGGTCATCGGCCACTACAAGACCCCGATCATGGGTCTGGGCGAGGCCGGCCTGGTCGCGGCGATCCTCTTCCACGCATTCAATGGGATCCGCATCATCCTGGTCGACTACTGGGACAAGGGCGCCAAGTATCAGAAGGTGCTGTTCTGGATCGTCATCGCACTCTTCGTGGTGTTCATGGCGGCGTTCCTGCCGCGGCACCTGTCGAACGTATTCGGGGGCTGAGGAATGAGCGAGCACATGACGACCGCGAGCAAGGTCGCGCTGCCCAACGACCCCTATCCGCGGCGCAAGATCACCCGCGGAAACTTCGAGCTGTACGGCTGGGCCTTCATGCGCATCTCCGGCGTCGTGCTGGTGGTGCTCATCTTCGGTCACCTGTTCGTCAACCTCATGGTCGGCGAGGGGGTGCACGCCCTCGACTTCGCCTTCGTCGCCGGCAAGTGGTCGAGCCTGGGGTGGCAGATCTGGGACCTGACCATGCTCTGGCTGGCGATGCTGCACGGCACGAACGGCGTGCGCACGATCATCAACGACTACGCGGAGCGCAACGGCACCCGCGGGGTGCTCAAGCTCATCACCTACGCGGCCGCCGTCGTCACGATCGTGCTCGGCACCCTGGTGATCTTCACCTTCGACCCCTGCCCGGCCGGCGCGCCGCTCGATGTACTGCCGTCGATCTGCAGCTGACCCGCGCCCGGTGACCGGCCGCGGCCGGCGCACCCGAGCAGACCGTTCCTCACGGACCCATCAGTAGGAGACCTCTTCGATGCAGACCCACCGTTACGACGTCGTCATCGTAGGCGCCGGAGGCGCCGGGATGCGTGCGGCGCTGGAGTCGTCCACCCGGGCGCGCACCGCCGTCCTCACGAAGTTGTACCCGACCCGCTCCCACACCGGCGCGGCGCAGGGCGGGATGTGCGCCGCCCTCGCGAACGTCGAGGACGACAACTGGGAGTGGCACACGTTCGACACCGTCAAGGGCGGTGACTACCTGGTCGATCAGGATGCCGCGGAGGTCATGGCCAAGGAGGCCATCGACGCCGTGCTCGACCTGGAGAAGATGGGGCTGCCGTTCAACCGGACGCCCGAGGGCCGGATCGACCAGCGCCGCTTCGGCGGCCACACCCGCAACCACGGCGAGGCGGCCGTGCGGCGCTCGTGCTACGCGGCCGACCGCACGGGCCACATGATCCTGCAGACCCTGTATCAACAGTGCGTCAAGCAGAAGGTCGAGTTCTTCAACGAGTTCTACGTGCTCGACCTGCTCCTGGTCGACGATCCGGAGGGCGGCGAGGGCGCGAAGAAGGTCGCCGGCGTCGTCTCCTTCGAGCTCGCGACCGGCGAGATCCACGTGGTGCAGGCGAAGTCGGTCGTGTTCGCCACCGGCGGTGCCGGGAAGATCTTCAAGACCACCTCGAACGCGCACACGCTCACCGGCGACGGCATGGCGATCGCCTACCGCAAGGGGCTGCCGCTGGAGGACATGGAGTTCTTCCAGTTCCACCCGACCGGCCTGGCCGGCCTCGGGATCCTGCTGTCGGAGGCGGCCCGCGGCGAGGGCGGCATCCTGCGCAACAGCGACGGCGAGCGGTTCATGGAGCGCTACGCCCCGACCATCAAGGACCTCGCCCCGCGCGACATCGTCGCCCGGTCGATCGCCAACGAGGTGCGCGAGGGGCGCGGCTGCGGCCCCCACAAGGACTACGTCTACCTCGACCTCACGCACCTGGAGCCGGCGCACATCGACGCCAAGCTGCCGGACATCACCGAGTTCGCCCGCACCTATCTCGGGGTCGAGCCGTACAACGAGCCGATCCCGGTCTACCCGACCGCTCACTACGCGATGGGCGGCATGCCGACGACGATCACCGGTCAGGTGCTGCGCAACAGCACCGACACCGTGCCCGGCCTGTACGCCGCCGGCGAGGTCGCCTGCGTGTCGGTGCACGGGTCGAACCGGCTCGGCACGAACTCCCTGCTCGACATCAACGTCTTCGGCCGCCGCGCCGGGATCGCGGCCGCGGAGTACGCGAACCGGACCGAGTTCGTCGAGCTGCCCGACGGGCCCGCGACGGGCGTCGTCGCCGAGCTCGAGGCCATGCGCGCCCGCTCCACCGGCGAGCGCGTGGCCGATATCCGCCGCGAGCTGCAGACCACGATGGACGTGAACGCCCAGGTGTTCCGCACCGACGAATCGCTCAAGCAGGCCCGCGCCGACGTTCGGGCGCTGCAGGCCCGCTACAACGCGGTCGCGGTCCAGGACAAGGGCCAGCGGTTCAACACCGAGCTGCTCGAGGCGTTCGAGCTCGGCTTCCTGCTCGACCTGGCCGAGGTCGTGGTGGAGGGTGCGCTCAATCGCACCGAATCGCGCGGCGGCCACTTCCGCGAGGACTTCCCCGACCGCGACGATCCCAACTGGATGAAGCACACGATGGCCTACCGGGTCGCGGACGAGGGCGGCACGACCGATGCCGCCGGGATCGCCCCGCACCACATCCGGATCGACTACAAGCCGGTCACGGTCACCCGTTACCAGCCGATGGAGCGTAAGTACTGATGTCTGCCACTGCCCAGGCGCCCGAGGTCGACGAGGTCCCGACCTTCACGGTGACCCTGCGAATCGAACGGTACAACCCCGAAGCGGCCTCCCCCGAGCCGTACTGGGAGGACTTCCAGGTGTCGGTGCACGGCACGGACCGGGTGCTCGACGCGCTCCACCTGATCAAGTGGGACCAGGACGGCTCGCTCACGTTCCGCCGGTCCTGCGCGCACGGGGTCTGCGGCAGCGACGCGATGCGCATCAACGGGCGCAACCGGCTCGCGTGCAAGACCCTCCTCAAGGATCTCAACCCGAAGAAGCCGATCATCATCGAGCCGCTCAAGGCGCTGCCGGTGGAGAAGGACCTCGTCGTGGACATGGAGCCGTTCTTCGCCTCCTACCGCGAGATCATGCCCTTCCTCATGCCCGAGGGGAACACCCCCTCGAAGGAGCGCCTGCAGAGCGTCGAGCAGCGGGCCGCCTTCGACGACACGACCAAGTGCATCCTGTGCGCGGCCTGCACGAGCTCGTGCCCCGTGTTCTGGGCGGACGGGCAGTACTTCGGGCCGGCCGCGATCGTCAACGCCCACCGGTTCATCTTCGACTCCCGGGACGCCGGCGGCGAGCAGCGGCTGACGATCCTCAACGACAAGGAGGGCGTGTGGCGCTGCCGCACGGTCTTCAACTGCACCGAGGCCTGCCCCCGCGGGATCCAGGTGACCAAGGCGATCGCCGAGGTGAAGCAGGCGATCCTCACCCGCGGCTTCTGACCGGCGCGCACGCCGGTCCCCCCGTCCGGGTCAGACCTGCGGGCTGCGTCAGCGCCCGCGTTCGCGCATGAGCTGGCGGACCCGCGCGAAGAATCCGACCGGAGCCGGTTCCGGTTCGGGCTCGCGGGGCCGCTGCTCGATCGCGACGATCCCGGTGTAGGTGTCGAAGGTCCAGTCGAGGGTCTCCGGCGCGACCACGGACACGTAGTTCGGGGTGTGGTCGACGTTGACCAGGGCCTTGCGATCGAGCTTGGGGCGAGCCGGCGGATCCGCGGTCCAGGCCGCGACGAGCAGCGCGAGCCGGGCGGCGAGGTTGAGCCAGATGAGCAGGGTCGCCAGCGCCGCGACCGCGGCGACCGATCCGAGCAGCGGCCGGCCCGAGACGTTCGCCACGACGGAGGCCCCGAGCAGCCGCAGCGCGCCGGTGCCGACGGCGCCCAGGGCGCAGCCCTGCCAGAGCCGCGCCCAGGGCACCCGCGCCCCGGCCAGCCCGCGGAAGAGGACGGCGAAGACGGAGGCGTCCACGAAGAAGCTCACGGCGATCGTGGCGACGTCGAGGCCGAGGCGTGACCCCGACTCGTTCATGAGCCACCCGACGTGCCGTTCCAGCCAGCCGAACGCGACCTGGGTCACGACCGCCAGGAACGAGGTCGTAAGCACCGACACGGCCAGGCCGATGAACCCGAGCAGGTCGCGCAACTTGCCGAACAGGAAGTTCTCGCCGGTCTTGCGCAGCCCGAACATCGCCCGCAGAGCCGTGCGCAGCGCCGCCATGACCACGGTGGCGGAGTTGAGCAGCACGAGCACGGCGATGATGCCGGCCACGCCCCACCCGGTCGCGAGCACGAGCTGATCCGGGGTGACCAGGCCGGTTCCCGAGCCGGTGTCGATCACCCCGGGCAGCACCTGGTCGATCTGGGCGAACACGGTCTGCGCGAAGCCCGGATGCTCGCGGAACACCCCGACCAACGCCGTGAGCGCGATCGTCAGGGCGGCGGCGACCGAGAGGAGCCCGCCCAGGGCGATCCCGCCGCTCAGTTGGGCGCCGTTGCCGGCGCTGTACCGGGCCAGGGCACGGGCGATCCTCGTGTCGCGCCACCACGACTCGGCCCGGGCGGCCGCGATTTTGAGCCGTTCGATCATGCCCGCGAGGACCGAACGGCCCGGTCGGTCCGTCGCCCGCGGCTCCTGTTCGCCGCCGGCGCCGCCCGTCCGCGCGCGTCTCATACGGTGAGCGTGAATCGATCGATTCCCCGCCACACGCCGTCGAGCCCGTGCTCGAAGAGTTCGAACGCGGCGACCGGGAACTCGGCGGAGAAGTCGGCCATCGCCGCCTCGGCCCGATCGAGCGAGGTGTCGTCGATCTCGTGGGCGATCGTCACGTGCGGACGGTAGGGGAAGCGCTGCTCGGCCGCGAGCGGGCCCGCGTTCAACGCCGCCTGGAGACCGGTGCAGTCGTCCCCGCCGCGCACGAGCGGGACGAAGACCACCGGGGTGATGGGCCGGAACGTCTCGGTGCCGGCCAGCCGGACGATGAACGGTGACCGGGCCGCGGCGACGCGCGCGAGGTGAGCGACGACGTCCATAAGCCGTTCCGGATCGATCCAGGTGGGCGGGACGAGCGTGATGTGCGGGGGGATGAGGCCGGCGCGCGGATCACCGGCGTCGAGCCGGGCCCGGGTGAGGGCAGCACGATACGGGTCGGGAATCTCGATCGCGACACCGATCCACATCTCGACTCCAGCGGCTCAGTTCGGCACCCCGCGTGGGCCCGTCTCGCGTAACTCTCCCACAAAACGACGCTTGTTCAGACTTGTGTTATTGTGTTCAGATGACTACCGGGATGGCGTTATCCAACGAGCACACCGCGGTGCGGCGCACACCGACGACCCTGGCCGACGGCCGGGACCTCTTCTACTTCGACGATTCCGAGCCGTACGTCTCCGGACGGGCCACCCGGCGGCTCGACGACCCCCGCCCGCTGGCCGACCGCTTCGCCTCGTTCACCGACCCAGGCGGCACGACCCGCGAGGTCACGGGCCCGCAGATGCGCCAGGATCCGCTCACGGGCGAGTGGATCCCCATGGCCACCCACCGGATGAATCGCACCTTCCTCCCCGGCCCGGACGCGAACCCGCTCGCGCCGGCCGACCCGACGGCCGAATACTCCGACGGCGAGATCCCCGCCGAGGACTACGACGTCGTCGTGTTCGAGAACCGCTTCCCCTCGCTCATGGCGGTGCCCGGGGCGCCCGCGGACACCTCGTTCGTGGACGACAGCCCGCTGTGGCCGACGCGCCCGGCCGCCGGCCGCTGCGAGGTCATCTGCTTCTCCCCCGATCCGGACGCCTCCCTCGGAGGAGTCTCCGAGCGGCGGATGCGCACGATCGTCGAGGCGTGGACCGACCGCACCCGCGACCTGAGCGCGCTGCCCGGCATCGAGCAGGTCTACATCTTCGAGAACCGCGGCAAGGACATCGGCGTCACCCTGCATCACCCGCACGGGCAGATCTACGCCTACCCCTACCTCACCGCGCGCACCGAGCAGATGCTCACCCGCGCCCGGGCCCATCGGGAGCGCACCGGGCGGAACCTGCTGCGCGACATCCTCGAGGCCGAACTCGCCTCCGGGCGGCGGATCGTGGCCGAGACCGAGCATTGGGTCGCCTACGTGCCGGCCGCCGCGCGCTGGCCCGTCGAGGTGCACATCGCCCCGCGCCGCGACGTGCCCGACCTGCCCGCCCTGACCCGGGCCGAACGCGACGACTTCGCCGGCCTGTACCTGCGGCTGCTGCGCCGCCTCGAGCGCTTCTTCGTCGACGACGAGGGCCGCGGCATCCCGCTGCCCTACATCTCGGGATGGCATCAGGCGCCGACCCGCGAGGGCCGCGACGACCTGCGCCTGCACCTGCAGTTCTTCTCGCTGCTGCGCGCGCCGGGCAAGCTCAAGTACCTCGCGGGCTCCGAATCGGGCATGGGCGCGTGGATCTCCGACACCTCGCCCGAGCGCATCGCCGACCGGCTGCGCGAGATCCCCGCCGAGCCGGTCGCGTAGCGATGACCACCTGGATCGCCCCGTGGGAGCGTGCGGACGGCGCAGCTCGGGCCCGCGCGACGTTCACCGCCGCCTTCGGTTACGAGCCGTCGGGGGTGTGGGCCGCGCCCGGCCGCGTGAACATCATCGGCGAGCACGTCGACTACAACGGGGGCGTGTGCCTGCCGATCGCGCTGCCGCACCGCACGTATCTGGCCTTCGCGCCGCGGCCGGATCCGGCGGATCGCAGCGTGCGGCTCGTCTCGGACCGGGAGGCGGCGACCTGGGCGGGCTCGCTCGACGAGGTGGCGCCGGGACTCGGGTCCTGGGCGGCCTACGTGGTGGGCGTGCCGTGGGCGCTCGAGCAGGCGGGCCACGCGACGACCGGGTTCGACGCCGCGGTCTCCTCGTGCGTGCCCTACGGCGCCGGCCTGAGCTCCTCGGCGGCGCTCGAGTGCGCCGCCGCCGTGGCCCTGGCCGACGCAGACTCCTGGGACGGACCGGACCCGGCCACGACCGCGGGCCGATCGGTGCTCGCCGCCGCGTGCGTCCGGGCCGAGAACGAGATCGCCGGGGCGAACACCGGCGGCATGGACCAGAACGCCTCGCTCCACTGCCGCGCCGACCACGCCCTCCACTTCGACACCCGCTCCGGTGAGCTGAGCCAGGTGCCCTTCGACGTGTCCGGGCACGGCCTCGAGCTCCTCGTGATCGACACGAAGGCCCCGCACGCGCTGGTCGACGGCCAGTACGCGGCCCGGCGCGCCACCTGCGAGGCCGCGGCGGCCGAGCTCGGCGTGGCCACGCTGCGGGACGTCGAGGACCTGGGGGCCGCGCTCGCGCGGCTGCGCGATCCCGTGAGCCGGGCGCGGGTGCGTCACGTGGTCACCGAGATCGAGCGGGTCGAGGAGTTCTCCGCGGCGTTCCGAGCCGACGACCTCGCGCGAGCCGGCGAACTCATGACCGCCTCGCACGTGTCGCTGCGTGACGACTACGAGGTCTCGGCGCCGGAGCTCGACGTGGCCGTCGATTCGGCCCTCGGGGCGGGCGCCCTCGGTGCCCGGATGACCGGTGGTGGCTTCGGCGGGTCGGCGATCGCCCTCGTACCCGCCGGTTCGCCGGCGGTCGTGGTGGCCGCGGTCGAGGCCGCATTCGACCGCTCCGGGTTCGCCGCCCCCGAGTTCCTCCTCGCCCCTGCGGCCGAAGGCGCCGGACGCGTGGCCTGAGCCGGCGACCGGGCGAGGGACGACCGGGCGAGCAACGACCGGTCCCCGTCGCGGCCCGGTGTGATTCCCCGTCGTTGCCCGCGTCTTCGCCGGCATTCCGCGGGTTGCCGGTCGGAGAATCGGGTGGCCCGATTGAATGTCGGTGGTCGGTTCTAGGGTTGTTTCATGAGCACGAGGGCGGCCCGGCAGATGCGAGCGAGGCGAGCGGAGATCGCCTCGCTCGCGTCCGAGGACGCGGTACTGGACCGGGTCCGCCAGGTGCGCAAGGTCCAGGCGGGCGCGGAGGCCGATCTGTTCTTCCTGGCGATCGAGATCGCCCAACGCAGCCCGGTCACCGAAGACTGCGGGGACTGGTCCTGTCACACCGATCTGGCCCTGGGGGTCTCCTATTGTGATTCGGCGGCGAACTGGTTCGCGGCCGTGACCGGCTTCTCCACCGACGCCGCCCAGGCGATGCTCCTCGAAGCCCTCGAGGTCGCCGAACGCCTGCCACTGCTGTACGGGCGGGTCCTCGACGGGCGCACCCGGGCGCACACCGCCCGGCTCGTGGCCGAACAGACCCTCGGTTTGAACGTGGAGGCGGCCCGGTTCGTCGATGTCCAGGTCGCAGCCGCCGGGGCGATCCGGGGCCGATACGCCATCAAGGGCCTCGTGCGGGAGGCGATGATCACCCACATGCCCGACCAGTACGCCGACCTGCAGCGGGCGCAGGCCGATCCGCGCCGGGCCGATGTCCATATCGGCGCCGACGGCACCGGCCGCATCGACGCGATCGTGTCCACCTTCGCCGCCCTCGATCTGGAACAGAGCCTGGCCTTCGGGGCCGCGCAACTCAAGGCCGCCGGATCGGGTGAGGTCCTCGATGCCCGACGCTCGCTCACGTTCGAGGGCATCATCGCCGCCACCCACCACCCCGCACCCACCCGGCAGGACGCCCTCGACCTCACCAACGGGCAACCAGGCCAGCAGGCCCAGCAGACCCAGGAGACCCAGCAGGCACGGCAGGCCCAGGGACCGGGGGCGGGGGCGCCGGACTGCACGGGCGGCACCAACGTCATGGCCGCGGGCACGGGCGCGAGTCCAGCCGTGGGAGGCGCGGCCGGAGCGGCGGTGGCCGGAGCGGCGGCGGGTCTGACCGGCGAGGCGCCTGCGACGGCTGCGGGCGGTGGTGTGTCGTGTGGGCCTGCGTGGTCGGGTCGGGGCGTGCCGCGGGCGAAGGTCGTCATGTACCTGCACATGAACGCCTCCGCGTTCTGGCCCGACGGCAGGCCCCCCGACCAACCCGACTGTCATTCTGGAAACCGACCACCCGATCGTCATCCCGATGATCGGCCCCCTGGTCATCCCGATCGTGATTCTGGCTGCCTGCTCACCGGTGGGTCGTGCGCGGATCCGCCGGGCTCGTCAGGTATGGGCTGTCTCGAACACGCGGCCGACTCGACGGGAACAGCGGGCTCAGTCGATCCCGAGCACGTCGCCGATGCGGCCTATGTCGCGGGCAGGTTGGCCCGTGAACCCGTGCACATCGAGGGGCCGGGGATCCCGCCCGGGCTCGTGATCAGCGCCGCCGAGGTCGCGGCCATGTTCACCACGCCCCACGACGCGGCCACGCCCGACAGCGCGCCCGTTGACGGACCACGGGGCTCTGATACGCCGCGCGGGACGGGTGGCCCGTGGGGGCCGCAGATATTCGTGCGTCCGGTCATCGACCTCGAAACCGAACACGAAGTCGCCGGCTATGCCGCCGGGGACGTGATCAAGGACCACCTCCACCTACGCGACCGAACCTGCGTGTTCCCGGCGTGCGCCCGCCCGGCCCGGGCCTGCGATGCCGACCACATCGACCCCTGGAAGACCGACCCCCAGGGCGACCCCCCTACGTGTCAGGCTGAGTTGAGACCAGGTCCTCATAGCAAGTATGACTCGTAGGGTGAGACTAGGAACGATCCGATGATGATGCCGAACGCGTTGAAGATGATGAACGAGAACAGTCAGGAGGACCCCGCCGGGGCTGGTCCCCGGGCCGGTGGCCCGAAGCGGCGACGGTTTACCCCGGCGCAGAAGCTCGCCCATGTCCAGGCCTACGAGCAGGCCCTGGCCGGCGGGGACGCGGGAGCGTATCTGCGCCGCGAGGGGCTGCACTCGGCCTCGATCAGCGAGTGGCGGCGGCTGCGTGATGCGGGCGTCCTCGAGGGCAAGGAGCCCGGTCAGGCGGTCGGTCGCCCGAACCGGGAGCAGGCCGAGATCGGACGGCTGCGCAGGCAGTTGGAGGTGACCCAGAACGAGTTGGACCAGACCCGTACTGCCCTGGAGATCATGGGAAAAACACACGCGCTCTTGGAGCAGATCTCCAAGAGCGCGCAGGACGGGCACGGGCCCACGAAGCGCTGATGGCCACCCACGAGGAGCTCACCGGTGCCGGCATCACCACCCGTGAGGCGGCACGCCTGACGGGCATCTCCCGGGCCACGGCCGCTCGCCACGGCAAGGCCCGCCCGGCGCCGACCCCACTTGATCGGGCCGATCCGGTCAATAGGCTCTCGTGTGCCGAGCGCGAGGTCGTGTTGGAGGTCCTGGATAGCCCGGAATTCGTTGACTCCACGCCGATGCAGGTCTACGCCACATTGCTCGAACGAGGGGTCTACCTGTGCTCGGTGTCCACGATGTACCGGATCCTGCGTGAGGACGACCAGGTAGTCGATCGTCGCCGGCAGGCCCGTCACCCCGCCCGGACGGTCCCCGAGCTCGTGGCCACCGGCCCCGGCCAGGTCTATACGTGGGACATCACGAAACTGCCCGGACCGGCCAAGGGCGTCTACTACGACGCCTACGTCATGCTCGACATCTACTCGCGCTATATCGTCGGGGCCATCGTCCACGCCCGTGAAAGTGGCCCGCTGGCCGAGGAGATGATGCGCGAGGTCTTCGGCATCCACGGCATCCCCCACGTCGTCCACGCCGACCGCGGCACCTCGATGACCTCGAAATCGGTCGCTGTACTGCTGGAGGACCTGCAAGTCACCCGTTCACACTCACGCCCGCGGGTCTCCAACGACAACCCGTACTCGGAATCACTGTTCAAGACCGCCAAGTACAGCCCCACGTTCCCCGAACGGTTCGGATCCCTGGACGATGCCCGCGCCTGGATGGCCGAGTTCACCGAGTGGTACAACCACGAACACCACCATTCCGGGATCGGGCTCCACACCCCCGCAGACGTCCACTACGGCCACGCCGATCAGATCGCGACCGACCGTCAGGCCACCCTCGCCGCCGCGCGCGCTGCCCACCCCCAACGCTTCTCGACCAACCACGCCCCGAAGATCCTCGACCTACCCACAGCGGCCTGGATCAACCAGCCCGACGATGAACACGACCAATCGACCAAGGAGGACTCGAACCCGGCCTACGAACAGGCCGCATAACAGGGCACTGGCCTCGTACACCTTGACAACTTCCGCCCGACCGGCGGGCCCACCTGCACCTGCAACCTCGCCAGCCTGTGCCGCCGGCACCACCGCTGGAAGACGCATAATCATCCCGGGCAGCCGCAGGGGCGCGGCTCGTGGTCCTACGTCACGCTCGGACCCGGAACCTACTACTGGACCGGCCCCATGGGCCTACGCTTCCTACGCACCCCGACCGGCACCACCGAGGTCACCGACCAGGCCTGGCACCGCCACGACCTCGCCGCACTCCAGGGCCCCGGCGCGCTCCAGGACCTCGGCGCCCTCCAGGACCTCGAGGCGCTCCCGGACTCCGGCGCGATTCCAGGCCCCCATGCCATTCCCGGCCGCGAGCCGCGCCCGGATCGCCCGGACCATCAGACTGTCCCGGGCCACGAGACTCTCCCGGGACTCGAGGCCAACACGGCGCTCGACGCACGCCAGAACCCCGCCGCTCACACGGATCTCGAAGCTCACCTGGGGCACCCGAACACAGCGGCAGGACCCGACTCGCGGGCCCGCCGCGACGACCTCGATGAGGCCTTCATGGACGCACTCGACTACGAATACGGCAATGCCGACAGTGACGTCGACCCCAGCGAAGCCGACCTCGAGGCAATCCTCGCCAACCGGCCCCCGCAGCCGCCCGTCGTGTAGGACGCCGGCGGCTCAGGAGGCGAGGCGACGCCGCAGCACCACGGTGGTGGCCCCGGCGAGACCCAGGACCCCCGCGACGAGCAGCGCCGTGCCCCCGAACCCGGTGACGGCGAGATCGTCGGGCGTACCCGCGGGCCCGGCCGGATTCTCACCGGTCGAACCAGCGGCGGGTCCGCGTGCATCGTCGGCGGCGTCGGCAGCAGCACCATCGTCACCCTGGCCCGCCACCGCGTCGGCCGCCTGAGCATCCGCGGTCCCGCCCTGGGCATCCGCGGTTCCGCCCTGGGCATCCGCAGCCCCACCCTGGGCGTCCGCGTCGGTCCCGGCGGCGGAATCGGCATCGGCCCCGGTTCCCGCGTCGGCGCCCGCATCGGCACCGGTACCTGCGTCGGCACCGGAGTCCGCGTCAGCACCGGAGTCCGCGTCGGCCCCCGAGTCGGTGTCGGAGCCGTCGCCCGGCTGAGCAGAATCGGGCCGGATGAGGTTGTGGGAGAGGTAGAGCATGACCTCGGCGGGCGCCGGTGCCGGACCGAACTCGTTGCCGTCGACGTTGACGCCGTGGCCGAAGTCCCAGATCGAGACGCCGCGGAACAACGGGTCGTCGTCTATGTCGTTCGCGTGCATCGCCTCCGTGGCCGCCTTCGTGTAGTCGAGCATCGGGTATCCGGGCACCCCCTCGACGTCGGGCTCGCAGCCGGCGCCGTCGCACGTCGTGTACTCGTTCGACGACGCCGAAGCGGGGATGCCGAAGCCGTAGGGGATATCCGACTCGGCGGCCCAGGCCTTCATGTCGGCCACCTCGCGTGCGACGGTCTCGGTGTAGGCGGGCAGGCCGTCGAGCTTGCCCGGGCCGCGGTTGTTCAGGTTGTACAGGGAGGCGACCATGTAGCCGTTCCCGCGAGCGCTCACGATGTCCTGGACGTTCGCGGCGCTGTCGGTGCCGGGCTCGATGGCGTCGGCGAAGGTGAAGAACGAGAAGAAGCGCCCCTGGGGGTGTGTCTCGTCGACACAGCCCCACGGGTCCGTGCCGTCGGTGCCGGCGAAGTTCTCCGCGATCTGCAGGTAGAAGTAGTACTGCCCGTTCTTCGTGGACACATCGAAGGGTTCGAGGTCGAATTGGATCCCGTCGATGCCCGGGTCCCCGCAGAGCAGTTCGGCTGCGGTATCGGCGTAGCCGCGGGCGAGTTCCTCGGACAGGTCGTCGAAATTGGTGAGGTAGCCGTCCGGGCCGATCCGGCCGTCGATGATCGGGGAGACGAGCACGGGCGTCTCCTCGCCGTCCGTGCCCTCGATCGGGTCGAGGTCGCGCGCGTACGCCGCGGTCGAGCGCCGGCCCTGGGCATCGGGTCCGTAGTACACATGCAGGTCGTCCAGGGTGCAGTTCGCCGCAACCGCGTCGGGGCAGTAGGTCTCCATGTCGGTGGCGTAGCTGAACACCTCGCCGATCTCGTTGCCGGGTGTCGCCACCGCGTTGTACTCGTTGACGAGGTCGACCCACATCCCGGCCTGGAACTCCCCCGCCTCGTCGCGGTCGTACATCCACACCGAATTGGCCCGCGGCGGGAACTGGTCGGCGACGGGCGCCTCCGCGTCGGGTGCGGCCCAGGCGGGGAACGCGAGAGCGACGAGGAGAGCCGCGCCGCCCCCGGTCGCCAGGGCCACGCGCAGACGCCGCGGGCGGGCCTCGGAGTCGGTCGGTCGCTTCATGGCACGGGCCTCACAATCCTCATCGATCCTGCTCGCCGGACGACATTGCGCGGCGAGGACTGTGCCAATCTATGACTGGCGGTGCTCGTGTACAAGGCCGCGTGGAGGATCGACCGGCACGTGCCGTGGTGAGGAGTGGGACATGAGCGAGGAGTCGAACATCGGGCGCCATCGGCTGCTCATGCCCGGAACAGCGGCCGTTGTGAGCGCGGTCGCGCTCGTCCTGCTCGGTCGCTGGTCGATCTTCGTGGGCCACCTGCTCACGGTGGCCGCGGTCCTCGCCTCGCTTGCGCTCCTCGTGCCCAATCCCGCCGCCCCGCGGCCGGTCCGGGTGCGCCGCGTCTCCGCCGGTGTGCTCACCGGCGGCCTGATCGCCGCCGCCGTGTGGCTCGTCGTCGTGCTCGTGCGCTGAGCCGCGGGCGAACTATATGTCGAGGCGGGCGCGGACCGGGGCGTGGTCGGAGATGCGGACGTCGTAGCTCGGCTCGCGGTCGACGGTCACGTCGCGCACCTCGGCGGCCGTACCCGGGTCGGCCAGCAGGTAGTCGATGCGCCAGCCGGCGTCGTTGTCGAAGGCCTTCCCGCGATAGGACCACCACGTGTACGGCCCGGCGACGTCGCCGGCGTGCGCTCGGCCGAGATCGACCCAGCCCGCGCCTGAGAACCAGCGGGTGAGATAGGCGCGCTCCTCCGGCAGGAAGCCGGAGCTCTTGAGGTTGCCCTTCCAGTTCTTGATGTCCCGCTCGGTGTGCCCGATGTTCAGGTCGCCGCCGATGATCAGCCGGCGCCCGTCGAGCTCGGCCAGCTCCCGCAGCTGGGCCATGCGCTTCTCCATGACGTCGAGGAAGCCGTACTTGAGGGCCATGTGCTCCGGCTCGTCCGCGGTCCCGGTGTGCACGTACACGCTCACGACCGTGGCATGCCTGCCGTCCGGGGTGAGCAGGTCCGCCTCGATCCAACGTCCGCCACTCGCGGGGGCCGCGCCCTCGAGCCCGATGCGGACCGCCTCGACCGGCCGGCGGGTGGCGATGGCCACGCCCGCCCTCCCCTTCGCGGGGGCCTCGGCGTGGACGACGTGCCAGCCGTCCCCGAGGTGATCGGTGAGGATCGACGTCTCCGCCCGGACCTCCTGCAGGAGCAGCACGTCCGGATCCTGGGTGTCGATCCATCCCTGCAGGCCGCGCCGGTAGGCGGCCCGGACCCCGTTGACGTTGACGGTGGCGATACTGAACATGCCCCCATCAAATCGTCAGAGCGGCGCGGCCCGAAATTTCGTGACCTGGACCACAGCACAGTCCGGTGCAGGGCAGACGGCCGTGAGGTCGCGCCCGATGGATCGAGGATCCACGGTGCGCGACCTCACGTCGTTCTCGGGCGTGCGGTCAGCCGATCAGCTCACCCTGCTCGCACTGCGACGGCGCACCCCGAGGAGCACCGCTCCCCCGACGGCGAGCATGGCCAGCGCCGCGACCAGCATTCCCGATGCGTCCGCACCGGTGTCTGGCATCGCGTCCCCGCCCTGTGCCGTGCCCGTCGGCTGACCGCCGGGCCCGTCGGATGTGTCCGAACCGTCGGTCGGCTCGTCCGTCGGATCGCCCGTGGGCTCGTCCGTCGGTTCATCGGTCGGCTCATCGGTCGGATCGTCCGTCGGTGGTTCGGTCGGGCCGGCGTCGAAGGTGTGCGACCACTCGGTCACCGCATCGTCGGCGAACTCGAACCATTCGAGTGCCTCGGCCGTGACGGTCACGTCACCGCTGCCAGGGTGTGTGCCCGGCTCGAGTGCCTCGCCGTCGAGCAGATACTGCACGCCCTCGACGTCGGGGATGGTCACGGTGTCGTTCGCGGTGCCCGGCTCGTCGGTGAAGGTCGGCGCCTCCGGGGTCGCGGTCATCATGTACCGCATGCCGAAGCCGAGCGGAAGGAGCACGTCGGAGCCGTCGGCCGTGGGAACGTCGACCGGGAGCTTCCCGCTCGGGTTGATGTCGCCGGCGAGTGCGGCCGTCACGGCCGCGAAGCTCGGGATCTGCCAGCTGTACTGGTTGATCACGGCGGCGGCACCCGGAAAGACGTTGATGTCGTAGGGGTTCCGGGTGGCGATGACCACGACCGGCTTGCCGGTGTCCACGAGGTCGGCGACCATCGCCTGCTGGGCGCTGTTCCCACTCGCGTTGTTCGAGGTGAAGAGCACGACGTCGATCGCATCGTCCTCGGCCGCGGCGACGGCCCGGGCACGATACTCGGCGGACGGCGAGGAGCCGTTCTCGAGCTCCTCGGTCACCGTGAATCCTCGCTCCTCGAGCATCGGCGTCATCCGCTCGGGCCAGCCGGACCCGGCACCGACCATGAGCACATGGTCGGAGTCGACGTCGAGCGGGAGCACGGCGCCGTCGTTGCGCAGCAGGGTGAGCGAGCGCTCGCTGATCTCCTTGGCCACCGCGAGGTTCTCGCTCGAACCGACGAGGTCCGCGGCGGCGCCCGCATCGACCATCGGGTTCTCCCAGACACCCCGGTCGAGCTTCCAGTGCAGGATCCGCGTGACCGAGTCCTCGAGGTCGGCACGGCTGAGATCACCGGCATTCACAGCATCGAGCACACCCTGGATCGCGGCGTCGACGTCCGGGGAGTTGAGCAGGATGTCCGAGCCGGCCTCGACCGCGAGAGCGGCGATATCACCGTCGTCGAGCGGGTTGCCGGGAATGTTCTTGAGCGCGTCCATGTCGAGGGCGTCGGTCGTGATCAGCCCGTCGAAGCCGAGTTCATCGCGCAGCAGCCCGGTGAGCACCTTCTTCGAGAGCGTGCCCGGCATGTCCGGGTCGATCGCCTCGACGATGATGTGGGCGGTCATGATCATGTCGACGCCGGCGTCGATCGCGGCCTCGAAGGGCTCGAGGTGCGTGTTCAGGGTCGCGCGATCGTACGTGACGATCGGCAGGCCGGTGTGGGAGTCCGTGGCCGTATCCCCATGACCGGGGAAGTGCTTGGCCGTTGCCGCCATGCCCTGTTCCTGCATACCGTTGATCTGCGCGACGCCGAGCTCCGAGACCGCATCGGGATCGGAGCCCATCGACCGCACGCCGATGACGGGGTTGTCCGGGTTCGTGTTGAGGTCGACGCTCGGGGCGAAGTCGACGTTGATGCCCATGGCGGTCATCTCCTTCGCGAGGACCGCCCCTTGGTCATAGGCGAGGCCCGCGTCGAAGGTCGCGCCGAGGGCCATGTTGCCCGGGAACACCGTGGCCGGGGAGCCGACCCGGGCGACGATGCCGCCCTCCTGGTCGATCGTCACGGCGAGCGGGATCCCCGATCCGTCCTCCCCGACGGACGCCTCCTGCAAGCCATTCGAAAGTTCGGCGGTGCCGACGGGATCGTGCTCGACCACAGGATTCGACCAGGCGAAGTAGAGCACACCGCCGAGGTCGTACTTCTCCACGACCTCGGCCGGCGTGTCGACGCCGTAGCGGGCCTGATTCTCGGACTTCATCGAGTCGTCGTCGGCGGAGTTGCCGTAGACGTGGGTCCAGGTCATCTGACCGATGAGCTCCTCGAGGCTCATGTCTGCGACAATCTGGGCGATCGCATCCGCGTCGCTGGGCGGATCGATGGCGGCCTGGGCCGGCAGCATCGTGGCCGCCACGAGACCGCCCGCCGCGAGCGCGGCGAGGCAGGCACGCGTACCGGTCGCGCGACCGGCCCGTCGAAGTGTTCGGGACACCGTTGTTCCTCCTGTGTTGGGTGAGTCGCACCGTTCCGGACCGGCAACCGTGCGCAGCACGGAACGTTGATGAAAATATCTGTTGCCAGATCACTACTGGTCGTAAAGATATTTCGGACCTGACATTACGGCGCCTGCCGCCGCTACGCAAGGGGAGCGACGTCGTCCACATGCTGAACACTTGCGGCGGCCCACGAGCACGCCGACTCGCGCCCATGCACAATGGCACCCGTGTCCACCTCGATCGTCCTGCGCGCATCCCTTCGGCCCTCCCCGGGCCGAATGATGCGAATGTGCGCCTGAACCACGCCTCCCCCGCGCCCATCTGAGCGGCGCATCGGGTCGTCCCCCACCCGCACCGACCCGCCAGGCCCGTGAGCACGACCGCTGCCGCGAGCCGTCCCGCCCCGAACGGCGGCCCATCCGCGCCGCCCCAGCACGAAGGAACCACACCCATGTCCCCCCTCCGCCTCAAGCACGCCGCACTCGCCTCCCTCCTCACCGCCGGCGCCCTCGCCCTGACCGCCTGCGGCAGCGATGCCCCCGCCGCGGCCTCGACCGGCAGCAGCGACGACCCGATCCGGATCGGCGTGGTCACGGCCGCCGAGGACTACTGGGACACGTTCACCGACCTCGCGGCCGCCGAGGGGATCAGCGTCGAGTTCGTCAACTTCACCGACTACCAGCTGCCCAACCAGGCGCTCACCGACGGCGAGCTCGACCTCAACCAGTTCCAGCACCTGCTCTTCCTCGCCCAGTACAACGCGAAGGCCGACGGCGACCTCGTGGCGATCGCCTCGACCGCCGTCTACCCGCTCGGCATCTACTCGACCGAGCACGCCACCATCGAGGAGATCCCCGACGGCGGCGAGGTCGCCATCCCCAACGACGCCACGAACCAGGCCCGTGCGCTCCTCGTGCTCCAGGAGGCCGGGCTGATCGAGCTCGCCGGCGGCGGGAACGCCTTCTCCGCCCCGAGCGACGTGCTCGACTCCTCCCGGGTGAGCGTCACCCCCGTCGACGCCGCCCAGACCCCGCTCGCGCTCGAGGACGTCGACGCCTCGATCATCAACAACGACTTCGTGGGCAAGGCCGGCCTGAGCGCCGACGACGCGCTCTTCTCCGACGACCCCGAGTCCGACGCCGCCGCCCCCTACATCAACATCTGGGCGGCCCGGGCCGGCGACGCCGACAACCCGACCTTCGCCAAGCTCGCCGAGATCTACCACGACGCGACCGTCGAGGCCGGCGTGCAGGAGGTC
The DNA here is from genome assembly GCF_009660225.1 of Pseudactinotalea sp. HY158. Taxonomy (NCBI): domain Bacteria; kingdom Bacillati; phylum Actinomycetota; class Actinomycetes; order Micrococcales; family Cellulomonadaceae; genus Pseudactinotalea; species Pseudactinotalea sp. HY158. The sequence goes on from NZ_CP045920.1 coordinate 2,989,827, forward strand.
GCCGGCGGCACCGCGGCCTTCCTCGACAAGGCCCCGGCCGCGCTGGCGGACATCCTGACCGGGCTGCAGACCGACATCGACGGCTGAGTCGCCCAGCCATGACCGACACCATCATCCGCCTCGAGCGCGTGAGCAAGTCCTTCGGCGCACTGCGCGCCGTCGACGAGGTCTCCCTCGAGATCCACGCCGGGGAGATCTTCGGGGTCATCGGCCACTCGGGGGCGGGCAAGAGCACCCTCGTGCGACTCATCAACGCCCTCGAGCGGCACGATGCCGGCGAGCTCACCGTCGCCGGCGAGCCGCTCTCGCCGCTGAGCGAGACGCGGCTGCGCGGGGTCCGGGCCGGGATCGGCATGATCTTCCAGCACTTCAACCTGCTCGGCTCGCGCACCGTCGCCGCGAACGTGGCCTATCCGCTCGAGGTAGCGGGCTGGCCGCGGGCCCGGCGCCGGGCGCGGGTGGCCGAGCTGCTCGAGTTCGTGGGGCTGTCCGACAAGGCACGCGCGTATCCCGCGAAGCTCTCCGGTGGCCAGAAGCAGCGCGTGGGCATCGCCCGGGCGCTCGCGACCAGCCCGCGGATCCTGCTCGCCGACGAGCCCACCAGTGCGCTCGACCCGGAGACGACCGCCGACGTGCTCTCCCTGCTGCAACGGGTCAACGCCGAGCTGGGCATCACGGTCGTCGTCATCACCCACGAGATGGACGTCGTGCGCGCGATCTGCGACCGGGTGGCGGTCATGGACTCGGGCCGCGTGGTCGAGACCGGCCCCACCTACGACGTGTTCACGCGCCCGCGGGCGCCCATGACCCGCACGTTCGTCGCCTCCACCCGGCGCGACCGGCCCTCGGCCGAGGTGGTCGAGCGGCTGCGCGCCCGCCACACGGGTCGGCTTCTCACGCTCGGTGTGGACGACGAGACTCGCTCGAGCGTTCGCCTCCAGTCGGTCCTCGGCCGGCACGACGTGGCCGCCACCCTCGTCTACGGCGGCATCACGGAGGTGTCCGGACGGCCGTCCGGTTCGCTCACCTACGAGCTGACCGGGCCCGGCGTGGCCGGGGCCGTGGCCGAGCTGCGCGGACTGACGGACGTCGAGGACTGGGGAGCGACGTCGTCCACAAGCGGTTCCGGAGCATCGGAGGTGCGCCCGTGACGGCCGGCGACATGGCGCCGCTGCTGCTCGAGGCCCTCGGGCAGACGGCCTACATGGTCCTCATCACCCTCGCCGCGGGCGGCGTCGTCGGACTCGCGCTCGGGATCGGGCTGTACGTGACGCGCAGCGGGAACCTGCTCGCGAACCGGGCCACCTTCACGATCCTCAACCTGGGCGTGAACATCGTGCGGCCGATCCCGTTCCTCATCTTCCTCGTGGCGCTCGGGCCGCTGACCAAGCTGGTGACCGGGCGGATCATCGGGATCGAGGCGTTCACGTTCGCGATGTGCTTCATGGCCGCGTTCGTGTTCTCCCGGCTCGTGGAGCAGAACCTGCTGTCGATCGACCCGGGCGTGGTCGAGGCGGCGCGCGCGATGGGCGCCTCGCCGCTGCGGATCATCCTCACCGTGCTCATCCCCGAGGCGCTCGCCCCGCTCATCCTCGGGTACACGTTCCTGTTCGTCGGCGTGCTCGACATGTCGGCGATCGGCGGGTACCTCGGCGCCGGTGGGCTCGGCGACGTCGCGATCGTGTACGGCTACCAGCAGTACGACTGGGCCGTGACCGCGACCGTCGTGGTGATCATCGTGATCATCGTCCAGCTCGTGCAGTGGCTCGGGAACTCGCTGGCGAAACGGGCGCTGCGGCGCTGAGTCGAATCACTCGTCGAGAACGACCTTGTGGTCGGGAATCGCGCGATTCCCGACCACAAGGTCGTTGTGAACGGCTGAGCTCAGGCCGCCAGGCCCGCCCGGCGTTCCGCGGCCTCGACCGCGTTCTTGAAGAGCATGGCGATGGTCGTCGGGCCGACCCCCCCGATCCGCGGGGTGATCGCGCCGGCGACCTGCTCGCAGGCCTCGTCGACGTCCGGCAGGAGCCTGCGCCCCTCGTAGCGGACGCCGCCGCCGATGACGGTGACGCCCGGGGTCAGGTGCTCGGGCTGGAGGATGCCGGGCACGCCCGCGGCGGCGATGACGATGTCGGCGCGGCGGGTGTAGTCGGCCCAGTCGGGCACGCCCGTGTGGACGACGGTCACCGCGGCGTTCGCGGTCGGACGTTTCTGCGAGAGCAGCAGCGCGAGCGGCCGGCCGAGCGTCGTGCCCCGGCCGAGGATGACGACGTGGCGCCCGGAGACCTCGATCTCGTAGTGGGCGAGGATCGCCTCGATGCCCGCGGGCGTGCACGGGACCGGCCCGGGCATCCCCAGGGCGAGGCGGCCCATGTTCACCGGGTGCAGGCCGTCGACGTCCTTATCGGGGTCGAGGGCGAGCAGGGCGGCGTCGAAGTCGATCTGCGGCGGGGTCGGGTGCTGGATGAGCACGGCGTCCACGTCGCTCGCCTCGTTCATGTCGGCGACCGCGGCGAGCACATCGGCCTGCGTGGCGTCGTCCCCGAGATGGATGTGCGGCGCGGTGAACCCGAGCTCGGTGGCCTTGGTCTGCTTCATCCGGATGTACCCGGCGGAGGCGGAGTCGGAGCCGACGAGGATCGTGCCCAGGCCCGGGGTGTGCCCAGCCGCGGTGAGCGCGGCGATCCGGGGCGCGAGGCCGGCGAGGACCGCGTCCGCGACCGGGCCGCCCGGCAGCATTCGAGCACTCACTGCTGCAGGCCGGGGTAGAGCGGGAACGCGCCGGTCAGCTTGGCCACGCGGGCCTTGGCCGCCTCGACGTCGGCGCCCGCGCCGGTCGCGAGCAGCCCCGCGATGATGTCGGCGACCTCGGTGAACTCCTCGTCGCCGAAGCCGCGGGAGGCGAGCGCCGGGGTGCCGATCCGCAGGCCGGAGGTGACCCGGGGCGGGCGCGGGTCGAACGGCACGGCGTTGCGGTTGACCGTGATGCCGGCCGCGTGCAGGAGGTCCTCGGCCTGCTGGCCGTCGAGGTCGGAGTGGCGCAGGTCCACGAGCACAAGGTGGACGTCGGTACCACCGGAGACGACGGACACGCCCGCCTTCTTCACGTCCTCCGCGAGCAACCGGTCGGCGATGATCCGCGCGCCCGAGATCGTGCGGGCCTGCCGCTCGCGGAAGTCCGCGCCGGCCGCGACCTTGAGGGCCGTGGCCTTCGCCGCCACGACGTGCATGAGCGGACCGCCCTGCTGGCCCGGGAAGACGGCCGAGTCGAGCTTCTTGCCGAACGTCTCACCGTCGCGGGAGAGGATGAGGCCCGAGCGGGGGCCGCCGAGCGTCTTGTGCACGGTGGTCGAGGTGACGTCCGAGAACGGTACCGGGTTCGGGTGCAGACCGGCGGCCACGAGACCCGCGAAGTGGGCCATGTCGGTCCACAGGTAGGCGCCGACCTCGTCCGCGATCGAGCGGAACGCCTCGAAGTCGAGGTGGCGGGGGTAGGCCGACCAGCCGGCGATGATGACCTTCGGCTGCTCCTCGATGGCGCGGGCACGCAGCGCGTCGTAGTCGATCAGGTGGGTGTCCTCGGCCACGCCGTAGGCGGCGACGTCGTACAGCTTGCCGGAGAAGTTGATCTTCATGCCGTGGGTCAGGTGCCCGCCGTGCGCGAGCGAGAGGCCGAGGATCTTGTCGCCCGGCTTGATGAGGGCGTGGAGCACGGCGGCGTTCGCGGTCGCACCCGAGTGCGGCTGGACGTTCGCGTAGTCGGCGCCGAAGAGGGACTTCGCGCGCTCGATCGCGAGCGACTCGGCGATGTCGACCTGCTCGCAGCCACCGTAGTAGCGGCGGCCGGGGTAGCCCTCGGCGTACTTGTTCGTCAGCACCGACCCCTGGGCCTGGAGCACGGCGCGGGGAACGAAGTTCTCCGAGGCGATCATCTCGAGGGTGTCGCGCTGGCGGACGAGCTCCCCCTCGAGCACGGCGGCGATCTCGGGATCGAGCTCGGCCAGGGGCATGTTGGCGGCGGCTTCTTGCGTCACGGGTTCTCCAAGTACGGGTCTCGACGGTGTCGACGGATGTCGATCGATCTCGGTCGGTCTCAGTCGATTCCGTGGCCCAGGCGGGCGACCACGAACTCCTTGGCATCGCTCCCCGGTGGTGATCCACCTCTGCGCCAGTCGCGATGATGCCAGTGTACAAGGAACCGGCGGCGATCCGATATGCGATCGCCGCCCACCGGCCGTGGCCGGACGCGGGAACGGTCACTAGATGAGTAATTCCAAGGGGTGTGGGCGGCGCGGCGGCTGCGCGGTGAGCGAGAAAGTGTCCAGGATCGGCGTTGTTACCCCAATCGCCGAACGTGGAGGTTCGCCGTGGACGCCGACCTGGACACCCTCGCAACTGAACTGTACGTCACGACCGATGACCTACTGAAGGCCCATCCCGAAGAATGCCCGTTGCGGCCGTTGGTGGGCCTGGCACCGCAGATCAGCGACGCCGAGCTGATCACGTTGGCGGTGATGCAGGCACTGCTGGGCCATACCAACGAGACCCGCTGGCTCCGGTACGCCCACACGCACCTGCACGCCATGTTCCCCTACATTCCGCGTCAATCGGGCTACAACAAGCGCCTGCGTGCCCTGGTCGGGACCGTGGCATGGCTGATCCGGGCGCTGGCATCCCAGACCTCCGTGTACGACGACGACGTCCTCCTGGTCGACTCCACCCCCATCGAATGCGCCCGCTCCAGGGAGACCGTGCACCGCTCGGACCTGGCCGGCTGGGCCCAGTACGGCTACTGCGCCAGCCACTCCCGCTACTTCTGGGGACTACGCCTGCACATGATCGCCACCGTCCATGGACTGCCCATTGCGTTCGCGATCACCGGCGCCAAGGCCGATGAACGCACCGTGGTCCTGGAACTCCTGCAGACCGACCAGTCCCTGGCCGGACGCGCCCGATCGATCCTGATCGGTGACAAGAACTACTTCGGCCACCAGTTCGAGACCGACCTCGCCGACCACGACATCGAACTGCTGCGCCCAGCACGCAAGGGCGAGAAACCGCGCCCGGGTGCACGGTTCTTCAAACCACTGCGCCAGACCATCGAATCGATCTTCGATACCTTCAAGGGCCAACTCGACCTCGAACGCCACCAAGGCCGCACCCCCGCCGGTGTCCTGATCCGCATCCTGCAACGCATCCTGGCCCTGACCGCCGCCATCTGGCACAACGACCGTACCGGCCAGCCCATCCGCCGCTCACTGACCGCCTACGACCACTGACCCCTTGGAATTACTCATCTAGGCTGGACGCATGCTCGTAGCGATCAGTATCAGCCCCTCCGCCGGCGACGAGACCGGGGGCGTGAGCGACGCGGTGGCCAAGGCCGTCCGGGTCATCCGCGACTCCGGCCTGCCGAACGAGACCACCGCCATGTTCACCACGATCGAGGGCGAATGGGACGAGGTCATGGCCGTGGTCAAGGCGGCCCTCGACGCGGCCGGCGAGGGCTCCCCGCGGGTCGGACTCGTGCTCAAGGCCGACATCCGGCCCGGCTTCACGAATCAGCTGACCGAGAAGGTCGACCGGGTCGAGGCCCGGCTGACCGACTGACCGGCGCGCTCCGCCTCAGCCGAACTTCACCTCGGCGACGGCGTGCTCCCGCCCCTGACCGGCCGCCTGGAGTTCGACTCGCAATTCGACGGTCTCCCCGGTGCTCGTGTCCTCGTACCGCACGAAGGTGGATCCGGCCCCGGAGTCCTCGCCGACCCGATCCCAGTGCGGGCCGCCCGGATCGGCATGACCGGTGAGCTCCTCGACCACCTCGGGGGTGGCGAGCTCGACCATCCGGTCGTGATCCCCCGACCCCCAGGCGACGATCAGGGCGTCGGCGTAGTCGGCGGCGTCGGTCGGGATGGGCGCATCGGTCCCGCCGGTCTCACTCCGTGTCGGGGTGGGCGTCGGGGTGGACGTCGGGCTCGCGGTATCGCTCTGCGAGCCCGTGGGCGCCGACTCGTTCGGCCCCGGCTCGCTCGGCGTGACCGAGGCCGGCGGTGACGCGGGCGGGGTGGGCGAGCCGCCGTCGTCCCCACTCTCACAGCCGCTCAGCGATGCGAGCAGCGCCGCGGCCAGGGCGCCGGCCGCGAGGGCGTGGCGCGTAGTGAGCGCGTGCATGAAATCCTTCCCCATCGTCGGTGCCGGGGTCAGGAGGCGGAGTCGACCTCGTGTTCAGTCTGCGCCTCATCCGGCCCGTCGCCAAGGATCTTGCGCAGGTAGGCGTAGGTGAGATCGCCGGCGTTCTGGTCGTACTGGTGCTCGAAGCCGTGCTTGTCGTACATCGCGAGGTTCTGCTTGGAGTCCTGGCCGGTGAAGACCCAGACCTCCTTCGTGTCCTCGGGCAGGTAGTGGAGCACGGCCATGAGGAGCTGGGTGCCGATCCCCTGGCCCTGCAGGTCCGGAACCACGGCGAGGCGGCCGAGCAGCGCCCGGTCCTCCTCGAGGCCCACGCGCACGGAGCCCACGAGCCGCGAGCCGGTCCACGCCCCGAGCGTGACGACGTCGGCACGATCGAGATCGGCCTCGAGCTCCGCCAGGGTCTGCGTGAGGGAGGGGATGTTCGGGTCTCCGTACAGCTGGGCCTCGGTCACGAACGCGGCCCGGCGCACCGTCAGCAGCTCGCCGGCGCAGGATTGTTCGACCAGGTCGATCCGCAGGTCTTCGCTCATGACCCCATCCTTGCACTTCGGACTCCCCCGGCGCACGGCGCAGCGCCGTGGGTGAGACGATGTCGGGCCGGGCGGCTACCCTGGCCGTTGTGACTGACAGCGCACCCCAGTGGGTCCTCACCCTCTCCTGCCCCGACCGCCCCGGGATCGTCCATGCCGTGGCCGGTGCCGTGGCCGGGATCGGCGGCAACATCACCGAGTCACAGCAGTTCGGCGATCCGGAGTCCGGGCTGTTCTTCATGCGGGTCCAGGTCGAGTCCGGTGCGGGCGAGGGGCCGCTGCGGTCGGTGCTCGAGCCGGTGGCCTCCTCGTTCGGGATGACCTGGACCCTCGACCGGGTGGGCCGGGCGATGCGCACGATCGTCATGGTCTCGACCACGGCGCACTGCCTCACCGACCTGCTCTTCCGACAGCGCTCGACCGGGCTGCCGACCGACATCGTGGCCGTCGTCTCGAACCACACGACCCTCGCGCCGATCGCCGAATTCTACGGCGTGCCGTTCCATCACATCCCCGTGACGAAGGCGACGAAGGCCGAGGCGGAGAACCGGCTGCTCGAGCTCACCGCCGAGCTGGACGCCGAGCTCGTGGTCATGGCCCGGTACATGCAGATCCTCTCGGACGACCTGTGTCGTGCCCTGCCCGGGCGGATCATCAACATCCACCACTCGTTCCTGCCCTCGTTCAAGGGCGCCCGGCCCTACGCCCAGGCGCACGCCCGCGGGGTCAAGCTCATCGGAGCGACCGCGCACTATGCGACGGCCGACCTGGACGAGGGCCCGATCATCGAGCAGGACGTCGAGCGGGTCACGCACGCGGAGGACCCGACCGAACTCATGCGGCTCGGTCAGGACGTCGAGCGCCGGGTGCTCGCCCGGGCCGTGCGCTGGCACGCCGAGCACCGGGTGCTGCTCGACGCACACCGCACGGTCGTGTTCCGGTAGCCGGCCCGCTCCGTCGCCTACGGTGAGTGGCATGGAACTGCAACCACTCGACGAGGACTGGGAGCGCGCCGTCGCGATCGTGGCGCACCCGGACGACATGGAGTTCGGCGCCGCCGGGGCGATCGCCCGCTGGACCGCGCAGGGCAAGCACATCACGTACGTCATGGTCACCTCGGGCGAGGCGGGCATCGACTCGATGGCACCCGATCGGGCGGGACCGCTGCGGGAGCGCGAGCAGGTCGACTCGTGCCGAATCGTCGGCGTCGAGGACGTGATCTTCCTGCGCCGACCGGACGGCACGCTCGAGCACTCGCTCGAGTTGCGGGCGGCGCTGTGCGAGCAGATCCGGCGGCTGCGCCCGCAGATCGTGATGACGAACAGCTACCGGGAGACCTGGCCCGGCGGGCTGCTCAATCAGGCCGACCACATCGCCGTGGGCCGCGCGAGTGTCGACGCCGTGCGCGACGCCGGGAACCGGTGGATCTTCCCCGATGCGGGTGGCGGGCTCGAGCGTTGGGACGGCGTCCGCCAGGTCTGGCTGCCCGGCTCACCCGCCGCGGGGCACGCCGTCGACATCAGCGCCACATTCGAGGTCGGGCTCGACTCGCTCCGCGCACACGCCGCCTATATCGAGGGCCTCGGCGGCTTCGACCCGGCCGGCTTCCTGGACGCTGGTGCGACCGCCGCCGGTGAGCGCCTCGGCTGCCGGTACGCCGCCACGTTCGAGGTGCTCCAGCCCTGAGGGCGGGCTTGCCCCTCCCCGCCCCCTGCGGGGAAACTCGCCGTTGCGGTGGCACTGTCTTGTATCGGGACATGGGTGACAGTTCTGCATCAGGACATCGGTGACGTTTGATGTATCAGGACGTCGGTGACGGTTCATCGTTGATGGTGGTGGTGCGGGGGTGGAGGAGGGAGTGGTTGTTGCTGACGTAGGTGATGCCCTTGGGCGGCCAGAGGTGCTCGGCGAGTGTCAAGGGACAGTGGGACATCCCTGTGGGCGGACATGTGGGTTCCCTGCTGACGGACAGTTCATCTCCCTGCCTGCGGTCAGTTGATCTCCCCGGGTTGTCAGGTCAAGGGGATCACCCCGCGTCCGTTGGTCGCTTCGGTCAGTCGTTGTGAGGTGCCCTCGGTCACGATTACGTGGGCGTGGTGCAGGAGCCGGTCGACGGTGGCGGTCGCCAGGGTCTTGGGCATGATCGTGTCGAACCCGGCGGGGTGGATGTTGCTGGTGACCGCGAGGCTGCGGCGTTCGTAGGTGGCGTCGACGAGGCGGTAGAAGGCCTCGGCGGCGGCCTGTCCGGCGGGCAGCATGCCGATGTCATCGATGACGACGAGCTCGGCGCGGGTGATCTTGGCCAGGACCTTGCTGATCGACCCGTCGACGGTGGCGCGGCTGATGGCTGTGGTCAGCGATTCCAGGGTGAACCAGGCAACGGGCATTCCTTCGTCGATGGCCTTGTGCGCCAGGGCCTCGACGAAGTGGGTCTTGCCGGTGCCCGAGGGGCCGCTGATCGCCAGGTTCTCGCGGTGGTGGATCCATTCCAGGGTGGCCAGCGCGGACTGGGTCGGGGCCGGGATGGACGAGTCGTGCTCGCGCCAGGAGTGCAGGGTCTTGCCGGCGGGCAGCCCGGCGGCCTTGCGGCGGGCGGTCTTGGTGGCCTCGTCGCGGCCGCGCACTTCTTCGGCCAGTAGCACCCGCAGGATCTCGGCGGGATCCCACCGTTGGGACTTCGCCGTCGCCAGAACATCGGGGGCGGCGGCGCGCAGGTAGGGCAGGCGCATCCGTCGCATGGCCTGCTCCAGGTCGCTGGGCAGCGGTGGCGCTGCCGGCGTTGTCGTCGTGGTCACGGCGGTCGGACTCATCGGGTGGTCTCCTTGCTGGTGGTGAAGTTCGCCCAGGCAGTGGTGCCGGGCTGGGCCGAGTGGGCTTCGTCAGCGACGACCAGGTCGGTCGCGGTCGCCCCAACGGCCTGGTGGTCGACGATGGCGGCCAGGTCGCCCTCGCCGAAGCGGCCGGCGGCCGCGGCCACGCCCAGGGCGGCGTCCACGCCCTCGCGGCCGACGAGGGTGGCCAGCTGTACGGCGTCGGCCATTTTGGCGCGGATGCGCACTGCCCCGGCCGCGGAGGCCTCGATCAGCCAGTCGTAGGCACCCCGCCCCAGCGCGAGGAACTCCTCCTCCGCGGCGTTGCGGGCTCGTGGTTTCGGCGGTCGGGGCGCACCATCGGGCTCCTGCGGGTGGTCGGGGTAGTGCGCCAGGTCGATACGCGGGTTGCCCGGCGTGGACAGGCGGTGACGGGCGACCTCAACTAGCCCACGACGATCGGTGGCCCAGTCCGGCACGAGCGGCAGCGCGTCTAGGTCGGCGACGATGATCAACTCGGCCCCCGCGGCCCGCACCCACACTTCCTCCTCGACCAGCCCCGGCGGGGTGGAGTAGCGCACCGACCCGAACCGTATGGTCTGATCGGTGCCTACGCTGCGGGTCTCTCCCAGCGCCATCGTGTGCGGCGCGGCCGGCAGCATGTGCAACCGAGCCCGCTCCTCGATCAGCGCCTCGGCCGGTAACCGCGCGGACTCGCGGTGCTTGCGGTTGTTGACCTTGGTCATGAACTCCTCGCACGCCTGTTCCAACTGCGCGAAGGAGGAATACTGCTCGCGCAGGTTCGCGCCGGTAGGCACGATGTCAGCCTTGGCCAACCGGACCGTGGACTCCGTGCCGCCCTTGGACTCCGGGTCGTAGGGCACGCACGTGTGCACCTGGCTGCCGTAGTGGCGGGCGACCTGCACGATCTGCGGATGGCGTACCGCCACGCCGGCGACGTGCTCGACGCTGACCGTCTTGGCGTTGTCGGTCAAGATGTAGCTGGGCACCCCGCCCAGGCGGCGCAGCGTGGCATCCAGGCACGCGATCAGCGTCGGCAGCGTCTGGTCCCACACCGGAATGACCACCCGGAAACGTGACCAGGCCAGCCAGGCGCAAAACAGCCACGTCCGTCGCGGCTTCCCATCGGGCCCGGGCACTCGCGAGCCCTCGCCCCAGTCGAACTGAAGCCACAGCCCCGGCTCGGTGATCCACGGCCGATAGCTGCGCCGGTGCCCGGCCCGCCACGCGGCCTTGACCTCGGCGACAGCCCGCCGGGTGGTCCGCTCGGTCCCTGTGAACCCCACAGCGACGAGCCGGCCGTGGATAACGTCAGCGCGGACCTTGCCGTTGCCGCGCTCGACCCACTCCTCGATCTTGGGCATGTGCTCATCGATCATCCGCGGCCGGCGGCCCGCGCCGGTGACCGCACGGCCCTGATCACGGGCGGCGACGTACCGCCGCACCGTCTTGGGGTCCACCCCGGCCAGTTGCGCGGCCGAGTGCGCACTCTGTGTGGCGTCGTACGCCTCCAGAATTTCCATGATCTCCCTGTCAGACTTCTTCATGCGTCCCTCCGGTGGACTACTCGTGGTGGTTGAAGACCTCGAGCACATCCCCGGAGGGCCGCTTTCGCCGGGACCGACACGGCCCGATCCCATGGCCACAGACAGGGAGATCAACTGTCCATCAGCAGGGAAGTCCGTGTCCGTCTACAAGGAGGTTGGCATGTCCGCTAGCAGGCGAGGGTCTCGCCGTGCTGGTCTACGAAGCCGACGGTGGTCTCGTCCCAGGTGGCGAGGACGCTCTGGCCGGCCAGTCGGCTGCTGATCTGGAACTCGATTCCGCGGATCTTGGCGCTACCCGTGGGCCGGATCACCAGGAGGCGGCTACCCCGGGCGGCGACGGCACGCCGGGCCAGTGGTGGCTCTGTTGGGGGTGGCGTCTCGCCGATGGACGCGGCGATGGCTCCCTGCCCGGCGATCCCGCGCGGATCGGGCAGGAGTGGCTCGATGTAGGAGACCTTCGGCTTGGGAGGCTCGGCTACCGCGGTCGCGTCCCATGCGCGCTGCGGGGTGATGCGCCCCGGTAGGCCCTGATGGCCACGCTCGGTGTTGTAGATCCGGTCGAAGACATCGACCTGTGCCTGCAGCTCGGGCAGTGAGGACGCGATCGGCTGCTTGTCCAGGAACCGGAACAGGGTCTGGTGGAATCGCTCGTTCTTGCCCTGGGTGGTCGGTTTGTAGGGCTTGCCGGTGATCGCCTCCACCCCCAGGGAGGTGACGTATTCGACGAGTCGGCCCTGCCAGCCACGCCTCGAGGGGTTGAGGGCCACACCGTTATCGGTCAGTAGGCGCTGTGGCACGCCACGGGCGGCGATCCCCTTCTCCACCACGGCGATCGCGGCGTCGCTGGTCTCGGCGGCCGCGACGTGGGAGGCGACCGCGAGCCGACTGTGGTCGTCCTCGAGTTGGAAGATCACACATTTGCGTCCACCAGTAAGGACGTACTCGGTCGCGTCCAGTTGCCAGCACGCGTTCGGTGCCGGGTACACAAACCGCCGGTAGGCGGCCCGTGGTCGCTTCTTCGGCTCGACCCGGGCGACACCCTTGTCCCGGAAGATCCGCGCCAACGACGCCGTCGACGGGGAGGTCAAGCCCATCGCGACCAACTTGTCATGCACGCTCACAGGACCGTGGTCCAGGCCCGAGGCCTCGAGCGCGGCACGCACGTCCAGGGCTCGCTGCTTGGTGTCCTCATCGATCCGCGTCGGAGACGTCGCCGGGCGCCGCGAGCGGGGCTCCAACACAGCAGCCTGCCCCTGGCGACGGGCCCGTGCCCGCAGCACGTAGAACGTCTTGCGCGAAATGTCGTGCTCAAGACAGAACGTCGTCACCGCCCCACGCGGCGCATCATCGGGCCACCTCGCAATCGCCAGACGGACACGGGCATCAACAGGCTCATTCGCAGGCATCCGCTCATCAAACCCGCTGAAGTGTCACCACCAAGACCCCTCGAACTGTCACCGATGTCCTGATGCAGAACTGTCACCGATGTCCTGCGACATAACACGTTGCGGTGGCACAGCTTCTTTCCCCACCTCGCCCTGCCCACCTCGCGGGGAGACTCGCCGTTGCGGTGGCACAGCTTCTTTCCCCAGGTGCGGCCGCATCGGCCCGGCGTCGTGAAGCTGGGGAAGCTCGTCGTTGCGCAGGCACAGCTACTTTCCCCGCGATCCTGTGTCGACCATCAGCCGGCCGCTCGGTCGTCGATGCCGTGGATTCCGGCGCGCCGGAAGTTGTCAAGGTGTACGAGGCCAGTGCCCTGTTATGCGGCCTGTTCGTAGGCCGGGTTCGAGTCCTCCTTGGTCGATTGGTCGTGTTCATCGTCGGGCTGGTTGATCCAGGCCGCTGTGGGTAGGTCGAGGATCTTCGGGGCGTGGTTGGTCGAGAAGCGTTGGGGGTGGGCAGCGCGCGCGGCGGCGAGGGTGGCCTGACGGTCGGTCGCGATCTGATCGGCGTGGCCGTAGTGGACGTCTGCGGGGGTGTGGAGCCCGATCCCGGAATGGTGGTGTTCGTGGTTGTACCACTCGGTGAACTCGGCCATCCAGGCGCGGGCATCGTCCAGGGATCCGAACCGGTCGGGGAACGTGGGGCTGTACTTGGCGGTCTTGAACAGTGATTCCGAGTACGGGTTGTCGTTCGAGACCCGCGGGCGTGAGTGTGAACGGACTACCTGCAGGTCCTCCAGCAGTACAGCGACCGATTTCGAGGTCATCGAGGTGCCGCGGTCGGCGTGGACGACGTGGGGGATGCCGTGGATGCCGAAGACCTCGCGCATCATCTCCTCGGCCAGCGGGCCACTTTCACGGGCGTGGACGATGGCCCCGACGATATAGCGCGAGTAGATGTCGAGCATGACGTAGGCGTCGTAGTAGACGCCCTTGGCCGGTCCGGGCAGTTTCGTGATGTCCCACGTATAGACCTGGCCGGGGCCGGTGGCCACGAGCTCGGGGACCGTCCGGGCGGGGTGACGGGCCTGCCGGCGACGATCGACTACCTGGTCGTCCTCACGCAGGATCCGGTACATCGTGGACACCGAGCACAGGTAGACCCCTCGTTCGAGCAATGTGGCGTAGACCTGCATCGGCGTGGAGTCAACGAATTCCGGGCTATCCAGGACCTCCAACACGACCTCGCGCTCGGCACACGAGAGCCTATTGACCGGATCGGCCCGATCAAGTGGGGTCGGCGCCGGGCGGGCCTTGCCGTGGCGAGCGGCCGTGGCCCGGGAGATGCCCGTCAGGCGTGCCGCCTCACGGGTGGTGATGCCGGCACCGGTGAGCTCCTCGTGGGTGGCCATCAGCGCTTCGTGGGCCCGTGCCCGTCCTGCGCGCTCTTGGAGATCTGCTCCAAGAGCGGTGTGTGTTTTTCCCATGATCTCCAGGGCAGTACGGGTCTGGTCCAACTCGTTCTGGGTCACCTCCAACTGCCTGCGCAGCCGTCCGATCTCGGCCTGCTCCCGGTTCGGGCGACCGACCGCCTGACCGGGCTCCTTGCCCTCGAGGACGCCCGCATCACGCAGCCGCCGCCACTCGCTGATGGAGGCCGAGTGCAGCCCCTCGCGGCGCAGGTACGCTCCCGCGTCCCCGTCGGCCAGGGCCTGCTCGTAGGCCTGGACATGGGCGAGCTTCTGCGCCGGGGTGAACCGTCGCCGCTTCGGGCCACCGGCCCGGGGACCAGCCCCGGCGGGGTCCTCCTGACTGTTCTCGTTCATCATCTTCAACGCGTTCGGCATCATCATCGGATCGTTCCTAGTCTCACCCTACGAGTCATACTTGCTATGAGGACCTGGTCTCAACTCAGCCTGACACGTAGGGCGCTGCGCGAGCGCCGCCCGAACGAGTTCCACAACGTCGTCGGGCCGGGTGCGCACGTCGGTGGCGGGGATCCTCAGCACCTGCCAGCCGAGCCGAATGAGCATTCGGTCGCGTTCGCGATCACGCGCCTGCGCTGCCGGGTCCGCGTGATAGGCGGCCCCGTCGATCTCGACATCCAGCTTGAGCGGCACGTGCGCGAAATCGAGGATTGCGTGCCCGCCCTCGTCGCCCCACACCTCATATCGCCTGATGAAGGACATCCCGGCGCGACGAAAGAGCCGTCCGGCCTCCGCCTCCCGACCCGAATCGGATTCCCGATCGAAGACCTCGATCTCGCGCCTCATCGGGCTGAATCCGGGCACGTGTCTGGGCTCGGAGAGGCCGTCGTACAAGGCATTCAGTGTGACGATCTTCTTGAAGATGCCATCGTGCAGGACTGCCTGCAGGTCACGGCTGCTCAACGTCGCGGCCAGGTCGACGAGAGTGCGGACCGGATCGGCCACGACCAGCCCCGTCGATGTGCGGCGCGGCTCGGCCGGGAGCCGGGTGCGATGGATCTTCAATCCCGTCTGTGCGCGGACGCGCGTGGAATGCGGCAGCGTGACATGGATGGTCGCAGAGTACGGGCGATAGATGAGGCCGAGTTCGTAGGCCGCCGTGTCGTGACTCAGATACGCGTTCGGTCCGCAATACAGGAGCGCCGCGACACATCGACATAGCCGGGTCCGACGGGTGCCGGCGAGGCAGTAGACACCCGAATACACGCGCACCCAGAGCCCGAGCGCCAGCCGGTGCCGGATGTGTTCGTCGGTGAGGCCGGTGGCGAGCACCTGCCCACGGGCGATGAGTCCGTGCTGGGTGCGAAACAGGCCCGCCGCGTCCGCCTCGCTCTGCCGGCGGCGGGCTCGAGCCGGAGGCGACGGGGGTGGCGGTTCGCCGTGAGGGCTCGCGGCGTCCAAGGCATCCTCGAACGGGGCGGTCTTGAGATTCCTGGGTGTGGTCATGACACCAGGAGGCAACGCGAGGCGATGACCGCGCACGTGATGAGGGCGGAGCTGTGGACAGCGATGCATCACGGTGCAGTCTGGGCACAGAGGAGTTGCAGCAGCCGCCCGGTACCCCGCCAGTGCCGGGCCGCGGCACCACGACTGCGGGGAACATCGCCGGGGCACGGCACCAACGAATTTCCCCGCACAGGCGGTGAGAACGGCGAAGCCCCACCGGGCGCGCCTTGTGAGCACGCCCGGTGGGGCCGGGGTTCGTCGGACCGGCGATCAGGCCGACTGGCGACGCCGGAGCACGAGTCCGCCCGCGGCGAGCAGGAGGGCCGCGACGATCCACGCCGTCACCGTGATACCGGTGTCGGGCAGCTCGTCGAGGCCATCCTGGTCACCCGTCGGGGTGTCCGTCGGGGCGTCCGTCGGGGTGTCCGTCGGCTCGTCGGTCGGCTCATCCGTCGGCTCCGGCGTGGGGCCCGGTGCCGGCGTGACCTCGAGTGCGACCGGCTCGGAGGCGGACGGCTCGAGGAACGTCGGGTCGGACGGCACGAATGCCGCCGTCACCGAGACCGTCGAGGCCGGCGTCTCCGCGGGCACCGTCAAGGGGATCTCGATCGTGCCGGTCTCGGCCCCGATCGGGGCCTCCGCAACGACCGTGCCGTCGACGCGGAGTTCGATGGTTCCCTGCGGAACGGTCAGATCGGCGGAGTCGACCGTGACGGTTGCCGTGGCCGATGCGCCGGCCTTGATCGTGGTCGCGGACAGCTCGAGGCCCGTGGTCGTGGCGGCCGCATCGCTCGGGTGGACATCGGCGGCCCAGGTCGTGGGCGTCGAGCTCAGCCCGAACGAGATCTCACTCGCGTTCGCGAGGGTCTCGGCCTTCATCCAGCTGCGGCCGTAGGCGTTGCCGTCCACGGTCATCGTCTCGATGAAGGGGGCGGCGGCCGGATCGGAATCGGTCGTGATCCGCACCGGCTTCCCGTCGAGCCACACCGTGGCGGCGGGGAACATCGGCGACGAGATCGCCAGCCCGGCCTCGGAGGGAACGACCGGGAAGAGGCCGAGCGAGGCGAACACGTACCAGGCCGACTGCACCCCGAGGTCGTCGTTGCCGGGCATGCCGTCCCGGTCGGTGCCGAACGCGGTGGTCCGCAGCTGGCTGATCACGTACTGCGTGCCCGCCGGCTTTCCGGCCCAGTTGTAGGCCCAGGGCGCCTGGTAGCTCGGCTCGTTTCCCATGTAGAACGTGTCGGCGTCCTGACCGCCGTTGAGCTCGGCCAGCGTCGGGGTCGCGGTCAGCTCGTCGTCCATGGAGAACAGCGCGTCGAGTCGGTCGATCGCCGCCTCGTTCCCGCCGATGCCCTCGATCAGGCCGTCCCAGGCGTGCGCGAAGGACCAGAAGTAGTTCGGCTCCGTGGACTCGTGGAAGGTTCCCGTGCCGAATTCGCCCGGGACGCCGGGCTCAGTCGGTGCCACGCGCGAGCGCAGCGTGTCCGTCTCGGGGTCGAGGATGGTCGTCCACCAGCCGGCGCGGTCGTAGAGCACGTCGACCTGGTCGTCCGTGATCGTGACGTCGTCGGCGACGACGTCACGCACCGCCGCGAGGAACTCGGCGGCCGCGTAGTCGCTGTTGTAGCGCTCGATGTTCGCGCTCGTCCAGTCGCCCTCGGGGTAGTAGCCGGTCTCGAGGTAGTCGGCCATCCCCGCGAAGCTCGCGTTGCCGTTGCAGGCGCTCGTCTCGTCGAACGAGGACTGGCTGACGAACCGGGCCGCGGCGGCCAGGTCGAAGTCGCGTGCGCCGAACGCGTACGTGGCGGCGATCACCGGGAGAGCGTTGTCGCCGGACATGGGCGTCGAGTCGTCGCTCGCGTCCACCCAGTGCGGCAGCGCGCCGCACTGCAGGCCGTCGACGATCGTGGACTGCGCCACGTCGCTCGCCACGTCCGGCGCGAGGAGCGCGAGCAGCTGGGCCTGGGTGCGGTAGGTGTCCCAGAACGACAGGCTCGAGTAATGGGTGTCGTAGCCGCCGGTCTCGCCGTTCGCCTTGGTGTAGTCGTAGTCGGAGACGTTCACGGTCTCGCGCTCCTGCACGTAGCCTCCGCGGTCGGGCTCGCCGCTCAGCAGCTCGGGGGCCTCCATGCTGCGGAACTCGCCGTTCACATCGGAGTAGACCGTCGGCGAGCCGAGGGCCCGGTACAGCGAGGTGTAGAACTTCACGAGCTCATCCCGCTGCTCTTCGGTCAGCGCGTCCGGATCGGCGGCACGGTCGACCTGCACGGTGTTGAGGCGCTCGTTCCACAGGTCGTCGGCCTGCGCACGCACCTGATCGAGGGTGGCGGTGGGCGCCTCGGCCGCGAGGTTCTCCTCGGCGTTGGCGATGGAGACCGAGGAGATGCCCACGCGCAGCGTGAGCGTGGGGTCGTCGGCCGGAACGTCGTACTGGAGCACGGTCGAGCCGTCGACCACGGTGTTGACCGTGGACTCCGCACCCTCCGTGTCGTCGGTGTCGTCCTGAGCCTCGAGCGTGCGGTCGAGCTCGGCGTAGAAGTAGACGTTCGAGTTGTACGGGGTGCCCCACGGGGTGCAGAAGGCCGGGGCGACCGTCTTGCCGGTGAGCACCGTTCCGTCCTCGGACACCTCGAGCGAGACGTTCTCGGGCGAGATCTTTCCGGCGTCGTTGCGCGCGTTCGAGTTGGCGTTGAGGCGGGTGTCGAGCGAGAAGTACGCGGAGTCGGCGTCCGGGTAGGTGAAGGTGGCGACCCCGGTGCGGGTCGTGGCACCGAGCTCGACCTCCACGCCGCTGTCGAGCGTGACGGAGTAGGCGCCCGGAGCGGCGGACTCGTTCGCGGTCTGGAACTCGGCAGCCTGCTGCGGAGCGCCGGCGGCGTTCGTGACCGAGGTGGCGTCGGTGCGCGGCAGCATGCCGACGACGCCCTGGCCCGGGCAGCCGGGCCCGTTGATGTGGGTGAGGCTGAAGAAGTTGATCCGCCCGGAGGTGGCGCTTGCCGGCAGGATGTAGCCGCCCGACCCGTTGTAGTTGCTCCGGGACATGTCCGGGCCGAAGGTGACCATACCGAACGGGACCTTGGCCCCGGGGCTCACGTTGCCGGCGTAGCCGCTGGTCGAGGAGACCGCGGTGCCGATGTGCGGGTCGACGTACTGGGTGAGGTCGAGCGGTTCCCCGGCCTCCCAGTCGGCGCCCGGTTCGGCCGTCGCGGGGGCGACGGCGGCGGTCGCCACGAGCGCGAGCGTCGCGCCCGTGCCCAGGACCCGCCCGCGCCACACCGACCCGGATGTCGGCCGCCTGCGGCCGATGGGTCGACTAGTACTACGAATCGACATACTCGGAAGCTCCTTTGATCAGGTCTGTTCCACATCGACACCTGACATCGATGTCAGACGATGCTACCCGAGCACCGGCACCGCGACGACCACGCGCGAACGGCGGGACCCACCCGAAGGTGAGCCCCGCCGTCCATACGCCTGCGGGCGAGGCCCGCAACCGGCTCGACTCAGATGAGCCCGAGCCCGCGCACCGCGTCCCGCTCCTGGCCGAGCTCGGCCACGGAGGCGTCGATCCGGGCGCGGGAGAAGTCGCCCACCTCGAGGCCCTGGACGATCTCCCAGGCGCCGCTG
This sequence comes from Pseudactinotalea sp. HY158, assembly GCF_009660225.1. Classification (NCBI taxonomy): domain Bacteria; kingdom Bacillati; phylum Actinomycetota; class Actinomycetes; order Micrococcales; family Cellulomonadaceae; genus Pseudactinotalea; species Pseudactinotalea sp. HY158. The sequence goes on from NZ_CP045920.1 coordinate 3,008,872, forward strand.
GCGGAACGCACCGGGAAGGAGGAGATGAGCCCCTCGGGCACGCCGTAGGAGCCGTCGGAGACCACCGCGGCCGAGGTCCAGGAGTCCGCCGGGGTGCCGAGCACCCAGTCGCGCACGTGGTCGATCGCGGCGTTCGCGGCCGAGGCGGCCGAGGAGGCGCCCCGGGCCGCGATGATCGCCGCGCCGCGCTTCGCCACCGTGGGGATGAACTCCTCGGCGAGCCAGGACTCGGCGACCAGGTCCGCAGCAGGGCGCCCGCCGACCGTGGCGTGGAAGACGTCCGGGTACTGGCTCGCGGAGTGGTTGCCCCAGATCGTCAGGTTCTTGATGTCGGCCACGCCGGCACCGGTCTTCGCCGCGAGCTGGGAGAGGGCGCGGTTGTGGTCGAGTCGGGTCATCGCGGTGAAGCGGTCCGCGGGCACGTCGGGGGCGTGCGAGGCGGCGATGAGGGCGTTCGTGTTCGCCGGGTTGCCCACGACGAGCACCCGAATATCCTCGGCAGCACCGTCGTTGATCGCCTTGCCCTGCGGGGCGAAGATGCCGCCGTTCGCCTCGAGCAGGTCGGCACGCTCCATGCCCGCTCCGCGCGGACGGGCGCCCACGAGCAGCGCCACGTTCGTGCCCGCGAAGCCGTCGGAGGGGTTGTCCACGATGTCGATGCCGGCGAGCAGCGGGAAGGCGCAGTCGTCGAGCTCCATCGCGGTGCCCTCAGCGGCCTTGACGGCCGGCGGGATCTCCAGCAGCCGCAGCCGGACCGGGGTGTCCGGGCCGAGCAGCTGACCGGAGGCGATCCGGAACAGCAGCGCGTAGCCGATCTGGCCGGCGGCGCCGGTGACGGTGACATTGACGGGGGTGGTCATGTCGAGCTCCTATCGACGAGTGCATGGGCCGGGAGTGACGGCGGTCGCCCGGGAGGTGCGGTCACCCACGATTGCATCACACGGCCGGACCCGGTAGTCCCGCGTGAGATATCTTGATGTCAAGCAATCCTATAGCCGACCACCAGGAGTCTTCGTGACAGAGTCGACGATCATCTACACCCACACCGATGAGGCCCCGGCGCTGGCGACCTCCTCGTTCCTGCCGATCATCCGGGCCTTCGCGGGCAGCGCGGGTGTCGAGGTGGCCACGCGCGACATCTCGCTCGCGGGGCGCATCCTCGCCCACTTCCCGGAGCGCCTCACGCCCGAGCAGCAGGTGGGCGACGCCCTCGCCGAGCTGGGCGAGCTCGCCAAGCACCCGGGCGCCAACATCATCAAGCTGCCGAACATCTCGGCGTCGGTGCCCCAGCTCAAGGCCGCGGTCGCCGAGCTGCAGCGGGCCGGTTACGACCTCCCGAACTTCCCCGACTCCCCCGCCACCGACGCCGAGCGCGACGTGCGCGCCCGCTACGGCAAGGTCATGGGATCGGCCGTCAACCCGGTGCTGCGCGAGGGCAACTCCGACCGCCGCGCGCCCGCCTCGGTCAAGAACTACGCCCGCAATCACCCGCACTCGATGGGCGCCTGGAGCCCGGACTCGCGCACGAACGTGGCCACGATGGGCACCGACGACTTCGCCTCGAGCGAGCAGTCGGTCGTCCTCGCCGCCGACGACACCCTGCGCGTCGAGCTGCGCGGCGCCGACGGCACCGTGACCGTGCTCAAGGAGGCGATCCCGGTGCTCGCCGGCGAGATCGTCGACGCCACCCGCATGGACGCCGCAGCTCTCGAATCCTTCCTCGCCGCCCAGGTGCAACGCGCCGCCGAGGCCGGGGTCCTGCTGTCCGTGCACCTCAAGGCCACGATGATGAAGGTCTCCGACCCGATCATCTTCGGCCACGCCGTGCGCGCCTACTTCTCGGGCGTGTTCGCCGCCCATGGCGACGACCTCGCGGCCGCGGGCCTGAGCCCGAACGACGGGCTCGCCGCGATCTTCGCCGGTCTCGACGCCCTGGACGACCAGGCGAAGGCGACCGAGATCCGGGCGGCGTTCGAACAGTCACTGGCCGACGGCCCCGACCTGGCGATGGTCGACTCGGACCGGGGCATCACGAACCTGCACGTGCCCTCGGACATCATCATCGACGCCTCGATGCCGGCGATGATCCGCACCTCCGGGAAGATGTGGGGCCCCGACGGCGGCCAGGCCGACACCCTCGCGGTGATCCCCGACTCCTCCTACGCCGGGGTCTACCAGGCCGTGATCGAGGACTGCCGCACCCACGGCGCCTACGACCCGGCCACGATGGGCACGGTCCCGAACGTCGGGCTCATGGCCGCCAAGGCCGAGGAGTACGGCAGCCACGACAAGACCTTCGAGATCCCGGCCGCCGGGGTCGTCGCGGTGCTCGACTCGGCGGGCACGGTGCTCATGCAGCACGACGTGAACGCCGGCGACATCTGGCGCGCCTGCCAGACCAAGGACATCCCGGTGCGCGACTGGGTCAAGCTCGCGGTCGACCGCGGCCGCGCCACGGGCGACCCGATCGTGTTCTGGCTCGACGAGAACCGGGCGCACGACGCCAACCTCATCGCCAAGGTGAACGACTACCTGCCCACCCACGACACCGCCGGGCTCGACATCCGCATCCTCTCCCCGATCGAGGCCACGCGGCTCTCGGTCGAGCGGATCCGGGCGGGGCTCGACACGATCTCGGTCACCGGAAACGTACTGCGCGACTACCTGACCGACCTGTTCCCGATCCTCGAGCTCGGCACGAGCGCCAAGATGCTCTCGATTGTGCCGCTCATCGCCGGCGGCGGGCTCTTCGAGACCGGCGCGGGCGGCTCCGCGCCGAAGCACGTCGCCCAGCTCGTGGCCGAGGACTACCTGCGCTGGGACTCCCTCGGGGAGTTCCTGGCGCTGGCGGTCTCCTTCGAGCACCTGGCGAAGACGACGGGCAACGCCCGCGCCCAGGTGCTGGCCGACACCCTCGATGCGGCCACCGGCACGTTCCTCGAGGAGAACCGCTCGCCCGGGCGCAGGCTCGGCACGACCGACAACCGGGGCAGCCACTTCTACCTTGCCCAGTACTGGGCCAAGGAGCTCGCCGCCCAGACGGGCGACGCCGAACTGGCCGAGCTGTTCGCCCCGGTCGCCCGCGCGCTGACCGAGAACGAGGAGACGATCACCTCCGAACTGCTCGCCGTGCAGGGCAAGCCGGCCGACATCGGCGGCTACTACCTGCCGGACGAGGAGAAGGTCGCCGCCGTCATGCGCCCCTCGACCACTCTCAACGGCATCATCGAGGCGCTCACGAAATAAACCGCCGACCGGTGGATGCGGCCCCTCATTCGGCCTCTCCAGGGGCCGTATCCACCATTCGGGGCCGAACGCGCCTCAGACGTTGTCGGCGGTGAGCCCGAGCACGAGGATCGCGACGCCGATCCCGGCGAGCAGCACGACGTCGAACGAGCGCGACCGGGAGGCGATCCGGTCCGCCCACGACGTACACGCCCGCACCGCGGCGAGCACGAGCAGCTCCGCGCCGAGGATCGAGATGCCGGTCCGCGCCCCGAGCGTGAACGAGGCGGCGATCATCACGACCACGCCCGCGACCGCGAGCCACAGGACGGCCGTCCGGCCGCGCGCGAGGGTGACGGGGTCGGTGCTCATCACGGGCCAGGATACCGCCGGTGTCGACGCCCTGGTCCAGCATGGCGCGCACACACCGGTCGCCACAGAACGAGGAGTGACACGATGGGCGACCTGAGAAGGGAGACGGACGATGTGGCACTCGAGTAGGACGCCTCAGCTGGGTCGGCATGTGCCCGCGGCCCTGGTCACGGCGCTCTTGCGCATCGGCGCCACGTGGCGCATCCCACTCGCCGGTCGAGATCTCCGGGCCATCCTCCCCGCAGCGCCGGCCGCGGATGCGTCGACCATTCCCGCGTGCGGTTCATGACCGATGCGCATCGCGGAGTCCTCGGGCTCCGGGTTCGCGCCCGGGGGCGCCTCGCGCCCGGTTCCGGCACGCGCCCGTTACACGAGCCGTTCGTCGGCAACCGCAGCATCCGGCTCGCCGGCGACCTGCCGGCCTCGGCCGCGGAGCTGCCGGTGCAGGTGTCGGCCCGCCTCACACCGGACGGCCTCGTGGCCACGGCGGTCCGCCCCTGCGATCCCGCCGAACTGGCCGATCCGCACCCGGCGAACGTCCTGCGCGGGCTGCGCCGCCGGATCGACCCCGGCCTCGTGTCACCGGGCGCCGATCCCACGTCACCGCGACTGACCGCCGCCCTCGACGAGTTGCTCGCCGCCGGCCGGATCCGCGACCGCACGCGCATCAGCCTCGCCCGCGGGGTGCGGGTGCTGGTCGTGGTGGTGACCGGGGGCGGCGTTCGGGAGGAGCTCGAGCGGGTCGACCCGCTCGGGGTGAGCGCCGTCGTCCTCACTCCCGCGCGCTGGAGCGGGGACGAGGAGGTCGAGGCGCGCGCGCTGCTCGACCTCATCCCCGAGCCGGACGTCGTCGCGAGCGGCAGGGGAATCACCGCTCACGGCGATGTGGGCCTGCTCCTGCGCACTGTTCACGCCCCGACCGAGCCGATCTCCGCGGCGCTCGCGCGGCTGCCGGCCGGGCTCGTGACGCTCACCAACTGGATCGAGCCGGACTAGGTTGGAGGAGTGAATCGGATTGTGATCGTCGGCGCCGGCCTCGCGGGACTGCGCACCGCAACGGAACTACGGGAGCGCGGATACGACGGCGAGGTGGTCGTGATCGGCGACGAACCGCATCCGCCGTACGATCGCCCGCCCTTGTCCTCCGAGCTGCTCACCCGCGCCGAGCCGCTCTGGCTCGCCGACGACCTGGGCACCGCCTTGGCCGACGTGGCCGATCGGGTGATCACCGGCCGCGCCGCCCGCCTCGAGCCGGGGGCCGAGTCGGTCGTGATCATGGACGACGGCGCTCGCCTCGAGGCGAGTGCGGTCGTGCTGGCCATGGGGTCGGCGCCGGTTCGTCGCTGGCCCGAGCCGCTCACGCTGCACACGCTCGAGGACGCGGCGCTGCTGCGCGCGGCACTCGCCGCCCCGGCGCGCCTCGCGATCATCGGCGCCGGCTGGATCGGATCGGAGGTCGCCGGGCAGGCGGCCGCGGCGGGCCACGAGGTCACGGTGTTCGAGGCCGGGCCGGCGCCGCTGGCCGACCACATCGGCGTCCGCGCCGGGGACTACACCCGGGCCTGGCACGAGGCCGCCGAGGTGGACCTGCGCACCGACACCCCCGTGCACGCAGTCGACCCGGCGGGCGGCACGGGCGCCGGCCTGCGCGCGATCGTGCGCACCGGGGACGGCGACATCGAGGCCGATGCGGTGCTCGCCGCGACCGGGGTGCGACCGAATACCGACTGGCTCGCCGGCTCCGGGATTCCGGTGACCGAGCGCGGTTTCGTGCCGGTCACCGTCGACGGCCGGGTGTCCCCGCGCGACGCAACGGTCGAGGCCACCGGCGCGGATACGCCGCGGGTCTGGGCGGTGGGCGACGTCGCGCTCCGCGACCACCCCCGGCACGGCCCGCTCGCCGGCGGCCACTGGTTCTCGGCGCTGCGCGATCCGGCCGGTGTGGCCGCGGGGATCCTCGGCCCGGAGCGCGCGGAGCCCGCGCCGAACCTGCTGGCCCCGGAGGTGTTCTCGGACCAGTTCGGCCACCACCTCGAGCGGATCGGGGACCTCGCGGGGCCAGGCGGCACCGAGGTGCTGCGCGGGGATCCGGGCGCCGGCTGGACGCTGCTGCAGATCCGCGAGAACCGGCTCGTGGGCGCGATCGTGGCCGACTCCCCCCGGGACACCTCGGCGGTGCGCAAGGCGTTCCAGCGCGCCGGCGAGGACTACCCGAGAATCGACCTGGACCTGGCCACCGACCCGGCCGTCCAGCTCCGCAAGGCCCTGACGTAGCGACCCCGAGCCACCCCGGTCGGCGGGCTCGGGGCCGCTGCCGGCGTCGGCGCGCGACGCCCGGGGTCAGTGCGCGAAGTGACGCGTGCCGGTCAGGTACATGGTCACCCCGGCGGCCGTGGCCGCGTCGACGACCTCCTGATCGCGTACGGAGCCGCCGGGCTGGACGATCGCCCGCACCCCGGCGTCCATGAGCACCTGCGCGCCGTCGGCGAAGGGGAAGAACGCGTCGGAGGCGGCCACGGAGCCACTCGCCCGCTCCCCCGCCCGCTCGACCGCGAGCCGGCACGAGTCGACGCGGTTCACCTGCCCCATCCCCACGCCGACCGCGGCGCCGCCGGCGGCGAGCAGGATCGCGTTCGACTTGACCGACCGCACGGCCCGCCAGGCGAACGCGAGGTCGGCGAGGGTGGCCTCGTCTGCGGCCGCGCCGGCGGCGAGGGTCCAGTTCGCGGGGTCGTCCCCCGCGGCGTCGATCCGGTCGACCTGCTGGCTCAGCAGCCCGCCCGCGATCTCACGCTCGGCCACGGCCGCCCCGGCCAGCGCGGCACTGCCGGCGACCGTGAGGATGCGGATGTTCTTCTTGCGGGAGAGGATCTCGAGCGCCGCCGGCTCATAGCCGGGCGCGAGCACGACCTCGGTGAACACGCCGGCGACCTGGTCGGCCATCTCCTCGGTCACGACGGCGTTCGCGGCGATCACGCCACCGAACGCGGAGACCGGATCGGTCGCGTGCGCCCGCGCGTGCGCCTGGGCGATCGTCTCCCCCACGGCGACCCCGCACGGGTTGGCGTGCTTGATGACGGCGACGGTCGGGGTGTCGCCGTGGTCGTGCGCGGCGCGCCAGGCGGCGTCGGCGTCGACGTAGTTGTTGTAGCTCATCTCCTTGCCGTGGAGCTGGGTCGCGCCAGCCAGTCCCCCGCCGCGGGCATCCGTGTACAGGGCCGCGCCCTGGTGCGGGTTCTCGCCGTAGCGCAGCACGCGCGAGCGCTCCCAGGTCGCACCCTTCCAGCCCGGGAAGCCGGTGCCCTCGTCGTCCGGGGCCACGACCGTGCCGAGCCACGTGGCCACGGCCACGTCGTAGGTGGCGGTGTGGCGGAACGCGTCGACGGCGAGGCCCGCCCGGTCGCGCGAGTCGAAGCCGCCGGCGGTCACCGCCGCGAGCACCGCCTCGTACCGGGTCGGGTCCACGACGACGGCCACGCTCGCGTGGTTCTTCGCCGCTGCACGCACCATGGACGGGCCGCCGATGTCGATCTTCTCGATGCAGTCCTCGACCTCGGCGCCGGAGGCGACCGTGTCGGCGAAGGGGTAGAGGTTGACCACCACGAGGTCGAACGGGGCGACCCCGAGCTCCTCGAGCCGGCGCACGTGCTCAGGCAGGCGCCGGTCGGCGAGGATGCCGGCGTGGATCTTCGGGTGGAGGGTCTTGACCCGGCCGTCGAGGCATTCGGGGAAGCCGGTCACGTCCTCGACACCGGTGACGGGAACACCGGCCGCGGCGATGGCCTGGGCGGTCGACCCGGTGGAGACGATCTCGACGCCGGCCTCGTGCAGGCCGGCCGCGAGTGCGGCCAGGCCGGTCTTGTCGTAGACGGAGACGAGGGCGCGGCGGATGGGTAGGCGGTCGGACACGACGAGACTCCAAGGATAGGTGTGGCACCGGTTCGGTGGTCCACCGCGGCCCAGGCGATCGGCTCGCATCGGAGGTCAGGTCGTGGCCGCTCCCAGGTGGTGCTCCACCTCAACGCCAGTCGCGGCCGGTCCCATCGTAACAACTCCCCGGCGGGGCCCCGGTCAGTCGGCCGGCGGGGGCTCGTCGCGGGCGAGGAGCGCGGTGGCGCTCTGGGAGCTGAGGCCGGTCGCCTGGAGGAGGTCGACGGTGAGCGAGCGCATGATGATCACGAGGGTCTGGAGCCGCCAGCCCGCCTCGTCGAAGCGCTGGGGCGCGAGCCGGCCGGCGACCCCGGCGAGCGTCTCGCGGGCCGGCAGGGTGCTCGTTCCCGATCCGAGGGCCCGGCCGAGCTCCTCGGTTCCCTCGGCGATCCGGGTGAGCCAGGCTGAGATCCGCTCGTCGCCGCCGGCGCTCATCGCGGTCACGCCGCGGCGGGCGATCACGCGGGCGTTCCTCATCGCGCGGTCGGCGAAGAGGTTCGCGTGCTGCAGGTCGGCGAGTTCGGGCTGATAGTGCCGCGAGGCCGGGGAGATCCGTACGGACTGGCGGGCGTTGCGCACAACCTCGGACCATTCGTCGAGCACGCCCTGCGTGGCGCGCCCCGCGATGAGCGCGTCCCGGATCGGCTGCTCGTCACCGGTGGCCACGCCACGGGCGAGCAGGCGCAGCAGCTGGGCCAGGTCGCTCGTGCTCGCACGGGCGAGCTGACGGGCACGCCGCCGGGCGTCCCCGGGGGTCAGCGCGGCCACGAGGAGGGCGAAGCCGCCCCCGATGAGGGCGTCGAGCCACCGTCCGGCGGCCCCGCCCGTGGCGCTGATGACGGGCAGGGCGACGATGACGATCCCCTGCACGCCGGCCTGCACGGTGAGCATCGCGCCGCGGTCGACGAATCGGGCCAGGAGCGCGGCGACGAGAATGACCACGACGATCTGCACGGGCCCGGTTCCGAGCCCGGCGGCGATGAGCTCGCCGAGGGCGACGCCGAGGGTCACCCCGATCGCCAATTCGGCGACCTTGCGGATCTGCCGACTCGGGCTGAAGCCGAGGCACACCCACGCGGCGATCGGCGCGAAGAACGGCTGCTCGTGACCGAGGCCGTAGTGGGCGACCGCCCAGGCGACGCCCGCCGCGACGGCCGCGACGAGCACGGGCAGGGCCGCGGACCGGACCCGCCGTCGCCCCTGGCGCGCGTGTTGACGCGCGAGCACGAGCAGGCGTCGCCGGTCGAGTCGCTCCTCCGGCTCCCCCGAGATGGTCATCCCGTCATGCTAGGGCCGCGTCCGACCCGACCCGGCATGCCGCCTCCGACGGCCACTCTCACAACTTGAACATCAGTTCACAAGGTCAGACATACTATGTAGCATCTGAGGGGTTCACCGTCGATCCACCTGGAGTCACAATGGCTGTGTTTTTCCGGCGCTCCCGACGAGCTGCCGCGGCCGGCGCCGCATTCGCGCTGAGCCTCATCGGTCTCGCCCCCGCGGCGTTCGCCGACCCCGGCGACCCCGGCGACCCCGCGGGCGGCCCGTGGGACGTCGACACGACCCTCCCGGCGAGCTACGCGGACCAGCGCCTGGCCACGGGAGGCAGCGAGGGCTTCACGTGCTACCGGATCCCCGCCCTGACGACGGCGGGCGACGGCACCGTCCTGGCCGCCTGGGACGGGCGACCGGGCGGCTGCGGCGACGCCCCCAATCCGAACTCGATCGTGCTGCGCACCTCCGACGACCACGGCGAGACCTGGTCCGCGCAGCGGACGATCGCCCAGGGCCACGGCGACCCCGACAAGCTCGGGTTCTCCGATCCGTCCTTCGTGGTCGACCGGGAGACCGGGGAGATCTTCACGTTCTTCGTCATGTCCCATGACTGGGGCTGGCACCAGGGCGGCTCGAACCCGCCGGCGAACGAGCGCCAGGTGATGGACGCCGTCTACATCTCCTCCCGCGACGGCGGCCAGACCTGGTCCGAGCCGGTCGAGGTGACCGGAGCGCTCGACCCGGGAGGCGCGGGCGAGGTGTTCAACGGCCGGTTCGCCGCCTCCGGTGAGGGCATTCAACTGCGATACGGCGAGTACGCCGGCCGGCTGATCCAGCAGTACACGGTCCGGGACCTGAGCAGGGGCGGCGGCATGTACGCGGTCTCGCTCTACTCCGACGACCACGGGGCCACGTGGCACGCCGGCGCCCCGGTGGGCCCGAACCTCGACGAGAACAAGGTGGTCGAGCTCTCCGACGGCCGAGTCATGCTCAACTCCCGTTCCTCCGGCCGGAGCGGCGGCCGCTGGATCGCCTACTCCTCCGACGGCGGCGAGACCTACACCGATCCCGTGTTCGACACGAACCTTCCCGACCCGCGCAACAACGCCTCGATCATCCGTGCGTTCCTGAACGCGGACCAGGGCAGCGACGAGGCGAAGGTGCTGCTCTTCTCCAACGCGAACGCCACGAGCCGCTCGAACGGCACGATCCGGGTCTCCTACGACGACGGGCAGACCTGGCCCGACGCGAAGGTGTTCGAGCCGGGTGGAATGTCCTACTCGACCTTGACGACGCTCGCCGACGGATCCATCGGCCTGCTGTACGAGCCGGGCGGCCAGAACATCCAATTCGCCCGATTCACCTGGGCCTGGCTCGACGCCGCCGGGGTCACGATCACCGCGGCCGACCGCGCGCTCCACCGCGGCGACGACAGCATCGACCTGACCATCGGCAACCTCGGACCGGCCGGCGACCTGCCCGCCGGAAGTCTGAGCATCGACGGAACGCTCGAGGTGACCGCGGCCGACGTCCCGGTGCCGGCCATCGCGGCCGGCGCGCAGGCGACGATCACCGTGCCGGTCACGATCGGGGAGTTCGTGGACCCGGGCGACCTCCACGTCACCGCCGCCTACACCGCGGGCGGGACGAGCATCGATTCGCCCCTGACCCTGCCGGTGCAGCTCCAGGACGGACAGATCGCCTCGACCGCGATCCCGCAGTCGGCATTCACGGCCTCCGCCTCGTCGACGCCGCAGCCCGGCCATGGGCCGGAGAGCATGTTCGACGGTGACACCGGAACGCTGTATCACACCGCGTGGTACACCGGCACGGACGACACCGAGGTCCCGGGCGGCTTCACGGTCGACCTGGGCGATGCCCAGGATCTCGCCTACATCACCCTGGTGCCCCGCGCCGACGGCCTCAATGGCACGATCGGCCGGTACCGCATCCTCAGCGGAACGGACGCCGACTCCCTCACCGAGCACAGCACGGGCACGTGGCCCGCGAATTCGGACCCGAGGCGCGTGTACTTCGGCGGTGAATCGACTCGCTACGTGCGGGTCGAGGCCGTGAGCACCTACGGCGACACCGCCGACAAGTGGATCTCGGTGGCCGAATTCGAGGCCCGCCGGGTCGGTCGGGAGCCGCTCCTGGACATCTCGCTCACCCTCGCCGGCGAGCCGGCCGCCTCGTACGCGGTCGGCGACCGGATCCCGGTCGCGGCCCACGTCGAGAACACCTCCGACGAGACCCTCGACGCCGTCCCGCGTGCCGGCGAGTGGCGGGGACTGTACCCGGGTTGTCGCTACGTCGGCATGGAACCGGGCTTCGGCTACGACTGCACGGCCGAGTACGTCGTCACGCAGGCGGATCTGGACCGCGGGTACGTCGATCTGGGCCAGACCTGGGCCGTGGACGACGAGAACATCGCCCAGAACCCGGCCACGGATCCGATCCAGGAATTGGTCATCGCGGGCCCCCGGGTCAACCTGGGCATTCACGCGACCAATCTCGGCGCCTGGAACCCTCCCGCGCCCGCGGAGATCGTGGCGGGCACGCAGCTCACATATCGATTCCAGTACTCGAACACGACGAACGCGACGGTCGCGCTCGTGCCGATCGAGGGTGACTTCAGCGGCTTCCACATCACCGAGACCCCGAACTGCCGCTACGGCGCCCTGGCTCCCGGAGCCGACCCGATCTGTTCCACCGCGGTGTACACGGTGACCGCCGACGACGTCTCCGCGGGCTTCGTCGCGCCGCCCGCACGGTTCGCCGTGGGCCCGAACGCGTCCGGGGCCGATCCGTTCTTCGTGCTCGACGTGCCCGCGCCGCGGATCGACCTGCCCGAACCGGCGGCGTCGCCGACGATCGCCACGATCACCGGGGTCGAGGGCGTCACCGTCGCCTACGGCACCTCCGAGGCCGACGCCCTCGCCGCCCTACCCGCGACCACGACCGTCACCGACAGCGACGGCGGCACCCACACCGTCGACCTCACCTGGACCATCGCGGACTATGACGGCCACCGGGCGGGCGATCATGCCGCCATCGCCGTCTTCGCCCTCCCCGACGGCCTCACCCAGACCGACCCCGCCACCCCCCTCGCGGTGGCGGCCACGATCACGGTCGACGTGGACGAGAGTGACGGCACCGACGGCGACGGCTCGGATACCGGTGGGAGCGACAGCGACGGTGGCAATCCCGATACCGGCGACAGTGACGGCGCCGGCAGCGGCACCGACGCAGGGTCGGGATCGGCGGGCCCGACCGACCCGACCGTGCCGACCGACCCGACCGTTCCGGCCGACCCGACGGGATCCGCCGGGGCCGCGGCCGGCGCGGACCAGGCGCCGCCTCAGACCCCGGGCGGGGAGCTGCCCGACACCGGCACGGCGGTCGGCACGATCGCGCTGCTGTCGGCGGCCCTCGCGGTCGCGGGCGCGGTGCTCGTGCTCCGAAGTCGCCGCCGATCCGCCTGATCGGCGGATCGCCCGGCCCCACACCGAACGAGCGGCACCCCGCGGGGGCCGCTCGTTCGGCGTATCGGGTCGTTCGGCTTGTCGGGCGTCAGCCGGCGCCGAGCACGACCCGGCGCCCCTCGATGCGCCAGCCGTCGCGGCACAGCCGGCCGAGGTGGTCCACGAGCTGGGCGCGCTCGGCGACCTTGATCCGCTCGGTCAGGGTCTCGACGGTGTCGTCGTCGGCCACCGGGACGGCGACCTGGGCGACGATCACGCCGGTGTCGATGCCTGCGTCGACGATGAAGAGGGTCGCCCCGGTGAGCTTGACGCCGTACTCGAGCGCGTCCCGCGGGCCGTGGATGCCGGGGAACGCGGGCAGCAGGGTGTTGTGCGTGTTGAGGAACCGGCCGCCGAACTCCGCGAGGAACTCGGCCCCCACGAGCTTGAGGAAGCCGGCGCTGATGACCAGGTCGGGGTTGAACGCGGCGACCCTTGCCGTGAGCGAGCGGTCCCACTCCACCCGGTCGGCCGCATCACCGACGCGCGTGACGAAGGTGGGGATCCCGGCGGCGGCCGCGAGCTCGAGCCCGCCGCAGTCCCGGTCGGCGCCGACTGCGACGATCCGGGCGCCGTACCCCTCCACCCGGGCCGCGTCGATGAGCGCCTCCAGGTTCGATCCGCCACCGGAGACCAGGACCACGACGCGTGCACTCACGGCAGGTGAGCCTACCGGCATCCTCCCCCGGCGCACGATTTCTTCCCCCCGCCGGGGGTCTGCGAGACTGGAACCGGCCGGAACCGGCCGATCGTCGGAACCGGCGATGCCCCGACGAGCCGACGAAAGCACGGTGAGACGTGAGCGCGAGCAGCGACGACTCGTCCGAGGACGAGCGCAACGAGCCCGCCCGGAACCCCTACGCGGCCCCGAAGCACGGCGCGCCGACCCCGCCGCCGCGGGCGCCCGAACCACGCCGGCCCGCCGAGTCTCAGCGGCCGGGCGAGCCGAACGGCCCGCGGCAGGGAATGCCCGAGCTGCCCGACAAGGAACAGCTCAAGGAGCTGGGTCGCTCGCTCGCCTGGTTCGGCGCCGCGATGCTGGGAACCTTCCTCGCCTCCCAGCTCCCGCTGCCGGTCGGCGCGGCGACCCCGGTGCTCGGCGTGGCCACGATCTGGCTCGGGGTCCGCGCGATCATCCGCAGCCGGAAGATCTCGACCCGCAACCTCCTCACTCCGATGGCGATCATGGGCATCGTGCTGGCGCTGCTGCTCACGCTCGCGGGCACCTCACGCGTGGTGCTGTGGCCGATCGAGGTGGCCAAGCAGGAGTGCCTGCAGCTCGCGATCACCAACACGGCCAGGACCGAATGCGTGAACGAATACAACACGGCCCTGCAGGAGCGGCTCGACTCCCTCACCCCGGGGAGCTGATCACGCTCGCCTGATTCGAGCGTAGGGACGACGCACGCGCGCCTTTCGCGGTCGCCGAGCCCGTCGCCGGACTAGTCGGCGACGGGGGTGCCCCGCACCTGCCGCCACCACATCCGCAGCCAGCCCGCCGCCGCCCGCACTCCGGCCGCGGTCGCAGGGTGCAGCACCGTGCCCAGGACGGCGATCCCGGCGCCGAGCTGCCACCACGCGGCCAGCCCCACCGCGACCGCGGAGGCTCCCCAGTGCGACATCCGCCCCGGTCCGGCGGCACCGGCCGACAGCCCCTGCACCGCCGCGAGCAGCGTCGCCGCCACGAGGGCGGCCAGCGCGGCCACGAGCCACACCTGCCACAGGGGCAACTCCCGTGTGCGCCGGTGCAACCAGAGCCCGCCCAGGAGGCCGACGAGGAGACCGGCGAGCCCGAGGATCGGCAGCGTCGCCACCATCGAGTCGGGATCGGGCAGCGCCCCGAGGATCGGCAGCGCCGGCAGCGGCCCGGAGACCACCTCGCCCGGCGCGAAGAGCGTGTCGGCGCCGGCGGCGAACCCGGGCCCGAGGAGGAACGCGGTCGCCCACACGATGAGCGTGGGCAGGAGCAGCAGGTCGACCAGCACCGTCACTGCGGTCGAGATCGGGTCGGTGCGCAGGCTCTCGTGCAGCGCCGTGATGAGGTCGAGTCCGGCGACGACGCTCGCGAGGGTGGCGATCGTGGCGACGGCGGTCAGCGCGAGCGCGGCCAGCACTCCGCCGCGCAGCGCGAGCCGGGGCACGACCCCGAACCCGCCCCACAGCCGCGCGAGCCACGCGAGGCGCGGGTAGCGTCCCCGCATGCCCAGCACCGCGCCGGCGGCGGGCACGCCCACCCCGCCGAGGAGCGCCGTCCATACGCCGTCGAGGGAGGCGAGCTGGGCGAGCAGCGCCGTGAGCACGGCGTAGGTGACCACGGCGAAGCCGACCGCCCCCCATGAGTCGAGGCGGGCGCGGCGCAGCGACGCCGAGGTGAGGAGCACGGCCAGCAGGGTGACGCCCACGGGCACGATGCTCACCGCGCCGGCGGCCAGGGTGATCGTGGCGCCGTGGCCGAGCAGCCACAGGCCGGTCCCGGCCCGGGCCGCCTCGATCCAACTCGCCGAGCCGAGTTCGGGCGATGCCGCGGTGGCGACGTAGGTGGCCACCGCGGGAACGACGATCGCGAGCCACGAGCCGAGCGCGGCCTCCGCGCCGCCGAGGACGCCCCGGAGCCAGAGCTGCGGCAACAGGGCACGCAACCGGGAGTCGGGGCCGGCCGGGTCGTGGTCGACGACGCGGCGCGTCGAGGTGTCAGTCATCGTCTCTATCGTGAACGACGTCCGCCCCGCCGTAGGTGCGGCGGGGCGGTGTGTCGTGCAATCGCGCGGGCGGGGTCAGCCCTCGAGGATCTCCCGCACGAGCAGGGCGGTCTCGGAGGGGGTCTTGCCCACCTTGACGCCGGCGGCCTCGAGGGCCTCCTTCTTCGCCTGGGCGGTGCCGGAGGATCCGGAGACGATGGCCCCGGCGTGGCCCATGGTCTTGCCCTCGGGGGCGGTGAATCCGGCGACGTAGCCGACGACGGGCTTGGTCACGTGGGCCTTGATGTACTCGGCCGCCCGCTCCTCGGCGTCGCCGCCGATCTCGCCGATCATGACGATGACCTCGGTGTCGGGGTCCTCCTCGAAGCCGGCGAGGGCGTCGATGTGGGTGGTGCCGATGACCGGGTCGCCGCCGATGCCGATCGCGGAGGAGAAGCCGAAGTCGCGCAGCTCGTACATGAGCTGGTAGGTGAGCGTGCCGGACTTGGACACGAGGCCGATGCGGCCCGCACCGGCGATGTCGCCGGGGATGATCCCGACGTTCGACTGGCCGGGGCTGATGAGGCCCGGGCAGTTCGGGCCGACGAGCCGCACCCCGGCCTCGGCCGCGAGGTTGTAGAACTCCGCGGAGTCCTTGACGGGTACGCCCTCGGTGATGATGACCGTGAGCGGCATGCCCGCCTCGATCGCCTCGACCACCGCGGACCGGGTGAACTTCGGCGGCACGAACACGACCGAGACGTTCGCGCCGGTGGCGGCCATGGCCTCGGCCACCGTGCCGTACACCGGCACGGCCCGGGTCTCGCCCTTGATGTCGAAGTCGACGGACGTGCCCGCCTTGCGCGGGTTCACCCCGCCGACGATCTGCGTGCCGTAGGCGAGCATCCGGGTCGTGTGCTTCATGCCCTCGGAGCCGGTCATGCCCTGGACGACGACGCGCGAGGAGTCGTTGAGGAAGATTGCCATTGTCTTGAGTTCTCCTAGCTTCGGGCGACTCAGGCGTTCGCCAGCTCGGCGGCCTTGTCGGCGGCGCCGTCCATGGTGTCGACGAGGGTGACGAGCGGGTGGTTCGCGTCGGCGAGGATCGCCCGGCCGGCGTCGACGGAGTTGCCGTCGAGGCGCACGACGAGCGGCTTGGTGGCCGCGTCGCCGAGGATCTCGAGGGCCTGCACGATGCCCGAGGCGACCTGGTCGCACGCGGTGATCCCGCCGAAGACGTTGACGAAGACGCTCTTGACCTGCGGGTCGCCGAGGATGACGTCGAGGCCCGCGGCCATGACGGAGGCGGACGCGCCGCCGCCGATGTCGAGGAAGTTGGCGGGCTTGACGCCGCCGTGCTTCTCGCCGGCGTAGGCCACGACGTCGAGGGTGCTCATGACCAGGCCCGCGCCGTTGCCGATGACGCCGACGGCGCCGTCGAGCTTGACGTAGTTGAGGCCCGCCTCGGCGGCCTTCGCCTCGAGCGGGTCGGCCGCGGCGGAATCCTCCAGGCCGGCGTGCTCGGGCTGGCGGAACTCGGCGTTGTCGTCGAGGGTGACCTTGCCGTCGAGGGCGATGATCTCGCCCGCGCCCGTCTTGACGAGGGGGTTCACCTCGACGAGCGTGGCGTCCTCGGCCGCGTAGACCCCCCACAGCTTGACGATCGCCGCGGCGACCTTCGGCGCCGTCTCGGCGTCGAAGCCGGCGGCGGCCACGATCTCGTCGGCCTTGGCGGCGTCGATGCCCACGTTCGGGTCGATCGCCACCTTCGCGAGCGCCTCGGGCCGCTCGACCGCGAGCTGCTCGATCTCCATGCCGCCCTCGACGGAGCACATCGCCAGGTAGCGGCGCTCGGCCCGGTCGAGCAGCACGGAGAAGTAGTACTCCTCGGCGATGTCGGCGCCCTCGGCGATCATGACGCGGTGGACCGTGTGGCCCTTGATGTCCATTCCGAGGATCTCGCCGGCGCGCTCGGCCGCCTCGTCCGCGGACTTCGCGATCTTGACGCCGCCGGCCTTGCCCCGGCCACCGGTCTTGACCTGGGCCTTGACCACGACGACACCGCCGTCGGGTGGGAGCAGCTCGGCCGCCGCCGACTTCGCCTCCTCGGGCGTCGTTGCGACGATGCCCCGCAGCACGGGCACGCCGTGCTTCTCGAAGACGTCACGCGCCTGGTATTCGAACAGGTCCACTGAGCCTCGCTCCTCGAAAATGTCGACAGATGAACGTCGTGCCTCGGCAACGAGGCCCTCCCCAGACTAACGCCGCCCGAGCCCGGCCGCCCACGAGATCCCCCCGGGGGTGGCGTGAGGCGGGTCACGCGCCGGCGCACTCACCGCGTATGGACGGCGCTGCGCAGCTCCCGTTCGT